>JAWLEI010000056.1:0-21427 GCA_041686195.1 Desulfovermiculus sp.
CAACAGCCATATTCCTCCTCCTCATGCTTCCGCTGCATATTCCCCCGGCCTGGAAAAAGCCGGGCTGCAGAACAGCAACAGGAAGCCTGTGCACGCTGGTTGCCGCACTGGCCATCATGCTGCCCTAAAAATTTGGCGCATTGCTGCAGCAATGCCCCACATTTTTAAATGAATATTAAGATGCCGGTAGAACTGGGTATAAAGTTATTATGTACATATGGAAGCGATTGAGCTCACTGGATCTTTCCTGGTGGGTCCTCATTTTTCTGATTCTTTGGTTTACCCTGGGCAGTCTTGTCTCCTCTGAGGCCATGTTTCAGGAGGGGCTGTCCGGAATGAACGAATTGCTGGTCCGTAAGTGGCTGAGCAGCCAGGGTCTTGAGCATCCCTGGACCCTGTCCTGGTTTGTGGTTTTGGTCCTGTTGGCCCTCACTTTGGGTTGTAATCTGGCTGCCTGCCTGTGGAACCGGGTGCGCAGCAATAACTCAATCCGTGGACTCCGGTTCTGGGTCTTTATCGGGCTGCATATTGTTTTTGGAGCTGTCATGCTTCTGCATGCCCTGGAAACGGTGGTGGGTCAGAAATATCCTCAGCAGACTGTACGGGCTGGAGAAGAAGTGGCCCTGAGCGCAGGATGGACCCTGAACATTTTAGATGTTGTGTATGTCAACGATCCTGCGCTGCTCCGGCTCACGGGACAGGATGCACGACAGGCCATGACCAGAGAGAGCTTTGACCTAAAGGCCAATTGTGTGCATATAGCCCTCAGCCGCAAGGGTCAAACCAGAGAGAAGGGGAAGATACACATGCTCCGGCCCTTTGAACATGCGGGATACTATGTGGTCCTGCGCGGGTTTGTCGCTGGTCCGGATGGTGTCGGCGCCAAAGTCCGGGTGGTCAACAGCCCGGTGCATACTCCTTTTCTATCTGCCTATATCCTGCTTATTGGCAGCTTCATGGCCTGGCTCCTGCTGTCTTTACGCCCCAAGCCCTGAGGAAAGGGCATTTTGACAATGCATACAAAGAAGCGTATCAAGGCCTTGTTGTGTATACGGATAAAATAAACGTGCTACGGAGTCGCGATGCAGACTTTGTATTGGCTGAATCTGGGAAAGATTCTCGGCCTTGTGCTGGCAGGGGCCTGTATTTTTGGTGCCGGACCGGGCTTTGGGGCTGAGTTCAGCAATTCTGCGGAGCATCGCCTGGCCTATAAGGCCCAACAAAAGCTGGAGAAGCAGGAGTACGCGGAGTGCCTCCGGCTTGTTGAACCCTATCTGGAGCGGCATGAGCAGCCGGCTGCCACCTTGTTTGTTTTCTGTGCTCAGGCCCAAAGCGAGCTGGACCGGACGGAGGCAGCCCTGGATACTTATTCCCGGGGAGCCAAGCTCTATCCTGAAAACAGCCTTATCCTGCAAAACTATGCCGTGACCAGCTATCAGACTGGACGCCTGCAGCAAGCTGCCCGCCTGTTTGAGCGGGCCTCAGCCCAAGGCGAATCTGACGAATCTGAAGAGCTTATGTATCAGGCCGCTGCTGTCTGGTTTGAGTCCCAGGAGTATTCCAGAGCGGGACAGGTCATGCAGAGTCTGCTGGAGAAATCAAAAAATCCGAAAACCGAGTGGGTTGAGCTTTTGGTCTATTCCCTGGTTCAGGCCAAGAAATGGGACCAGGCCGAGGACCGGCTGCAGCAGGTCATCAGTCAGCATCCGGCCGATTGGAAGCTGTGGCAGTTACTGGCCCATGTTCGTTCCCAGCAGGACGATATGCTGGGGGCGGCATCCGCCCTGGAGCTGGCCTATGACTTAGAAGAGCCGGACAAAAAGAAATGGAGAGATTTGGCCTCCATGTATGCTGCGGCCGGGGTGCCTCTGATGGCGGTCAAGGCCATGGACAAGGGGCTTGGCCATGAACCGGATGCACAGCACTGCTGGCGCGTGGGACAGCTCTATGCCCAGGCCCTGCACATAGATGAGGCCGTGAAGTGGATGGATCGAGCCCTGGCCGGCAAGGACGATCCGGCCTGGCATCTGGACAAGGCCCGCCTGCTGTATACGCATGAACGGTTTGCCCAGTGCAGAGAGGCAGCCAGGCAGGCGGTGGAAGGCGGCTCTGAGCAGCAGGGTGAGGCCTGGATGCTGGCTGGATACGCAGCCTGGCAGGAGCAGGATTGGGACGGGGCCAGACAGGCCTTTGCCCGGGCCAAAAAATCCAAGCGGACAGCGTCCCGGGCCGCCTCCTGTCTGCAAACTGTGGAGCAAATTCTTAAGTCAGAAAGAAAGATCCGTTTGGCTGACGTGCAGACCAAACTGCCGCTGGCCGCAGAGAGCCGGTTTGATCGAGTAAGAAACTGAGTATGAACAGGGCTGGACCCGGCACTCACTTTTATTTCAAAAGTTGCCACCCCAATTTACGTCATACACTTGTATGAAACAAGGGATTAGGTTACTTTTCGGTTTTCTTGTAACATAGGAAAGAATAAGAGGATGGCCGGAGCCATAAGATGAAGACGTTCCCAGGGAGGACCTTGGGAACGAAGAAAAGGACCAGCCTCCTTCAAACCCGGTTTCATATTCGATCAATCCGGCATTTTTCATTTTGCCCGCTTGGGGGCAAAAAATAGTTCAGATTTGCCGGAGGCAAAGCTGAACTCAGGCAGGTATATTATGAAACATGGAAATAAGATTTTGTCTCTCTTAGGATGGATGGCCTTTTTGGGGGTGATGGGCCTTTTGGCCCCTCTGCATGCCCAGGAATCGGATGAGCCTATGCAGGAGGCATTGAAGGAGCAGCAGGCGGTGCAGGAAGAGGTTCAGGCCTGGAGCGAAGAGAAACGGGCTTTGGTTCAAAAGATCCTGTCCCTGCAGACAAAGAAGAAATGGCTGGAGCTGCAAAACGAGCAGCATGTTGCATATATTCAACAGAAAGAGAACTCAATCGACCGCCTTGAAGAGCAGGAAGAGGTGGCCCGGAGCCTGCGCATGGAGCTGGAGCCGTACCTGTCCGAAGTGGTGGATAAACTGGAGGCCAGAGTTGAGGCCGACCTCCCTTTTCTGCCCCAGGAGCGTGAGGATCGGCTGCATTTTATCGACCAGTCCCTGACCGAATACGGGGTCAGCCTGAGCGAGCGTCTGCGCCGGGTCCTGGAGGCTTTGACCGTGGAGGCCGGATACGGCACCTCGGTGGGGGTGAACGACCGGGAGCTGGATATTGACGGATCCCCTGTCCAGGCCCAGGTGGTCCGTCTTGGCCGAGTAGGGCTTTTGTATGTAACCCCGGACGGCGGCTTAGCCGGGATGTGGGATAAGAAGGCGAAGGAGTGGAGATCTCTGGACCAGGATATGGCCAAAGAAGTGCAAAAAACCGTGGATATTATCCAGGAGCGCCGGGTGGCCGAGCTTGTCACCATGCCCCTGGGGCCGGGTGAGGAATGATATGCCCTCCAAAATAAGGACAAGGAATTTTCTCATCATGTGGGTCCTTTTGTGCTGCCTGGCGTGCGGATCTGACCTGTGGGCTGAGCAGGCCGAATCTTCGCAGATACGGCAGATCATACAGGAGCAATCCGGCACTATAGCCCGGGAGACATCTGACACCCAGGCCCTGCTGATGGAGGACAGGGACACTTTGCAGGCCCGCCTGGACGAGCTCAAGGAGTCAGTATCCGGATTGGAGGCTTCCCTGGAAGACAAAAAGGATGCATTCAAGGCCTTGCAGGAAGATGAAAATGAATTGAAGCAGGAGCTGGAATCGGAACGGGAAGAGGTGGAAGAGGTCCAGGGCAGCTTGGTGGGCTCAGCCAAGAATTTGATGCAGCTTTTGGAGAAAAACCCTTTAGGACCACTCATGCCTGATCACAAAAAGGGCCTGGAAAAGGTGGCCGATCGCCAGGATCTGCCTGGAATGAATGAGATTCGCTCAGTGGTGGATTGCGGCCTGGCAGTCATGGATCAGACCGGGCAGATGCAGCGATTTTCCGGCTCCTATATGGATGCCGCAGGCCGGGAACAGAATGGAACACTGGCTCTTATTGGTGGCTTGACGGCCATGTATCACTCAAAACAGGGAACCGGCTATTTACAGCCCGGTCCTCAAGGCCGGGAGCTGATGGCTGTGGGCGGCGATCTGCCCTGGCTGACCAAAAGGAGTGTGCAGGCCTATATGGCCGGGGATAAGGAAGAGGTACCCCTGGATATCAGCAAGGGGTCTGTATTTGCTCAGATATCCAGGGAACAGACCTGGGGAGAATGGCTCAGGGCCGGGGGCTTTCTGGTCTGGCCCCTGTTCGGCATAGCCGGTCTGGCCCTGATCCTGGTTGCTGAACGGCTCATATTCATGCTTGGCATCCGGTCCAATTCTGATCGGATCATGAATCAGATAACGCACTTGGCAAAGAACAATGAGTGGCAGAAGTGCAGGGAATTGTGTGCCGCCCATCAGCGCGCACCCCTGTGCCGGGTGATAGACAAAGCCCTGGATTATGTGGGCGAGAGCCGGCAGGCCGTGGAGAATGCCCTGCAGGAGGGAGTCTTAAGCCAGCTGCCCCGTTTGGAACGTTTTCTGCCGACCTTGAATGTTTTGGCCGCCATTGCCCCATTACTGGGTTTGCTGGGTACAGTGACCGGGATGATCTCCACTTTTCAGGCCATTACCATCTTTGGAACCGGAGAGCCCAAGGTCATGGCCGGGGGCATCTCCGAGGCCCTGATTACCACTCAGATCGGGCTGGGTATAGCCGTGCCCATCATGTTTCTGCACCATCTGCTGGATCGGCGGGTGGACAAGATCATTGGCGATATCGAAGAAAAGGGGGCGGCCTTTTCCCTGCTGGTCCTGAACATGGACGAGCATGAAGGCGAAAGGAAAAAGACTTTTGCCCACGAAACACACGAAATGACACCAAATAAAAAATGAAAATATGAACTGTTTCACAGGTCACAATCAAACCTGTGAAAAACTGTACATCGCCTGACTCATATCCAATCCGTCAGAGACGGCACTATGCTGGAAAACCTGCTCATTCAAACCTGGACCTTTCTGGACAGCGGTGGAGGTGTGATGTGGCCACTGCTGGGAGTGTCCGTGTGGATGTGGTGGCTCATCCTGCTCAAGGTCCTGGACTTTACCCGCTGGAGACGGCAGGAACGGCCGGTGCAGGATCTTTTGGCCACTCAGGAACAGCAGCCGGGTGCACCATGGCAGCAGAATATCTTGTTTCTGGTGCAGCATATGCAAAGTGAGCGGGATAGTTTTGATGAACAGGAGCTGGTGGACCGCATCACCCGGCCTGAAGCTCGAAAAATCGACAAGCACATCGAAACCATAGTGATTCTGTCCAAGGCCGCCCCCCTGCTGGGACTTTTGGGCACGGTATGCGGAATGATTTCCACTTTTGAAGTCATTTCCGTATTCGGCACCGGGGAGGCCAAATCCCTGGCCGGAGGCATATCCGAGGCTCTGATCACCACGCAGACCGGCCTTTTGGTGGCCGTGCCAGGCCTGGTCCTTGGCAGCCTGCTGCAGAAAAGAGCGGAAGTGATCAAGGCCCGGATGCAGCGATTTTGCCTGACGCTTTTGCGGCATCTGGACTCCGGACAAATCCTCAGAGTATAAACATGCGCAGCATCCGTAGTACACGTCAGCGATCCCGGGGGAGTACCGAGCTCAATATCGCTCCTTTGATCGATATGGTCTTTATCCTCCTCATTTTCTTTCTGGTCACCACCAGCTTTGTCAAAGAGTCCGGAGTGGAGGTGCAGCGGCCGGTGGCCCAGTCGGCCGAGGATCAGAAGACCACGTTGATTATCGGTGTAACGCCGGAAAACCGGATATATATGGAAGGAAAACCTATAGATGTACGCTCGGTTCAAGCCCATGTGGAACGCTTTGCCCTGAAAAATCCCGGGGGCAACGTGGTTATTGCTGCAGACAAGGAGAGCAGGTCGGGTATCGTCATCCAGGTCCTGGATGCCTGCCGTCTGGCCGGCGTGCAGGATGTTGCGGTGGCCGCCAGTCGACCGGGGTGATTCTTCAGCTTTGCCGCAGGTCCGGCCAGTGGCGGGACTGAAATGGAAATATGTGTTCATGGAATATCAATGGCCGCAGAAAGCAGAGATTCAGGGATGGCCCCGCTGGCGCAGGCATGTCCTGGTCCTGGCCGTAGCCATTACCTTGAATATGCTCATTTTCCTGACCATCCCCTTTTTGTCTCAGCTTCGGGAGGCGGAGCCCGAGGAGCGGCCTTTTGCCGGAACTCCGACAATGGTCAGCATGCAACAGGCTGAGGCCCCGGAGACTGATTCCCAGGACAGGAAAAAAAAACAGGAGCCGGAAGAGCCGCAAGAACCTCCCCGTCAGGAATTTCAACCCCAAAAGATGGAGTTTTCTCCCCCTTCCCCGCCTGATCTCCCGGAGCTGGAACTTGATATGCCGGAGATGGATCTGGGCCAAATCGCGGTTTCCCAGCCCCGGGAGCCAGAACCGGTTGAGTCCGTCCCCCAGCCCAGTCCAGAGCCGCAGAAGCCAGAATCCAAGACACATGAACCTGCCGCGCAAAAGACCGCGTTTTCTTTGGGCCAAGTAGATTCTCATCCCCGGCTGACAGGTAAGGTCAATCCCACCTATCCCATTCAGGCCAAACGCCGGGGCATAGAAGGAAAGGTCATTCTCCGGTTTTTGGTTGACAAGAAGGGTCAGGTGAGCCAAGTCAGCGTGGAGCATGCCCAGCCGGAAGGAATGTTTGAAAAGAGCGCCATCAAGGCTGTACGCCAGTGGCAGTTTGAGCCAGCCAGAAAGGACGGCCGCCTTGTGGCTGTCTGGGTCGAGGTGCCCATCCGGTTTGAGCTGTCCAGGTAGATATGCTGGTGGAGTTCAGCTTTGCCTCCGGCAAATCTGAAATATTTTTTGCCCCAAAACGGGCAAAAAAATTCCGGATTGATCGAGGAGGAAACTGACCAAGCCGGGCAGGCCCTCTTCAGGATGAGATCAGTTTCATGCGAGAACCTGTGGTTGCTGCAATTCCGGGAGGACTGATCAGCTTTATGAAGCCCCTTTTTGCAGGATTTTTGTTTTTCTTTCTCGGTCTTTTTGTCCTGGGCCGTGTCGAAGCGGATCAGGCCAGGACGGTCACGGATGAGCTGGATCGCCAGGTGCAGCT
Organism: Desulfovermiculus sp.; assembly: GCA_041686195.1. GTDB lineage: Bacteria > Desulfobacterota > Desulfovibrionia > Desulfovibrionales > Desulfothermaceae > Desulfovermiculus. Next base: position 7,154 of record JAWLEI010000056.1, read on the forward strand.
GCCAGAGCGTATTGAGCGAATCGTCTCGCTGGCCCCAAGCATTACTGAGAGTGTTTTTGCCATTGACCAGGGACACCGTCTGGTCGGCGTTACCCAGTACAGCAACCACCCGCCCCAAGCCAGGGAGCTTCCTTCGGTAGGCTCGTATGTCAATCTGGATGTGGAGAAAATTGTCGCCCTCCAGCCGGATCTGTGCCTGGCCACCAAGGACGGCAATCCCTATCCGGCCATTTTGCAGCTGGAACGGGCGGGAATTCCGGTCTATGCCCTGGACCCCAGGGATTTGCCGGCCATAATGGACACCATCCTGGATCTGGGCCGAGTGCTTGACGCTGAAGAAAAGGCCCGGCAGGTGGCTGGCGCTATGCGGCAGAAGGTCCAGGAAATCAAGGAAGTGGTGGGCCAGGCTGAAAGCAGGCCCAGGGTGTTTTACCAGATCGGGGTCTCGCCCATTGTCTCTGCAGGACAGGATACATTTGCCCATGAGCTGATTACCCTGGCCGGGGGAGAGAATGTTGCCGCTGAATCAAATCAATACCCCCGCTATTCCCGAGAGGATGTGCTTGTCTTTAATCCGGATATTATTTTGATCAATACCATGGGCAGAGAAGAGATGATGGTCCAGGAGGAAAAGGATAAATGGCAGAAGTTTCATCAAATCAGTGCCGTAAAAACCGGACGTATCCATGCCCTGAATCCTGATCTCTTCAATCGGCCTACTCCGAAGCTGACCAGGGCCCTGGTCATCCTGGTTCAGCTCTTCCACCCCCAACTGGCCGGCAAGCTGAATGTGAATACTGATGCCGGCGACAGGGCAACGCATGCCAATGAGTAGGGAGCATGCCCGGGTATCAATGGGTCCTCGAGGATCAGGGCTTCGAATTGCTGTGCTTTGCACCGGGCTGGCTCTGGGATTGGGGCTGGTTATGATTCTGGCCCTGGCCTGGGGCTCTACCGGCGAGCACCTGGTGCATGTGCTGGCATCTCTTTTCCGGGGCGAAACCGGCCAGAGCGTGCACTGGACCATTATCTGGCAGATACGCCTGCCCCGGGTCCTGCTGGCGGCAGCGGTAGGGGCCACTTTGGGGGTGGGTGGTCTGGTTTTTCAGGCCCTGTTGCGCAACCCACTGGCGGAGCCCTATATTCTGGGAGTTTCCGGCGGGTCTGCTGTGGGAGCCATCCTGGGCATGATACTTGGACTGCGATTTTTCCCCGGGGTAGCCGGCCTGGCCTTTGCCGGGAGCCTGGCCACTCTGCTCCTGGTTTTGATCCTGACCTCCAGGCACAGGCTGCTGCAGGAGAACAGCCTGCTCCTGGCCGGGGTGATGGTCAATGCCTTTTGTTCAGCAATCATAACCTTCCTTATCTCCATCACCGAACACACCAAGCTGCAGGGCATCCTGTTCTGGCTTATGGGGGATTTGTCCAGCGCGGATATCTCCCAGGTGGGAGGGCTGGGTATTCTGCTGCTCCCCAGCTTCATTCTCATCTTCGTCCTGGCCCGGCCCATGAACCTCCTGCAGTTCGGGCGGGACACGGCCCACAGCCTGGGAGTAAATGTCCAGGCTGTGAGTGCCGTCCTCCTGGTGGTTACCTCTCTTATGGTCAGTGCCTCAGTCTGTCTGGTCGGTCTGGTCGGGTTTGTGGGCCTGGTTATTCCCCATGTCCTGCGCCTGCTTCTGGGGCCTGATCATCGCCTCCTGGTTCCGGCCTGCGTTTTGGGCGGAGCTGCTTTCATGACCGGATGCGATCTGCTGGCCAGATTGTCCTCGGTCCAGGGTCAGCTTCCAGTGGGAGTGGTCACGGCCCTGATTGGGGCCCCGGCCTTTATCATCCTTCTGGCCAGGTCCAAGAGGTAAAAGAAATCTTGGTCAAAAAAACAGGTGCTGGTTGGAAACTTGTAGGGAGGTGTGCAGGTTTCAGCGCCGCCTCTGGTCGCAGACGGCCAGTTTGATCACGAATGAAACTGAGGGATTAACCCCTTTGTCATTGCCCGGCCCGGCACTCACTTGCAAGGTTATTTTTGTACTTTGTATGAATATTCAAATACTTGGTGAGTGCGGGTCGCCCTCTGAAAAGAGCTGGGCCAGTATAAGGCCGCTCGGCACTCACTGGCTGTTCGAACGTCACTGCAAAATTCAAATGCCCATCCTGCCAGTGAGTGCCGGGCTGGCTTCTGGAGCAGAATCAAAGAGGCTGGGCCTCGGAGAGAACCAGCCTACCCGGAAAAGCCGGGGCCCAGTAGTAGGCCGCCCTTGTCCCTAAGGGCAGGCCCTCTTTGGAGTTAGGTCTCGTTTCATGCCAGCAAGATAGGAATTTCAGGAGAAGTATATGGGGTCTGGGGATGCCGTGCGGGTAAACGAGCTTTGTGTTGGATACGGCCAGGTCCGGGTTCTGGAATCGGTCAGCTTCTTTGTTCCCCGGGGAGAGCTTCTGGTGGTCATTGGTCCCAATGGATCGGGCAAGAGTACCCTCCTGAAGTCCCTGGCCGGAATCCTGCGCCCGCAGTCAGGCCAGGTTGAGATCCTGGGCCGGGATATCAGCACCAGGTCCAGGCGGGAGATGGCCAGGAAGGTGGCCCTTGTTCCCCAGCAGGCCTCGGTGGCTGCATCGTATACCGTGCTGGAAACCGTGCTTATGGGCCGTTATCCGCACCAGGGCCTTCTGGGGCTGGAGAGCGCCCGGGATATGCAGGTGGCCAGGGAGGCCATGCATTCCACCCGCATAGAGCACCTGCAGGATCGCTCTCTGGCCCAGCTCAGCGGCGGAGAACTGCAGCGGGTGCTTATTGCCCGAGCCTTGTGCCAGGAGCCGGAGATCATGCTTCTGGATGAACCGACGTCTTCCCTGGATCTGGCCCACCAGGTACGGGTTATGGACCTGCTGGAAGAACTGCACACCAGGCATGAACTGACTGTGATCATGGTTGCCCATGACCTGAACCTGGCGTCTTTGTACGGCGAGCGAATCCTGCTGTTGCGGGAAGGAACCCTGGCCGGACACGGCCCGCCCCGGGATGTCCTGACCTTTGAGAATCTGGAAACCGTATTTGAATGCGTCCTGCTGGTGGATGAAAGCTCCCTGGATCAGTTGCCGCGTATTACTGTCATCCCGGGCCGGTATCTGGACCAGGACATACTGCGTTCTGGCTCCTATCGGTGACAGAGCTTGCATAAAACGAGATTTTATCCCTAAGGTGACTCTGGCTTTTCTGGGTAGGGCTGGTTCTCTCCGAGACCCAGCCTCTTTGATCAACGCACTTCCGGCCCTCGGAGAGGCCCGGGCTACTGGGCCCAGCCTCTTCACAGCCAGTTTCATTCTTGATCAAACTGGCCGTCTACGGCCAGCGGTCCCGCCATGGCGGGACTGAAAACAGTGAATGTACTCCATCTACAGATCAAATACACTGAAATTGTAGACAATCATAAGCAGAACATAAAAGCCCTAAGGGTTGACACTCTCGCTTGACAATGTCTTGTCCAGAGTGTATCTCTATGTCTTGCGGTTTACATATCAAGATATCTCAATATAAAAATTTATGGATAAGATAAAAGTTTTTAAGGCCCTGGCCGATGAAACCCGGTTTCGACTGTTCATCCTTTTGTTGCATCACGAGTTCAACGTCAACGAGATGGTGCAGGCCTTGGATATGGGACAGTCCCGCATTTCCAGACACTTGAAGATTCTCTCCGAAAGCGGAGTGCTCACTTCGCGCCGCAATGGGAGCTTTGTCTACTATCATGCGGTGATAAATGAGGAAAACCAGGCATTGATCGACTATTTGCGCCAGGATCTGGAGAGCACTTCAGGGCTGAAGCAGGATTTGCAGCGGGCCGAAGCCATCTATTCGGAGCGCAAAGACCGCACAGCCCGTTTTTTCCAGAATGTGGCTCCGGATTGGGATGAGCTCAAGAACGAGATTTTGGGGCCGGTTGACCTCAATGCACTCATAGCCGAAGAGGTCTGGCCCGGACAGGTGGCCGTTGATCTGGGATGCGGCACAGGGGAACTCGCCCTGAGGCTGGAACAAAAGGCCCAAAAGGTCATCGGCATTGACAGCTCACCTGGTATGCTGGAGCAGGCCAGAAAACGCATTGCCCACAATGGGCATAGAGTGGAGCTGCGGCTGGGCGAGCTGGAACATCTGCCTTTGCGGGATGAAACAGCAGATATGGCCATAGTCAGCATGGCCTTGCACACCCTGTCCGTTCCAGCGGTGGGCATCAGAGAGGCCCGGCGGGTGCTCAAGCAGGGCGGACGCCTGGTCCTGGTGGACTTTGACAAGCACGATCAGCCGGATGTGCGGGACCGTTTCGGCGGTCCGTGGATGGGCCTGGCCACGGATGAGGTCAGGCAGTGGCTGGAGGATGCCGGCTTTATCCTGCAGCGCACACAGCAGATTGAAGTCAAGAATGGATTGTGCATCAATATGTTTGTTGCTGACAAAGATCAACATATTTTTCGCTAAGAACCTTTAATTTGGAAGGAGTCAGAAATGGACAAAGGAAGTACGTATGAAGTGAAAGACATGGGTCTGGTCACTCAAGGAAAAAATAATTTAGAGCTGGCGGAATTGCATATGGGTGCTCTCCTGGAAGTACGGGAGCGCTTTGCCCGGGAGAAGCCCCTGAAGGGAGTACGGATAGGCCTGGCCCTGCATGTAACCAAGGAAACCGCGATCCTGGTCCGGACCCTGCAGGCCGGGGGAGCGGATGTGGCCATTACCGGCTGCAACCCCCTGTCCACCCAGGACGATGTGGCTGCGGCCCTGGCCGACGAAGGAGTCAAGGTCTGGGCCTACAAGGGAGAAACGACCGAAGATTATTACCGGTATATCGAGAACGTCATCAAGTTCAAGCCCCAGATCACCATCGACGACGGGTGCGATCTGGTCTCGGAAATCCATAAAAAGCATGCCCACCTCATCCCGGACATCATCTGCGGCTGTGAAGAAACCACTACCGGGATCATCCGGCTCAAGGCCATGGAAAAGGACAATGCCTTGAAGTATCCGATGATTGCGGTCAATGACAATAAGACCAAACACCTGGTGGACAACTATTACGGTACAGGGCAATCCACAATAGATGGAATCACCCGGGCCACCAACCTGCTGTGGGCCGGAAAGACAGTGGTGGTCAACGGCTACGGCAGCTGCGGCCGGGGTGTGGCCTTAAAGGCCGAAGGCATGGGCTCCAATGTGGTCATCACCGAAGTAGACAACTTTCGGGCCCTGCAGGCAGCATATGACGGCTTCCGGGTCCTGCCCATGAATGAAGCCGCCCGTATCGGGGACGTCTTCTGCTCAGTGACCGGCAACAAGCATGTGATCAGCTTCGAGCACATGAAACTGATGAAGCATGGAGCCATAATGGCCAATTCCGGTCATTTTGACAACGAGATCGAGCTGTCCACCCTGGCTGAAAAGGCCGAGTCCCGGCGCAATGTCCGTCCCTTTATGGAAGAATATGTCCTGGACGGCAAAAAACTCTTTGTGCTCGGCGAAGGCCGGCTGGTGAATCTGGCCGCAGCTGAAGGCCATCCCAGTGAAGTCATGTCAACGTCCTTCTGCGGCCAGGCCCTGTCCTGCGAGTACGGGGTGCAGAACAAGGGCCAGATGGAACCCAAGGTCCTGCAGCTGCCCACTGAGGTCGACGATCAGATCGCCGGGCTGCAGCTCAAGGCCATGGGCATTCAGATCGACAGTCTCACTGCTGAGCAGAATGACTACCTCAATTCCTGGGAGGAAGGCACGTAAGCAGAGGACAGATTTTTTTCTTTTCTGGTCTCAGGCTCTCCAGAGATAGTGAAGAAGGGGGCTGGAGCCCCAAGAAAAGACGTTACGAGGGGGGACCCTCGTAACGAAGAAAATAAAAAAGCCCCCGCCTCTGCGGGGGCTTTTTTATTTGGGGACCAGAATCTGGACTCCGAAAAAAGCCAGCGAGGCGACCAGGATGATACTCGGGCCGGCAGAGACATCCAGTGTTACGGAGAGCGTAAGTCCCAAAAAGGCAAAGACCAGGTTCAAGCCCAGGGAAATGCCCATCATGCGCAAGGGAGAAGGACTGAAGCGTTCGGCGATAAAGGGGGAGATACTCATTAAGGCAATGACCAGAATCAGGCCTACAACCTGGATGACGATGACCACTGAGAGGCCGATCATGAGCATGAGCAGGACATACAGAATGGTTACCGGGATTCCCCGGACTCTAGCGAATTCAGGATCAAAGGACATAGCCACAAAATCATGGTAAAAATAACTGACTGTTCCCAGAATAATCATGGTCAGAACAGCCATCAACAACAAGTAACTGGTGGGGACAGTCATGATGCTCCCAAAGAGATAGCTCATCAGATTGACATTATATCCTGGAGTCAGGTCCAGGAGAATAACTCCCACAGCCATGCCCAGGGCCCAGAGGACTCCGATCATGGTATCCATCCTGTGTCTGGCCTTGAGGCTGACCCAGGCCATGACCAGTGAAGCTGCTATGGATATCAGGGTAATGCCCAGCAAAGGAGCAAATCCACAGTACACGGCCAGCCCGACTCCACCGTAGGCTGTATGGGCGATGCCCCCGGAAATGAATACAATGCGGTTGATGACCACAAAGGTGCCGATGATGGCACACACGATTCCGGCCAGAGCTGCGGCCAGCATGGCGTTGTGCATAAAGTGCATATGCAGGAGATCAAGCATCTGAAGTGTCCTCGTGACTGGCCAGGACCCGATGAGGAATCCGGCCGTGAGTTACAAGTTCCACCGGACAATGGTAGGCAGCAGAGAGCATTTCTGATGTAATTTCCGGCCGATCGTGAAAATGCACCTCCCGGCTGACGCAGACCACTGACTTTATGTAACTGGAAAGGACCATGAGATCGTGGCTGACCACCACAATAGTCACCCGGGTATTGAGCTGCTGCAAAAAATCATAGAACTCACCTTGCCCCTGGCTGTCGATGTTGGCGGTCGGTTCATCCAATAAGAGCAGCCTTGGCCTGGAGACCAGGGCCCGGGCCAGCATAACCCGTTGTCTTTGTCCTCCGGACAGATCAGCCATTTGCTTCCGGGCCAAATCTTGGACCCCGGCATTTTGCATTGCTTCTTCAACCTGATCCCGGTCCGATCGGGTAAAGCGACGCCATCCGCCGCCGCCACGGATGCAGCCCATGAGCACGGCCTGTTCTACTGTCATGGGCACGCTGGGGTTGATTTCCGTATCTTGAGGGACGTAGCCGATATCAGGGACAGCCTGGTGGGGCGGGAGTCCAAAGATGTGGACTTGTCCCTTGGTTGGAGTGAGCAGGCCGAGAATGATTTTCAGCAGGGTGGTTTTTCCCCCTCCGTTCGGCCCGATGACAGCCACAAAGTCCAGCTCCTGAATTTTGAGATTTACATCTTCCAGAACCCAGTGCTGGTGGTAGGCGAAGGAGAGGTGACGGATGTCGATGACCGGCGGATGGGTGTTGCTGGTACTCATGGAGGCTCTCTGGATTATATTGTTATAATGTCTATACTTGTAAGTTCCATACCCAGCTCACTCTGTCAGGGCCCGGCGCAGGGCCCGGGCCTGACGACGCAGGTTCTCAGCCCAGTCCTGGGCCAAGGGATCGGCGCTGATCACCTTGGCCCCGATCTCTCTGGCAATGACCCGGGCGCTTTGGTCCGAAAACTGAGGCTGGACAAAAATGGCCTGTATGTCCTCCTGACGGGCAAATGATATGAGCCGGGCCAGTTGGGAGGGCTTGGGGTCTTTGCCCTCCAACTCCACCGCAACCTGCTGCAGTCCGTACGTGTGCGCGAAATATCCCCAGGCTGGATGAAAGACCAGAAAGGGGCGTCCCTGCACCGGGGCTAACAGATCTTGCAGTTGCCCATGCAGGGATTCAATTTCCTGGATGAAAGCAGACAGGTTTTCCCGGTATTTGGAGGCGTGCTCTGGATCTATGCGCTCCAAAGCACGGCACATGGTCCTGGCCTGAACCTTGACCAGGGGCGGTGAGAGCCAGATATGGGGATCCTTGATGCCTGTATGCTCAGTATGCTCGTGATGCGCCTGATCCGGTCCAGATTTTAAGTTGTACCGAGCAGGCAGAGCCCTTTTCCGGATCTCTTTGTCTGTGTGCACAATCTCCATTTTGGGGTTCACGGCCTGAAATCTTTCCAGCCAGGCCCGTTCAAAGGGCACCCCCATGGCAAAATATATATCTGTGTTTGCCAGCCGGGAGAGTTGGCTGGGCCGTGGCTCATAGGTGGCTGGATTTGAGCCGGGCTGGATCATGACGTCGACTTCAACCAGTCCCTGCCCGATAGCCTGTATGAATGTTTTCTGGGGAGGGATGCTCACAAAAACACTTACTGTTGAGGCATAGAGATTGGTTGCCACCGGGAATAGGATGGCCAGGATGCAGATGATCAGCAATATCCGGCTCATAATCACTTTCCTGTTTCAGAAAAGGATTGGACCTGATAGGTCATGATCTCAACGTCCCCTTGCTTCCAGGCCTCCTGAGGCAGCCCGGCCTTGAGACACAGATTGTTTAAAAAGGCCTCCGGTTGGGGGAGCTGCTCCCAAACCTGGGGCAGGAAGGTGGACTGAGCCATGCCTTTTTTCAATATGACGCCATCAACTCCAGGCCGCAGCCCGTTCACCAGATCCTGGGGCGAGGAGTATTTAAAGGGCTGAGGAGAGCTCAGGATACTGATTTCTATATCCACTTCTGCGAGCTCCCGGGTACTGAGCGGAGGAAAACGCGGATCGTGCAAGGCGGCATTTATGGCGTTGTTTCGGACATTGTCCCGTAAGGGCTCATCTCCTGTCAGGCTGCCGATGCATCCGCGCAGGTTTCCATGCAGATGCAGGGTGACGAATGTGCCCAGCTTTTGATCAAAGACCGGATCCGTCAGCCGTTCATCCAGATCTTCCGGAATCCTTGATTGATCTCCACCCAATTTCTTGATCAGGGTGGTCCGGGCCAGATCCAGCAGGGTTTTGCCTTGTGCTTTGGTTAATTGTTCGGACATAAGATGACACCTCGCTTTTCTCATTTTTTACAGCGGAGACCATTCCAGGATATCCAAGATCTCCTCCCGGGAGTATAACCGTCCCTGACCAATCCCGGGACAAGCCCTGGCCGCCTGTTTCCAGGCATAGGTGCTGCGCATGGATTGAGTCCAAAAAGGGAAGCTCCGGCACTGGGTCGGACGGACCGGATAGATGGTGCATCCGTCCTGGTAAAAGAGGCAGGCTCCGCCTGGACGTTCCTTTATGATGTAACTTTCCTTGTAGGGTAGCAGAGCCTGCTGGATAAACACGGTAACGGATACATCCCAAAATGAGGCTATTTTTTTGATCTCAAAGGATGATACATAAATGGTCCCTGACTCTCCTGTACAGCACTGTCCGCACTGTTGACAGGAAAATCGCAGGCCGGAATCGAAGAAGTATCTCATGTGATCCGAAGCCGTAAGGGCTGATGGCTTGACCATACGTGTTTCTACGAAAAATGGTGGTTCAAAAACTGGAGCAGTTCCCGATGCCAAGTCTGGGGTTGATGCAGATAGCATGGGTGTCCGGCTCCGGCAATTATATGCATGCTGGAGGCTGGAATCTCCTGGTGCAAAAACTGGGCATATTGAGGCGGTGAAATGGTGTCCTGGTCCCCCCAGATCAGGCAGCATGGGACATGAATATCCTTGAGCCGTTCCTTGTTCTCTTCTATGCCTACCGCTCCGACCAAGACCAGGCCGCCAACCAGCTCGGGAGAGGTGAAGAAAAATTCCAGGCAGTAGCGGCCCCCCCTGGAAGGGCCGATGAGAACCGGTTGCTTGAGCTCGTATTGGGTGATCAAGCTGTGCAGGATATCCGGTTTGGGGGTAGTGCAAGGCGGAGATTGGCCAAATCCGGGCATGTCCGCGGCCAGAACAGGATATCCGGCCCTGGTCAGTGTATCCAGAGTGCCCAACTCGTCCCAGGTTTGGGCCGAGAAGCTGGCCCCATGCAACAGAATGACCGGCTTTTGGGGCAGGTCGAGTTTTTTTTGCACATTTACGGTGCATGGTCCAACCTGGATATGTTCAGCAGGCAATGCACTCATTATCAACACCTCCTTATGCATCTCAACAGGCAAAAGATTTTGCTTGGCTGCTTGTTTTTATACTAATCAGTGTGGTGAAAATGGCAAACGGTAAGAATTCAATGTTCCATTGCGAGAAGGAGATGAGCTATGGATATAAAGGCATTTGACGCACACTGTCATGCAGACATCCTTATAGATCAGGAACCTGATTTTGTGCCCACATATCGGGACATGGGCCTTGGCGGCCTGACATGGTCCTATGCACGGTCCATAGAGTCCTGGACGGACTATCCTCAATACTGGGAACACTTACATGCTGTGTGCATAGAGCTGACCCGGCAGGGTGTGCCCATGTATTATCTGGCCGGGATTCATCCCCGGTGCATACCGCAGGATCTGGAGACTGAAACCAGGCTGCCCGGGGTACTGAAAAAGTCCTTGCAGGACCACCTTGGCCGGCCTCAATGCCGGGGACTTGGAGAGTTGGGCCTGGAAAAGGGCGGTTTGGTGGAAGAACGTATTCTGCGCTGGCAACTGGATATGGCCCTGGAAGGCTTGCCGGAAGATAAAAAGGTCGGGGTGCATACCCCAAAACAAGACAAGGAAGCCATGACCCGGGCCATATTGAAGGTGGTCGACGAATATCCATCCTTGAAGGGTTCTGTGCTCATCGATCACCTCAGTTCTCAGGTCTGGCCGCTGGTCTGGGAGGCAGGATACATGGCGGGGATGACTTTACAGCCGGGCAAGTCCACAGGGCAGGAGGTCCTCTCCGTGCTGGGTAATGAGCCAGGAGTGGTGGACAGGCTTATTCTGAACAGCGACGGAGCAAAAGAGATGTCCCGGCCCTTTGTGCAGGCGGTTCAGAATGGGCTGCACCTGGACCGGGACACTCAGAACAAAATATTTGTGGACAATGCCCGGGAGTTTTGGGGGCTTTGGTGATCAGTGCTGTTTGACTTCCCAGTCCTGGACCGTCTCCGTCTCTACCACCTCTTCCACACCGGTGAACATGGCCTTTATATGGGCCATGACCGTGTGTCCCGTTGTGGTCATATAGGTATGGACGATAAGAAAGGCCAGAAAGGCGAATCCCCCGGCAGTATGCAGATAGGCCATTGCGGACAGCTGCCAGTCCAGACCCAGTTGCGGCCACTGGCTGTAATAATAGTACAAGAAGCCGGTAATGATCTGAAATGGGACCAGGAAAGTGACAATGCCCAGGTAGGTCAGGCGCTGCAAGGGGTTGTGCTTGGCCCCTTTGGTCTTGGGGACCGGATGCGGTTTGCCTTGGAAAATGCCCACTGCGTAGTACCAGACCACCTGCAGGAGCTTTTTGAAAGTAGGGATATACTGCTTCCATTCCGAAGTGGTCAGCATCCAGAAGACAATAAAGATGTACAGGACCAGCCAGGTCCAGGCGCAGAAATTGTGCACAGTGACGGCCGTCTCAAACCCGAGCAGGGTATATGTGGAGTGGATCTCAAAGCCGGTGACGATCAAGGCGATGATCAGCAAGGCCTGGGCCCAGTGCCAGAAACGTTCAAAGCGAGTATACAGATATATTTTTTGACCGGTATGCATGTGAAAGCCTCCTGTACAAATGCTCACGGGAGCTGTTTGTTTCCGCGCTCTGGGTGTCTTCAGCCCGCACTAGCTGCTGGCGTTGTCCCAAGAGATTTCCAACCTTGAGTGCCAATGGGCGTGCATTGGATGTTTCTTATTTGCGAAGCCTTGCGCTGATCATGCGCATAATTGCATGGACCATCACCCCCAGGATAGAACCGATGACCACCAACCATCCGACAACATCCAGGACCATGCTTTTGTCCCGGCCGGGCATGTAGAAGCCGCTTAATGCGGTTAACCGTCCGTTGGGCTGGTGGCAGGATGCACAGGTCAGAGAATCTTCCTCGGGGGCCACCATGTGGGTGATGGGGAAATAGTACTTGGTTTCCACAAAGTCGTACTCCCCGCTGAACTCCAGATCCATGTACTCCATTCCGGCCTGGATGGCCTGGGGCCAGTCATAGATTTTCCAAAAGGCATCGGACTCTTTTGAGCCGAACAGATGGACATTGACCAGGGTGTTACGCTCAGTATCAAAGGGTTGTTTGCCCCTATGGATCTTGAAGGGATAGATCAAGGACCTGTCGTCATCCCGGCTGCCCATTGGATGATTGACTTCAAGGGGGGCCTGATCGGGATCGAAGCTCTCAGTGATCAGATGATACTCCATCCGCCCGTTGAACCAGGCATACTCAGGCGGGACGTCTTTGGCCCAGCGGAAAGTGCCTTTTTTGCCGTGATACACGGCTTTGCCGTAGGGACCTTTTTCAACCACCGGCTTGCCTTTGTCATTTAATTTCCCGGCGGTGGTCCAATCCCACCACATCTTGGTCGGGTTTTCCCGGGCAAAAGAAGGAATATGGCAGGTCTGGCAAGCCACCCGATCGGTGTGGTCGTTGGCTTTGTGGCCTTTGGCATGGGGCTCCTTGGTATGGCAGGATACACAGGAGATGCGGTGGACCTGGTCATCATCGATCAGGCTCTTCCTTTCTTCAAAGGCCGGGATCTTATAGCAGCGACCGGCGATCTTGTGGGCTTTGGTGGTATGGCAGCGGACGCAGGTAAAATCTCCGCCGTCAGGAGACATGTGCACGTCCAAGTCCCGGCTGGGTTCATACAGAGATGAATCCAGATCACCATGCTTGACCCCGTCGCCTCCACCCCCGTAAAAATGACAGGCTCCGCAGTTGGACCGATCCGGGCGGCCAACCGACTGGGCAACCTCATTCCAGTCCGGAGGCTCGTACAATTTGCCGCCAAACTTTTTTGGTTCATCGACCGGATGACCGGCCCCGGTCGGAAATTTCTGGTATGTTCCGGTCTGCTCATGGCAGACCAGACAGTCCACATTCCGCTCCGAGGAAAAATCAAAGGACTTGTCTTCCCACCCGTATCCAGCATGACATGATGTGCAACGAGCCTCGTTGCTTTGGATGGACATTCAGAAGTTGTTCATGGTCAAACCATTTTTGCCCATGATCTTGTTCGGATCAGCCGGACAGATCCAGGACCAGTGAATGGTTTCGTGGACCTGTTCAGCGGCCTCGTTGTGACAGGAGAGGCAGGCCTCGGTTACTTCCGGGCCAGAGGTAAAATCCTGATCCAGGATTTCAAACCCAGAATGATCGGCGGTGATCCAGTGTTCTGGGATCTGAGCCAGCTTCCTGGCTTCGGCGGCGCCGTAGTCAGCATCAGGCTGAGGCTCTTCCGGGGCGCTCATGGCCGGTATTGCGATGCAGAGGGAGAGTATCAGGGTGATGATGCAACACGACCTGAAAATGTATGCAGGCTCAATCTTCCCCAAGGCCCAATCATAGTTCATGCTGCCTCCTTGCTCTAAGCCTCAAATCACAGTTTAGGTTGAGCATATTTCATGTCTTTATGTACCATCAAAAGTTCTGTCCCGTCCAGACCTGGTTCATGAATGCCCGGGCTTCCCTGCTTTTTCAGCCCTGCCGCTGGGGGAAGACGCCTAGTTTGATCGAATATGAAACTTTGTGCCATCCCCTCCGTCATTTTGGCGAAAGAACGTCATCCCGGACTCCGATCCGGGACCGGAATCCAGACTGAAGAGTAAGAGCTGGACCCCGGCCTACGCCGGGGGTGACCCCGGATCAGGCCTGCCCCCGGACCGAGATCCGGGGTCCGGGGCAGGCGGAGAAAGTAAAATCAGTTTCATACGATGAGAATAAAAGCTAGCAGAGATTGAGCCCAGTGAGGCAAATAGCATGCCTGAGCCTTCATTCATATAAAGTATCATTTGAGTCCCGGCTGAAGAGGTCAGGCACGGGGCAGGGACACTTTTGGGGATGTCAATGAATTTCAGTACACTATACATAGAAAGAAATCCTTCAAGACCAAGCTTGTCTGAACATAAATGATTCTGATCCAGGAAGTGGCTGGCTGGAGATATATGATCTCTTCAGTAACCGGTTGAAGAGGGTGTTTAATCAGTGTTCACCTGTAAATTGACATTTGTTCACATTTCAGCGCCGCCGCTGGCGGCGACCGCCAGTTTGATCCGGGATGAAACTATTGTCTCAGAGGGACAGGGCTTGGGGTCAAGCCCGTCCTACTGAAAAGCCCGGCTCGTAGGTAGGCCGCCCTTGCCCCCAAGGGCTGGCC
>JAWLEI010000057.1:0-1420 GCA_041686195.1 Desulfovermiculus sp.
CAGCCCTCTTCATGCTCTGTTTCTTTCTTGATCAAACTGGCCGTCAGCGGCCAGCGGCGGCGCTGAAACCTGAACACTTTGCGTCTCGTTTCATACGAGCTTGTTCAACGCTCAAGTATCCTGTTCTCCTGGTCCACAAACACCAGGCTTGGCTCGTGTTCGCTGATCTCCTCCGAGGTCAGCCAGGTGTAAGAGGCGATGATCACCTTGTCCCCGGCCTGGCCCTTCAGGGCCGCTGCCCCGTTCAGCCCTATCTCTCCCTCCTGACCCACAATTGCATAGGTAGTCAGCCGATTCCCGTTGTTTATATTATACACATCAACTTGCTCATTCGGTAAAATGCCAGCTGCTGCCAGCAACTTCGGGCAGATGGCGATACTGCCCACATAGTCCACATCGGCAAAGGTAATAGTCGCCCTGTGAATTTTGGCCTGTAAAAAACACCGCATTGCCATTTTCTCATCCTTGTACAAGCATGTTGTCGATTAATCTGGCTGAGCCCACGTGCATGGCCACAGCCACCAAAACCTGATCCTCAACCCGATCCATTGGGGTAAGTTCCCAGGGATGTACGAAATGGACGTAATCAATATGCCCGGATGGCACATTCTGGGCATAATGCCCCTCCAACAGGGCCTTCAGCTTTGATGTCTCCCTTTCTCCGCCTTTTGCCCATTCCTGCACCTTTTGCAGTCCGGCATAGATATGAGCCGCCTCCTCTCGCTCTTTCTGTGTAAGATACGCATTGCGGGAGCTCATGGCCAGCCCGTCCTCTTCGCGAACTGTCGGACGGCCCACGATCTGAACCGGCAAATTCAGATCCCGGGCCATGCGGGTGATGACCACCATCTGCTGCCAGTCTTTTTGTCCGAACACGGCCTTGTGTGGCAGGGCCATGTTTAAGAGCTTACAGACAACAGTGCATACTCCGCGGAAGAAATGAGGACGGCTCTGACCGCATAAGAATGTGCTCAGACCAGGCACATCCACCCATGTGTCGTGATTTCTTTTGTACACATCATCCACCCGGGGTATAAACAGGAGATCCACTCCCGTTTCCCTGGCCAGGTCCTGGTCCCGCTCCAGGTCCCGGGGATAACGATCCAGATCTTCACTCGGGCCGAACTGGGCCGGATTGACGAACAGACTGACCAGAACAGTGTCCGCATTGTCCCGGGCCCAGCGCATGAGGCTTAAATGGCCTTCATGAAAAAAGCCCATGGTCGGAACCAGGACGGTGACCTGTCCGGAGCAGCGCAAATCAAGGCACTGCTTTTGGAATGCACCCACTGCACTGACAACCTGCATATCTACTCCTGGTTGAGGTTCCAGGTTCAGCTTTGCCTCCGGCAAATCTGAAATAATTTTTGCCCCAAAGCGGGCAAAAATGAAGGATGAGCCGGATTGATCAGTGATGAAA
>JAWLEI010000057.1:1520-19621 GCA_041686195.1 Desulfovermiculus sp.
AGAATCTTGTATCATGCGAGCGCCGCCATTGGCGGGCCTGTTATTGGTACATGACCCGGGCCAGGGTCAGGCCCCGGGCCGGGGCAGTGGCCGGGCCAGACCGGCGGTCTTTTCCCTGAAGCAGGGCCTGCATCTGCTTGAGGCTCATCTTTCCGGTCCCCGCAGCCACAAGTGCGGAAACCAGGTTGCGTGCCATCTGCTTTAAAAATCCATTGGCAATGAAGTGGGTATCAATCCTGTGTGTCCCGGCCCGAACGTCTACCCGGCGTACATGACGTACCGTATGAGCCACCGGCGTGCCTGTGTTCTGAAAAGCGGCAAAATCGTGCTCACCCAGCATGATCCGGGCCGCCTCCTGCATGGCGTTCACTTCCACACCCCCGGGCACCCACCAGACATAGGGCCTGTCCTGTGGCAGAACGTAGTCTGGATGCGTCCACAGGGAATAGATGTACTCCTTTTCCTTGGCCGAATACTGGGCATGAAATCCGGAAGATACGCACTCTGCTTCCAGCACGGCTACATCCTCAGGAAGCATGCGATTCAGGGCCCTGACCCAGGGAACGCTGCAGCGATTTTCCGGAATGTCAGCATGGGCCACTTGGCCCAGGGCATGCACTCCAGAGTCCGTCCGCCCCGATCCGTGGACCACAACCGGCTCGGCACATATGGTGGTCAATGCCTCTTGCAGAACCCCTTGCACAGTCCGCGCCGCGGGCTGAACTTGCCAACCCTGAAAATGAGTGCCAGTATAGGCCACAACCAATTTTATGCGGGGCATAGGGATCAGGTGCCCTGATTTTTTTGACCTGTCAAGGAGGCCTGAATGAGCAGCGATCGGAACATATACCTGCACACTGTCCCTATTGAACAGGCCCTGGAGGAAATCAAGACCCGGATTGACCGCAATGCCCTGCTAGGCACCGAGAGCGTGCCCACGCATGAAGCAGCCGGCCGGATTACGGCCCAAGCCGTATATGCCAGATATTCTTCTCCTACCTACCATTCCGCAGCCATGGACGGGATTGCGGTCAAGTCTGAACACACCTTTGCCGCCCGGGAAGGGAATCCGGTCAGCCTTACCCTGGGGACTGAGTACCATCCGGTGAACACCGGAGAACCTATGCCCGCCTTTGCCGATGCGGTGATCATGATTGAACACGTGCACCAGGCCGATGAACAGACAGTGCATATCGAGGCTCCGGCCCATCCCTGGCAGCATGTGCGGCGCATAGGGGAAGATATTGTGGCCACTGAGCTCATCCTGCCCCAGAACCGGACCTTAACCCCATACGACATCGGGGCCCTGCTCAGCGGGGGCATCTTTGAAGTAGAAGTTCGTAAAAAACCTCAGGTGCACATTATCCCCACCGGCGACGAAGTCCTGGACTTTACCACCCGGCCTGCGCCAAAAGCCGGTCAGGTCATTGAGAGCAACTCCCAGGTCCTTGGGCTTCTGGCCCGATCCTGGGGATGCGATGTCACCCGGGTGCCACCTGTGCCGGACGACGAGCAGGCCCTGACCCGGGCCGTCCAGGAGGCCCTGGACACCGGAAAGCAGATCATTGTCATCGGGGCCGGGTCCTCGGCAGGGAGCAAGGATTATACGCGCAGGATCATGGATTCCCTGGGTCAGGTGGTAGTCCACGGCATTGCAGCCATGCCGGGCAAGCCAAGCCTGCTGGGGGTAAGCGGGAATACCCTGCTGGTTGGAGCTCCGGGATACCCGGTCAGCAGTGTGATCTGTTTTGAACAGCTGGTAAAGCCCTTCATCGCCTGGCTGAGTCACGTCAAACCTTCCTCCCGGCCCACCATCCCTGTCTCTTTGACCCGCAGCGTCCCTTCCAAGCTGGGGCAGGATGAATTTTTGCGCTTAAACATCGGGCGGGTAGGTGAAAGCTGGGTCGGCACCCCCCTGCCCAGAGGGGCAGGAATGATCACTTCCCTGACCAAGGCCCAGGGGATGGCCAAGATCCCCAGGTCCTCCGAGGGTCACCAGGCGGATCAGCCCTTAAACGCTGAATGTCTGGTCTCCTTGCAGGAACTGGAACAGACCCTGGTCTGTGTGGGCAGTCACGACAATACCCTGGATCTTCTGGCCAATGAGCTTATGGATCAGGAGGAACCCATCACCCTGGCCTCCACCCATGCCGGCAGCCTGGGAGGGCTCCAGGCCTTAAAAAGGGAGACCGCCCATCTCAGCGGAGCCCATCTCTATGATCCCCAAACCCAGGACTACAACTTTCCCTTTTTGGCCAAGTACCTGCCGGGAGTGGATGTGCAGGTGGTCAACCTGGCCATCCGGCATCAGGGCTTGATCGTGCCCAAGGGCAATCCCAAAGGCATCAAGGGAATTCAGGACCTGGCTGACTCGGACCTGGTCTTCATCAACCGGCAAAGAGGGGCGGGGACCCGCATTTTGTTTGACGATCATCTGCAGCAAGCCAGAATCTCTGCAGACCAGATCCTTGGCTACGATCATGAGGAATTCACCCACATGGCCGTGGCTGTGAATGTCCTTTCTGGTACAGCAGACTGCGGCATGGGTATTTATGCCGCAGCCAAGGCTCTAAACCTGGATTTTGTTCCCCTGGCCAGGGAGCGTTACGACCTGATCATCCCCACAGAACATCTGGATGAGGTGAAGGTGCAGACTGTGCTTAACCTGCTCACAACAGCCAAGTTTCAGAACAAGATTATAGAATTGGGGGGATATGAGACCGGGATGACCGGACAGGTTATGCGGCCTGGGCTGGGGTTGGGGGAGTGAAGTGGTGTTCAGCGCCGCCGCTGGCCATCCGTTATTCGTTTGTATAAAAAACTGGACCCCGGCCTACGCCGGAGTGACGGAGAAAGCAACATTCGGTTTGCCATGCTTCGTTAGCGAAAGCGTGCCTGCGGTTTAGCAGGAAGGATTCGTTCCGATACCTGACAATGCATATATGACGCGACACTAGGATGAAACACACCGGACGGACAAGACCGCAGGCCCTGGGTAATCTCTGGTTTTATGCAAGCACAAGGGTTCAAAGACGAAAGGAGAATACATCCCCGATATCCAGCCCCAGGTTCCGGGCGCAGGAATCCTGGTTGCAGGCCAGCTCCAGATAGCCCTGACTGCCGATCAGTATTCCAAGTTGGTTCTTCGCAAGCCGGGCATAGGTGGAGACCGGGTATACAGTCTCCTGCCGGGGATGGTGCACAGAAAGATGCTGGCAGGCTAAAATGCTTTCGCTCCATTCTGCGGCTGGCAGATTGAGCACACAGTTCCCAAAATGATCAACATGAGTGACCACGGCATGTATCCGGCTTCCTTCCCTTTTGGGCCGCCGGGTCAGGGGAAGCTGAAAGCACTCATTACCAGCAATTTCGGTCCCCAGTTGATCGGGATCAATACCTTGAGCCAGCCCACAGGCCAGGGGAGCGAACACATCGCGGCCATGAAAGGTGGAGCTGATTTCCCGCTCTGGAGTTGGAGGCTGCATGCGCCACAGGCGGCATTCGGGCCTGCTTTCCAGCAAAAGGCCAAGCAGACCGTTGTCCGGAGTCAATACGGACTTGCCGCCTTCCTGGCACAGAAGTATCGACCTTTCGGTTCCCACTCCGGGATCGACAACACCCAGTCCTGTTGACCCCGGCGGCAAATACGGCCAGGAAGAATCCAGAAAGAAGGCGGCCTGAAGCACATTATGGGGACGAACCCCATGGCTGAGATCCAGGACTTTAGCCTGCGGCATCCGGGACCAGAGA
Organism: Desulfovermiculus sp.; assembly: GCA_041686195.1. Lineage (GTDB taxonomy): Bacteria > Desulfobacterota > Desulfovibrionia > Desulfovibrionales > Desulfothermaceae > Desulfovermiculus. Next base: position 5,271 of record JAWLEI010000057.1, read on the forward strand.
ACAGCCTTCATCTGGCCCACATAGGGATCCTGGAGGCCAAAATCGGTGAGCAGGAAAAACGTAGGACTCATATCCAGACACTTTAATTTTCAGCCGCAAGTGTTCATGACTTCATGAAAATATTCATTGCCCTTCTCGTAGTCGCCGCCGGCATGGTTGCTCCGACCCAGGCGGGGGTGAATGCTCGACTCAGCCAGTGGCTGAACAGCAATATCCTGGCCGCCCTGGTCTCCTTTGCAGTGGGCACCCTGGGGCTCCTCTCTGTGAGCCTGGCCGTTCGCATCTCCTGGCCGCCTCTGGCTGCACTGGGCCAAAGCCCCTGGTGGATATGGCTGGGCGGGCTGGGCGGGGCCTTCCTGGTCACTGTGACTATCATAGCAGTGCCCAAGCTGGGGGCCACCACTATGTTCGCTTTTTTTCTGGCCGGACAAATGCTGGCTTCCCTGATTCTGGACCATTTCGGCCTGCTCGGCTACCCGGTCCACCCCATCTCCATCTGGAGGGTGGTGGGCGTACTTTTGCTCAGCGCCGGGGTGCTGCTAATTAAGAACACGTAGGCGGAAGATCCTTTCGACACGAACCGGAGTTGGCATGCTTCCCCTCCGTCATTCCCGCGCAGGCGGGAATCCAGACTGAAAATGCAAGAGCTGGACCCCGGCCTACGCCGGGGTGACGGAGCGACCTACGCCGGGGTGATCCCGGATCAAGCCTGCCCCGGACCAAGATCCGGGGTCCGGGGCAGGCGGAGAAAGCAAAGTCTAGTTCATACGAGAGAACTGCAAATAAACCCCCAAAGGCGGGGTTGCCCACTGACCACTCGCATGAAACTCGATTTCAGAAACAATATTGAGGCCTCGCATCGCTTGGCCTGGCGGGCGAAGACAAGCTTCGCCCCTACGAATTCAACCACGACTGGGGTAACAGTCGTAGGGGCGGACCTTGCTTGCCTGATAATCGGGTCCCTTGAGGGTATTTAACTGGGTGTCCGCCCAGGTACAAGAGGGCGAATGATTATTCGCCCCTACTACTTACCCGCCAGTTTCATCCTGGATCAACCCGACAATTATTTTGCGCTCTTTGGCGCAAAAGCAGGTCAGATTTGCCGGAGGCAAAGCTGACCACCGCCTATCATCTACAGGCCTTCGGCCAATTCCTTCCAGGCATTGATCAATCCGTTCGTCGAGCTGTCGTGCGAGGACACCGATCCTTTGGCCTGCAGCTCCGGCAATATAGCCTTGGCCAATTGTTTGCCCAGCTCCACGCCCATCTGGTCAAAGGAATTGATATCCCAGACTGCCCCTTGAACGAAGATCTTGTGCTCATATAAGGCCATGAGCGCACCCAGGGTATATGGAGTGAGTTCTTCGACTAGAATGGAACTGGACGGCCTGTTGCCGGGAAAGACCTTGTGGGGCACAAGGCGCTCCACTTCCCCTTGCTCGAGTCCCTGGTCCTGGAGCTCCTGCCAGGCTTCCTCCCTGGTCTTGCCCCGCATCAGGGCTTCGGTCTGGGCGAAAAAATTGGCCAGCAGGATCTGGTGATGTTCGCCCATGGGGTTCAGGCTGCGGGCAAAGGCGATAAAATCGCAGGGAATGAGCCGGGGGCCCTGATGAAGGAGCTGGAAAAAGGCATGCTGACCATTGGTCCCTGGTTCGCCCCAGATAACCGGACCGGTGGGATAATCCACCTCCTGGCCGGACAAGGTCACCCTCTTTCCGTTGCTTTCCATCTCCCCTTGCTGCAGGTAGGCCGGGAAATCTTCCAGGTATTGATCATAGGGCAGCACTGCCTGGGTCTCGGCCTGAAAAAAAGACGAATACCAGACAGCTAAAAGGCCCATGATGGCCGGGACATTTTCTTCCAGGTTTGCAGTCCGGAAGTGCTCGTCCACCATATGCGCTCCGCGCAGAAAATCCTCAAACTGCTCCATACCGATGAGCAGGGCCAGGGGAAGTCCGATGGCCGACCACACCGAGTAGCGCCCTCCCACCCAGTCCCAGAAACGGAACATATTGGCCGGATCAATGCCGAATGCACGCACCTCGGGCTCATTGGTGGACACGGCCACAAAGTGCCTGGCCACATCCGCCCGCTCTCCCAGCTGTTCGGTCAGCCATTTCCGGGCCGACCGGGCATTGGTCATGGTCTCCTGGGTAGTAAAGGTCTTGGAGGCGATGACGAATAAGGTGGTTTCTGCATTCAGGGATTTCAGGCCCTGGTGAAGATGGGTGGGATCGATATTGGAAACAAAATGACAGGTCAGACCGGGATGGCCATAAGCAGCCAAAGCCTTGGCCGCCATGCGCGGTCCGAGATCAGAGCCTCCGATGCCGATATTGACCACATCAGTGATCTGTTTGCCTGTGCTGCCTGTCCACTCCCCTTCCCGGACCCTGGAGGTGAAATCCCGCATCTGGTCCAGGACTGCGTTCACCTCCGGCATGACGTCCTGGCCGTCGACTGCAATAGACCGGTTGGATCGATTGCGCAGGGCAATGTGCAGAACGCTGCGGTCTTCGGTCCGGTTGATACGTTCTCCGGTAAACATGGCCTGGATCCTGGCGGGAAGATCCATTTCCCGGGCCAGGGAGAACAAAAGCCCCATGCACCTGCTGTCGATACGCTGCTTGGAGTAATCGTACAGGATCGGCCCCAAGCGCAGGGAAAAGCGCTCAAACCGGCGCGGATCGTCCCGAAACATATCCCGCAGGTGGGAGTTTTCCAGGATCTGCCGATACTCGGCCAGAGGCTTCCAGGTCTGGGTGGATGTGGGTTTGGGCATAATGGGTCTCCTTTCAGCTTTGCCTCCGGCAAAGCTGAACTATTTTTTGCCCCAAAACGGGCAAAAAAGGAAAACTTGCCGGATTGATCATAAATCAAACTGGTTTTTTTTAAATAAATCAATAAAATAGGTGTCAGTACCGCCTGAGGCGGCGCTGAACACTCATTTTTCTCCCTGCTTCAGCCGCCAGCCATGGAGCAAGCCGAAAGACCCGGCCAGCATCATGTCCCCGCCCGGAGCCGGGAAGGTGACCGGAAAGCTTTGCAGCATATCTCGCCGCGGTCCCAGGACAACTACGGAGTCAAATCCGATCCCTGGAGGAAAATCTTGGACATACATGCACCCATGCCCGTTGTCGGCAAAGACATCCTGGTTGTCCAGCCCCTTTTGCCTGAACCTGATCAAAAGCTGCCACAGTTTGTCCGGATCCAAAAGGCCGGTATGGTGTTCAAATATCCCGTAAATGCCCTCCTGGTAGACCAGGAAGGCGATGGTGTGGCTATTGCCCACATTAACTATCAATACTCCCTGTTCCTGGTTGAGGGCCTGGATATCCGGATCAAACAAAGCCCCAAGTACAGCAGCGGCACCGGTATCCGCCACCGGACCGCCACCGGTCATGGACTGCACAGCTCGCAGTCTGGTCAGCTCCTTTGGAGGATGTTCGAAAAGCAGATCCTGGACCCGCCCCTGAGTCTGGCTTAAAAGCGCGGTCCACAAAGAGAAGCGGCCCAATCGATTGCTGGCTTGGGGGTGAAATCCGTGATCCTGGGCCGCAGCCAGTACCAGCTCCGGCATACCCAGGCCGGCCTGGGCCAGGATTCCGCGCCAAAAACCAGGATCAAAATCGCAGAGATAAACGGGACAATACCCGAAAGGACAGGACTCCTCAATTTGGATTCCCCGCTTTTCCAACTTGTGCACATCATCGGCCAGAGACAGGGCGGCCTGAGGATGCGCTGCTACAGGAAATCCCTCTTCCACATGTTTCCAAATCCGGCCCCCAAATCCCCCGCCCATGACCTGACCGTAGAGATAAACCGGCTGCTGGGCAACAGTCAGCTTCTGGATCTGGACAGAAACCATCCGGGCCGGGGAGGGAAGGACGAACTTGGGGCAGTTCTGCAGGGGCTGGTCAGATTGATAGTACAGCGCGTCCTGAGTGCCGCTGCCGATGTCTATACACAGGATATTCATGCAGATACCTTTTCAGCTTTGCTCCGGCAAATCTGAAGTATTTTTTGCCCCAAAGCGGACAAAAAAATGCCGGGTCAGTTTCATCCTCGATTAAATATCAGTCAGCGGCCAGCGAAGGGACCGAAATATAATAAACTTTGGCCCGCGGGGAGCGGGCCAAAAATTTTATGCGGCGGCCTCAGCTGCCTCTAAGACAAAGACCAGCTGACCATTTTGCTCATCCACCAGGATCTTTTGCCCGTCCATGAGCTCGCCCCCGATCAGCTTCTTGGCCAGGGGGCTTTCGATATGGGTCTGCAGGTAACGGCGCAGAGGCCTGGCTCCATAGACCGGATCATAGGCCTCCCGGGCAATAAAGTCCGTGGCTGCATCAGACAGGCGCACACTGATCTTGCGCTCCGCTAAACGGCTTTCCAGACGCTGCATGAGGAGGCCGATGACCTGCTTGATCTGTTCCACAAGCAAAGGGGTGAACATGACGATCTCGTCCACCCGGTTCAAGAACTCCGGCCGGAACTGAGAGCGCAAGGTGGACATAACCTGGCCTCTGGCCTCCTCCTTCAGCTCGCCCAGTTCCGTGATCCCATCCAGGAGGAACTGGGATCCCAGATTGGAGGTCATGATGATGATGGTGTTCTTAAAATCAACCACTCGGCCGTGACTGTCCGTCAATCGTCCATCATCAAGGATCTGGAGCAGGATATTGAACACATCGGTGTGGGCCTTTTCAATCTCGTCCAGGAGGATGACTGAGTACGGCTTTCTGCGCACCCTTTCCGTGAGCTGTCCCCCCTCCTCATAGCCCACATACCCAGGGGGTGCTCCGATCATCCGGGCTACGGTATGCTTTTCCATGTACTCGGACATGTCCAGCCGAATCATGTTCTCCTCGGAATCGAACAGGGACTCGGCCAGGGTCTTGCAAAGCTCAGTCTTGCCCACTCCAGTGGGCCCGAGGAAAATAAAGGACCCGATGGGCCGGTTGGGATCCTTGAGTCCGGCCCTGGCCCGGATCACTGCATCGGCCACAGCCTCAACAGCCTCATCCTGACCTACCACCCGCTGGTGCAGTACCTGAGGCAGGCGCAGCAGCTTTTCCTTTTCCCCTTCCAGGAGCTTGGAAAGCGGGATGCCTGTCCAGCGGGAGATGATTTCGGCCACATCGTCCGGTCCGACCTCTTCCTTGAGCAGCTGCGGCTTTTCTTCTTGGTCCTGGCCTTCCTCCTTTTCTTTTATCTGACGCTCCAGATCGGCCAGCTTGCCGTAGCGCAGCTCAGCCACCCGGTTCAGGTCGTAGTTGCGCTCTGCTTCTTCAATTTCCAGCCTGGTCTTTTCCAGCTCCTCTTTGAGCTGCTGCATGCTTTTGATGGAGTTCTTTTCCTTTTCCCACTGGGCCATGAGCTGGGATTGATTCTCCTTGGCTTCAGCCAGTTCCTTTTCCAGATTCTCCAAGCGCTCCTTGGAGGCCTTATCCGTCTCCCGGCGCAGGGCCTCGCGTTCAATCTCCAGCTGCATGATCCGCCGATTGATCTCGTCCAGCTCTGTAGGCAGGGAGTCGATCTCAGTCCTGATCATAGCCGCGGCCTCGTCAATGAGGTCGATGGCCTTGTCCGGCAGGTGCCGGTCAGTAATGTACCGATCGGACAGGGTGGCGGCGGTGACCAGGGCCGAGTCGCTGATCCGCACCCCGTGGTGGACCTCAAACCGCTCCCGAAGCCCGCGCAGAATGGAGATGGAGTCCTCCAGAGTCGGCTCGGTGACCATGACCGGCTGGAAACGGCGCTCCAAAGCCGGGTCCTTTTCTATGTTCTTGCGGTATTCATCCAGGGTGGTGGCCCCGATGCAATGCAGCTCACCCCTGGCCAGCATGGGCTTGAGCAGATTGCCGGCGTCCATGGACCCTTCGGTCTTGCCTGCGCCGACAATAGTGTGCATCTCATCCACGAACATGAGCACCCGGCCCTCGGACTCCTGGATCTCCTTGAGCACCGCCTTTAAGCGCTCCTCAAATTCTCCCCGATATTTGGCCCCGGCGATCAGGGAGCCCATGTCCAGGGCAAAGATGGTCTTGTCCTTTAATCCCTCGGGCACGTCCTGCTTGACGATTCGCTGGGCCAGACCTTCGGCAATGGCTGTCTTGCCCACTCCGGCTTCACCTATGAGCACCGGATTGTTCTTGGTCCTCCGGCTCAAAATGCGGATCACCCGGCGGATCTCCCCGTCCCGGCCGATAACCGGATCCAGCTTGCCCTTGCGGGCCTCTTCCACCAGATCCCGGCCGTACTTCTTCAAAGCATCATAGGTCCCTTCCGGGTTGGCCGAGGTTACCCGCTGGTGGCCGCGGACCTCGGTGAGCAGAGAAAGTATCTTGTCCTTGTCTATCCGGAACTGGCGATTCACCCGGCCCACTCCCGTGGACTGCGGCTCTTCCAGCAGGCTCAAAAACAAGTGTTCCACGCTGACGTATTCGTCCTGCATCTTTTTGGCCAGGTCCTGGGCTTTGACCAACAGGGAATTCAAGCGTTGAGTGACATAGACCTGTCCCGGCTGGGCCCCCGGACCGCTGACCTGGGGGATCTTTTTTAGCTCGGCGATGAGAGCATCCTTGTAACTCTTGATATCGACCCCACCACGTTGCAGCAAATCGCTGACCAGCCCTTCCTGTTCAACAAGGGACAGGGCCAAATGTTCAACTTCCACTTGCTGATTGTTGTATCGAGTGGCTATATTCTGCGCTTCTGACAGCGCTTCCTGTGATTTTTGGGTAAATTTATTTAAATCCATATATATTCCTCCTTTTTTTGGGGCCAAAGCGCCCCCAAAAAATTATTTCAGATTTGCCGGAGGCAAAGCTGAAACCAGACACCTCTCTTTATGACCGGGGCTGAAAACTGGACTCAGCAGCCAGCTGCTCAAAGAGCTCTTTTTCCTTTTCACTAAGGTGCCTGGGCACCTTGACCACCACTTGGACCAGCTGATCGCCCTTCTTGCCTCCCCGGCCAAGACCCTTGCCCCGCAGGCGCAGCTTCTGGCCCCCACTGGTTCCGGGCGGGATTTTCATCTCTACTCGACCTTCCAGTGTAGGTACGGACACACTTGTTCCCAAGGCAGCCTCCCATGGGGCCACCGGAAGGTCGTAGATGATATTGTGCCCGTCCACCCGGAATTGGGAATGAGGCAAGAGCTTGACTTTGAGATACAGATCTCCGGCCGGTCCTCCGCTTCGGCCCGGGGTGCCCTGACCGCTTAATCGGATCTTGGATCCATCGGTCACTCCCGGCGGAATATTCACATCCAGAGTCTTGTTTTGAATATGCGGTCGTCCATCCGGGCCCACGGCCTGCTCTTGCAGGGTGATTTTCTTGTGTCCCCCCTGGTAGGCTTCTTCCAAAGAAAGCTCCAGGGTGGTCTCTGCATTTTGTCCTTTTGCGGCAAAATCGTGCTCTGAGAAGCCGGCTCCGGCAAAAGGCCCGGCACCACCGCCAAAACCGCCTTGGGAGCGTTGAAATCTGGCTCCGCCTCCGCCCTGGCCAAAGAGGTCACCGAAGATGGTTTCAAAAAAGTCGCTGAATCCACTTCCAAACTGAGCTCCGCCTCCTGGGCCGCCAAAGGTGAAGTGTACATTTTCATATCCAGGTGGAGGCTCAAAATTCTGGCCATGCTCCCAATCCGCACCCAGATGATCGAAGCGCTTGCGTTTCTCCGGATCCTTCAGCACCTCATAGGCCTCATTCACTTCTTTAAATTTCTGTTCAGCCTCTTGATCATTGGGGTTGAGGTCCGGATGGTATTTTCTGGCCAGTTTTTTAAACGCCTTGGAGATTTCTTCCTGGGAGGCATCCCTGGACACTCCCAGGGTCTGGTAATAATCCTTGTAGGCCACACTCATATCATATCCCCTTTTCCCAAGTAGTATTCACCGCTGGCAAAATATATCTCCCCCGACTTCGCGAACCGGAGGTTGGTTCCTTCAGGCATCTGCCTGACAACTCATTTACATTTTTACAATTCACGGCACATTGTAAAATTTAATACCCACTGGCCAAGAGTCAAGAATGAGTTTGCCGGGTTGAATGGTTCAATATTCATTCTTGACAGATTCACTCAGATCAGGGTAAAAAATTTAGTTTTAGACGGAACGGTCAGAAAGGAGAAAATCCCTGCCCGTTCACAGGCTGCTTCTATCGTGTTTTCAAGCGGCAGCGATCTGCTGATATATTTCAACTTACCAGGGTTATGGAGGAAAGCCATGTCTCAAGCCAGCATCTTTGATCAGGCAGTTCGAACAGAAGAAGGGCTCAAGCTCAATGGCCACATTCTGCACCAGGTTGTGGAGCAGTGCGAAGGCTGTGAACGTATTCATACTGTAAATGGCGAACGCTATTGCTCGAGCTATCCACTGCCTGCGGCCAAATGGCGGCACGGTGCCTGCAATTTCGCCACCCACATCAAGGCGGATATGGACAAGGGAGGCAAGGTCAAGGTCAACCCCCTCAAGGCCTCCAAGCGGGCGGCCCGAGGCCGGTAACAGGTTGCCGTGGTTCAGCGCCGCCGCTGGCGGCCTGTTATTCGTTATCCGTATATTCGTTATTCGTAAGAAACCGCCAGTTTGATCCAAAAAGAAACTTGCGAGCAGGCAGGAGGGGCGAATAATCATTCGCCCTCTTCTACCTGGGCGGACACCCAGTTAAATACCCTCAAGGGACCCGATTATCAGGCAAGCAAGGTCCGCCCCTACGCTGCTACCCCAATCGTGGTTAAAATCGTAGGGGCGAAGCTTGTCTTCGCCCGCCAGGCTCCAGACTGGCAGGATGAAGAGGGCAGCCATACGGCGAAAGACGCCTAAGCCTGCCCCTACCTTAAGGGCTGAGGTTATCCCCCACTCAATTTCGAATTGAGCGCGGTTCTGTTGGCATGTTTCATCCTTGATCAACCCGGCAAATATTTCTCCTTTTACCCGCTTTGGGGCAAAAAATATTTCAGATTTGCCGGAGGCAAAGCTGAAATGTGAAACCTGACATCCTTCATTTTTAAACTTCGTCTCTGGCCATAGTTATGCACACCGAACTCTCTACATACTTGGATCAGCAAACAGAGACCGTCGTCCAGCTCCAGCAGGAACTGGTCTCCAGGCCGGCCTTGGGCCCGGAAAATGGCGGCCAGGGGGAACAGGACAAAGCCGAGTTTCTGACCTCGTATCTCTCTGAGAGCGGCCTGGGCCAGGTCCGCAGTCTGGCTGCTCCTGACCCCAGGGTAGAGAGCGGTCAACGGCCGAACCTTATGTCCGTCATCCCGGGAAGAGATTCCAGCAGCACCCTGTGGATCATCTCCCATATGGATGTAGTGCCGCCGGGCGATCTAAAGCTCTGGAATACAGACCCATACGTCCTGCACCGGGACGGGGACCGCATCTTCGGGCGCGGGGTGGAGGATAACCACCATGGTCTTGTGGCCTCCCTGCTGGCGGCCAGGGCCGTGCTTCAAACCGGTCACGCACCGGCCGCTAATCTGGGCCTGCTTTTGGTCGCAGACGAAGAAACCGGAAATTCCTATGGCCTGGATTATATCTTTGACCAGCACAAAGAAATCTTTCAGGAAAAGGACCAATTCCTGGTTCCGGACTTCGGCCTGCCTGACTCTTCAATGATTGAAGTGGCCGAAAAGGGGCTCCTATGGCTTAAGCTCACTGTTCATGGCCAACAATGTCATGCCTCCACACCTCAAGCCGGTAAGAATTCCCTGCTGGGTGCTGCCCGGTGCATATTGAAGCTTCGGGAATTGTATACAGTATTTGACCACCAGAACCCCCTGTTCGATCCCCCTTTCTCTACCTTTGAGTCCACCAGGATCGAGGCCAATGTTCCCAATGTGAACACCATCCCCGGCCGGGACGTGTTTTATTGCGATTGCCGTGTCCTTCCTGGATACTCCTTGTCCTCGACTCTGGCCAAGATCCAGGAAACAGTCCAGGCTGTGTCCCGGGAAACCGGCCAGCAGATCGAAATGGATATCGTTCATCAGCAACAGGCTTCAGATACAGATCCCGACTGCCCTTTGGTCCGTAACCTGCAAAACGCAATATCTGATACATACCGGGTACAGGCTCAGCCTCACGGCATTGGCGGAGGGACTGTAGCTTCTTATGCCCGGCACAAGGGATTTCCGGCCGCAGTTTGGGCCACTTTGCCTGGCAATGCCCACCAGCCCAATGAATATACTTCTCTTCATAATATCATCCACGACGCCAAGGTCATGGCCCAGCTGGCTCTTGCTCCGCCCCAGAGCTAACTGGTTCTTTTGAGAACACATTTACCGTGAAAGCCTGCTTTCCGGACTGGACAAAAAAGACCTCTTGCCTCTAAGATACAGATCAGTGCAACATCTCGTCGTTTGAACCACTTTTGAAACCAAGGAGGGAAAGGGTGGACGAAACTTCTGAAGGGGGATTATGGACCTCGATCCGCAACTTCTTTAGTGGCAAAAGCGAAAGCCCGATCGAAAATGTGATAACCGAAGCCAGGTTGGACAACGAGCTGAGTGCAGATACTGCCGGAATGCTCTTGAACATTCTCAGACTTGGAAATTACCAGGTCCGGGAAATCATGGTCCCCAGAACTGATATTGATTGTGTAGAGGAAAAAGGCACCCTGGCCGAGGTGGCTGAAGTCATTATCGGCAGCGGCCATTCCCGAATTCCGGTCTATAGGGGAAATAAAGACCATATAGTGGGCATTATACATGCCAAGGATCTCCTCCCCAGCCTCCTCCATCCGGAGGCTGCACAGCGCAGCCTCGAGGAACTCATGCGTCCTCCTTTTTTTATTCCGGAAACCAAGAATGCCAAAAATATGCTCTTGGAGTTTCAAAATAAAAAAGTGCACCTGGCCATTGCCATTGACGAATACGGAGGCACTTCCGGGCTTATCACCCTGGAGGATGTCCTGGAAGAAATCGTGGGCGAGATAGAAGATGAATACGACAGTCCAAAGCCGGAAGACATCCAGATCCTGGAGGATGAAAGTTGCCTGGTCTCCGGCCGGACTTCGCTTGACGACTTGAATTCGGAATTGGGAATCAACCTGGAGTCGGATTACGTGGAAACCGTGAGCGGATATCTCACCGAACGAATTGGTCGGGTGCCGCAAACAGGAGAGCAATTCTCCTTTGGTCAGTATTCCTTCCAAATCAAAGAAGCAGACAGCAAACAAGTCCAGTGGGTGCTCATACATCCCGGCCCCCAAACCGCAGAGCATGAATAACCGCTTCTTTTGGGCCCTCCTTATTTGCCTGGCCGGTACCTGGCTGGGATTCTCCAATCCCATTCTCCATGTGCCCGGCCTGGTTCTGATTCTGCCCCTTGTTCTCAGCTGGCTGGCCTTTGAGGCCAGATCATTGGGCCAGGCCTTTGTTCACGGCTGGCTGGCCGCTTCCACTGCCTATGCCGCTGCCTTGTATTGGGTGAGCATTCCGGTGCACGATTTCGGCTCTCTGCCCTGGATTGCCGCCCTGCCCTGCCCTGTTCTTCTCGGCTTGTATCTGGGTCTGTATGCAGGCCTTTTCTGTCTGGTCCTGGCTTGGGCCGCTCCCAGAATGAACTGGGCCTTGCTCTGCCTTTTGGCCTGGACAACCTGGACCTGCCTGGAGTATGCCCGGGAAATCGTTTTCACTGGATTTCCCTGGCTGGGCTTAGCTCAGGCCTTTGCCCCCTGGCCCATGACCCTGCAAGGAAGCGCTTTGCTCGGAGCTCATGGGCTTTCCGGCTTTCTGGCGGCAGTTGCTGTGTGCGTCCTGCTTGGTTTTGCAAGAAAAACGCTTTGGCTGGCTGCAGCAGCGGCTGTCTGTGCATGTCTGGCTTTCGGCTATTGGCACATGTATCAACCCCTTCCTGGAAAGGAGGTTGAGATCAAAGCAGCATTAATTCAAGGCAACATCGACCAGAGCTTGAAGTGGGATAAATCCTATCAGCAGCACACACTGGATCGCTACCTGGATATGAGCCGCCGGGCAATAACCGAAGGGGGAGCAGACATTCTGATCTGGCCGGAAACCGCCCTGCCTTTTTATTTGCAGGAAGATACGCCCCTCACCGAACAAGTAAAAGAATTCTGCCGCAGCCAGGATGTGGTCCTGCTTACCGGGGCGCCTGGATACAGCCGGAATGAGGACAACCAGGGGACCAGTTATCACAATCAGGCCTATCTTCTCGACTCATCCGGGGCCATTCAAGACGTTTACGGCAAACAACATCTGGTTCCTTTTGGGGAATATATTCCGTTTGGCCGTTATCTGCCTTTTGTACACAAACTGGTGCATGGAGTCGGGGATTTCCGGCCCGGGGATGAGAGTTCGCCCCTGGTCCATGCTGATCTTGCCATGGGTGGGCTGATCTGCTATGAGGTTATATTTTCCGGGCAAGTGCAGCAAAGGGTCAAGGATGGGGCCAACATCCTGGTAAATTTAAGTAACGACGCCTGGTTCGGCCGGTCTTCCGGGGCCTGGCAGCATCTGAATCAAGCGGTGCTCAGGACCATAGAGCAGGGTCGATATATGCTCCGGGCCACAAATACCGGCATTTCAGCCCTTATTGACAGTAAAGGCCGCATCCTGAACAGAAGTGAGTGGTTTGAACCGCACATCTTGTATGTTGACCCTCTGTATCTTGTGCAGAAGCAAACCTTTTACTCCAAACACTTTCAGGCTATCAGGGCGGGATTTTTCCTGATTTTGACCGGCCTTTTCCTCCTGGCCGCAAAGCATTCCAAGAAAAAGACGAACCTCAAATAAACCAAAGACATAAAGATCCAAGCAACAACCATGAACGAAAAACTTTTCCAACTCTCAGACATTAAACGTGCTTCAGCCCAAACGATCCAGCAATTCCAGTCCCTGTGGAGGCGCCTTTGACCTGGAGCAAAGCAAGCAGCGGCAGGAGGAGATCGAGGCCGTCCTCAGCCAGCCCAATGCCTGGGACGACCCGGACAAACTCACTCCCTTGCTAAAGGAAAAAAGCATTCTTGAAGAATGGATTTCCGAGCTGGAGGATCTGGAAAGAAGCAAGACCAGCCTTGAAGAGTGGATGGAGCTGGCGGATGAAGAACAGAGCCAGGAAGCCCTGGAAGCCCTGAATGAGCAATATCTCTCTCTAAATAAAAAACTTAATAAAATTGAACTCAAGGCCTTGCTGGCCGCTCCAGAAGACAAAAACAATGCTATTCTGGAGATCCACCCCGGAGCCGGAGGGACCGAGGCCCAAGACTGGGCCGAAATGCTTTTGCGCATGTACAAACGCTGGGCCGAAGACAACAATTTTCATCTCGACCTTTTGGACTATCTGCCTGGAGACGAAGCTGGACTCAAAAGCGTGACCCTGGCTGTGGAGGGAAACTATGCCTTTGGTCTGCTCAAAGGTGAGAAAGGCATCCATCGCCTGATTCGCATCTCTCCCTTTGACACCTCAGGACGGCGTCACACATCCTTTGCTTCGGTTGATGTTTATCCGGACGTGACCCAGGATATAGAGATTGATGTCAAGGATGAAGATATTCGCATCGACGTCTTCCGCTCCAGTGGTCCCGGGGGACAGTCGGTGAACAAGACAAGCTCTGCAGTCCGCATCACCCACTTTCCTTCCGGCATAGTCGCCCAGTGTCAAAACGAAAAATCCCAGTTCAGAAACCGGGAATCTGCTTTTAAAATTCTTAAGGCCAGGCTGTACGAACAGGAGCTCCAGAAACAGCAGGAAGACAAGCAACTCAAGTACTCATCCAAAAACGCCATAGCCTGGGGGAGTCAAATCCGGACTTACACCCTGCAGCCGTACCGATTGGTCAAAGATCACCGAACCAATACCGAAGACGGGAATGTGGATCGGATCCTGGATGGGGGGCTGGATAAGTTCATCCGCAACTATCTGCTCAGCCTGCATGGGCAAAAATGGTCCGAGGATGCCCAGATCTCATAGGCGCCCAGCATACAAGAGAAAATCCCCAGACTTGTCTTGACTTTCCTTTTCATCTTTATATAATAAATTAAAGAAGATCAAAAAGATACATATGCTCACCTCAGATCTGGAAACACCAAGGAGTTTTTATGAACAAGAGCCAGCTCATCAAGACCCTGTCTGACCGGCAAGGGATCTCCCTGGACGAAGCTTCGGTCATAGTGAACACCTTTTTTGATAGTATCAAGGATTCGTTAAAACGTGGAGACCGAGTAGAAATAAGGGGCTTTGGCAGTTTTAAGATCAAAGAGTACGAAGGATACCAGGGACGCAATCCCAGCACAGGCGAAATGGTCCAGGTCAAACCCAAACGGCTCCCCTTCTTTCGGGTGGGCAAAGATCTCAAGGAATATCTCAATCAATGAAATACAT
>JAWLEI010000058.1:0-19613 GCA_041686195.1 Desulfovermiculus sp.
CTGGGCTGGGTCCTGAGCTTTGTTCCCAGCCGTAAATAACAGGGCGGCCAGCAAGAGCATGAAAAGCAAAAATGTGCCCAAGGCAATCAGGATGAGCTGGGGCAAAAGATCCCGAATGTCGGCGTCAAGGCCAAGGGCTGAGAAAAGGGTGGACTGCTTGGAGTTGGAATACCCAACCACCCATTCCCGCCAGCTGTAATTCAGGGCATCCCAGGCCATGCTGGCCTGGGCCCAGGCTGTATTTACCCACTTAAGTCCCTCTGTGTCCCACAAGGGGTTCACGTACAGTCCTGGATGCACATGTCGGGTTCCCTGTTCTATACGTTCCGGGGCCACAAAAGTTGTAGGATCCACCCTGGCCCATCCACTATGGGGCAGCCAGACCTCGGCCCAGGCATGGGCCTCCGATTCCCGAACCAGGATGAATTCAGCCAGGGGATTATATTCTCCTCCCTGATAGCCAACCACGATCCGGGCCGGAATCTCGGCAGCCCGGGCCATCCAGACTGCGGCCTGGGCGTAGTGTTCACAGTAGCCGGCTTTGGTGTCAAAAAGAAAGGCATCAATAGGGTCGGTTGGGGGCAGGGTCGGCGGGGAAAGGGTATAGGTAAAGTCCTGATCCTGAAAAAACTGCAGGATTGCCTGCAGTTTTTTCCTGGGATCGGCCTGGGCCGGAAACATTGCCTCCAGGGCCTCTCTGGTCCGGGGGTTGCTGTGGCGGTCAAGGGCCAGGCAGGTCCTGCGCTCGGACCCTGATAAAGAGGGCCAGGCAAACTCAGGGACTGCGGTCAGATCATAGGCAAAGGTCTGGGTTATTTTGTCTTTGGCCCGCACAATGTGCCCAGGCAAAAGGTACGTTCCTTTGGACGATTGGACTGGAACGTCCAGGGCCGGGAGCATTTTGGAATTGTGGGGCTCCAAAGTGATGCGCAGGTCAAGGCCTTGTTCCCTGTATGCATCAGACCTTAACCTCGGCCCCATGGAGCTTTTGTGCCGGCCCGAGGTCCATTTTTCTCCGTCATAGTCCCGAAGCACTGCCGCCCGCCAATAGAGTGTGTTCCGTTCAGGCGGTTTATCTTCAAACTCGGCTCGAAAGGCCGGGGCATTGGAAGGGATGAGCTGGCTGATGCTTCCCGGGGAAAGAGTGGAGCTCAGGCCCGTGCGGCCGGTGGAGGGATTCTGGGTCAGACCGAACAGGCTGCCGGGCAGTCTGGGGAAAAGAACAAAAAAGACCAAAGCCAGGGGCAGGGCCTGAGCCAGAATCAGGCCGGAACTGCGCAGGGCCGGCCTGGGTCGTTGACTATTTATGACACATAATGTGCTCAGCAAAATCCAGGCCGCAAGCAGGATATACAGGCCCATGAGCAGGGATTGATAGAAAAGTGCCGCGGCAAAGAGCAAAAACAAGGCAGTGAACACGGTGATCATCTGATCCCGGGAGCCCTTGATTTCCAGGGATTTGATCCCCAGCATCAGACTGAGCAATGCGGTTCCGGAAACAGGCCCGAGCTTTCCGCCCCAAAAGAGCAGAACTCCGCCCAAACCCAGCACAGTCAGGGGCAGGCGGAGAAAGCCGATGATCCGGGGCGAGACAAAGCTTTTCTGAAGGTCACTGCCAAAAATCGGCTTTTGTGTATTTGCAATACAATCTGGAATTGTAACTCTTAGTT
Source organism: Desulfovermiculus sp. (assembly GCA_041686195.1). Classification (GTDB taxonomy): domain Bacteria; phylum Desulfobacterota; class Desulfovibrionia; order Desulfovibrionales; family Desulfothermaceae; genus Desulfovermiculus. Next base: position 1,671 of record JAWLEI010000058.1, read on the forward strand.
TGCGCTGACCTCTGACTTCTGCTCTCTGACTCCTGGAAAGGAGGTGCAAGGACCACAGGCATACAAAGAACATACTGACCCAGAGAGGCATGTGCCCTGCGTGGGGTGCATAGGCCAAGGCCATGGCCAGGGGAATCATGGATTGTGCAGATAAGCGAAGCATGCCCGACTTTTGTATACCCCCAATTCCCAACATTTTTTTTCTTAACATTACAGTGGCATTACCGATTCTTTTCCGTCATTCCCGCGTAGGCGGGAATCCAGTTTTCTATCTAAACATCATGCTCAGCCAAGGCCTGTAAGCACTGCTGCTGGTGTGCAAGCCCCTGCCCTGGCCCGATATCTGTATCCGGCAGCCGCAAACCATATGTACGCCCAGAGTTGTGGGCATCCAAAACCAGACGGCAAAGAACGGACAATCGTTCTTCAGTGCCCATGTCTTTGGGCAGGGCGTCAAAATCAAAGACCAGGCCTTCTGTCGGCGGTTCTGCAAACTCCTTAACCACTAGACCCTGGCCCCGGGCATAGGCCTTCCAGTCAATACGCTTGGATGATTCTCCAGGCAAATATTCATCCAGGCCAGAAAACTCCTCCACCCCGGGACAAAATTCGTGCTCAGTGGAAATGGAATTCATGGACTGGGCAGAAACAGCCCCAGCCGCATGGCGAAGAGCAGCAGGCCGGGGGTAGACCAGGCAGTCCATCTTGGGCCTGATTCTGGACCAGGCCCGGAAAAGGCCCCAAGGAAAGACCGTGGATATGCGCACCTCCTGCAATGAGGCCATTCCCCGGGAATCGGTCTTTTGAAGCACGTTCACCTGGATTGGTTCCTGGCCGGGCAGGTCTACGTTTCGAGTATTCTCCGGGCCTTTGATCTGGATCCCGGGCCTGGTCCGGTCCGTATTTTCCTGGATGAGAAGGTGAAAGGCAGCCCTTTGTCCGGCAAAGACCGGCTCGGATTTGCCAGGGGATATCGTCAGGCCGGACAGGTTGCCCTGGGTGTGCAGCAGACTGACCAGTGCAGCAGAGATACAGACAAAGCTGACGGTATAGCCCAGGTTGTTGGCATAGTTGATGGAAACCCCGAGCATGGCCAAAACCATAAGTCCAAAAACCAGGCCCAGGCCAGTGGGCAGGATAAAGATACGTTTGTGGGACAGGGTCACAGGCTGGGAGGTCTGGTTCGGGCCTTTGAGCAGCAGACGAAGACCATCAAACCGGGGAAGGCGAATCCGCATGGAGTAATGTGTATCAAAAAATCTTTTGGTTGCCTATAGAGATGGCGGTCAGTCTCCCCATCTCTCCATCCCCCTTTTCCCCCTTATACTTCCACTTCCTGAAACAGCTCCATCAGATAATTGTTCCCGCTGCCGGCAGTCACGGGCTCGGCAAACCGCAGACGGTGCCCGGTAACCCAGGGCAGGACGGCCTGCACGTCTTCAGGCAGGACAAAATCCCGGTTTTGCAGCATGGCCCAGGCCTTGGCGCAGCGGAGCAGATCAAGACCAGCCCGGGGGGAGAGGCCGGATTGGAACCTTCCGTCCCGGCGGGTGAAGTCCAGAATGTCCTGAGTATAATTAATAACTGGATCGGCGGTGTGTATTTCCTGCACCTGGGCCTGCAGGTCCTGGATTTTCGCCGGGTCAAGGATCGGTTCCAGAGAGGAAAGCAGGTCCTGCCTGTCCCGGCCCAAAAGCAGGTCCCGTTCCGACTGCCTGGATGGATAGCCAAGATGCATGCGGATCATGAACCGGTCCAGCTGGGACTCGGGCAAAGGGGAGGTCCCGGCCTGCTCTAAGGGGTTTTGGGTGGCAATGACAAAAAACGGCACCGGCAGGGGGTGACTCTGCCGGTCCAGGCTGACCTGCCCTTCAGCCATGGCTTCCAGCAGCCCGCTCTGGGTCTTGGGGCTGGCCCGGTTAGTCTCGTCCACTAAGACCATCTGGGCAAATATGGGACCGGTCTGGAAGCGGAACTCCCCGCTGGGCCGGTCAAAGACCGAGACTCCCAGGATATCGCCGGGCAACAGGTCGCTGGTGCACTGAATGCGCTGGAAATCCAGGCCGAGCAGGATGGCCAGGGTCTTGGCCAGGGTGGTCTTGCCGATCCCGGGGATGTCTTCAATGAGCACGTGTCCCTGAGCCAAGAGGCAGGTCAGGGCCAAGGCGATCTGCTTCTGTTTGTCAACAATGATCTGGGAGGCCTGGGTGATAAGCGGATTGAGCATAGAAAGGCTGTTTGGGTTCGGGTTGCAGGTTTTGATTTCAGCTTTGCCTCCGGCAAATCTGAAATATTTTTTTGCCCCAAAGCGGGCAAAAAAGAGAAGTTGCCGGATTGATCAAGAAAGAAACAGACCAAGAGGGCAACCACTCAGGGTTGCCCCTACCAGGAGGGCCGCGATATCAGTCCTGATTGCGTGCCTCATAACCCGGATCCTCAGTAGGGGCAGCCCTGAGCCTGCCTGGTGCAATTCACGAAGTGATATGCAGAGCATGATTTCATTGGGTGGCTGCCCTCTTCGTTGGGTCAGTCACGCGTCTTCGCGTGACTGGAGTTCCGGTCTGGCAAGCCAGCTACCGGGATGAAGTCTTGTTTCATGCGAGGTTTCAGCGCCGCTGGCGGCGGCCGCCAGTCTGATCGAGCAAGAAACAGAGTATGTATGAAGAGGCTGAGCCCAGTAGCCCGGGCCTCTCCGAGGGCCGGGAGTGCGCTGATCAAAGAGGCTGGGCCTCGGAGAGAACCAGCCCTACCAGAAAAAGCCAGAGCCCCCTTAGGGCTAAAATCCAGAGAGACCCCCTGGAACGATGATAACAGAAGATCTCGTTATTCACAGCAAGCTAGAGTTCAGAGTCCATGATCTGGGGATGGCTGTTGAGCCAATCTGTGATCTCTTGAATCACGGCCCGGATGTCCTCCAAATTGTTGGCGCACAAGGTATACAGCTCTTCTGTGGACACTTCATGATAGAAATGGACCAGCCGGTTTCTGTATCCGGCCATTTGTTTCATCAGCTGGGCAGTTTCTGCGGAGAGAATCCCAGCCTGGGCCAAATGGGAAGCGATTTCCTTGTACTCGCTCACCCCCTTGCCCAGCCCCTTGGCTGCCACATGCCTTCCCAGGTCGAGCATTGCTTCCAAAGCCCGACGCATACAGGACTCAGCCGCCCACATGGTCCGTCGCTCCTGGGTGAACTGTTCAAAGCTTTCTAAAGGCAGGGACTGAATATCGGCCAGCATGGTCTGCACCCAGCTTATCCGATCGGCCACAATCCGTTGTGAAACTCTCCCCGGGCTCATGTATCCCCCATGATCAAGGCTATGCGTTCCCTCTCCAGGGGAATCAGATCTCCGGTCCGGCGCAGGATGTACAGCTCATGCTCATCAGCCAGATATGTATCTGTACAGTATAATCGTTCTCCCCGGATGATATTGGCCGCCAAAAACGGATCAGCCTCCGGCAGAACAATGAGATCCACCTTGGGAACCCCTAAAGCGTCTTCGATACCCTGGGCGATGTCAACTTTTTCCAGAGGCTTCAGGCGGTATCCAGGAGCAGGCTTGACCCCGATATCCACATCTGAGGCAGATGCAGGCAAAGGGCTTGGGGGACCGGACCAGGCAGCGACCTCCTTGGCCCGGCTGCCAAAGGCGTACACGATCTGCAGGTTAAAGCGGGCAGCCAGATCAGCCCAAAAGGTTGGCATATCTAACGTACTCCCCTGCTCCACAAGTTTGCATGGAGTGTTTTTGGGTATCAAACTGGAATAAAGTAATATTATCATACGAGAGCATGTGCGGTGGATGCCGAACTTCATATGTTCAGAGCGAAGCGAATAGCCTGGCTTACAGCAGTCAGCTTTTCGGCCGGAAGGGCTGTAATAAGGGAACCGATTTGAGCCTTGGCAACTGTCTGCAAATGATCACAGTTCACTACGCACTCCTTGAGCATGCCGTCTTCTGTGGATAAGAACACCTCAGACGGAATATCCCTGACTGTACTGGCAATAGGAGCGATGGTTACTTCTCCCAGATATTCAATGACAGAGTTTCGGGTCAGAATGAGCACTGGTCTTTTTTTGTCCGGTCGATTGAGTTTATACCACCGAACCTCTCCACGTTTCATTCATCACCCCAGGCTTGTTCTGTTTCCCAGGCCGAGAATTCATCTGTTTGGACAGGATGGCGGAGGTAACCTTGGCGGTGCTTTTCCTCCAGGCGTTGTTCTTCATAACGGACCAGGGCATCTCGCAGGGCCTGACGGGCAAAGGCAGAACGACTTGTATGAAGCTCTTTTGAAATACGATCCACTGCTTGAACAAGTTCTTCGTCAAGCGTCATCTGTACGGTCTTCATGGTATTGCTCCCATATGTGGATTATTATAGCTATGATATTCTATCTCTAAAGGTGAGTCAACGAAGAAAAGAGGGCGAACGATCATTCGCCCTCTTTTCTTGTCGCAATTGGAGGATATGGACCAAGCTGTGCATGAAGGAGCCCGAAACTCATGAGCGGAAGATATAGCCCGGTCATCACTTGCAGCCTTTCGACGAGGGCCGGCAGACTTTGCGGACTATGGAATTGTCATCTCAAACTGCGCCTGGGGAAGCTCTCTTCTACCTACATTATGAACTAGGCTCAACCCCCGGTTGCTGGCTTGGCCGTCCGGGACCGCCAGGCTTCAGACTGGAAGGATGAAGAGGGCAGCCATACGACGAAAGACGCCCAGGCCTGCCCCTATCCTGAGGGCTGAGGTTATTCCCCACTCAATTTTGAATTGAGCGCGGATCTTTTGGTATGTTTCATGTAAGTTCAATCCGGGAAATTTTCTTTTTTGCCCGCTTTGGGGCAAAAGAGAGGTCAGATTTGCCGGAGGCAAAGCTGACGTCTGGCCTGATCCGTTCAACACATCAGTAAAAGCATACGTGTTTCAATTAGCAGTCAGGTTGTTATCAATGTCTCGTTTTGTTGAGAGTGTGCTGCAAAATTCGAAGATAGGCGTGCCTTGAAAGCAAAGGATAGGCCTTTAACCCGGCATTGCTTGCCTAGTAAAATGTCGTTTTACGGCACTCGCCCTTGACCAGTATTTATCAGGCGAGGAGTCAAAGAAGAGATCTCATTATGCGGTATGCCTGACTTTTGGACACATAAGGAAAGATAAAGATCAGGATGGTTGCTCAATGGACTCAGGTGTCAAATTCAGGACGAAAAGTGACAATTCTTGTCAAAAACTGTTGTTGTGATGAAGTCTGTTTTTTTGTATTAATGAGGAAAAAAATTGGCATAAACAGTAAGGTGAAGCATTCAGGTGCTTTTGTCATGGATTGGCCTGTTAATTGCAATATGTCTGATCTAGCCAATGCTGGCAATGGTGGAATGCCAATATGAGAATCAGGTACGTTATAACGTCAATTAACAAATCTTCAAACAAAAACTTCTTAAAATCCAAGGAGAAGGACTATGCACATGCCGAAGAAAGATCAAAAGGGTTTTACATTGGTGGAACTGCTCATTGTGGTGGCTATTATCGGGATCTTGGCCGCAATTGCTATTCCGCAGTATGGGAAGTACCGGTCAAATGCAGCCAAATCAGCGTTGACCTCAGACTTGCGGACGTGCCTGGGTGAAGCTACAGGACAACTTTATTCTGAAGGAGAGGATTATACATGTGGTATTGCGGACCTCTCTGATGTTGCATTTACTCTTGATGACACTGGAAATATGAACATTGTTGATTCTGAAGATCTAACATATTCTGAATATAATGGTGTAGATTTGGGAGCTACTATAGTATGCTCACTTGAAGATGAGGGTAGAACTTTAGAATGTGAAGAACAAGAATAAGGTGGTGATGCCTAATGATTAATAGTTCTTGTGGTTGATTTAAAAGTATTATTTTTTTAAAAAAAGCCCCGATTTGTGAATTCCATGAATTGGGGCTTATTATTTTCTGGATGGAGAGTTCTTATGTGTAAACAGGCCTTGGCATGAAATTGGTCTAAGAAATGATGACTTTAAATGAACATAAGAATGAACATAAATTTTTTTCCTTTACCTTCCATGTAGCCGTCCTGCCTCAGACGTCCGCAGAAAATAAGCTCATTTTTGGTAGCCACTTCAATTTATCAATATCCACGTTTCATTGAAGAGCATTGCCCCTTTTTACAAAAGATGTCAGCAGTGAACTGATTGCTAGCCAAACCCATGTGAGGCATTCGTGCTGATCAGCACCGGAAGTTTCTGAAAGCACAGCACTAATCCAGATTCTGCCTAATGCATATAAAATCCCAGGTCTTATGTGTAGGATAAGTGTTTCTTTTGAGGAAAGCCTTTATGAGGCCTTATTTTAAGCAAGTCAGGTTGTTCTGGTATGTATAAGTATAGTTCTCGAACAAGCATATCGAGACGGATGTTTGCGAACCAGGCCCAAAATAGGTATGACCGAATGAGCGGCCGATAACACAGAAGACCCCTTGGTACAGAAAGGGACGCAAACACAGCATGTAATTTTCCTCTGGATTGCCCGGCGCTCACCTGCAGTATACACGAGGTAGGCTTGGGGTTTTGGGTATGTCTTAAGTGCTGCAAGAAAGAACCCTCCCCTGACCCCTCCCTCCCGCCTGGACGACAGGCGGCAAGGAGGGGAGCCGGAGAGGGCGTGAGCATGTGGCGTCTGGCTCTCTGGCTCTTATGAAACTCAGCTTAAGAAAACATATGCAGCCGGGACGAACAGAAGAGGCCCGCCCATCGGGAAGAGCGGCCTGCTGAGGCCCCGCTTTAAGCTTAGTTCCCTGGCTCCCTGTAAACTTGTATGAAACAAGGATTGAGAATTGCGTCCAGGCTGGTGTTGAGTTGGCATTGCGAGCGGAGCGAAGCAATCACCTGCGGCCGGCTGCGGCGCTGATAACTGGCGCATCAGCGACGGGCGAGGAAGGTAGGTCTCATTTCTTCAATCCCTCAATTTATTAACTTTAAATTCATAACTTCCCAAGGATTTTTCATGCCCGCACATACACCCGATACTCAAGCCGATCCAGCCACCCCAACCCTGTCCACCCTGCCCAACGGCCTGCAAGTTCTGACTCTGGAAGATCATCGTTTCCCGCTCATCGCCATGCGCCTGTATGTCCATGCCGGGGCGGCATATGAACGGGAGGAGGAGGCCGGGATCAGCCATCTTTTGGAGCATATGGCCTTTAAGGGCGAGGCCGAGGTGGCCAATGCGGCCCAGCGCATAGAGGACGTGGGTGGATCCTTGAACGCGGCAACCGGCTATGACCATACCGTGTACATGGTGGATGTGCCCAGCCGGGAGTGGGCTCTGGGGATGGAGGTCCTGTCCGACCTGGCCCTGAACCAGGGTGAGATCATTGAACAGGAGCTGGAGACTGAAAAGCAGGTGGTCCTCTCGGAGTTGGAGCGCAACCAGGACCATCCCCGGCGGCGGATGTTCGAGCTTTTGCAGGAAAAGGTCTGGGCCGGGACCCCGTATGAGCGCCCGGTGATCGGGTTTGATGAAACGATTCGAAAGCTGGGCGCCAAAGAGATTCGGGACTACCTGGATCGCCTCTATCACCCCCAGGCCATGCTCCTGGTGATCTGCGGGGATTTTCAGCCCCAGGATGTGTCCGGGCAGATCATGCACTGGTTTGGGGCCAAGACCAGCACCCAGCCGGTGTCCTTTCGCCCTGAAGGACAGGCTGAGCCTGGCCTGGAATACAGCCCCGGGATATGCCTTGAGCAGACCACCTGGAACAAGGCCTATCTGGGCATAGGCTTTGTCTCTCCGGGCATGAGTTCGGTATGGACCCCGGCCCTGGAGGTCCTGGCCTATATCCTGGGCGGCCACCGCTCCTCCCGCTGGTATATGCGTTATAAGGAAGAGCTGGGACTGGTGGACGATATCTCAGTGGAATCGGTGCAGTTGGAAGGGACCGGGATGCTTCTGGTTCAAGCCCAGGTGGAAGCGGACAAGGTGCTTGATTTCTGGCGGCAGTGGCAGCAGGACATGGCCGTTCTGCCGGACATATCCTTCGCCCCGGAAGAGTTGGAGCGGGCCAAACTGAACATTGAAGACGGCCTGCTGCAGACCAAGGAGACCCTGGCCGGGCTATGTTCAAAGCTGGGGTATTTTCAGTTTTTTGATGGCCAGTTCCAGGCTGAAGAGCGTTATGTGTATCATCTGCACCGAATCCGAAACAGAGATCTGCAGGAGGCGATACAGGCCTTTGTGCGCATGGACCGGCTGCAGGCCTGCTGCATCCTGCCGGAACAGGCAAAACTCAGGGAAGATGATTTCTTGCCTTCCAGGAAAGCCGAGCAAGGGGCTGATGCAGAATGGCCCCAAAAAGCTCAGGCCCGAAAGGCAAAAACCGAAAAGCCACACATTGTGGATGTGGGCTCTCAGTGCCGGGTAGTGGTCCAGGTGGACCGGACTTTGCCCTACACCGCTCTTGACTTAAGTTTTTGCGGGGGCGACATGCTTTTATCCTCCAAAGAGCAGGGCCTGAGCTTTCTGCTGGCTAAGGCCCTGCTGCGGGGAACATCCACTTGGAGCGCATCGGCCATTCAATCCTTTTTGTCTTCCAGGGCGGCCTCTTTAAGTGCTCATGCCGGTCGGGATCAGCTGGCGGTGGTGGCCAAGTTCCCCTCCCGGTTTACTGGGGATATGACCGGATTGATAGCCGATATCCTGGACCAGCCAGCCTTTACTCCCGAGGACACGGCCAAGGCTATTGCCGAGCAGCAGGCTCAAATCGCGGCCTTGACCGATCATCCCATGGGCATGCTGTCCAGGGAGGTATTTCCCTTTTTGTTTCCTGATCATTTTCTGGGCTATTATCTCCTGGGCCGATCTGAAGATCTGCCCAGGTTCACCCCGGATGACCTTTCCCAGCTGTGGGCCAAGCAGAGCAGGTATCCATGGGTGCTCAGCGTATGCGGGGACTGTGACCCGGACCGCTTTGCCCGGTGGGCGGCCACCCTTCCGAATCAGGGGCAGGCTGAAATGCACAGAAATTCCCTGCCCGGGCCGGAATGGAACACTGCCCGCACTCTGCATCTGCCCCTCAGCGATCGCCAGCAGGCCCATCTTCTGGTCGTCTTTCCGGTGCCAGGGCTGGCTGATGCCTCCAATCCTGCCGTGTCCCTGCTGAAGAAGATCCTGGCCGGGCAAAACGGGGTCTTGTTTCGTGAGCTGCGCGACCGCCGGGGGTTGGGCTACACTGTGGCTCCCATGCTCTGGCGTATCCCCAATACCGGCTTTCTGGCCTTTTATATCGGGACTACGCCGGAAGGCGTGGAACCGGCCAAAGAGGGCTTTGTCCAGGTGGTGGACATGGTTCAGAACGGTGAGCTTACAGATCAGGATTTGCTCCGGGCCCAAAGGCTCATGGAAGTGGAGTATTACCGGGAGCGGCAGGCCCTGGGGGCCAGGTGCAGTGAAGCGGCCGACCTTGTAAGCTACGATCTGGGCCTGGATTATTTCCAGCGCATGCTCAGCCAGGGCCAGAGCACGGGCATGAATGAGGTACGGGAAGCGGCCAGGCAGTACCTGGACTGGGATCGGGCGTATAGTATTGTGCTCAGTGATTAAAGAAATGCTGGGATGCTGGGATACTGGAATACTGGAATACTGGGATACTGGGATATTGGGATGGTGAAAATTGTGCTTTCCATGCAAGCGATAAGAAGAAAAAAGAGGGCAGGCATTGCGCGAGGACGCGCAGCACTGCCCCTACTATACGATCGCGAGTTTCATCCTTGATCAATCCGGCAAACGTCTCCTTTTTTTGGCCGCTTTGGGGCAAAAAAAAATATTTTAGATTTGCCGGAGGCAAAGCTGATACCTGATAACAAATTTCCATGCAAAACGGATAACAAACAATAGCTGCAACAACGCTGACCGCTTACTCATCCCTCTCCCCCACCGCCCTATCCAACAACTCCAAAGATTCCGGATTGCCGGGTTGAAGGCCAAGGCTCCTGCGGGCCAGGCTCTCAGCTACCTCTGGATCGTCGCCCTGCTCCAGGGTCAGACGGGCCAGGAGGCGAAGGGCCTCCGGATCCTGGGGAGCGGCGACCAGGGCCTGGTGCAGGTGCCGGCGGGCCTGGTCATGGTTTCCGGCCTTCCAGGCCAAACGGCCCAGGACCCGATATGGGGTCCCCTGCTCCGGAGCTGCCTCGGCAGCCTGGAGACAATAGTTCTCGGCCTGTTGAAGATCGCCGTCTTCCTCGGCCATCTGCCCCAGACGGAGCAGGGAATAGCTGTGTCCGGGCATAAGCTCCAGGCAGCGATGGAAACAGGCCCGGGCCTGCTCTCTGTCGTGCAGCTTAAGACATACGTATCCATAGTTGTACTGGGCCATGTAGTTCTTTGCATCCAGTTCCAGGATGCGCCGGAAGTCGGTGCAGGCCTGATTGAACTCCCCCACTTGAGCCAGACAGATGGCCAGGGAATTCCTGGCCAGGGAGTTTTTTTCATCCATGAGCAGGGCCTGGCTGTAAGCGTGCATGGCCTGGCGCAGATCATTGCGGGCAAACGCCCGATCCCCGTGCAGGGTCAGAGTGGTGCTGTCAAAGCAGGCCAGTCCGGGTTGAGGCAAGAGTCGGGCGTGCTCCAGGGCCTGTTTGGCCAGTCCCAGGGTTTCTCCCCGGGTGAAGTCCAGACAGGGGTAAAACCCGATTCCGACCGCTGTCTCATTTTGAGCCTCCTGGGGCAAGAGAGTCAAAAGGTTATGCAAAAAAGCTGTGGAGCTCTCCGGGGAATGGCCAGGGATGTATAAAAGCAGACTTCCGAGCCCGTATCTGGTCAGCAGGCAGTCCTTCGGCAGGTCCTGGGCCAGGTTTTGCATGGCCCAAACTGCATCCGGCAGGCTGGGGGGAGAAAGGCTGATCAGGCTCAGGGTGAAGCAGGGCTCTTGGCTGCAGGCGGCTGCCCAGCGATGAAAAAAGTCTTCAGGGTTGGGGATGAGTTGGAGACTGTCATGCGCAGTACACGGCATTTCCTGGCCCTCGGGGTGGAGGGCATACTCGGCCGGATTTTCAATCAGGCGCAGCCTGTCCTCCAGGGACACATTGCCGTTCCCGGCCGGAGGGATGAGCACTTCAGCCAGGCTGGTTGTTTCCTGCACCTGGATGAGGCGGAGTTCGGCCCTGGGAATCGCGCCTGGATCATCATCCTGGCCAGGTAAGACCTGAAAATGGTGTCCGGTTCTGGCCTGGTGCATAGAGCCCAAGTCGATGCGCACCCGGGAAGGGGAGATGATGTCCATGATTCGCCCCCCTTTTTTTAGCACCTCGGCCGGAGTGAGAAGCTCTGGACTGGCCAGCTTCAAGGCCCTTTTTTGACATTCCCGGGCTGTGCTCAGGAGCCGTTTGCTCTGTTCATAGGCCTCGGTCTGCAGGAAAGCGCCGTTTACGTCCTGTGGAAAGTTGACCCCGCCGGCGCTGACCTCCAGTTGTATGGTTGTCCCGCTGATTGGATGGGAAAATCGCAAATCGCGCACAGCCTGCAGGATATGTTCAGCCCGGGCGATTATCCCCCTGGGTCCAATTCCAGGCCAAAGCAGGGCAAAGGAATCGCCCTGAATCCTGGAAATCAGGCTGTGGCCACTGCTTGTTTGCTGCAGGGCCCTGGCTGTCCGGGCCAGGACCTGGTCCCCGAAAGCATGGCCGGCCTGACGGTTCAGAGCGGACATATGGGTTATATCCACAACCAGGAGGGCAAAGTCCGGCCTCTGTCCCGGGTCTTCCACCAATCCAAGGCCGGGCTGCAGAAATCCAGCCAGCTCTTGGATCTGTTGTGATATCTGCCCTAAAAGGATTTCTTCGCGCAGAACCCCGGTCAGAGGGTCATGTTTCATTTTCAGTTCCAGATCCATGGTGTCCAGGCAGGGAGAGAGCATATGGGACAGGAACGGAGCAAGGGTTTGGGCCTGATCGGGATCTACGCCGCTTAAGCGGAGCATGCCCAGACGTCTCCCGGCATGTCGCAGGGGAATAAGAAGCAGATCCTGGTCCAGGATGGCCTGCTCCTGGCGGGCCTGGACCTGATCTTGGCTTTTGGTCCCGGTCTGAGGAGGAAAATACAGGCTGGCTGTGGAAAAAGAGAGCATTGGACGCAGAAAGTTCTGAAGGCGTTTTTCCCAGCCGATCAGGTGCTCGGGGCGCAGGGTTGGCATGCGGGCTGCGGGCTCCTTTGGTCATGCATTACAAAATTGCGGTATTCGGAAATTTGTAATTGACCCGGCCCGGCTATGCAAGGTGTCAGCTTTGCTTCTGGCAAATCTGACCTGTTTTTGCCCCAAAGCGGGCAAAAAAGAGGATTTGTCCGTGTTTACTTCGGACCCGCGAGCCTTACAAACCTACATGCCTGCCAAAGCGCAGGCACGCTTACGCTAACGAAGCATGAAAAGCGATTCCGATCCCGATTCAGATATCCAGAAACAAAAAACGCATTTTTATACAAAAGGGGCGCGAAATGTTGTAAACATTTCGCGCCCCTTTTGTATCACTTGATCAAATATGCAATTCTTCGTAGGCTCGAGAGTCCTGATGTCTTGAGGAGGTGATAAGAGTGGAAAATGATCTCATAATGCAGGACATTTTCGAACGGCGCAGTATCCGCGGGAATTGAACTTATCCAGCGGCCAGTATGAACTTATGGCCGTTGTGGCCCTGGGCAATCCGGCCCAAGAGAGTTCGTCCCAGCGAAAACCACTCAAAGAACTGCTTTTGGAGGATGTTAAATGATTGATGTGCATACCTTTCCTTTGGGACCATTGCAGACAAATTGTTTTGTGGCTGTAAACAACAACCAGGCCCTGGCCATCGATCCGGGAGGCGACCCGGCCAAAGTTGTCACTTTTCTGAAGTCCAAGGGCCTGACCCTGGAAGCTATCCTCAACACCCATTTTCATTTCGACCATATCCTGGGCAATTCAGCTTTGCAGGAGGCCACTGAGGCCCCCATCTACGGGCCAAAGGAAGACGATTTCCTGCTGCAGGCCCAGGAAGGAAGCGGAGGGATGATGGGCTTTCCCAAGGTCCCGCCCTTTGAGTATCAGCCTCTTGAGCCTGGAGAAAAAACATGGCTGGGAGAGAAGTGTGAGATTCTGCATACTCCGGGCCATACGCCGGGCAGCCTGTCCCTGTATTTTCCGGACAGTAAGGCCTTGTTTGCCGGAGATCTCATTTTTCAGGGTTCCATCGGGCGAACCGACTTCCCGGGTGGAAGCCTGGAGACCCTGCTCCAAGGGGTCCGGGAAAAGATATTTACCCTCCCGGAACAGACCGTGATTTATCCCGGCCATGGACCACAAACCACAGTAGAAAGCGAGAAATTGTACAATCCCTTTTTCCGGGAAGGGGCTTTTTTCTAGACTGAGGTGAAAATTGGTAGGTTCTGATTTCAGCGCCGCCGCTGGCCGCAGATGGCCAGTTTGATCGAATAAGAAACAGAGTATGAAAAGGGCTGGGCCCAGTAGCCCGGGCCTCTCCGAGGGCCGGGACTGCGTTGTTCAAAGAGGCTGGGCCTCGGAGAGGGCCAACCCTACCCGGAAAAGCCAGAGCCATCGTTAGGGTAATTTTTTTTTCATACGAGCGTTGCCGGATTAATCCAGGATGAAACGTGACTCAACCCCTGATAGCTCGTATGAAACGAGATATCAGCTTACCTGACTATCTCGTCGTAACATTCCGGGAACATAAGAGAATGGCCAGAGCCATAAGAAAAAGACCTTCCCAGGGAGGACCCCGGGAACGAAGAAGAGTCCCTCATCTATGCATTGCTATATTGGGCAATGCCTGGCGGCGGATGATAGAGACCAGGCGCTGCCTGGTCTGTGCCAGGCCTGTCTTGAAAACCCAGTGTGCAGACGGCCTGTGCCCGGAATGCGATCTGGAGCTGCAACCCAGAAAGGGCGGATTCTGTCCCAGGTGCGGGCAACTCTATGCCCAGAGCGAGGCCGAACCCTATCTGTGCGCCAAGTGCCGGCGTCAAGATCCGGGCTGGGATGGATTCGGCTTTCTGGGCTCATATAGCGGTATGTTGCGGGATTTGATATTGGATTTTAAGTTTCATGCCTGCTTTGAAAGACGCAACATATTGCGTTCCCTGCTCCTTCGGGCCCATGCCTTTCATTTTCAGGGACTCTGCTCGGATGGCATTATTCCCGTGCCTTTGCATGTGGGCAGGTTGCGGGAACGAGGATTCAACCAGAGCCTGGAGATTGCCCGAGGGTTAAGCCGGGAGCTGAGCGTTCCCCTTTTGCCTTCAGCTCTGGTACGGATACGACCCACAAAAGCCCAGAGCGGTCTGGAACGCAAAGAACGACTCAAGAATGTACGCGGTGCCTTTCAGGCCGACCAGGAATGTATCTGGGGGAAGCATGTCCTGCTGGTCGATGACGTGAGTACTACCGGAGCGACGTTGAGCGCATGTGCCCGGACTTTACGCCGGGCCGGAGCAGTTCAAGTGGATGCCCTGGTCCTGGCCGTGGCCTCGGGGTGATGACAGGACTTGACTTTTAGCCTCTAAAGGAGATAAAAGGCATATTTTACTTTTTGCGGAGGTGGCCTATGTATGCGATTGTGAATACAGGAGGCAAACAATACAAGGTCCAGGAAGGGCAAACCCTTCAGGTGGAAAAGCTCCCGGCCGATATTGGCTCGGAGGTTGTGCTGGATCAGGTCTTGTTTGTCAGTTCAGATCAAGGTGTCCAGGTGGGAAATCCACTCGTCCAGGCCAAGGTGACCTGCGAGGTCCTCGATCAGGCCCGGGATCGGAAGGTGGTTATATTTAAGCACAAGAAACGCAAGGATTACCGGCGCAAGGCTGGGCACAGGCAACCCTATACTGTGCTCAAAGTCAAGGCCATTGAGGTCTAGCAGGGATGCGCCTGCATGACAGGCGCAGAAGACAGATGACAGATAGCAGAGGACAGAAGACGGAAGAGAAAAGGTGTTTAGGTAACTATTTCAAATGTTGCCCCAAATCGATTGCAATCGATTTGAGGCAACATTTGGGCTGGAAGGGAGGATATATGGCACATAAAAAAGCCGGAGGCAGTTCCCGCAACGGACGGGACAGTATTGGACAAAGACGTGGGGTCAAGCGCTTTGGCGGCCAACAGGTCAAAGCCGGTAATATTCTGGTTCGACAATTGGGAACTAAGATTCATCCCGGAGAAAATGTCGGATTGGGCAAGGATTACACCATTTTTTCCAAAATCGACGGGTATGTAAAATTTGACAAGTATACCCGCAAACGCAAGCAAAGAACTCGGATCAGCGTGGTCCCGGCTGAATAAGTTCGCATCATTTCTTTGCGGTCATGGAAAAAGGGCAGGAGGCAGGCGACCTTCTGCCCTTTTTGTATTATGAACATGATTGTCGCGCACACCTCACCTTTAACCAGCCAAGTATGTGGTGGTAGACATGCGCTTTATAGATGAAGCTGTGATTACAGTGCGCTCTGGCAAAGGAGGCAATGGATGCGTTTCCTTCCGCCGGGAAAAGTATGTCCCCAAGGGAGGCCCGGACGGGGGTGATGGTGGTCGGGGGGGCAATGTCCTTTTCCGGGCCTCATCCACCAAGCTTACACTCTATGACCTTCGTCTCAAGCGGCTTTATGCAGCAGAGAACGGCCAACCGGGCAGCGGTCGGGATAGGCACGGCCGGGCCGGACAGGATATGGTCATAGAGGTCCCTCCTGGCACTGTGGTCTTCGTTTTGGGCCCGGAGGGTCATGAGGAGATTCTCTGTGATCTGGTTCGGGCCGGAGATGAGTATGTTGTGGCCAGAGGCGGTCGCGGGGGAAAGGGCAATACTCATTTCAAGTCCTCAACCATGCGTACTCCCCGTTTTGCTCAACCGGGTGAAGAGGGAGAGGAAAAGAAGCTGCGTCTGGAGCTCAAGCTTCTGGCTGATGTGGGCCTGATCGGCATGCCCAACGCTGGAAAATCCACATTCATTTCCAAAGTTTCTGCGGCCCGACCCGAGATTGCAGCCTACCCCTTCACCACTCTCGTCCCTCAGTTGGGTGTAATCAGCAACGGCCTTGGCCGGCAATTGGTTCTGGCCGATATCCCCGGCTTGATCGAAGGCGCCCATTTGGGACATGGCCTTGGAGACGCATTTTTAAAACACATTCAACGCACAAAACTTTTGGTTCATTTACTCAGTGTTGAAGATATAGCATGGGATTATCCCTGGGCCGGATTTGCCTTGATCAATTCCGAATTAGAGCGCTATGATGCAGCTTTGGCCGTCAAAGAGCAGATCTGGGTGGTAAGCAAGATTGATCTTATGCCCCGGGAGGAGGTCGCTGCACTCCAGGGCAGGGCGGCTGAGGAGGGACGGGAAATCTTTTGCCTGTCCTCTCTGACCGGCGAAGGGGTGGACGAACTGGTGCAGGCCATGTGGGCCAGGGTTGATGCCACTGCAAAAGAATGAATAACAGGCGCAGAGGACGGATGTTGAACATAAGGAGCCGAAGATGGCGGCTGAAGATTTGAGCCGAGATTGGCGGACCTGGAGGAACCAGGTTTTGGATTCAGCCAGACTGGTGGTCATAAAGGTAGGCAGCGCAGTACTGACCTCGGAGCAGGGACTTGATTTGCGCGTGGTCAACCGGCTGGTGGATCAGCTCGCCGCCCTACACGACCAGGGCCGAGAGGTCATCCTGGTTTCATCCGGGGCGGTTGCAGCCGGACGCGGCTTTTTATTTACCACCGGAGAACAGCTTTCCCTGCCTGAAAAGCAGGCGGCAGCAGCGGTTGGTCAGAGCAGGCTGATGCACAGCTATGACGAGGCCTTTGAACGCTACAACAAGGTAACGGCCCAGATTCTGCTTACCAGGGATGACTTGCGCAGTCGACATCGATTCCTAAATGCCAGGAACACTTTTGCCACTTTGCTGGAAAATGGTGTCATTCCGGTGGTCAATGAGAATGATACCGTTGTGGTCCGCGAGCTCAAGTTCGGAGACAATGACCTTTTGGCCAGTCTGCTTCTCAATGTGGTCAAGGCAGATCTGT
Source organism: Desulfovermiculus sp. (assembly GCA_041686195.1). Taxonomy (GTDB): domain Bacteria; phylum Desulfobacterota; class Desulfovibrionia; order Desulfovibrionales; family Desulfothermaceae; genus Desulfovermiculus. Next base: position 18,707 of record JAWLEI010000058.1, read on the forward strand.
TCATCAGCCTGACTACGGCCGAAGGTGTATACTCTGATAATCCCGAGCTTTCTTCGCAAGCTACAAGATATGAGTGCATTGAAGATATAAAGGAGATAGATATCCACACTACGTGTCAGGGAACATCGAGATCCGGGTCCGGCGGGATGCACAGCAAGCTTCTTTCCGCCCGGCGCGCCTCCCAGCTCGGAGTGCCCACCCTGATTGTTTCGGGCAAGGTGCCTTTTGTTCTGGAAAAGATCTTTGCCGGGCAGGATCTCGGCACATGGGTCATTCCCGAGGGACGAGCTATCCCCAGACGAAAGTACTGGCTGGCTTATAATCTCGATCCTCTGGGAGAACTGGTAGTTGATGCCGGGGCCAGAGATGCCTTGATTCTGCGCGGAAAAAGTCTCTTGCCTATCGGTGTCCGTGCGGTGCATGGATGCTTTGAGCCTGGAGATCTCGTGCGTATACTGGGTCCAAGCGGCGAAGAACTTGGTGTAGGTCTGAGCAACTTCAGTTCCGAGGGCCTGAGCAAAATCTGCGGGTGTAAGACTTCGGATATTGAGGAGATACTCCAGGCTCCTGCAGTGCACAGAGAAGCCGTTCACCGGGACAATCTGCTCTTGGATGCCGCCCATTAAAATTCTGAGGGCAGATTTCAAATCTGCCCTCAGAATTTTAATGGGCTGATATTGTTTATTTTATGCTTTTTTACAAAAAAAATGCAATTTGTCGTTGACATCACGGCTCTGTTTCCGTAAAACCAATCCTCGCGCCGCACGGGGCCAACAGGAACCGCGGCGCATTGTTCTTTTAAGTTTTGAACAGAATTTTGCTGCACCGAGATCGGCAAAAGGTATTGACAGGCGAGTGGAGTCGAGATAGACTTTGACTCTTCTGGACGCAAGGTCTTTGACAATTA
>JAWLEI010000059.1:0-5208 GCA_041686195.1 Desulfovermiculus sp.
TTCGCTGCGGAGTTCCAGCTCCGCAGCATAGTCTTTATCAGCGATATGGGCATGCCCGTGCCCTTGAAGGGAGATTTGGTCATTCAAAGAGCTTTGCAGGGAAAACTTTTCAACACCTCCTTTCAAGCCATCCTGTCTCCACCAGTCCTCCTGGAACTTGCTTTCGTCACCTGAGACCTGAAGCGTACCAACACTTGGAGATATGCTCACTTGCAGCTCTTCAGCAAACAGGGGATAAGCCATCATGATCCCGGTCATCAAAAAAAAGATGATACAAAGGCTTTTCATGATTTCTCCCCCTTCAATACCTTAAACGAGGGTTGATATTGGAGCCGTGGACAGCCGTGTGGCAGCCGGAACTCCAGCATACTCCTTCAGCAAGCCTGGATGTGTGCGAGAAATCGCCCATGTTGATTGAACCTGCTGAAGAGAGCTGTCCATGGCACCGCAGACACAGATTATTATCCCGCTGGACGAGCATCTTTTCATTGATGGTGCCGTGCGGGTTGTGGCACGAGGTGCAGCCCTCCCGCAGGGCTTCGTGTTCAAAAACCTTGGGAGCCGCCTTTTCTTGGTGGCAATTTCTGCAAACAGGGCTGCTTCCACCCACCAGGGTCTCGGAGGGTAAAAATATGTCTTGGCCATGGAGACTGTGGCAATCAGTGCAGCTCATTTTGCCCTTTCGAATGGGATGGCTGTATCGCTGAAGAACCCGGGCCTGGATGTTGTGATGGCATTGGAAACAGGGATCTGGGGTCTCCCCTGGATCGATAATATTGGCATCGCGCCCCCCTCCGACTTCAAGATGCAGGCTGCCGGCTCCGTGGCATCCCTCACAGATCCCATCCAACCCGTTATTCTCCGTGACCGGAAGTTGATGTCGACTGTGCACGGTGCCCTTGAAGTTCTCGACGATTTGCGAATGGCACATGGCGCATGACTGCTTTCCGACAAAGTCGGCACCGGTAACCAACTGCTTTCCAGGGGTGATGTCCATTCTGGAGCTAGTGGCGCAGGAGTAAATCGATACCAAGATGGCCACCAATGCCGGCAAAGCACAGAGCAAAAAAATCGTGCCCCTTTTCATCATTGCTCCCTTTTTCTGACATGGTATGAGCAGATCTTGATGGCTATTCCTGCACAGCTCTTTCGTCATCGAAAAGCTGCACTTTGCCACAGATAGCTCCCTGCGGATGATCCTGGGTATGAATATTTACAAAAGTATGGTCCTTGCGCATATGTCCGAGGAGGACAGACAGCGGCTCACCCCGCAAAGGACCGATGAGATCTTGGGCTGTAATGGTCCCTTCTGCAAGAACTCCGCTGAATGAGCCTGGGATTGGCTTTGGAGGCGGGGACTGGGGGTAAAGCCACACTACGGGAGAGTTGATGTCCCCAGGCAGACCGAGATGAACATGGGCCATGGTAATGTTTTCGATATTGTTCACCTTGAGAGTGTACATAAGCATGGTGGCATTATTCCCCACGCGAAAATATCCTTGTGCAGAAGCATTCTGGGTTTCTCCAGAAATTCTGCAATGAAAATGATGATGAGTATGCTGAGACCATGATAAGGATATCATTCCTGCACTTACAAGAGATGCCACAAGAATGATCAACCAAAAAGGTTTTTTTTTACATTTTATGGAGTTCATAGTATGGTCCTTTGAAATACATAAATGTACCTAAAAGAGGCAATTATAATTCATGCTCCATCAACATGGGTCGCCAGTCCTTTGTGAGATGACAACGCCAGCAATCTTCTATCATTGGTGACTCATCTCCTGGAAAAACCTGATCATGGCCCTCCAGGATATCCTGCCTGAACTCTTTGAACCGATGCGACTGCGGTGGTTTGTGGCATCTGTTACAGGCTTTCTGGTCCTGTGAAGGATGCTGAAAGCCTTTAACCTGCCAGGTACGAAGGCCATGACATTCCCTGCAATCGGGTCCAAAAAGTCCTGAATGCGGATCAAAATGGCATCTGGTACAGGAAAGCTCCTGGTTGAGCAGGGTATGGTCCATAGCCGAAACCGGACCTTTTCGACCCTGATGTTCTGTATGACACCTCAAGCAGTGTTCGCCGGCGATGTGAAACCGAATGCTCGGGGCCATAGTCTTAACTTCGCTGAAAAAGTGACATTGCTGACACGAAGAGCTGTCCACCCCCTGCCAGGGATCATGACACATGGTGCACGAAGAGAACTGGGCATGGGGAGATCCCAGGTTTCCGGGCTTTGCAGCTTCTTCCCGGAAGAAAAGGAATACCCCGGCAGTAACTGCTGTGATCAAAATCAGAAAGGTAATCAACTTATTGATCATAACCAGCGGAGCCCATAATAAATCATGACTGCGATATGGCTGCCCAGAAAAGCCAACAAAAAGAAGACTAAAGCAATATGGGCCTTGGACCATCTGGCAAAGATGCGCTCAATTGTTGCATAGACCTTGATCGTATGCTCTTTATCTGCTATCAATTCGACGATTTGTTCTAAATCTTGTCTCCGGCGCACTGTGCTGGGATCGACAGTCTCATCGATCGATCCAGTCTCGGATCTCTCCATAGCCTCATCCCCTTGCCCATATATCTCGAGATCAGTCGCTGGAAAGTCTCTCTTTTTTTCAAAAAAAATCTTTTTTAATTGGGAGAGGTCCTGTTCATGCTCCTTGAGTGTCTTTTTGGCCCTTTTAAAGAGATATATTCCAATAATACCGCTGAGCACCACTATAACCATACATATAAAAACCAGGTTGCCAATAAGGCTCTTGAATTCGCCTCCAGTGTGAAAGACAACCAGTGACGGTCCGAGCAAACCCCACAACGTGTGTGTGGCTATAGGATTTTTTTTGCCCTTGCGACCCAACACACGTTTTCGAAAAGGGTAGACGAGGGTCAGCAGCATGATCACTGTCCCGATTATCCCAAGGGCATGCCCGGCCAAAGATCCTCCCAACCTTGGAAGTGGCACAATGACCACGGCCAACAAGGAGGCGATGAACACAAAAGTCAGCCCTGATCTGATTTGCTTTTGATCAATCATTCCTCAAATCTCAATGTTCACATCTGTTCTGGGCACCGAGACACAGGGAAGAATCATATTGGTCTCCAGATCCTCATCTTCCAACCCACTCGACTCTTCCATGTCCACACTTCCCTCCACCAGCTTCATCTTGCACGTCCCGCAAAACCCTTGCTCACAATCACTTTCAATGGGGATGTTGTTTTCCTGGGCCAATTCTAACAGGCTGCCGTACTTGTCGTTCCATTCAACTTCTTGCCCCGATTGATTGAAATAAACCTTAAGAACCATTATCGCTTCCCTCCTTGAGGAGTGTTTGCAGGGCATCCCTGGTCCGCTTGCTGCGAAGGTAAGAATTGATAAAGGTCCCGATAAAGAAAAGGATCAAGAAGACCATGACAAAAAAATGGGTGTAGGACATTCCAAGCAGACCATGACTTTGTTCTTGATACTTGGGGGAGATTTTCATGGTTTCCTTGAACCATTGAATGTCAGCCGCGTCATCTCCAGCCTGGGCCCAGGCATTACTGCGAAGTGGTGGTGTCCATTGGAAGGTGCCCTCTCCCTGTCTGCGGTCATCATCTCCCAGACTCAAGACAATAAGGAGTGTAGTCAGAATGAGCACCACATGAAACCTGATCATGAAAGCTCTCCTTCAATTGTTGCTGGTTGTTTTTACTGCATATAAAAAGAGAATTAGCATGAGTTAATAATTCAAACATACAAAATTTCAGATAGATATCTAAAAAGAAGAGAGATATGTATAATACCTACTTTCACGGTATACAATTTGGTCCTTTTATGCAATAGGTATTTAGGTTATGCACCGATTCCATTGCGCTATGCTGGATAGTGGACTCAACGATGCCAAAGGCAAAGAATCAATGGTGGACTACCCGCCAGGAAGTAGAGAGATATCGAGATGATCTCAAAAAGAATCCCAAAAAGGAAGCTCTGGCATCGGTGATTTATCAGATCTGGAGAAAGGATATGAACCAGCTTTTTGATACGTTCAGCACATTTTTCAGCCCCGGCATTCAATACCACGGCCCGGGACGTGGTTTTTTCGGTCAATGGTCCCACATGATGCCCTTTGGCGGTTTCTTTTTCTGGATCCTGATTATCCTGGCAGTGATCATCCTTATTGTTGTACTCTCGAAAATCCGAAGCTCAGAAACAGATGGGAATTCTCCAGGCCGGGAAACCCCGCTGGATATCCTCAAGAAACGTTACGCTCGGGGCGAACTGACCAAAGAAAAGTTCGAACAGATGAAGCAAGATATTCAATAAGGTTTCGGTTTACTAAAGCAGTATGACTACTTTTCAAAAAAAGTACAATCAAACTGCCTGACTGGAGAGAACCTATGAACCGTAGATCCTTCATACAATTTTTGGCCGCCTTGGGCGCGGCCACGTCATCAGGCTTCATTTGGCCACGCCAGGTCAAAGCTGCTCAGCCGGACCTGGAGGTTGACCTTAGGGCGGTCCAGGACAGGGTTCCTCTCTTTTCCGGGCCACCAACCAATGTCTGGCGATTTATATGTGTATGATTTTCAGGTCGACAACAGAGCTGGTACATACTGGTATCATCCCCACCCCCACGGTTTGACCGGCAACCAGGTCTACGGCGGAATGGCAGGGCTCTTTTTGATCTCCGACCGGGAAGAGCAGGCTCTTGGGCTTCCATCAGGTGAAGAAGATTTGCCCCTGGTCCTTCAAGACCGGACATTCGGCCCCGATAACCAGCTCGTGTACCTCCGTTCCCCCATGGAGCGGATGAACGGCTTCCTCGGCGACAGGATAATGGTCAACGGGCAGGCAGATCCCACCTTTGAGGTGAAGGGGAAGCCCTACAGATTACGCATCCTCAACGGATCAAACTCCAGGATCTTCCGCCTGGCCTGGAGCAACGGCAGAAACCTGCAGATTCTTGGCACAGACGGCGGACTGCTGGAAAAGCCTCTGAACGTCCCGGACATCATGCTCGGCCCGGCTGAAAGGGTCGATCTCTGGGCGGACTTCGCTGGCATGCCGGAAAGTTCGGCAGTCTCCCTGCAAAGTCTGCCTTTCAACCCGGGAGGCGGGCAGATGGGCATGATGGGAAGGGGTGCGCGTCTGCCAAATGGGTCCCGCTTTCAGCTGGTCCGGTTTCAGGTCAGTGAAGCCGGCAAGGGAGAGACGCCCCCTC
>JAWLEI010000059.1:5308-19602 GCA_041686195.1 Desulfovermiculus sp.
CGCCCCCTCCTGAACGGCTCACGAGCCTTGAACGGCTTGATCCGTCTCAAGCAGTGAATCGCCAGCACCCAAAGCGATTCTTTCTGGACATGAGGCACATGCAACCGACCATCAACGGACGGACGTTCGATATGTCCGAGGTGGCACCTGACGAGATGGTCCGTCTGGGGGAAACCGAAATCTGGGAGTTCATCAATACCGGATCTATGATGTCCATGCCTCATCCCATGCATATCCACGGACTGTCATTCCAGGTCCTCGGCCGGTCCGGCGGTCCCGGATACCGCTTTCTTGATCAGGGCTGGAAGGATTCCGTCCTGGTTATGCCCGGGGAAAGAGTGGCTGTGATCATGCGCTTTACCGATCACAAGGGACTCTACCTGTATCACTGCCACAACCTGGAGCATGAAGACCTGGGAATGATGCGCAATTTTCTGATCAGGTCCTGATATCTTTTATGTTGGGTGGAAATCTCTTTCAACAATGAGGAGTCAGGTATGTTTGAGCTTTTGTGGACTGATAAACTGAAAACGGCGTAAGGGTCTAGGAGGCGGGGAGGGGAGAAGTCAAATCTTCGACTTCATTCTAAGTTAATATCAAAGTATGCAGCAAGAAATGATTTTGTCAACCAACTTTTCATTCTGCAGCAAATATGACCATTTGGGGAAACCAGACTTTGAACCGGTCATATATGGTTGACTTACTGTTCTTTTTTTTATTTTATAATACCTAAAGCTGGACAACAAACCGGACTGAACAGGACGAACCACATTAAGGAGATGATAATGTACCTGACCAGATTGAGAAACATGGACCCATGGCAATGGCCGGAGGATGCAGGGGACATATTTCTTCGGGCTGTACTGGACACAAAGGGGAGTTTGGAGGACCGCATGCTGGCTGCTGAGCTGGGAGGGGATCCGGTGGTCATGAACAATGACCTTGCCCAGGCCTTCCTTGATGTGGCTTTGCATGAAGGTGAGCCGGAAGAATTGCGGCGGCAGGCCATCGTATCCCTGGGACCGAGCCTGGAGCTGGCCGATCTGGAGGGGTATGATATAGTTGACGATGCGCCCATATCTGAGCACGTGTTTCTGGTTATTCAAGAGAGTCTTCATTCTCTCTTTCACGACCAAAGTGTACCCAAAGATGTCCGCAGGAGTGCCCTGGAATCCTCGGTTCGGGCCGAATCTGATTGGCACTATGAGGCAATAGAGCAGGCCTATTCCAGTAACGATACAGAATGGAAGCTGACTGCAGTGTTTTGCATGGCCTATGTCCAGGGCTTTGAGGATGAGATCCTGGAGTCTCTGGAGAGCCCGGATGCAATGATCCATTACCACGCCGTTCGAGGCGCGGGAAATTGGGAACTGGAGGAAGCCTGGGAGCATATTTCTTCACTGGCCCTCTCTCCTGAGACGGACAAAGATCTGAGATTGACTGCTATTGATGCCTTGGGGAGTATAGAGCCTGAAAAGTCGCAGCCGATCTTGGAAAGACTGACCAGAGATGAAGATGAAGATATTTCCGGGGTGGCATTTGAAGCCCTGGGTATGGCCGAAGCGGGGTTGTACTTTGGTACCATGGAAGATGATGACGATGATTCGGATTATTGATCAATTGAGACTTTCCGCAGGCCGTTTGAGCTCTGCGTTACGTTCGTCGCGGCTCTGCGGGAGGGAATCTTTTCTCGCCAAGCTGCCTATATTCTCATGCCAAGTCGCAAAGGCCGCCAAGAAGACAATTTGATCGTTCAAAAGTAAACAATCCAGGGTTTATTCAGCCCAGAATTCCGGGATTGAGCTGCCAGATTGCATGGTTCAGGGCTGCAGCAAACCCCGCCCAGAGCAGGTAGGGGAGCAGAAGCCAACCGGCCAGGGGCTGTATACGCCAAAAGGCGATCAGGGTCATGAGGATAAGAACCAGCAGGAGTAGGATATCGGCCAGGGCCAGGAGGCCGAGCTGCCAATGAAAGAACAGCCAGCTCCAGATGGTATTCAGGGCCAGTTGCAGGAGATAGAGCAAGAGAGTGAAACGGGCCCCCCGAAAGCCGCGAACGCGCCAGACCAGCCAGGCGGCGATGCCCATCAAGGCATACAATGCTGTCCAGACAGGCCCGAAGACCCAGGCCGGCGGGGCCCAGGCGGGGAGGGCCAGCCGGGCATAAAAGACTGGGGCGGTGACTGATCCGGCTCCAGCTACAGCAGCGGCCAGGCCGGTGATGCCCAACCATGCGGCCAGGCCAAGTGCTTGTTTAGTCAGCGAATAATTGATCATGCAGACCCCTGGTTGTGCTGAGCACTCGTACAATGAAGACTGAAGACAGATTACTGTGAATCAATACAGTGTGAATGGACTGAAGTTGTTGACAATGAGAAACAGAACCAAACCCCCCTGAAAAACGCATCAGCTCTTCATCCACCCGGCGTCCAGGACTCCCCAGTAGCCGATAAGGATGGCTTCGGCACAGTCGTGGTTGAGCCGTGTCTTCGGACGGGGGGCGTTGGAGGAGTGAATGATGTGCAGGGCCAGATCCATGGCTGATTCCTTGGCCTTGATTCCACTGCTTGCCTGTCTGGGAAGGAGGAGGTCCTTCCTCCAGGTTTGGGCCGTGATTTGCTTGAACACAATATTTTGTCTTTCGGCCTCTTTGGCCCAGACCCAGGCCAGATTACCTCCCCCTTCCAGGACGATTCTTTCCAGGTCCGAAATGGTCTTCAGTAAATTGAAAACCCCGGCTTTGAGCCTGGTTCTGGATCCGAAGTTGCTGGACCTGTACCAGAGCAGGCCGTCTTGGGCATCGTACAGGGCAAAACCTGTTTTGAGCCCCAGGTCAATACCAAGGAGTGAGGACATAATAAGTACGAAGCATCTGCTCAATATAAATCTTTCAAGAATTTCATTCATCAACATCAATATGCTAAAAAAAGTTGTCACATTTGGTTCTTATTTTATATGTTCTCCGGTTTTGTCCCGAGTCAATACCAAAGACCTCCGGGTTTCCATCCAGGGTGCCTGCGGATCGGAGGCAGGTCGGCAGGGATGTCTCCTCTGGGGGACATTGCTGCATACAGGGCCGGCCAGGGCAGATGCTTTTCCTGCATGGACATAAGTTCCTGGACCCGCTTCTGGGTCAGGGGATGGGAGCGCAGGACTGAGGGCTGGCGCTGCCGGTATCCAGGAAACAATATCCTGGCCCACAGCCCCTGCTGCACCCGCTCCATCTTGTCCAGGGCAGAGGCCAGGCCGGCGGGATCTCCACTGAGGACCGCCGCATCTGTGTCTGCATCGTATTCCCTGCTTCTGGACAGAGACAGCTGCAGCAGGGCGCTCAAGGAAGGGGCAAAGAGCAGGATGATGATCAAAGGCCAGGGGATCACTTCTTTTTCTTGAATGAGCAGGGGGAAGTTCAAGAACAGCAAAAGCATGCCGGCAAATGAAAATGAGGAGGTCACCCGGCTGAAGACGTCGGCCAGATTCAGAACCCAGAGGTCTTTGTTGCGGATGTGGCTGAGTTCATGGGCCAGGACGGCAATGAGTTCCCTGTGATTCAGGCCCCGCAGCAGTCCGTCGGTGATGGCTATGCCTGAATGAGGCCCCGAGCCCAGGGATAAGGCATTCAGCATTTGGGAAGGAATGTAGTAAAGCCCGGGGACAAAGTCCAGATCGCCGCGGGCAGCCAGCTCACGCAGAGCTTGGTTCAGGTACTGGCTGTTCAGCGGTTTGGCCCGGTACATGCGCAGGACGAACTGAGGAGAGATACGCTGGGACATAATCAAGAGCAGAACGCTCATCACAAGGGTCCACTTAACCCCCAAATCCCCTGCAACAAGCCAGCCCAAAACAGCCATCAGGAACATCAGGGCCGATATAATGCACAGAGAGTGAATAATATTTTTTATCTTCCTGCTGCGCACTGACGCAGCCTGGTTTGGATCTGAACCGAACACAAGGAAATCCCCGCTCGCTTCGTGCTCAAGCTGGTTGTAAGTTTCAGAAAATCCTGTCTTCCAGTGAAAGAGCCATGATTCATGTACCACCTGGGGCTGCAGGCCTCAAGGGGTCTCCTGATGACATGTAAGATGTTGACACATATAGAAATGATAATTGATATTGACTTCAAGTATGAGTTGTTCTTAAAATATAAAAATCTACGCCTATGAAAGTATGTGGACCACAAGGTGATGGACTGGGTATCCATGGAGGCAGAGGGTATGAACAGCACGGATCTGAAGAAAATGTTGGTTGGGCTTTGCATGAGCGGATTGCTGGCCGGGTCTGGAGTAGGCATGACAGTCGGTCATGCCAGTGGGGGATGAGGCGCAGGAAACAGCAGTGCGGTCAGCAATGCAACAAACGGCAGTGGTTGAGGTGCGACGAACGATGACGCCGGTGGCGTCATGGACAAGGACACGCACGAGGACGAGGTCAAGGATAAGGAGAAGGATACGGATAAGGACACAAAGGAAGCTCCGGCTTCCAGCGGCTGAGGTGGGGCATCGAATTAGCGCAGTTGGCGCTGGGAACAGTGAAGGCAAGGCAGTGCATGGGGCGTAGGTGCATTGCCTTGGAGCACATATGGAAGAGAATAAATCCCAAAGCCATATTTTTCCAGCCTGTCGTGAGGTCATGGGCGAATCTCTGTGGACAGCTGTCGGGAATGCATTCAATTCCCCTCAACTGGACCGATTTCCGGTCTTTCTGCAGGAGTTTGTGCGCGAACATGCTCCTCATATCAATTACCTGCCGGATTTGGCCCGGCTGGAACTGACCATTGCCCGGGTCCAAAAGTGTACAGCTCCCAGCAGGGAAGACGAGGATATCGCGATCCATCCCTGTCTGGAACTCCTGGAACTGGACTGGAAAAACCTCTGCACCCTTATCCCGGGCAGCCAAGGCCGCAAACGCTTGGCACCCCGCCCTGGCCGGGAAAAAATCCTGGTCTGGCCGGGAAAAAACGGTCAAGCTCTGTGCAGGCCGGCTGTTAACAACGATCTCTTGGCCTTAAAGCTGGTAGTGGAGGATGTTTCTGTTGCTGAGGCAGCCAGCCAAACCGGATATCGGCCATCCCGCATCTGGCCGATAATCACCCAGGCTGTGAAAGAGGGCATCCTGATCCGAGGACAGAGCCTGATCCGCCGAAACTTCGGAAAGTTCGAGCGACAGGCCCCTTGGGCCGAAAAATATCTGTCTGCGGATGTATTCACGTTGCAATGGCATGTGACCCAGACCTGTGATCTTAAGTGCAGGCATTGCTATGGCCGGGAGGGTAGAAGCCCCCTGGACCTGGACAGGGCCCTGCATGTACTGGATGTTTTCGAGCATTTTTGCCGCCAAAAAAACGTGCATGGGCAAATTAGTTTCACGGGTGGAAATCCCATGCTCTATCCCCATTTGGCCACAATTCACGAGGAAGCGGCCGATCGGGGTTTTACGATGGGCATATTGGGTAATCCGACTTCCGAAGACCAGCTCCGGGATTTGCAGCACAAAGGGCCGGTGTCTTTTTATCAGCTCAGCCTGGAAGGCCTGCCGGAGCATAACGACTCTATCCGGGGCCGGGGGCACTTCCAAGGTGTGCTTGATTTTCTGCAGGTCTTGAAAAAGCAGGGCATCTTTTCTATGGTTATGTTAACCCTGACGAAGGCCAATACGCAGCAGGTCCTGGATCTGGCTGGCATGCTTCAAGGCCGGACCGACCTGTTCACTTTCAACCGGCTGTCAACGGTTGGGGCTGGAGCCTTTCTTGCCCCGGCAGACAAAGAGGAATTCAAAGAATTGCTCTTTACTTATCAGGATAGGGCCAAGGATCTGGCTGGACTGGGATTTAAGGACAATCTTTTCAATCTGGTCCGCTATGAACGGCATGTTCCTTTGTTCGGGGGGTGTACCGGATATGGCTGCGGGGCGGCATTTAATTTTGTGGCCGTTCTGTCTGATGGCGAGGTCCATGCCTGTCGCAAGTTCCCATCCCCATTGGGAAATATCTTTGCCCACAGCCTGGAGGAAATCTATGATTCGGAGCTGGCCCAAAGATATCGCAGCGGGCCAAAGGAGTGCAGAGGGTGCCCGATACGGCCTGTCTGCGGGGGGTGTCTGGCTGTGATCCACAGTAGCGGTTTGAATGTGTTTCAGGATCGAGATCCATATTGCTTTAGGTGATGATATCCTCATAAAATGTACACTCTGGGTCCTCTCATCATACTCATGAGGGCAAAAAGTTTTTATTTTTTGCACGCGTCGCTCCTGCACTCAGCAGCGCGGAAAGGAAGTTCCCGCTTGCCTCGGGCGAGTAAAACAGAAACCAGCAGGAAAGGAGAAGACTATGACCATCTGGAAATGCAGCGAATGTGGACATACCCTGGATCAGGCCGTGCCTCCGGAGACATGCCCCAGCTGCAAGAAGAAGTGCGAGTTTGTGGATGCGTCCTGCTACACACCGGACTGCGGGGGGCCGGATTCCGGAAACGTCAACCCGGATATCGCCAATAATCCCAAGAAGTGAAAATCGATGCCTTACTGATAACCACTTCGGATTCAAGGCTGGCAGCCATCGGCCGGATAAAGCGGCTGTCCCGGGTGGCGGAAAAGGTCTCTTTCCGGCTGGTGGATGCCCTTTTTCAGGAGATTCAGTGGGTGTGCCGGAGTTGCCGATCAAGATGTATGGTCGTTACCTGCCTGAAACTATCGCCAGTGCAAAGAGCGTTCTTTTCGGCAAGGATATCAACGGCGCTATGCTGGATGCTTTTTGCCTCAAACAGGAGAACTGATTCGGTACTGAATCGAGGCTCCGCCCAAGATTACGATCTCTCTGATGAGGCAAAAAAATTGGGGGGCGGGTTTCTAGAATGGATGCATAGCGATCTTGCGGCGAAAAGTCTTGCTGTTCATTTGGTTGAGCAAGAGCTCAGCTTCAATGAAACACTCATCTTTTGAAGGATAGTGGCGTACCTGATCAAAGCAGGCCTCCTTGATGCGCAGCATTTCCTCTGAGGCCAGCTGTAGTGAGCGAGCTGCTTGAACTACGGCATCTGCTGAGGATACCAGGTAGAGATGGATTCCCAGATTTTGGGGATCGCCTTCAAAAAAGAGGCGTCTTTGCTCTTCGGATTCCAGGAGGAGATTCAAGTACACCTCAAAGGTCCAGGAGGAGCCCAGATTGAGGACAAGGACGGGGATGCTCTTTTCAATGTACACACCGTATGCAGCTTTGCCTTTTTGCCAGTCTTTAATCGCCTTGGAGCTCAAGCCGGAGGCAAATGTCATCAGGTCGAAGCTTCCCTGATCAAAGATGGGCATGTGCCCTTCAGCCGGAGGAATGACTCCGAGCGACTCACCGACCGAATATTTGGGGATTTTGCGGGGAGTATCAGTCATAAGCAAATCGGAATTTTGGATTCAGTCTTGCCAGTGAGGCCATGTTATGTGTCCAGCATAATGGATTGCATCCAACTGTTCAACAGCACTCGAAAATGAACTTTTGACCACAAAATCGAGGAGCAATGCAACATCTTTTCTGCGACATTGCCGTCATCGGATCCGGCTTGGCCGGGCTGTGTGCGGCCTTGGCTTGCGGGCAGAAAAATCTTGGAGTTATGGTCTGTTCTAAATCCAAGCCGGGCAGCGGCAGCTGTACCTCCATCAGTCAGGGCCATTTTCGCACCAGTGCCCAAGGGTTCAGCCCTGAGGATCACACGAACCTGAGCCTGGAAGCCGGTCAGGGCCTTAATCGGAAACATGCCCTTAACCTTCTGGTCCAACAGGCTGAGCCAACGATTCGTGAGTTGGGAAAACTCGGTGTTCCACTGCAGAAACGGGCTAAAGGGTTTGATTCCTCCCCTGACCGGATTGGTCTTGAAGGGGTGTCCATCACCAAACCCCTGGTCAGGCAGGCCCGCTCCATTGGTGTGAGCTTTATTTCATCCTTTCACGCCTGGCGGATTGTGACCATTGACAACAGGGTTGTCGGAGTCCTTGGCTTTCATGGCCAGGAAGGGCAACCGGTCTTTGTGCAGGCCAAAGCGGTCATCTTGGCTACAGGCGGGGCCGGAGCCCTGTATGCCCGGACAGACAATCCCCAGTCTATGACTGGCAGCGGATGTGCCCTGGCCTATCATGCCAGCCTGCCTCTTATGGACATGGAGTTTGTCCAGTTCTACCCCTTGTGTCTGGCCGCCAAGTCCAGGACCAGTCGTTTGCTGCCACCGGTACTGGCAGAAATCGGGACACTGACCAATGCCCAAATGGAGAACATTGCCGACAAATACGAAATTCAGCGGCGTCCACTGGCCATCGCCGCCCGGGATGAGCTCTGCCAGGCCATGATCCTTGAAGTTGCCGAAGGGCGGGGGTGCAAAGGAACCATTGCTCTGCGCATCAGCACCGATGACCAGGTCTGGCGGCAAGCTGGTCAAACGCTTGGCATGCCGGATCTGAGCCAGCTGCAGGAATGGGTCAAGGCCAAGCTGGCCCATCGCGATTTTTTTCCGGTTTTGCCAGCAGCCCATTTCACTATGGGTGGAGTGGTCATCGATGAGCACTGTCAGACAGGATTGCCTGGACTCCTGGCAGCCGGTGAGGTGGTTGGCGGCCTGCACGGCGCCAATCGCTATGGAGGTAACGCCTTGAGCGAGGCGGCTGTTTTCGGGAAAATTGCCGGAGAGTCGGCTGCTCAGGCTGCGGTCGGCCTGAAAGATCCTGGTATACATTCCAGACCAGCCCTTGACTGGTGCCGGGAGCAGCTCATGGGCCTCAACAGAGGCAATGGCCACAAACCGGTTCCCAAGAGTCAGGACCTGAAGCGACAGCTTCAGGACCTTATGTGGCAGGAGGCCGGAGTGATCCGCTCGGTTCAGTCTCTGCAAAGAGCTTTGGACGGACTGCTGAGCCTGAAGGCAGCACCCGGACCACCCCAAACCAGGGGAAAAGGATTGATCTCCCATCTGGAGGTCATGGACTCCATCCTGGTGGCTGAAACCATCGTCAGGTCGGCCCTTTTCCGCCAAGAAAGCCGGGGGGCGCACTTCAGGACCGATTTCCCGGGAATGAGCCAGGAGTGGACGGGACATGTCCTGATCAGCAAAAATGGAATGCAATTCCAGCCCGGGACAAAATAAACTCGGGGTTCTAAAAACCGGTAAGAATCTGCTCTCGCATGAAATAAAAATCAAAAAAGGGTTGCGACCTGCGTCGCAACCCTTTTTTTGTAATCTGGCGGAGAGGGAGGGATTCGAACCCTCGAAGGGGTTTTAGCCCCTTACACGCTTAGCAGGCGTGCGCCTTCAGCCAGCTCGGCCACCTCTCCGAATATGTCAGTATTTGGCGTCCCCAGGGGGATTTGAACCCCCGTTACCGGCGTGAGAGGCCGGCGTCCTGGGCCAGCTAGACGATGGGGACGCGTGTGGTGGGTCGTGCAGGATTCGAACCTGCGACTCTCGGCTTAAAAGGCCGATACTCTACCAGCTGAGTTAACGACCCCCGGTGTCAAAAAACGGAGATTATAAGATCCGGTGCTCCCTGTCAAGGAACAATCAGATCTCCCTTTACTCCTTGGAAATGGATGTCTGCCCGCCCATGTATGGAATCAGGGCATCGGGCAGGCGGATGCTTCCATCCGGCTGTTGAAAGTTCTCAATAATGGCCACCAGGGTCCTGCCGACAGCCAATCCGGAACCGTTTAAGGTGTGCACAAATTCTTTTCTTTTCCCCTTGGCAGGCTGGAAACGGATATTGGCCCGCCGGGCCTGGAAGTCCTCAAAATTGGAGCAGGATGATATCTCCCGGTAGGCGCTCTGGCCAGGCAGCCAGACCTCGATGTCATAGGTCTTGGCAGCGGAGAATCCCAGATCCCCAGTGCACAGGGTGACTACCCGGTAGGGAAGGCCCAGGCGCTGTAAAACGACTTCGGCATGGCCCAGGAGGAGCTCCAACTGCTCATAAGAAGTATCGGGGTGCGCAAAACGAACCAGTTCCACCTTGTTGAACTGATGTTGCCTGATGAGCCCCTTAGCGTCTTTGCCGTAGGAGCCGGCTTCGGAGCGGAAACAGGGGGTAAAGGCCGTATATCCCAAAGGAAGCTCGTCCTCGGATAAGATCTCGTCCCGGTGGATATTGGTCACCGGCACCTCAGCTGTAGGAATGAGATAGTAGGGCCAGTCTTCCAGCTTGAACAAGTCATCCTTAAATTTGGGCAGTTGCCCGGTGCCCTGCATGCTCTGCTCATTGACGATAAAAGGGGGCAGAACTTCCAGATAGCCATTCTCTGTGGTTTGGATATCGAGCATGAAACTGATCAAGGCCCGTTCCAGGCGGGCAGCCCAACCCCAGGCCAGGGCGAAACGGCTGCCGGTGATTTTGGCTGCGCGTTCGAAGTCCAGGCCCCCAAGCTGAGGACCCAAATCCCAGTGAGCCCTGGGCGAAAAATCAAAAGCAGGGGGCGTACCCCAGGTTTTGACCTCCAGGTTGTCTTCGTCCGTGGCCCCGATGGGCACATCCGGATGGGGGATATTAGGGATGGACAGACGCAGGGCATCCATTTCCTGTTCGATCTCTTTGCGCTGAACGTCCAGCTCTTTGATCCGCTCGGAGACTGCAGACAACCGGGAAATAAGGGAGCTGGCGACCTGACCTTTCCTGGTCAGTTCCGCCACCTGTGTAGAGGCGTGATTTCGCTCATGGCGCAGATCTTCGACCTGCTGAACCAATGCTTTCCGCTTGGCATCCAGGGCCAGGAAATGATCGAAATCCAGGTCCACTGCCCGGGCGTTCAAGGCGTCCCGGATCACGTCGGGCTGTCTTTGCATGAATTTAAGATCGAGCATGAACAGGTCCTTTGGTCTGGAGGAAAAAAGAAGGGCGTAAGATGCGATATCCTACGCCCTTCAGGGAAGCCAGGCACCCAGAAGCAACTGTTACCGCTGCTCCCTCTCGGGCCTGACGGGGTTGGCAGCGCTCCTGCCGCCCGGCTTCCCTCATTTCCCGATAGGGATTATCGGCCAAAATGGCGGAGAGGGAGGGATTCGAACCCTCGGTACCGCTATAAACGGTACACACGATTTCCAATCGTGCTCCTTCGGCCAACTCGGACACCTCTCCGTGCAAAAAAAATCTTATAAAGGAAAATCGTTTTGTTGACAACCCCTACGGAAGAGAGGATTTGAAGTGTTCAGCCCAACCTCTGGCAGATGACCGCAAGTTGTGTTGTGTATGAAACTGGGAAACAAGAGGGCAACCATACGTCCCAAACGTTCAGGCTGCCCCTGTGCTGAAGGTTGGGAGTTATTTCTCATTCTTATCTTTCGGCTGCCAACTGCAGCTCTCCTGGCTGGGTCCTCAGCCCTTGATTCCCAATTTGGGAAAGACGAACTTGACCAAGCCGATCCATACTGCAATGGCAATGAATATGCCGAGCAGGCTGTTCATAAAAAATCCTCCAGGTTAGAGGTCAATGTCCAATTCTTGTCCAGTCAACAATCGATAAGCTTGGAGATACTTGTCTCTCGTCTCTTCAATGACCTCCCGGGGCAGGGTGGGAGGTGACGACGTCTTGTCCCAGTTCTCGGTCAGCCAGTCCCTTAAGTATTGCTTGTCAAAGCTTGGCTGGCTGCGGCCGGGCTGGTATTGGTCTCTGGGCCAGAATCGGGAGGAGTCAGGGGTCAAGACCTCATCGATAAGCAGAAGAGAATCACCATAAAGCCCGAATTCAAACTTGGTATCCGCAATAATGAGCCCCCGTTCTTCCGCATACTGCACTCCGTGCTCATAAATACGCAACGAGAGGTCCTGGACCTGGTCGACCAGATCGGGATCCATTCTGGTCTTTGCCTCTTCCACGCTGATATTCTCGTCGTGTTCCCCGATATCCGCCTTGGTGGAGGGAGTGAACAAGGACCTGGGCAACCGGGAGGACTCCTGAAGTCCTGCCGGCAGATCAATTCCGCAGACCTGTCCTGTCTTTTGATAGTCCTTCCAGCCCGAGCCGCTTAAGAATCCGCGCACAATGCATTCAATGGGCAGGGGCATGGCCTTTTTGGCCAAGACGGAACGCCCCTGAAGCTGGTCTGCGAATTTGCGCAGATCCTGAGGGTACTCGGCAACGTCCACAGCCTTGATGTGATTTTGGACCAGGGATTCGAATTTCTGCATCCAGAAGCAGGTAAGTTGATTGAGAACCACCCCTTTATAAGGAATGGGGTCGGGCATAATTACGTCAAAAGCGGACATGCGATCTGTAGTGACGATGAGCAAAGTGTCTTGGTCGATGGAATAGATGTCCCGAACCTTTCCTTTGGATACCAAGGGATAGTCCTGGAGACTGGTTTCAGTGACAACAGGCATAGGTTAATCACTCCTGTAAGGTTTTGTGTCGTACTTCGGCACTGCGGGCGTGGGCTTCCAGGCCTTCCAGTCGGGCCAGCTGAGCCACTTTCTGTGCATTGCGCTGGGTATAATCGCTTGTGGCAGCAATCAGGCTGCTCTTTTTCATGAAATTCTGTACTGAAAGGGCGGAGGCGAATCTGGCTGAACCCATGGTAGGCAGAACATGGTTAGGGCCAGCAAAATAATCGCCGATGGGTTCCGGGGTATGGTGGCCCAGAAAAATGGCTCCGGCATTTTGAATATGACTCAGCCAGGACCAAGGATCGTCCAGGCAGAGCTCCAGGTGTTCCGGAGCCAGAAAATTGATGAGTTGCATTGCAGTTCGCATGTCCGGTACATGGATGAGTCCTCCCCATTGCCCAAGAGCAGAGGAGGCGATGTCCCGGCGAGGCAGCCGGCTCAGTTGTATTTCCAGGGCCTCACGGGATTCTTCCAATATGGCAGACTCCGGGCTGATGAGCAAGGCAGAGGCCAGGGGATCATGCTCAGCTTGAGACAATAAGTCCGCAGCCAACCATTCAGGTCGGGCGCTGTGGTCGGCCACAATGGCTATCTCACTGGGCCCGGCAATGAGATCGATGGCTACCTGCCCGGACAGCAGTCGCTTGGCCGCGGTTACGTAGATGTTTCCTGGTCCGGTAATGACATCAACCTGGGGGATGCTTTCCGTGCCGTACCCCAGGGCGGCAATGGCCCAGGCGCTGCCCACGGCATAAACTTCGTTCAAACCGAGGGATGCGGCTGCAGCCAGGGTGTAGGGATTTATGGTTCCATCCTGACGAGGAGGAGAGACTACCGCAATACGTCCCACTCCGGCAACTTGGGCTGGTATGGCATTCATGAGCAGACTGGAAATAAGCGGGGTGTCGCCGGATTTTCCGCCAGGTATGTACAGGCCGGCCCTGGCCATGGGACTGACAAGCTGGCCGGTGATCAGCCCTGGTGTTGAATGATCCAGCCAGGAGTGCTCTTTTTGCTGGACATGAAAGGCCCGTATGTTGGCCGCTGCTTCTTCTATAAGGGACAGATCGTTCTTGGAAATGTTTTGCAAAGCCTCTTCCAGGGCCTGCACAGGGACTTTGATCTGTGATGTGGTGAAGTCCGGGCAGTCGAATTGCTGAGTATATGAGACCAGGGCTTGGTCCCCGCGGTCCTGAACGGCTTCCAGGATGGACATTACTGACTGATCCACTGTAGCTTCCGGATTTTTGCGCTGGACCAGATGCCGGGCAAGGTCTGGCCAGTCGAGGTCTGAGGTGTAATTGTACCAAGGGCAGGGCATACAGAAGCTCTCTGATCTGAGGTTTTGGGTTTCTGCAGAAATATGACGAGAAAAATGTAAGATTGAACAAGCTAAATGTCCATACCTGAACAAAGCCAAAAACAAATACCCTTCTTGCTCGTGAAACCGCAGGCACGCTGACGCCCACAAAGTATACATAATGGACATGCAAAGAGTCGGTACTTGGATGACGTCCTTGTCCGCAAGGTCTGGCCATTGGGCTTAAGAAGAATGGACAACGATTGAGGAAACCGCACTCTGCTCAAGAACCAGGTCTGGTTTTGTCATACAAAGAAATAAATTAGAAATATAATCAATTATATGAGTATGTTAAAAGAATTGCTCAAAAAATGAAAATTCCCTGTTGACAGCGGTGATGTCTTTGCGTAGAAATCGCTTCTTGTCGCGCAGCAAGTGCGGCGCGTTGTTCTTTGCCTTAAAAGATTTTGATTTTGTTGCTCATTTATCCGGGCTGAAAGGAATTCCTCCTTTAGTGTGTGAATCCTTACAGGCCTGATAGTGAGCACAGAACGGAAACAGAATTTTGCTGCACCGAGATCGGCAAAAGGTATTGACAGGCGAGTGGAGTCGAGATAGACTTTGACTCTTCTGGACGCAAGGTCTTTGACAATTA
>JAWLEI010000060.1:0-2192 GCA_041686195.1 Desulfovermiculus sp.
GATTGATCAAGGATGAAACTGGTGGGTAACCTCCTCCGTCATTCCGGCGAAAGATGCCTGCCCCGGACTTGATCCGGGGTCATCCCGGACCAGATCCGGGACTTAAAAAAATCCAGACTGAAATGTAAGAGCTGGACCCCGGCCTACGCCGGGGTGACGGAAAAAGCAAAATCTTGTTTCATGTCAGCTTTGCCTCCGGCAAAGCTGACATGAGAACAAAATGACCCTGCTTAAGTCCACGAGGTGAAAATCCGCTGCGGTTGATTGTTGGGAAAAAGTCCTTGCGTTTTACCATGTTCTGATTTATAAATTCTTGATGAGCGGGATGTGGCTCAGTCTGGCTAGAGCGCAGCGTTCGGGTCGCTGAAGTCGCAGGTTCGAATCCTGCCATCCCGACCACGAAACATCAGGGTTACAATTTCGGTTGTAACCCTTTTTTATCCCCTCGGAAGCTGAGGCATATTCTATGCAGCCAAATCAAGCATTTTCCACCAATGATGCACTGCTTGTTGTGGATGTTCAAAACGACTTCTGCCCGGGCGGAGCCCTGCCTGTGCCGGAAGGAGATGCGGTAGTCCCGGCCATAAAACCCTGGATCCAGGCAGCGGCCGAGCAGGGTGTGCTCCCTTTCTTTTCCCGGGATTTCCATCCCTTGTTTCATCCCAGCTTTACCACCCGGGGCGGTCAATGGCCAGTGCACTGTGTACAGGATACCTGGGGAGCTGCTTTCCATCCCGACCTCATAAGGCCCGAGTCCAGCATTGTGGTCACCAAGGGTGTCCGCTTTGACCAGGACCAGAATTCCGCCTTTGATCAAACCGGATTGAACCATCTGTTGTCCAGGGAACAGATTTCCCGGCTGTGGGTAGCCGGATTGGCCCTTGATGTCTGTGTCCAGGCCACAGTCCACGACGCATTGCAGCTGGGATATACGGTCATGCTTTTGGTGCAGGCCACCCGGGCGGTAAGTCCTGAGAGCGGAAAAAAAACCCTTGACCGCCTGCAGCAAGCCGGAGCACAGATCATTTCTTAATGAGGTATTTTCATCAGGCGCATTGTGACTGCCCAGAGCTGTAAACGCATAAAGGCCACATTATGACCCCAAAAAAGGAATTCTTGCCCTCCTGCCCTCATGCTGCCCTCCTCACCGACCTCTACGAGCTGACCATGCTTCAGGCCTATTGGGCCAATTCCATGCACGATGATGCTGTATTCAGCCTTTTTGTCCGCAAGCTGCCCAAACAAAGAAATTTCTTACTGGCCTGCGGCCTGGAGGACGTGCTTACCTACCTGGAAGAGCTCCATTTTACTCCTCAGGCTTTGGACTATCTGCATGGATTGCAAACGTTTCGGGAAGACTTCCTGCACTGGCTGTCTTCATTCTCATTTCAAGGGGATGTGTACGCAATGCCTGAAGGGACAGCCTGTTTTGCCAATGAGCCTTTGCTGGAAATTGTAGCGCCAATCGGACAAGCCCAGCTTTTAGAGACGTTTGTGATCAATCAATACCATATCCAGACCCTGACTGCATCCAAGGCCGCCCGGGTGGCCCTGGCCGCCGGAGACAAAAGGGTCATTGACTTTGGCCTGCGCCGTATTCACGGCATCGACGCCGGCCTCAAGGCTGCCAGAGGCTTTTATCTGGCTGGGGTACAGGCCACGAGCAACGTGCTGGCCGGCGCTGCATACGATATCCCGGTATCCGGCACCATGGCCCACAGCTTCATCCAGGCCCACGACAATGAACAGGATGCCTTCCGGGCCTTTGCCCGGGCCTTTCCGCAGACTGTTTTGCTGGTGGACACCTTTGACTCTCTGCAAGGCACGCGCAAAGTCATTCAACTGGCTGGTGAGCTGGGGGCAGAATTTCAGATCCGGGGCATACGCATCGACTCCAGCGACCTCAAGGCCCTGTCCTTTGATCTGCGTCAGGAGTTGGATGCCGCCGGCTTGGACCAGGTGAACATCTTTGCCAGCGGCAGTCTGGATGAACATGTGATCCAGGATATTGTCCAGTCCAGGGCCCCAATTGACGGATTTGGAGTCGGAACCAAAATGGGGGTCTCCGTTGACGCCCCGTATTTGGATATGGTCTACAAACTGGCCAGTTATGCCGGCAAGGGCCGGATGAAGACATCCACCGGCAAAGAAACTCTGCCCCATCAAAAGCAAGTATTTCGGGAGGAAGAACA
>JAWLEI010000060.1:2292-7835 GCA_041686195.1 Desulfovermiculus sp.
TGCCTCATGGACCGTCTGGAGCTGAGTCAGCTCTTCCAAGCAGCGGTAAAGATGAGATGAATCAGTAACCTGCAGGTTTAAGAAGATTTCAGTTCTCCCGGCCACTGAGGATTGAAAATGGCCGGACTCGATGTTGACTCCCTCCTTGGCCAGGAGTTCGGTAATCCGGGCCAGCACTCCGAGCTCATTGTCGGCTACGACCTTGATTGTGGCTGGATACAGGGCAGCCTCCTCTCCTTCCCAGCTCACAGTTACCAGACGGGCCGGACTGAACTGCTGCAGGTTGGGGCAGTCTGAACGATGGACAATGACCCCCCTGCCCCGACTGATATAACCGACAATAGGGTCACCCGGTACCGGCTGACAGCACTGGGCAAAGCGGATCAATACATCGTCAATGCCCTTTATCCGCACCCCTTCCTTGACTTCTTCGCCTTTTGATTCCTTTTCCTCCCTGGACTTGCGTTTGGGCTTGGCCTGCCGTTCCGGTGCAGGAGACTCCTTGGGTACTAAGCGGTGCAGGACCTGCTTGGGCGTAATCTTGGCATAGCCCACGGCTGAAAGCAGATCATCTACGCTTTTGAGAGAGAATTCAGAGGCAACCGGCTCCAGTTTGCCCTGCTTGAGGGCTTTTTGAAAATTTATATCCATGCGCCGGCCTTCCTTTTCCAGCATTTCCTTGGCCAGGGAAATGCTCCGCTCCCGCTCCTGGGTTCTGATCCAATGCCTGATCCGGGTTCTGGCCTTGGCGGTCTTCACAAACTTGAGCCAGTCCCGGCTGGGGTTGCGGTGAACATTGGTGATGATTTCTACTGTGTCTCCGTTTTTCAAGGGCGTATCCAGGGGAACCAGCTTGCCGTTGACCTTGGCCCCGGAGCAATGACTGCCCACCTCGGTATGGATCAGATAGGCGAAATCAACTGGAGTGGCCCCTGAGGGCAGATCCAGGACTTCCCCTTTGGGGGTAAAGACATAGACTTCGTCATCAAAGAGATCCACCTTGAGTGAAGCCATGAACTCCCGCGGATCTTTGAGCTCTTGTTCCCAGTCCAGGATATGTCGCAGCCAGACAAAGCGCTCTTCATCCTTGGGCTTAAATGAGACCCCGTCTTTGTATTTCCAGTGAGCGGCCACTCCATACTCGGCTATCTTGTGCATTTCTTCGGTCCGAATTTGAATCTCAATATGTTCTCCGTCCGGGCCAATCACTGTCGTATGCAGACTTTGGTACATATTTCCCTTGGGCATGGATATATAATCCTTGAATCTGCCGGGAACCGGAGTCCAGGTGGAGTGAATAAGCCCAAGCATGGCATAGCAATCTTTGACTGAATTGACGATGACCCGAAATGCTATGAGATCATAGACCTGCTCCAGATCCAGGTTTTGTTTTTGCATCTTATCATAAATGCTGAAAATATGTTTTTGCCGCCCACTGATTCGGCCCTGTATTCCATTGGAATCCATGATGTCCTGCAAAATACCAATGACCTGGTCAATATAGTCTTTGCCCAGGGTCCGGTGCTCTTTGATCCCGTGCACAATCTGATTGTAGATATCCGGCTTGAGGTACTTGAGGCTCAAATCATCAAGATCCACCTTCAGCCTGTACAATCCCAATCTATGAGCCAGTGGGGAGTAGATATCCATGGTCTCCTGAGCGATAAGCCGTTGTTTCATAGGGCTTTGATGCTCCAGAGTACGCATATTATGCAGTCGATCGGCCAACTTAACCAAAATGACCCGTATATCTTTGGCCATAGCCAGGATCATCTTGCGAATATTCTCTGCCTGAGCTTCTTCCTTGGAATTGAAGGTGACCTTACCGATCTTGGTCACACCGTCTACAATGACGGCCACATCGCTGTTGAATTGCTCTGACAACTCATGAACGCTGACTCCGGTATCCTCCACAGCATCATGCAACAGTCCGGCAGCAATGGTGTCGGCGTCCATGCGCATATCAACCAGGATATTGCATACTTCCAAAGGATGTGAGAGGTACGGCTCTCCAGAGAGACGGACCTGTCCCGCATGCACAGAAGCCGAATACACATAGGCCTTCTGGATCAGGGCTAAATGGGATTCGCTCAAGTACCGTTCGGCCTTTTCCAGGATATCATTTATTCGAATCATTGTGATCACTGTTCGGTGTTGAGGATAATGTCAAAAAAACACTGGTTCGTCCTTGCCAATTTTCTTTGACTAGAGTATATATGTTGATTGCCCCTGCGTTTTGAATCTCCTGGAAAGGGGGCGATTCTTAATAAATATAAAACATTCTGCAGTCATTTGCCATCCGCACCAGCAATAATCTACTGATATCTTTATGCGGATTTGAACGGAGATTATAACCGTATGCGCACGAGTGAAGAAAGCACTGTTAAAAACATAACCGATACCTTTTTGAAGGAGAGTATTCCGGAGTATATCCTGGAAAATGCACGCAGCATTTTGGAAAGAGACGGGGTACAAAAGCTGGACCTTAAAAAAAGGGAAAAATACTGGGACATCGAAGGAAGAATCCAATCTGACGATTTTCAAGTCTACAATCCGGAAATCGGCATCAATCTCAGTGAGGATTCGGTCAACTTTTTCTGCAACTGTCCGGATTCTTTTACCGGGGTCTGCCCCCACGTGGGTGCAACCATGCTCAAGATATTAAGTACCCTGGAAGATGGAGGACAAGAAGCAGCGCCCCGGCCGCGAACCGATTGGCGACATACTTTCCGCCCCTTTTTTTCGAGTGTGCCAGAACCGGAGCCAGGAAACAACTATCTCATTTTCCGTTTTTTTCCTGAGCCAGAGCGGTTGCAGGTGGCCTTTTACCGGGCCCGGCAGAACAAATCCGGGCTGTCCAAGGTCCAGAATCCGATCTCCCTGGAGCAAATCATCCAAAATCCGGATTGGAGTGAAACCTCCCCTTCATTGCCGGTCATCGCCCATCAGATCGGACAATACCTGGACTATCAGGGGCAAAGGGTGGATATCCCAGCAGGGCTCATCAACTGGTTTTTGTGGACTGTCAGAGACGAACCCTATCTCTTCTGGCAGGACACAGATCAACCGGTGCGCGTTGAGTCCCAGAGCATGCGCATGCTCTTAAAGCCGCAAATCTCTGAACATGGCTTGAGTTTTGATATCCTGCTCGGCCAGGAAGACAAAGTCCCTTTTTCCATCGCCGAACAAGAGGTCTATTTCTATGGCCAGATACCCTTGTGGCTGCTGTGGAGAAAGACATTCTATCCTGTCCTGACCAGCTTGAACAGCGGATTGATTCAAGAGCTCATCAATCAGCCTCCTATAGTACCTCATTCCGAGTTGTCCGAGTTTCTGGATCGGGTATGGACCAAGATCCCAAGTTCCAACTTGTATGGCCAGGAAGAATTTCTGGAGAGGATGGAGCCCATATTTGTCCCTGCTGCCTTTAACCCCAAGCTTTTTTTAAATGAAGAAGGCAGCCTGTTAACTCTGGAAATTCAGAATGTGTACGAGACTGAACACGGGGAAATCACCCTTGACGGTCCAAACCCGGAGCTGCAAACCGGAAGCTACCAGTTTGAAGGCAAATCCTTTCTCTTGCGCCGCAAGCAACAGGAAGAAGAAAAGCTCATTACCTTGCTTCAGGATATGAATTTTCAGCCCAGAAGCAATGCCATGTGGTTCCTGGAGCCGGAAGAAGCCATCAAGTTCCTCCTGGACACCTATCCAGAACTGGTCAAGACCTACCGGGTATACGGGGAAAAGAATCTGGGCCGGTACAAAGTGCGCCACGCCAATCCCAAGGTGGTGGCCAATGTGGAGCAGGATGAGGAAAACAGCAACTGGTTCGATCTGGACCTGACTGTGGAATACGACGATGTGAAGGTACCCATTGAGCAAATATGGAAGGCCTGGACCCAGGGCAAACGCTATGTCCAGCTCAAAGACGGGACGTATACCAGCCTGCCCGAGTCCTGGCTGAAAAAACTCAGCCATAAGCTTCGGGCCATGGGCCTGGATGCGGACAAGCCGCCCAAAAAGACCTTTCAAAAGTATGAGGCCCCGGTCCTGGACAAAATCCTGGAGGATCTGCCTGAGGCTCAAACCGATTCATTCTGGAACAACTTAAAAGAAAAGATACATGACTTTGAAGAGATAAGTCAGATTGATCCGCCCCAAAAACTGCAGGCCGAGTTGCGTCCCTATCAGCAACAGGGATTGAGCTTTTTGAACTTCTTGTATGAGTATGGTTTCGGTGGGATCCTGGCCGACGAAATGGGGTTGGGCAAGACTTTGCAAACCCTGGCCATGCTCCAGTTTCTTCAGGAAAAAGGGGTGCCTGGACCGCATTTGGTTATCGTTCCCACTTCGGTTTTGCCCAACTGGCAGCGGGAAACCCTGAAGTTCATCCCCAGCATGAAACAGCTGCTTATTTACGGGGTCAGACGAGAAGGCCTGTTTAAAGAAATACCCAAATGTGATTTGGTCGTGACCACTTACGCCCTCTTGCGCCGTGACCTGGAGGACTTGAACAAGTACGAGTACACTTCGGTCATTCTGGACGAGGCCCAAAACATCAAGAATCCAAACACAATCACTGCCAGATCGGTTCGCAAATTAAGAACCAAGTTCAAGGTCTGCCTGTCAGGTACGCCCATTGAAAACAATCTCCTTGAGCTGTGGTCCTTGTTCGAATTCTTAATGCCCGGTTTCCTGGGCTCCCAAAACGCCTTTCAAAAAGGTTTTGTCAAACCGATCAAGGACGGGGATACGGAGAGCATGGAATACCTGCGATCCAGGGTCAGACCCTTTATCTTGCGCAGGACCAAAAACGACGTGGCCAAAGACCTGCCGCCCAAAGTGGAGTCTGTATACTTCTCGGCCCTGGTCGACGAGCAAAAGGAGCTGTATGCCTCTCTGGCCAAGCGCCTTAAGGAGCAGGTCCTGCAAAAGGTCGAGGAAAAGGGTATGGCTCAGAGCCAGATGTCCATTCTGGACGCCCTGCTCAAGCTGCGCCAGATCTGCTGCCATCCCAGGCTGCTCAAGCTGGACATCCCCGGGGTGAACACCAACCTGCCTTCAGGCAAGTTCGAGGCCTTCAAGGATCTGGTCACCGGGATCATTGAAGACGGACACAAGGTCCTGGTCTTTTCCCAGTTTGTCCAGATGCTGCACATCATCCGCTCCTGGCTGATTATGAACAAAATGCCCTTTGCTTACCTGGACGGGGCCAGCAAGGACCGTTTTGACCAAGTAGACAGATTCAACAATGATCCGGATATTCCCATCTTCCTCATCTCCCTGAAAGCTGGGGGGACCGGCCTGAATCTGACAGCTGCGGATTACGTCATCCATTACGATCCATGGTGGAACCCGGCTGTTGAGGATCAGGCCACAGACCGGACACACCGGATCGGGCAGACCAGAAAGGTCTTCTCCTATAAAATGATCTGTGAAAACAGCGTGGAAGAAAAGATTCTCAAGCTGCAGGAACAAAAGAAGGGAGTGGCTGACGCCATCATCCCCGGTCAGGACCAATGGAAGTCCTTGACCCGGGATGA
>JAWLEI010000060.1:7935-9987 GCA_041686195.1 Desulfovermiculus sp.
GGCGGCCTACTGGTGGTGCCTTCCGTAGGCCCAAGGCCCTGACTCCTCATTACTATCTGAATACGGGCCTGCCTTAAAAGACAAGGGTGGCTCCTGTTACTCCTCCAGTAGGGCGGGCTTGACCCCAAGCCCAGCCCTCTTCATACTCTGTTTTTTACTCGATCAAACAGGGCGTCTGTGGCCAAAGGCAGCGCTGAACACTCTTATGAATCAAAGCCCAAAAAGCCTGCTTTTTAGCAGGCTTATCTTTAAAACAATACAAATTGGCTAGGTGGAGATCAAAACGGGGCCTCATCAATGGCCCCGGCCTCGGACGGAAAGGCCGGTCCCAAATTTTCCTGAAACGGGTCCGGCCCGTTCTGCTGGGGCTGGCTGGACTGAGAATAGTACCCGGACTGGGCTGATTGTTCTGGCTGGGCTCCCTGATAATTTTGTCCCTGATCTGTGCTCAGAAAAACAACGCGAAAGGCTCGAATTTCTGTAGTATACCGGTCCTGCCCCTGCTGGTCCTGCCATTTCCGGGTCTGCAGTGAACCTTCAACCAGAACTTGCGAACCTTTTTTCAAATAGTTAACCGTGTTTTCAGCCTGCTTGCCCCAAACTTGTATTCTATGCCATTCAGTGCGTTTTTGCAGTTCTCCGGATTGATCCCGAAAAGATTCATCTGTGGCAACGCGAATATTGGTCACCGGTGTACCAGCCGGTGTATACTTAATTTCAGGATCATGTCCCAATCTTCCTACAATCATTACTTTATTATACGAACCAGCCATAATGCTCTCCTTTCCTTTGCTTTATACCTTATTGGCCCTGCTGGGCCAACAGGACATAAAAAGTTGACAGTCTACTCAATTCCCTGGCATCTGGATCAGACAGCCCTTGGCAATAAGCAATGCTCCGTTTTTTTTATATAAAATCATCACAAATCGCATGAACAGTCCAGGAGGTCCTCCTATGCGCATGCTGCCTGACCAAGAAACCTTGCACGCAGTAAGATCCAAGCTCCCAATACAGAATGCGCCGCGAATAGCTGTTGTGCTGGGAACAGGATTGGGCAAATGGGGTGACAGCCTGGAGGATACCGACTTCGTGCCTTATACGCAAGTACCCGGCTTTCCGCAATCAACAGTGCAAAGCCATGCCGGCCACATTATGCTGGGCCGCAAGTCTTCCGCACCGATCCTGGTTTTGCAGGGCAGATTCCATGTCTATGAGGGCTATACTGCTTCCGAGGCCTGCACAGGCGTCCGTCTGGCAGCCCTGCTGGGTGCGAAAAATTTGATCCTAACCAATGCCGCCGGTGCGATCAATCCTCTTTTTGAAACCGGAAAGATCATGCTCATCTCGGATCAGATGAACATGACCGGCCACAACCCCTTGCTCGGCCCCAACAACGACCAATGGGGACCGCGTTTTCCTGACATGAGCCAGGTCTACTCCCCGGCCCTGCAAGACATAGCTCTACAGTGCGCCCGCGACATTGGACTGGGCCTGGAGCGTGGAGTCTATGTCGGAGTACAGGGCCCCAGCCTGGAAACCCCTGCTGAGACCAGGGCTTACCGCCTCATGGGCGGAGACGCCATCGGCATGTCCACGGTCCTGGAGGCCATTGCCGCCAAACACATGGGGCTGAACATTCTTGGACTCTCCTGCCTGACCAACAAAAATCTGCCCGACTGCATGCAGGAGACATCAGTGGAAGAAATAATCGCCAGAGCCGAAGCTACCGGCCGCGATCTCGGTCGCCTTCTGGACGCAGTCATCCCCCGGCTGGAGGAGGAATGAGGTTTCAGGTGTCAGCTTTGCCTCCGGCAAATCTGACAAATCTTTTGCCCCAAAGCGGGCAAAAAAAGAAATTTGCCGAGTTGATCAATAAGATGGCCGGAGCCATAAGAAGAAGACGTTCTCAGGGAGGTCCCTGGAAACGAAGAAAAGAATAAACATCAATGAATCTCAGGCTGATATACTCGTATGAAACGAGAATTTACTCCGAAGAGGGCCTGCCCTTGAGGGCAAGGGCGGCCAACTTGCGAGTCGGGCTTTCCCGGTAGG
>JAWLEI010000060.1:10087-19553 GCA_041686195.1 Desulfovermiculus sp.
GGCCAGCGGCGGCGCTGATCCCGCCAAAGGCGGGACTGAACACAGGTTTCTGTTCCTGCTTGACTTTGCCCAAGTCTTGTTACACTTTTTTGCTTCTTCAGCCCGAAAACAAAGAATGTTCAAAGAGCGAAACAACCCGACCAATAAAGGTGGATATACCCCTATGACCGACTACAAAAAGACCTTGAATCTGCCTCAGACATCTTTTCCCATGCGGGCCAGCCTGCCGAAGAAAGAACCGGAAATGATTCAATTCTGGGAGCAGAACCGGGCTTATGAACGAATGGTCCAGGTCCGGGAAGGACAGGAGGGATTTGTTCTCCATGACGGCCCCCCCTATGCCAACGGGCACATCCACCTGGGAACAGCCATGAACAAGATTTTAAAGGACATCATTGTCAAATCCCAGAACCTGACCGGCAGGCAGGCCCAATACGTGCCTGGCTGGGATTGTCATGGTCTGCCCATCGAACTCAAGGTGGAGCAGGAACTAGGGCAGGCCAAAAAAGAGCTGTCCACCCTGGAGATTCGGAAAAGCTGCCGCAAGTACGCCCTGAAATATCTTGATATCCAGCGAAACGAGTTCAAGCGCCTGGGGGTCCTGGGGACCTGGGATCAGCCCTACCTGACCATGGATCCAGCCTACGAAGCGGCCACAGCCGGGGAATTATGCACCTTCATGCGCCGGGGATCCGTGGTCCGCAACAAAAAACCCATTCACTGGTGCCCTTCCTGTGAAACAGCCCTGGCTGAGGCAGAGGTTGAGTATGCGGACAAAACCTCTCCGTCCATTTATGTCCGCTTCCCCCTGACCGATCCGGACCTTACGCAGCGTTTGCCGCAACTGGCCGGGAAGCAGGCATTTGCAGTCATTTGGACCACCACCCCCTGGACCGTTCCCAACAACATGGCCGTGGCCCTGCATCCGGAATATGCATATGTCCTGGTTCAGGAAAAGGACGAGGTATACATTCTTGCTGAGAAGCTGTGGCAGGAGTGCGCACAAAAGTTCGGATGGGAAAGCCCGCACATCCTGGGCACCGTCATGGGCCGGGACCTGGAAGGCCTGGTGGCTGAACACCCCATATACGGCCGCCCCTCACCTCTGGTTCTGGCCGAGTACGTCACCCTGGAAACCGGGACCGGTTGCGTGCACACGGCCCCGGGGCATGGACAGGAGGATTACGAAACCGGCCTTCGCTATG
Source organism: Desulfovermiculus sp. (assembly GCA_041686195.1). Lineage (GTDB taxonomy): Bacteria > Desulfobacterota > Desulfovibrionia > Desulfovibrionales > Desulfothermaceae > Desulfovermiculus. The sequence continues at coordinate 11,293 of JAWLEI010000060.1, forward strand.
GGCTGGAAATCCACGCCCCCCTTGACGATCAGGGACGATTCCTGCCCAGTGTGGAATTTTTCGCCGGTCAAACCGTATTTGAAGCCAATCCCAAGGTCATAGACAAGCTCTCCGAGCTGGGAGCCCTTCTGGCCCATGAGAAGATCACCCACGCCTACCCCCACTGCTGGAGGTGCAAGAAACCGGTCATCTTCCGGGCCACGACCCAGTGGTTCATCTCCATGCAGCACAACAACTTGCGGGACAAGACAGTACAGGCCATTGATCGGGATGTGCGCTGGATCCCCAGCTGGGGCCAGCTTCGCATCCGGAATATGATCGCTCACCGCCCGGATTGGTGCATCTCCAGGCAACGCTCCTGGGGGGTGCCTATTATCGCCCTGTTGTGCGCCGACTGTGGACAGGCCTATTTTGATCCGGACTGGGTGAAGGATATCGTGGACCGTTTTGCCTCCCATCCGCACGGGGCAGACTACTGGTTCGAGGCTCCGCTTGCAGAGATCGTTCCCCAGGGCCTCCAGTGTCCTGCGTGCTGCGGACAGAACTGGGAAAAGGAAACTGATATCCTGGATGTCTGGTTCGATTCCGGAACCAGTTATGCCGCAGTGCTGGAAAAACGTGAAGAATGCTCATTTCCAGCCGATATGTATCTGGAAGGCTCGGATCAGCACCGGGGGTGGTTTCACAGCTCCCTTTTGGCCTCTGTAGGCACCCGGGACATCCCTCCCTACCGCAGCGTGCTCACCCATGGGTTTGTGGTTGATGGACAGGGCAAAAAGATGTCCAAATCCATTGGCAATGTCATCGCCCCTCAAGACATTATGGATCGCTATGGGGCGGAGATCCTGCGCATGTGGGTGGCCTCGGAAAACTACCAGGAGGATCTGCGCATTTCCGAGACCATTCTCAAGCAGCTGGTGGACAATTACCGCCGCATTCGCAATACATGCCGATTCCTGCTCGGCAATCTGCACGATTTTGATCCTCAACAGAATGCAGTCTCCAGCCAGGACCTTTTTCCGCTGGACCGCTATGTGCTGGACCTGGCCCGGGAACGTCATGCCCGCATCACCCGTGCCTATCACCATTATGAGCTGCACAAGGTGTTTCACAGCCTGCATACTCTGTGCGCCACTGATTTGAGCGCCTTTTATCTGGATGTTCTCAAGGATCGGCTGTATGTCAACGCACCGGAAAGCCTGGAACGCCGTTCGGCCCAAACCGCCCTGCACACCCTGCTCTGCCTCCTGCTCTGGGATATGGCCCCTATCTTGAGCTTCACGGCTGAGGAGGCATACCAGTACCTGCCCGGGGCGGACCTGGATTCCTATCCAACCATTTTCACCTATCCGTTTGCCTTGCCGGACCAACCGTTTATGTCCAAGAGGGAACGTGAGACCTGGGACCGGCTGCTCACAGTGCGGGCCGAAGTCACCCGGGCCATTGAGCCGGAGCGCAAAAGCGGCAACATCGGACACTCCCTGGATGTCAGCCTGTATCTGTATGCACAGGGAGACCTGCTTTCTGAACTGGAGGCCAACCGGTCTTTTTTGCAAGAGCTGTTTATTGTCTCCGGGGTGCATGTCCAGAAGGCAGAGGCAGCACCCGAAGAAACCTTTGTCAGTCAAGAGCTTCCAGGTCTGAAGATTGGTGTGCACCGGGCAAAAGGAGACAAGTGCGCCCGGTGCTGGACATACAGTCAGGACCTGGGTCATGATGACCAGCATCTGGACATATGTCCCCGCTGCAGCCAGGTCATGCACGTCCTGCAGGCAGCAGCAAAGTAATCCGGACTGATATTTTATGCACCACTCTGGACTGAGCAGCCTTCAATTCAAGCCCCTGGCCTTAGCCGCAGGAATTATTCTTGCAGATCAAGTAACCAAGGCCTTGGTTCGTGCCTATCTTCCGTTTATGGGAGTGCAGTCCATCGTGCCCGGATTCATGAACCTGGTCCATGTCCAGAACCGGGGAGCGGCCTTTGGCTTCCTGAGTCAAAACCAGGGCCTGTGGCAACCCTTGTTTTTTATTGTCATCACCATAGCTGCAATAGCAATAATCTTCTCACTTATGTACTCTGGGCATCGCCGGGATAAAATATTTCAATTCAGCCTTGGAGCTATCCTGGGAGGCGCTATAGGGAACCTGATTGACCGGGTCTTGTACGGCCAGGTTACCGATTTCATCGATCTGTATATTGGGCACTTGCATTGGCCTGCTTTTAATGTATCCGATATGGCCATTACCACTGGAGCCCTCCTTCTGCTCATTGCCGTATACCGAAAAGGACGTCATGCATCCAGTTCTGATTAATATTGGTCCCTTGACCATTCATAGTTATGGATTCTTTATTGCCGCCGCATTTCTCCTGGGCATGTGGATAACCATGCGTGAGGCCCCACGATATGGCCTCAACCGGCACTTTGTGCCTGACCTGGCCTTCTATCTTATAGTCAGCGCCATTGTCGGCTCTCGAATCCTTTACGTTCTCCTTGATCCCAAGCCTTTCCTGGCCGATCCGCTGCTCATTTTTCAATTCTGGAAAGGGGGACTTGTCTTTGTAGGCGGGGTAGTGGCCGCTGTTGCCACAGCCTGGGTAGTCATCCGCATCAAGCAGGAACCTTTCTGGAAGTGGGCGGATGCCTTTGCTCCCGGCATTGCCGGAGGTCAATTTCTGGGCCGGATCGGCTGCTTTATGGCCGGTTGCTGCTATGGAAAGCCCACCGGCCTGCCCTGGGCGGTGACTTTTTCCCATCCCCAGTCCCTTGCGCCCTTGCATATCCCCCTGCACCCGACCCAGATCTATCATTCCCTGGCCGGACTCATCACCTGTATTGTGCTGTTGCTCTTACGTTCCAGATTGCCAGGATCTGGGCAGCGTTTTGGCCTCTTCTTGATTCTGTTCTCCTTCTTTCGGTTTAGCATCGAATTCTTCCGCGGCGATTTCCGGGGAGCCCTTGGTCCGTTCAGCCTGACCCAGGCCGTGGCTGGTCTTATTTTCTGCCTCGGCCTGGCCTTGTTTTATGCAAAAGGACGAATACGCCATGCTTGAACTTTCCACCCCCATGCTCATTCTGCTCCTCCTGGCTTTTCTGTTGCCAATAACCCCCAATCTCTGGGCCATCTGGCACATATTTCACTGTGAATACCCAAGCCAGGGAGAAAAAATGGGCTGGCTCTTTGCAGCCATGTTCCTGCCTGTTCTCGGCGGGCTGGCCTACTGCTTGTGGGGGAGAAAACGGGGCCTAAAGGCACTGTAACCCACAATCCCGGGTGAGAACAGAAATTTTGTCAGATGTTATATCCGTTTATTCATGAGGTGTCATATGTTGCGTTTTTTACTCTCCATAAGCCTGCTGTTTACACTGGCCGGTTGCGTGACCATGGCTGATTTTCAAGACCTGCAAAACAGGGTCAACACCCTGGAGCGCAGCCAGAAGCAAACAATTCAAAAAAATCAGTCCAAGATCCAGGATCTGGAAAAGCAGTTTACTGCTCTTCAGGAAGATACTTCCCATCTGGTCTCCAACCGGACAGAAAGCATGCGCTCCCATCAGGCCAACCTGTGGTCTGAATTTGAAAATATGCGGGTGGATGTCGCCACTTTGCAAGGCAAGATGGAACAAGTGCAGTATAATGTGAACCAGCTCCAGTCCCAATCCACGAATCAAACCCAAACCCTGTCCGAGCTTGAAGAGCAGGTTCAGCGCCTGGATAAGCAATTGGACCTGGCTGGTTCTCAACTCGGCCTGGATCTGGAAGATGGAAAAGAAATTTCATCCTCAAAATCCAGGGAAACCCAAGATGACCAGGACTCTGAGTCTGCATCGACCCCCCAAATGCTGTATGAAAAGGCCCTCAACTCTTTTCACAATCGGGAATATGATCAGGCCAAAGAGCTGTGGGCCGAGTTTACCAGCCAGTTTCCAGAACATGACATGGTGCCCAACGCCTATTTCTGGCAGGGTGAATGCTCGTTCCAAATGGAAAATTATGCCCAGGCAGTGCTTTTGTACGACGAAGTGATCAACAAGTATCAAGAAAGCGGCAAGTATCCATCCGCCTTGCTCAAGCAGGGCTTAGCCCTGTATGCCCTGGACAAAAAAAAGGCCGGGCGTATTCGCCTGCAGCAACTTATCAAGTCCCATGCGGATACAGCAGAGGCCAAGCGGGCCAAAACATTTCTGGACCAGCAATAATGGTCCTGGGACAAACAGGGCATATACCTATGACCGCACAGGACAATTCCGGCTTTGAGGCTTTTTTGTCCACCCGCTGGCAGGAAGCAGTTCACGCGGCCCTGGCCCGCAATGCCGGGGAGCTCGTTGCCGGTTTGGTGCACAATCTTCACAACTATGCCCATACCTTTTCCATGCAGATGGAAATGTGGAACTATGCCCTGCAGCGCAATCCAAGTGCTTCGATTTCCTCTCAACAACGCTCCCTGCAACGTATGACCGCGTTGAGTTCAGATTTTACCCACGAATGCTCTGTCCTGGGCGACAGGACCTTTTATACCGGGTTGGAACCCACCTCCATTCAGCTCTCCTCTGCCCTGCATTGGCTGGAAAGCTTTTGGAGGCACAATCTCTTTTTTAAGCATCATGTCCAGCTGGATATACACATGGGAGTACAGGCCCTAACGCATTTAACAATTCGGCCGGGAATGCTCATCTATGGGCTGGAAGAGGGAATAAAGAATGGGGTGGAATCCCTGACCGGCACTATGGAGGGCCAAAAGGTCTTTCATTTTGACCTGGAGGTAACTGCAAGCAGTTCCTTTTTAAGCTTTATCCTTCGCTCTCCTACCGCTTTGGATCAGTCCATTGATCCCTGGCAGGCGGGAACAAGCACCAAGGAGGGCCATTTTGGCCTGGGGCTGCCCCTGCTTCAAATCGGTTGCCAGAAAATGGGCTGGAACTGTCAATTACATGGAGATGATCGAAGCACCAGTCTGCATCTTGCTCTTCCTGTCTGATCTGCGCATAGCACGTACTTGACACGAGGAATATGAAAATGAAAAAGTAATGTCCTGGAATGATTGCACCCTCCCCTGTCCCCTCCCTGGAAAGCTGCGCAAAGCCGCAGCAGGGAGGGGAATCAGATAGTCAAGCTTATCAGCACAGTCGTTGTCTAGAGCGCCAAAACCTTTCGGAGACAAAAGCCCTTGGATTTTTAGCATGAGCAGTCGGTTAAGGTTCCCCGCCCTGGGCAGGGCGGGGACAGGGGCGGGTCGTCATAGTGACAAATTCCTTATCTCCCGGTGTCCAGTGTGTATAAAGACCAGTTCACTATTGGGTGGATTACTTTTTCTGCTCCTCTTCAGCCGCCATCTGGTGCAGAGCGGTCTGCAGAGACTCTGCCTTGCGCTGTCCGATGCCGGGAATGGCCATGAGCTGTTCTGAATCAGCCTGAAGCATGGCCTGAATGGAACCGAATTTATCCCATAACAGCCTTGCGGTGCGCGGCCCCACCCCGGGCAGTCTCTCCAGCCTGCTGTCCAGGACCCTTTTGGAACGGGATCTTTTCTGCCGGCTGAGGACAAAGCGATGGGCAGCGTCTCGAATGTGCTGCAAAAAAAGGAGTTCCCTGCTTCCTGGGCGCAAAGGCAAAGGGTTTTTCCGCTCCGGAACAAAAACCCGCTCATCCAGCTCTCCCTGACGTCTGGTCCCTTTGGCCAGAGCAGCCAAAGCCCAGATCCCCTGGCCCTCCTTTAAAGTTCCATTTCCAGTCCCCTCTTGGGCCAGGGTCGTGTGCACTGCGGCCAGCTGTCCCTTCCCGCCGTCAATGAGGACCAGATCCGGCCAGGGCGGCCCGGAATGAATCCGCTTCCTGGCCCAGGCCGCCAGGGCTGCATAATCATCCCGGCTCCCTTCCAGCTCCGGGAAAGTGTACAACCGGTATGCGTCTGGCTTGAACTGCCCCCCCTCTACCACTACTTGGCCCACAACCACACCCTGTCCTCCGAGATGAGAGACATCCACTCCTTCGATCCGTCCCAAGGGATTGGAAATGCCAAGCTTGCGGGCCAGAATCGGCAGCAGTCGCGTGGTATCATCCTCTGTCCGGGTCTGCAAAGCATTGGTCCGGGCCAGATCGATCATCTTCTTATCCCGTTGCCTCCAGGCAGGGACCAGATGAACCGCTCCGCCCCGCCTCTCGGCTAAAATGCCTTCCAGCTCAGAGTCATTGAGCTGAAAAGGAACAATGATCCGCTCCGGGATGAATTTTTCCTGAGTGTAGAACTGCAAGAGGACGGTGCGCAGGATATCCTCCCCGCCCTGCATCTGAGCTGCGATCTGCTTTTGTTCAGCCGGGAGGATATCCCCAAGTTTATTCTCCGGCTGATCATAAAGTATTTGCTCCTGGGGCATCTGGTCCTGATCAAGAGACCAGGAAAAAGTCTTGTGATCCAAGAGCTTTCCCTGCCGGATAAAACTTATGCCCACCACCAATTCCTGCTCTGTCTCGGCCAAGGCCAGGACGTCGCAGTCCTCTTCCTCGGACAACACAACAGTCTGCTGCTCCACTGTTCGCTCAATAGCCTGGAGCTGATCCCGCAAGGTGGCGGCTTTCTCATATTCCAGCTCTTGAGACGCCCTGTTCATTTCCTGCCGCAGGCCAAATACAAGCTCCCGGGATCGGCCGGAAAGAAAGAGTCTCAATTTATTTACCATATGAGCATAATCCTGAGGATCGACCTCCTGTACGCAAGGTCCCCAGCAACGGCCCATATGATGCTGCAGACAGGGCCGAGTCCGGTTGCGGAAGGCACTGTCTTTGCATTTGCGTAAAGGGAAAATGCGGTTGACCGCCTTTAATGTCTGCCTGGCTGCCTGGGCAGAGGTAAACGGTCCAAAATACAGGGCCCCGTTGTGAGTTACCTTCCTGGTCAGGCTCAGGCGGGGATAAGTGGATTGGACGTCCAGCTTGAACAGGATATAGGATTTATCGTCGCGCAGGACGATATTGTATCTGGGGCGGTGTTTTTTGATCAGGCTGGCTTCCAGAAGCAGGGCCTCTTTTTCTGAATGGGTGCACAAAATGTCGATGGCCGCCACTTTGCCCATCATCACCCTTGTCTTGGCCGGAAGCTGTTCCGGACTCCGAAAATAGGAGCCGAGGCGGGTACGCAGGCTGTTGGCTTTCCCCACATAGATGATCCGGCCGGACGCATCCTTCATCAGGTAGCATCCCGGGCATTCGGGATAATCCTGGGGGTGGTAAGTGAGAGGGGTTGCGTGGGACATGGACAAAAGAATCTGGTTTCAGGTTTCAGCGACGCCGCTGGTCGCAGACGCCCAGGTTGATCAAGTAAGAAACAGGGTATGAAGAGGGCTGGGCTTGGGGTCAAGCCCGCCCTACGCAAAAGCCAGCTCACCAGTAGGCCGCCCTTGCCCTCAAGGGCAGGCCATCTTAGGATTAAATCTTGTTTCATACGAGCCTTGCCTGCGGCAAGTCTGAAGTACCTTTTGCCCCAAAGCGGGCAAAAATAGAAATTTGCCGGTTGGATCAGTGATGAAACTGGGTCTGAAGGGGACTGGGCCTTTGGAGCCCGGGCCTCTCCGAGGGCCGGGAGTGCGTTGATCAAAGAGGCTGGGTCTCGGAGAGAACCAGCCCGGAAAAGCCAGAGCCACCAGTAGGCCCTCCGGCACTTACATGCAGTTTGAACGTCTGTGCAAAGTACAAAATCCTGGCCTGCAAGTGAGTGCCGGGCTAGGCCTTTTCAGTGTAAACGATAGTTTCATACGATGGACCTGTACTGCGTGAATTTCCATACGAGTCCCGTCCTGGCGGGACTGAAACCTGCCCCCTCAGCATTCTCACAAAACCCCCTCCCCTACTCCGGCCAGCCGTACTCGCCGACCAGAGGCACAAAAGCCACATCCAACAGACGTTCCTGGTGGAAGTTGTCTCCACTGCCTCTGGTCACCCGGACCACGTATTGTCCAAATCTGTATTCACCTATGGGCATGACCAGCCGGCCGCCCACAGTCAGCTGCTCTTTGAGGGGCTCGGGCACGGACGGCCCGGAAGCAGTGGCAATAATCCCTTCAAAGGGGGCATGATCAGGCCAGCCCAACGTCCCGTCCCCGCATGTGATTTCCACATTGTTGTATCCCAGCCGACGCAGGTTCTGCCTGGCCTGCTCAGCCAGTTCTGGATAGAGCTCAATGCTGTACACCGAACGAGCTATATGGCCCAGTATTGCAGCCTGATACCCGCATCCGGTCCCGATCTCCAGCACATTCCCCCCCCCG
>JAWLEI010000061.1:0-13395 GCA_041686195.1 Desulfovermiculus sp.
ATGGCTCCCAGGATGTGCACTGAGTGCTTGTTTCGGTGTACGTATACAGGCGGATAACTGGGATGGGGACTTATAAGCATCAGCATATCCGGATGGCGTTCAACGCGCCGGATGAGTATCGAGCCTTCAATGCCCAGGGCATAAATCCGGCCGGAAATGATATCTTTCTGCGCCTGGTCGATGAGCACATGATCTCCATGATGAATGATGGGTTCCATACTGTCGCCAGAGACCTGGAGCAGGACCATGCTGTGGATACTGCCTTTGCCCTCCAGCCAGGAAGAGTGAAAGGCATATGGGCCTTGACCCTGGTGGTCGTTATCAGGCACAAGATCACCCTGCTCGGACAATCTGGGCTCAATCCGGGGGACAGGATGGTACTGCCCGCCAGGGGAAGCATCGAGTTGAGGGCCCTGAACCTTCCCGATCAGCCAATCCGGATCCAAAGAAAAATCACGGGCCAACTTGTAGACCCATCTTTCCGGAACAGTGCCCCGTTCCTTGGCCTGAGTCACAGCCGAGCGATTGACTCCTAGATGTCTGGCCAGCTTGGTTTGGGACTGTATAGGGGTTGACGAGCAAAGACGGGTGAAGAATTCTGCAAACGAAGGCATGGGGTTTCCTTTTTCCACTCCAGGCTTTACAATCAAGTGCCTGAAAGTTTTCATATCCGAGCATAATCCAGGTCTGAGCGCAAGAAAAGCGTCCACAGTCTGCAGATACAGAAACCAACTCAAAGTGATAACCAAACATGAGCAATGAATATTTTGATGTCATCATTGTCGGTGGAGGACCGGCCGGACTTTTTGCTGCCTATTACTTAAGCAAGCACTCTGATTTGCGTATCGTCCTGCTGGACAAAGGCCCTATGCCTGGGGAGCGCAAATGTCCGATCAATGATACGCGTAAATGTGCGCACTGCCGGCCCTGCAATGTCTTGTGCGGTCTGGGCGGAGCCGGTTTGTTCTCTGACGGCAAACTCAATTTTATCCCCAAGCTGGGAAAGACCGATCTCCTCCAGTTCATGTCCTGGACCAAGGCCAATGAGCTGATTTCGGAAACAGAGGCCATTTTCAACACCTTTGGCATGGATGGAGAGGTGTATCCTACAGATATGGAACAGGCCAAGCTGCTGCGAAAAGATGCCCGGAAAGAGGGTATAGAGCTTTTGCTCATCAGGCAAAAGCATCTTGGCAGCGACAACCTGCCAAGGTATATTGGAACCATGGTGGATCAAATCCAGGACCAGGAGGTTCAGATCCGCAGCTTAACCGAGGTCGACGACTTGGTGATCAAAAACGAACAGGTCTTAGGTGTCATGACCCAGAGCGGCCAAGAGTTAAGAGCCAAATGGGTCATTCTGTCTCCGGGCCGGGGAGGAGCGGAATGGATGAATTCCCTTGCCGACCGGTACCATCTCAGCCGGAGCCAGAGGGGAATCGAAGTTGGGGTCCGGGTAGAGGTGCATGGGGATATTATGCAGGACCTCACAGATGTTATCTATGATCCTACATTCTTCATTCAGACCGGGAAATATGATGATCAAACCCGGACGTTTTGCACCAATCCCGGAGGGTATGTTTCCCTGGAGAACTATCAGCGCTTTGTGTGTGTCAACGGTCATGCCTATGGGGACAACAAGTCGGAGAATTCCAATTTTGCTTTTTTATCCAAGGTCGTGCTGACTGAGCCCATCACTGACAATCAGGCCTATGGAGAGTCCATCGGCAGATTGGCCTCCTTGATAGGGGGTGGAAAACCCATATTGCAGAGATTTGGAGACCTCAAACGCGGAAGACGAAGCACGTGGGCCAGAATTGGCAAATGCTATATTCAGCCCACTTTGCAGTCTGTGACCTGCGGGGACATCGCCATGGCCCTGCCGGAAAGGATTATGACCAATATTGCTGAGGGAATTCACAAACTGAACAAGGTGGTCCCTGGTGTTGCGAACGATGAGACTTTACTTTATGCTCCGGAAATAAAGTTTTTTGCCACCCAGATCTCTACAGACTCTCAATTGCAAACTCATATTGGCAACTTATATGTTGCCGGCGATGGGGCTGGAGTAGCCGGAAACATCGTATCCGCCGCAGCCACCGGACTCATTCCGGCCAAGGCTGTTCTCCGCCAATTAAGCGGTTAATAATCATCAGGCTCCAGAGGAAGAAAGAGCTGGAAATCCGAGGAGTCGTCTGTTTCGCAATGCCATGTGCACCCCACACATTGAAAGCTCTTCAACTTTTTGTTGATATACCATCGACCCTTTCGAGGATGGGGGCAGTTAAAAAAGGTGTACACCTGCCCTCGGACATGACCACGAAAGGGAGTATACCCACTCTGGCGCAGATAAGTTATAAAGTCCATGCCTTGCTCCATGGAGATGCGTCCAGCCCGGCTGAGGCGAAAATATATCAAACAAAGGAGATGATGTCATGACCAAAAGCTTGCATTGTTTAGTTTCCGGGAAAGTCCAGGGAGTCAATTTCCGGGCCTGGGTCAAAGGCCAGGCCGAACAGTTGGGAGTCAAGGGTTGGGTGCGTAATCTGGATGACGGCCGGGTGGAGGTATTGGCCCAGGGCAGTGAAGATGCCTTGCAGGCCTTGAAGGGGAAGCTTGCCACCGGATCGACCATGAGCCGGGTGGACAATGTAGAAACCAAGTGGATAGATTATGATAAGCAGCACACAGGCTTTGAACTTCGCCTGTGATCAGAAATTGGTTTTTGTCATTCTTTGGCCGGAAGCGGATCCGCTTCCGGCCAAAGAATGATATCAACTTTTTTTGTTTTTGGGCTGAATCCCGAATTTTTTAATTTTATAATGCATTGCCCTGCGACTGATGCCAAGCAGTTTGGCTGCTCGAACCTGAACCCACCCGCTCTGTTCCAAGGCTCGAAGGATGGTCGTTCGCTCGCTGTCTTCCAGGGACAGGGAAGGAGAGTGGATATCTTCTTCACCTGTTTGGTTTTCTCCTTGCTCAAACTGCAGATGTTTGGGCTGGATGGTGGTATCTGAACTCAGGATCAATGCTGTTCGCAGCATCTGTTTAAGTTCCCTGACGTTTCCGGGCCAATGATACTGTTTTAAGGACTGCATGGCCTGTTCAGAGATATGCTTGGGGGTATAGTTGCCCTGATTGCACAATTGAACAAGCAGTCGCTCGGCTAAAAGCGAAATATCTTCTATGCGTTTTCTGAGAGGGGGAATCTCAATGCTTATTCCCTTGAGCCGAAAGTAGAGATCCTCTCGGAATTCACCCCGAGTGACCATGGACGGGAGATCCGCGTTCGTTGCTGCAATAATTCTGCAATCGATATGTATATGCTGGCTCGCGCCAACCCGGCGAATAGTTCGTTCTTGCAGGAATCGGAGCAGTTTGGACTGCATGTCAAGAGGCAGGGTGCCTATTTCATCCAGGAAAAGAGTTCCATGATCTGCTTCCTCTATAAGCCCCTTGCGGTTGGAAACCGCTGAAGTAAAGGCCCCCCTTTTATGCCCAAAGAGTTCACTTTCAAGAAGGCTATGCGTGGTTGCTCCACAATCTACAATAGAGAAAGGTCCTGCCGATCTCGGGCTCAAATTATGAATGATCTGGGCGGCTAACTCTTTTCCGGTCCCGCTCTCACCAAGCAAAAGCACATCGGCATCAGTGGGAGCAACACGGCTGATCATATCATAAACCCGATCCATAGCCGGGCTTTTACCACCCCACAGTTTTTCAGAAATTGTCGAATTGTTGCTGGAGCGCCTCCTGGGCCGGCCTTCTTGAAGATTTTCGTCAATTAATTCAATGAGATCTTCTCCTTGAAAAGGCTTTTCCAAGTAATTGGCCGCTCCGTATTTCACAGCCTTTACGGCATCAGGGATCGAGGCGTAGGCAGTCAGCACGATGACAGGAAGGCCTGTCCATCTGGTCTGAATTTCCTGCAGAAGTTGCTTGCCATCCATTTTGGGCATTTTAACATCTGTAATCACCAGATCTATTTCATGTTGCTTAAGAACCTGAAGGGCAGAAGTCCCATCTTTGGCCAGCAATACGGAAAATCCAGCCGACTCAAGGCGAGCCTCAAGGACATTCAGAATGCTCTGGTCGTCGTCGACAACGAGTATGGTGTGCGGAATATTGGTTGATTGGGTCATGCCAGCGGAGCTAGAGGTTTTTCCTCTTATATTGCAGGTCCTGGTAGAGGTTCTCCAAGGCCTGTATCTTCTCATTGAGTTCTGTGTTCTCTTTTTTCAATCTCTTGATTTCAAGCCGATACTTTTTGTTCTGGGCTTTTTGCTCAGTGACCTCCCCTTCGGCTGCAATCATGTTTTGATGATAATTTTTGAGCACCGGAAATACAAGGCGAGGGTTTTCATAGTAAAAGTCCTCCGGGGCAAGTTCATCCCAGTTTTCCCATAAGCGGATTCCAGTATTGAGATCTTCTGAAGACTCAGCTACAGCCAAGACAGAACAAGTCTGTGCAAACCTGGCTTTTCTTTCCAGTCCCGGGTCTTCAGTTTCTTCAAGGAGGGAGGCGAAATTCTCCTGGGCCTGAGAATATTTTCCACTCCAGTAATTATCCACTCCCTGATTGTACTTTTTTATATCAGGGCCTTGATTCTTTTGCAGAACCACAATCTTGTGGCTGCAGCCAGTTCCAAGGATGAGAACTGTGAGCCAAACCACAAGCAACAAGATCCAATAACGTAATCTATTCTTTGCCATATCTTTCGTTCATCTATTTAAGATTTGTTGTCAATTTTACTCTCTGTATGCCTTCACTCTTGGCCCTGGAGTTTCATATTTCTGGGCAGGGAAAAAGAGAAGGTGCTTCCTTTTCCTGTTGTACTCTCCATCCACATCTGCCCCCCATGGGCCTGGACGATGCCCAGGGAAATACTCAGCCCCAGGCCTGCTCCGTCTACTGTTTCCCGTACGCTTGGGCCCCGATAGTACTTGCAGAACACATATTTTTGCTCTTCGAGCGGAATGCCCGGCCCTTCGTCAGTAATGCTGAATCGTACCTGGTTGTGGTTGTTTCCATCTGGAGCGGCAGTAATCCAGATTCTTCCCCCGGATGAAGAAAACTTGACTGCATTTCCAACAAGATTGGCCATAACCTGCTGCAGATGTTCACCATCAGCCAAGACTTCTATATATTCATCGAATATATCGGTAATAAAATAAATGTCCTTTGATTTGGAGAGCGATTCAACCCGAGTCAAGGTTTGATGCACGATATCAGAAATCCTGTGCACAGTGGGACGAATGGGGATTTCCTTGAAATCCAGATTGGATACATACATCAAACGCTTCAGCAGAGAGGACAATCGCTCAACTTCCTGGCTCGATACCTGCAGAAATCGCACTTGCTTGTCGGTTATGGGACCAAGAACTTCCCCGTGCAAAAGATTGATTGATTCATAGATGGATGTCAAAGGTGTTCTGATCTCATGACTGAGCATAGAAATGAAGTCCGCCCGATTTTTCTCCTCCTGCTTGAGACGTTCGGACATTTTATTAAAGGCCCGGGCCAACTCACCAATCTCATCCTGGGACAAAACCTTTATCGGTTGATATGACCCGTCTTTTCCAACCTTTTCAATCCCTTTTTTGAGTTCTTTTGCAGACCTGTGCATGAAATAGGCAACACCGAAACTGCCCATGAGCCCAAAAAAAACGGTGGCCGCAATCCCGACACTTCCCCAGAAAACCGCTTGTTGTCCCTTTCGATTCAGAGCCTGAAGCTGGGCAGACACTTCTTGGCGATGATAGTCCCTGATAAGCCCTAAATAGGTGACCCAAGTATCGAATTTTTCTTCAGGAAGAAATCTGTCCTCATTTTGGAAAGGATTCTGGGTTGGAGGTGTGTTTTCATCCGGAACCTGATCTAGGGTGCTTTGAACATGTTCACGTTCTAAAAAGGTTTGCAAATTTGTGTCAAGTTCTTGTTTTTCCTGTAAATACTTTTGTAATTCGTCTTCCTGATCTAAAATTTGATATTTTCTTTGATGTTCGATGAGGCTCAAAAAAGACTCAATGAGTTCATCCGAGGTGTCAACAATATCGTAATGTACAGTGACAATTCTGTCCGAAAATTGGACAATGCTTTGGACTTGGTTCAACAGGAAGCCAGCCAGCAACAAAAAGATTGTAAGCAGAATGAATGACCAGGAAAGCAGTTTACCAGTTATTGTCATTCGGAAGGGAAAAAACAAAAGGGAAGATAATTTCTGGCGGAAAGCAAGGTAAATGTTTTTCCAATACAACCCAAAATGGTTGATGAAAAAATGAATTTTATCAACATACATGATACAATGAGTTAAATACCATACCCTTGAAATTTATTTTACAAGTTGGTCCATAATGCGTAGGACTTGATGTCCAAATGTAGAGTCTCTGCAGATTTCCCGTTCGATATTGGTAATGCCTTTGAGTACGGTAGAATGGCGGCGATTGAATTGGTTGCCTATGTCTTTTAATGAGAGTGCAGTGTATCTTCTGGCCATATAAAATGCGGTATTCCGTGCCGAAACAAGAGCTCGTTTCCTGCTTTTGGACTGCAGGGCATTTAAGGACATATTAAATGCCCGGCATACGCAGTCAATAATATCCTCCATATCCGGGGAGCTACTTTCCTGACTGTAGTTTTGCAAAACCTCCCTGGTCATTTCTTCACTGACCGGTTCTTGCAACAGATTGGATTTTAGGCAAAGATTGTGCAAGCAACTTTCCATCTGCCGAACATCGGAGCGGATAGAGGAAGCAATCAGGTGACACAGAGAGTCTGAAAGCCCGAGCCCCTTGCTGTTGGCCTTAGCTTGCAACAGTCGGACGCGAAAGTCCAGATCCGGTTTCTGAATAGGCGTCAGAACGCCGGAACAGAAGTAGGAGGTGAGCTGACTGTCCACCTTGCCCAACTCCTTAGGTAAAAACGAACTTGAAAAGACCACTTTGCTTCCCCGGTCGTTCAAGTCCTTGATCAGGGACAAAAGCTCTTCCTGCATCTTGGCCTTGCCCTGAAAAAAATGGACGTCTTCAAGTAAAAGCACATCCACATTGTTTCTGTATTTTGCTTTGAATGTATCTACATCCCGCTCTTTGATTGCCTGGACCATTTGGTTGGCAAAGTGTTCTGCCGGCACGTAGCACACACTGAGTTCATCTTGTGGTTTCGTTTGACAGAGATGATAGCCGATGGAGTGCAGGAGATGGGTCTTCCCCAATCCGGGTGAGGAGCAGAGAAATACGCTGCTGGCTGGAAAGTCATGATTGCACAGGCCGGAACAGGCGGCATAAGCCAATTGATTGCAGGACCCTACAATAAAATTGTCGAACTTGTACCGCCAGCGATACGGCGAGGGCGCCGGGCGCCGGGAATTGCTGCGCGGTAAAGGAGCCTGTTGCTGCTTGGAGGATGGATGAATAAGCTGCGGTTGAGCAAAAGAAGGGCTTTTTTGCCCGGCAATGGAAATATGGGGGGTATAGCCCAAGGTATTGGCCGCAGCCTGGACAATACTGTCCTGCAGTCTATCCCTCACCCAGGAGGCAACGAATTCATTCGGGGCGGTGAGGTAAATCGTTTTTTCCTGAATTTGAGCCTGAAGAGGCTTAATCCAAACCTGAAAAATTCCAGGTTTGATTGATTTTTCCAGGTCTGATTGAATGTGCTGCCATGTATTGCTCATAGGATCGGCAGCTTAGTTGGCAGCCATATTTTTGGCAAATGAGGATATGGCGTATTTTTCCCCGTCAGCATGGTGAAGGTTTCTTGTTATCAACATATTGTTATGATTTGACTTTTTTAGATCATCCTCATTGTGCGCTGGTTGTGATCAAATCGTAAAAATACAGTTTGCAAGCGGGCAAAAGAACTTTTTGAGTTTGGTTATCGACAGTTGTTCAAACTTTATCTACAAGCAATATTCTTTTTTTGTACAAATTTCGTCTTTTTTCTTTATGATATTCAAAATAAGCTTGAGTCGTAATCTCCGGGGGGCTGAGTGAAATAAAAAACATTTATACCTCTATCATATTGACATGAATTAAAACTTTTGCAATTGTCATTTCGTTTTCGAACCTTTATGCAGTCAAGTTCACCCCTTTCTGGAAGCGCTTCGGACATTCAAACACTATTTTTTGTCGTGACCACACTTTTGGGGGACGAAGATCCCTATTCCGCTCAATCACTAACAAAGGAGTGAGACGAGATGGCTTATGATGCAACCAAAATGCAGGACTGGCAGATCTCTGAGGCGGCGGAAGAAAATATGCCCATGCCTGATGAGTGGCGGGAAAAGCTGGGCCTGGAAAAGGACGAGATGTTGGCCATGGGCCGGCTGTCCAAGCTTGACTTCTTGAAAATCATGGATCGGTACAAGGACAAGCCTGACGGCAAGTACATCGAAGTCACAGCAATAACCCCCACACCTCTCGGTGAAGGCAAGAGCACGACTTCGGTCGGGCTCATGGAAGGATTGGGTAAACGAGGGAAGAATGTTGGCGGAGCGCTGCGGCAGCCTTCTGGTGGCCCGACGATGAATGTGAAAGGAACGGCTGCTGGCGGCGGAAATGCCATCCTCATTCCCATGACCGAATTTTCTCTGGGCTTGACCGGAGATATTAATGACATCATGAATGCTCACAACCTGGCCATGGTCGCACTGACCTCCAGGATGCAGCATGAGCGGAACTACACCCCGGAAAAGATTGAGCAGCTCTCGGGCATTCCGGCCCTGAACATCGACCCCAAGCGCGTAGAAATGGGGTGGATTATCGATTATTGTGCCCAATCCCTGCGCAACATCATCATCGGCCTTGGCGGGCGCATGGACGGCTTCACCATGGAATCCAAGTTCGGCATTGCCGTAAGCTCAGAGTGCATGGCTATTTTGTCAATTGCCAAGGACCTGGCGGATATGAAGAAAAGGCTCAATGAGGTCACTGTGGCCTTTGACAAGCACGGTAATCCAGTAACCACTGGTGATCTCAAGGTGGGCAACGCCATGACCGCCTGGATGCGTAACACCATCAATCCCACGTTGATGTGCACTGCCGAGTATCAGCCGTGCATGGTCCACGCCGGTCCCTTTGCCAACATAGCAGTGGGTCAGTCCTCCATTGTCTCCGACCGGGTGGGCTTAAAGCTCTTTGACTATCATGTCACGGAATCCGGATTTGCCGCAGACATTGGATTTGAAAAGTTCTGGAACGTAAAGTGCCGCAACAGCGGACTCAAGCCCCATGTCTCGGTCCTGACTACCACCATCCGGGCCCTGAAGATGCACGGCGGCGGCCCCAGGGTGGTGCCGGGTCTGCCTCTGCCTGAGGAGTACACCAAGGAGAACGTGGGACTGGTGGAAAATGGCATTGAGAATATGGTCCATTTGATCAATGTCATCCGCAAGTCGGGAATGAACCCTGTGGTGTGCATCAACTGCTTTCATACCGACACCCCGGCAGAGATAGAGGCAGTGCGCAAGGCAGCAGAAGCCGCCGGTGCACGCTGCGCCAAGTCAACCCACTGGGCCGATGGCGGCGACGGAGCCCTTGAACTGGCCGATGCAGTTATCGATGCCTGTGAAGACGAGTCCAACTTTGAATTCCTCTATCCTCTGGAAATGAAGCTTCGGGATAGGGTGGACAAGATCGCCAAGGAGGTCTATGGAGCAGACGGAGCATCCTGGACTCCGGATGCAGAGAAGAAGGCCAAGATGCTGGAAGAGGATCCCAAATACGCCGACTTTGCGACCATGATGGTCAAGACCCACCTCAGCCTGAGCCACGATCCGACTTTAAAGGGCGTGCCCAAGGGGTGGACCCTGCCCATTCGGGACGTGCTCATCTATTCAGGTGCCAAGTTCCTGTGCCCCTGCGCCGGAACCATCAGCCTGATGCCAGGTACAGGCTCCAATCCGGCCTACACCAAGGTGGATGTGGACACTGAGACCGGCAAGGTGACCGGTCTGTTCTAAATTGGCTGGAAGATCTGGAAGATAATGTCTTAAATCCCGCCGGTACAACCCGGCGGGATTTTTTTATGTGTATTCTTGCCGCCGCAAGGCCTCAAGGACAGCTTCCACCCCCAATTCCAGGACCTGCTCCAGGTCTTGGGCCGTGTCCAGGACCACATGCTGGGATGGGTTCAGTTCCGTGACCGGCTGGAAGTCGGCCTTCTGAGATTCAAGCAGTAGAGTACGGCCGTCGGAAGCGTCTGCCGCCTCGGCGAGCCGCTTTTCCAGGCGATGGACCAGGATCTCGTCCGGACACACGCACTCAAGAAGGATGCAGCGAAGGTTCAGCTCCCTGGCCATGGCAAAGGCCTGCTCCCTGTACTCGCGGCGACCAAAGGAAGCGTCAAGAATTACCGACCGGCCTTGTTTTAACATTTCGCCAGCCTGATCTATTAAAGCCTGGTAGGTGGCTTGAGTCGCTTCACTGCTGTAGAGCCCCTGTCCGTATTCATTGAGTTGCTTTTGCTGCGGATCAAGGCCGTGCAGTGTCTTGCGCACGACGTCGCTGCGCAGCACTTCCGCTCCAAGCTGATGGCTCAGAGAGCGGGCCACTTCACTTTTGCCCGTCCCCATGAGGCCGCAGAGGATGATCAGAGCAGGAGATTGGAGCTTGACTGCATAGGACCAGGCCAATTCCAGGAATTGTGCTGCCATATCCAGTGCCTGGCGGCGTTCTTGAAGACTGAATTCCTGTTCAGTGCTCTCAATGCCAAAGACCTTTCCCCGGGTTAAAGCGTAATACGCCTTGTACAGATTGACCAAGAAGAGCAGATCATGATCACCAGAGGAGTGCACATAGGTGTGGAGGAGGGTGTCAGCCTGTTTCCAGTAGCCGTTGAACTCCATATCCATGAGCAGAAAGGACAGATCGGCGGCAGTATCAATAAATCGGAACCGCTCATTGAATTCAATGCAATCAAAGGCTATAAGCTGACCTTCAAACAGACAGATGTGCTCCATGCGCAGGTCTCCATGGCACTCCCGGGTTTTGCCCTGGGCATGACGCACAGAGTATAAATCCTGATGCCGGTTCAGGCTCCAGAGCATGACCTGGCGCATGACCCTGTGCCGTCTGGCTGAGATTGCCTTGTTCTTGAGCATCTTGGTCTGTTCAAAGTTTTCTTCTATGTTGCGGCGGATAAGGGACAAGGAGCCAAGTTCACTCTCCTGAGGGACTGCCCGGGCTTGAGCATGAAAGTTGGCCAAAAGATCGGCCAGTTCCTGGAGCAAATGCTCATCAACCCGGTCTTGTCTCAGGAGGACAGGGAACATGGAATCTTCGGACAGTCTGCGCATGTGGACCACATAGTCCACAATCCTGGCACCTTCTTGTTGGCCCAAAAAAAAATGGCCACCATTATCCTGGCTGACCGGGAGTACCCCCTGATAGACTGTCGGGGCCAGCCTGGTGTTCAGTCTGACTTCTTCCTGGCAGTAGAAAAGCCTCTTTTCCAGGGTGGAAAAATCCAAAAACCCTAGATTTACAGGTTTTTTTAATTTATAAACATCTTTGGAAGTCAAAAAAAGGCAGGAAATATGGGTTTGGATGAAATCAACAGATTGTTCCGGCTGGGGATAAAATCGAGCATCTTGCATGGCTTTGATAACTTCAGTCTGAGGCATGGTCATCCTCTCTTCTGATTACAGAACTCCATAAGGACAGAGTCATAGTGCTTCACTCACGCTTTACCTACACTTGCCTGACCCTGGCTGTTCAGTTATGGAGCCGGACCTTGCGGTATACCCGGGTCGGCTTTGGTCCTGTCCAACAGGTTAGATCACAAGGGCCAGTCATATTCGCCCTCTGGCATGACGAGCTTTTTTCCCCATGTTACCTGCATCGCCATGAAGGAATAATAGCCGTGGTCAGCTCCAGCCAGGACGGAGAGATCGTGGCCCAGATAGCATCCCGCCTCGGATACCAGCTGGCCCGCGGCTCAAGTACTCGAAACGGAATGCAGGCTGTGCGCCGGGTGCTGGAGCAAATGCAGAGCACAAAAGCGGATGCAGTCCTTACAGTGGATGGCCCGCGCGGTCCAAGGCATCAAGTCAAGGAGGGAGCTGTGTATCTGGCGGCTAAATCCGGCCTGCCAGTGGTGCCGGTCCGAGTGGATATGCATCCGGTAAAACGTTTTCACAAGGCCTGGGACAAATTTCAGCTTCCTCTGCCAGGGGCGCGGTGTATTGTACATTATGGTCAACCATACACCCTTGGACGTCAAAAGATCAATTCCCACAGCCTGCGGATGGAATCTGCCAGGCTTGAGTCTGCATTGCAAAAGCTCGGGGCTGGGGGTGAAATAGGTAAAGGGTAGGGCAGGAGGGGGCAAGGCAATTTTGTTCTTAGATGTAACGACCCAGGAGTGTTCAGTCCCGCCTTTGGCGGGATCAGTGCCGCCGCTGGCCGCAGACGACCAGTTTGATCGAGAAAGAAACAGGGTATAAAGAGGGCTGGGCCTTAGTAGCCCGGGCCTCTCCGAGGGCCGGGAGTGCGTTGATCAAAGAGGCTGGGCCTCGGAGAGGGCCAGCCCTACTCGGAAAAGCCAGAGCCATCTTAGGGGTAAAATCTAGTTTCATACGAGCCTTGCCTCCGGCAAGTCTGAAATATTTTTGGGCCAAAGCGCCCAAAAAAATTCCGGATTGATCAGTGATGAAACTTTTGGATGTCCTTCTCCGTCATTCGTCCTCTTTGGCCAAGCCAGCGACCAGGGTTAGACCTTATATTTGTTGCGTTTCATAAACAACTCCCTTTTTACCGAACCAGCAGGCAAGACATGAGAGTCGAGCATGTTGTTTAGCATAAGTGAACGTCAATCTTTTCTAAACATGAGGTTTTCTATGCCCTGTTCCAGGGAGCACGTTTTTGACAGAGCGGCTCACCTTCGAGGATTGATGGTGGCTTGATGCGTACGAGCCCCGAACATCAGCAGCCCACATACAATACCCTGATAACTCAGGCAATACACGGAACTTAAAGTTATACATCAAAAAATTTTTAGGCCAGAAAGGATAGGCAGTGTACGGGAATATCACCAGTGTCTATGGTATTTGTCTGGAGATGCCGGATGCATTGACCTGGACCTGGTGTCTGTCCAAAAAGGGCGACAGGAGGCCCGCAGCTCAGGGCTGCCGGCAGCACGATTCGGTTGAGAAGCTTTCAGCACCAATTGACAGGGCCGAAGCACCCAGGATGGGCTGAGGACCAGAAGATTTGAATCTCTGGGCACTGTCATTTCTAAAAGTTTACATAATATACATTCTGAGACATTTAGACATCTAACCTGGAGGAGTGCTTGAACTCCTTTTAGCTGCGTGCAATGGATCAAATTGCTGGTTGATTATGGATTTTGCTTTGTCACGATCGGGCAATGACGGGCCAAAGCATAACTGTTCA
>JAWLEI010000061.1:13495-19460 GCA_041686195.1 Desulfovermiculus sp.
CTAAGTGTAATTCCGTAGGAAAGCGAAGCTATTACACCGGGGCACGCCTTGAATCTCTTCCATTTAGCTGGGTTATGTCCTAATAATCCTGCCTCTTCAGCATGACGGGAAGTATTGGTTCAGGAAATGATGTTTACTGCAAGTATACGTCCGAAGGTACTCAATCTCGCCTGGGCTGTTCCATATTCTTTGGATTGTTGAGGTATGAAAACATTTCATCTGTTATAAAAAAATCCCGGGCGAGATGATCAGCCCGGGATTTTTCATTCCCTGCATGCAAAATGAATGTGGATATCTTTTAGGCTTTCATTTGGTCCCTTACTGCCCTTCCATGATTTCTACCCCCTCCGGGGGGGCAAACTCAAAAAGGGACTCTTCGAGATCCACATTGAAGTCTGTGTCTTCGAAGGTAAGCTGATTTTTGTTGCCAAAGAAATCGACAAGCAATACCTGTTGAATGAGATGGGATTTTGGTTCCAGCCAGATGTGGGCTTTGACCAGACTGGGTTCAGGATCTTTGGGCACTAACTCGACCTTTATCCAGTCAGAAAAATCCGGGTCTTGGCCTTGATTTTCAATCTTGAAGTCCTGTTTGAGGTTGACCTCACCGCTGATGAACTCGAGCATGGTCTTTGAATCGAAACGCTCCTGGAAAGAATACTTATAGGCAACGCCATCTTGAGGGAAATAATCCCAAACCACATTGTTATTGCTGATCAGGAGTTCCTCTTCAGGGCTGGTTGTGTGCCAAAAAATTTTCTCCGGCTTGAGATAGCAAATAGTGCCTTCTCTCTGTTCGCTTTCACCGCTGGCTGCATTGGTCAGTTTTTGGCTGAAATCGGTTTCAAAGCTGTTCACTTCGGCGTATTGTTCTTGAATGGAGTTGGCGACATCCTGAGCTGATGCCGGCAGAAGCCAGATGAATACCAGGATGTTGATAACAAAGATGAAGATCAGTCGCTTGAACATGATGTGTCCTCGTGTTTTGGGGTTATTCCTATTACATTGGGCACGCGGGGGAAAGTGGACGGTGCATCAGACCACAAAAAGTTTTCCGCAGATCCCTTCCAGCCCTGGGTAAAATCCTGGGTTTCAACAACCAGGCCCGCTGTCGGCCCTCCTTCCAGAAAGATTGAGTTTTTAATGTCCAGGGGAAGCTGGACAAGGACTTTGTTTAGGTCGTGAATGCTGATCGGGGTCTGGCAGAATATGAACAGCACTTTGCCAGCATTGGTGATTCCAATACTGGCCACACTGAATTTTTTGCTGTCTTGCTCCCAGACATTTTCTCCCTTCAAACTGATCATGCGAAAGCTCTGAAGAACAGTGCTGTATTTATCCAGTATCTCCCTCCATTCAGGATAATGCTCCCGATCAATGATCTGGATCTGGGGCAGGGAATTGTGGATTGGGTTGAAGACCAGAAATCCGTCATATTGGGGATGGATATTTTTGTTGTTGACATGCCCGAAGTTTTTCATAAATCCGGTACTTGTGCTCTGGTCCTTCCAAAACATGCCGGCATTGATGGCTGCATGCAGTTTATGCGAGCTGAGCCATTGGGGGAGAGTCTTGTTGCCGTCCCCTTGTGCTGAAGCTATGAGCAGATGGAAGTCATAGGCAGCAGGATCAACTTTTAAGACGGAAATATACAGCTGTTCCTCCCCTGCTCTGACCTCAACCCTGGGCTCAAAGATCTGGAGCCAAAGCCCGGGTTGCAAACGACGCCAGCCTTCGTCTGCCCTGGCCTGTGCTATTATGGTGCACAAACCCAGGACCACAACCAGAACAGGAAGCAAAAAACTCAGCCGGTTCCTCATTTTGGCCCACATGTATTTTTCAGATGATTTTCTGGTCGCGACTTTGAGGTTTCAAGGCCGCCATTGATACGAGTACTACGCCAATTTGATCAGATCAGCCATTGTATAGATTTTTCCCGGTTTTTGAGCCGGAATCCATTTTGCTGCGCGCAGAGCACCCTGGGCAAAGGTCTCTCTGGACGAGGCCTTGTGGGTGATTTCAATCCGTTCTCCAGGGCCGAAATAATACACAGTGTGTTCCCCAACCACGTCTCCTCCGCGCAGAGTCTGTACGCCAATCTCCTGATCCGGCCGTTCTCCGATCATTCCTTCCCGGCACAGGCGTAAAGACTCGTCTTCCGGCCAATCTTTGGCCCGGGCCACGGCATTGGCCAGTTTAAGCGCTGTTCCACTCGGAGCGTCCTTTTTCATTCGGTGGTGAATTTCCATCAATTCCGGGTCATAAGCCGGTCCCAGAGCTTTGCTCAGTTTGGGCAAAAGCTCCAGAAGGACGCTGATGCCCACACTCATATTCGGGGTCCAGAATACAGGGATGTAGGAAGCAGCATCCTGAATTACGATCTCCTGTTCCTTGTTCAATCCGGTAGTGCCAATGACCAGGGAACAGGAATGAGCCTTGGCAATGCGGGCGGTTTCCACCGTGGCCTCCGGCTGGGTGAAATCAATGATCACCCCCTGCCCTACCTGGGTTAATACATGATCCAGATCGAATCCATAGGTACAATCGATGTCTGGGATATTGTCCACGCATTCCTGCCGTTCCAGCATGGCCGTGAGGTTGAGCTCAGGATCTTTTTGACTGAGCTGAACCAGCATGGAACCCATTCTTCCGCCGGCCCCCATAATGATCACATTTGTCCGGGGCATGCTCCCTCCTTACTTGTCTTATGTCTTTACTTCTTTGATTACTATCCTATATGTGTTAAAAGTTGCAACCCCAGGTTGCAACTTTTAGGCACTGACCAGCATTTCACGCAAACTGGCAACAGTGTCCCGGAGCTCGGCTGCCTGTTCAAATTCCAGTTTCTGAGCTGCCTGGCGCATCTGGCGCTCCAGGGCGGAAATGCGTTTGGCCAGGGCCTTGGGATCGTGGGCGTACTGGGACGGATCCTCTGCAGCCACAGCCTGAGCCTTCTGCTTGGCCTCCTCACTCACGGCATAGAGAGGATTGGTCCATGCCTTGTGAATGGTTTGAGGCACAATGTTGTGTTTTTCATTGAACTCCAGCTGCTTTTGTCGCCGCCGCTCGGTTTCCTCAATAGCCGCCCGCATGCTTTCCGTGATTGTGTCCGCATACATGAGGACTGAACCCTGCACGTTCCTGGAAGCCCGGCCAATGGTTTGAATCAAGGACCGGGTGGAGCGTAAAAACCCTTCTTTGTCTGCATCCAAGAGAGCTACCAGGGAGACTTCCGGAATGTCCAGACCTTCCCGCAACAGATTGATGCCCACCAGGACGATAAAATCGCCTTGACGCAGGGATTGAATAATGGATACCCGTTCCAGGGTATCGATATCAGAGTGCAGATACCGGGTGGGAACCCCCCTGCTCTGCAGATATTCGGTCAGATCCTCGGCCAAGCGCTTGGTCAGGGTGGTGACCAGGACCCGCTCATCTCTTTGCTCTCTTGTTTTGCACTCAGTGAGCAGATCGTCCATTTGCCCCGATGTCGGCCGGACGTCGATTTGGGGGTCGACCAGGCCAGTGGGGCGAATGATCTGCTCCACCACCATTCCTTGAGAACGTTCAATCTCCCATTTGGCTGGAGTGGCTGAGACATAGATGGTCTGGTTCTGGCGTTTTAAGAATTCGTCAAAGGAAAGGGGCCTGTTGTCCAGGGCTGAAGGCAGGCGAAAGCCATAGTCGACCAGAGTCTGTTTTCTGGACCGGTCCCCGTTAAACATTCCCCCGATCTGAGGCACCCCCACATGGGATTCATCGATAAAGAGCAAAAAATCATCCGGGAAGTAGTCCAGCAGGCAGGAAGGCGGGGTCCCCGGGGCACGACCATCCAGGTGGCGGGAGTAGTTTTCTATTCCATTGCAATAGCCGAGTTCCTCAATCATCTCCAGATCGAGCATGGTCCGCTGTTCCAGTCTCTGGGCTTCCACCAGCATGTTCTGGCTTCGAAACCACTGTAGTCGCTCTTGCAGCTCGGTCCGGATGTCCTGCATGGCCCGGTGCAGATTGTCCCGGTCTGAGACATAATGGCTGGCTGGAAAGATGAGGATCTTGTCCTGCGGGGACAGGATCTCACCGGTCAGGGGATCGATTTCGTGAATAGCCTCGATCTCATCGCCAAAGAATTCAATGCGCAAGGCTTGTTCCCGCTTGTAGGCCGGGATGATTTCCAGGACATCACCCCGGACCCGGAAGGTCCCGCGGTGGAAATCGTACTCATTTCGCTCATATGTGATCTCAATCAAGCGGTCGATGAGCTGCTCCAGGCTCATTTGCTGGCCTACGCCCAGAGGAACGACCATCTTTTTATAGTAGTCCGGAGATCCCAGACCGTATATACAGGATACCGAGGCCACAATGATAACATCCCGCCGGGTGAGCAGGGAATATGTAGCTGCATGGCGAAGCTTATCGATATTGTCGTTCATGGAGGAATCTTTTTCAATATACGTGTCTGAACGGGGCAGATAGGCTTCGGGCTGGTAATAGTCGTAATAGCTAACAAAGTATTCCACCGCATTGTGGGGAAAGAGCTGCGTGAACTCGCTGTACAACTGGGCGGCCAATGTCTTGTTCGGAGCCATGACCAGGGTGGGCCGCTGACAGGCGGCTATGACATGGGCCATGCTGAAGGTCTTTCCCGATCCGGTCACTCCGAGCAGGACCTGATCGGAAACTCCCTGGTTCACATTTGCGTTTAAGGCCTGTATAGCCTGGGGCTGATCCCCTTTGGGGTTATATTCGCTTTCAATATGAAACATAATATCGTCGTATTGGAAATAGGGGCTGAATGCTGTTATCGCCTCTGTTCACGTTGTCTTTGCCCCATTATCTAACGCAGAAATTAATGGACGGCAATAATAATTGTTCAGCGTTGGAAACGATGAACAATGAATTTATCCCTTGCGTTTTATGCCAAAATTGTATATATGTCTTTTTTGCAACGGGGACGGTGGCGAGGTAGCTCAGTCGGTCAGAGCATGCGGCTCATATCCGCAGTGTCGGGGGTTCAAGTCCCTCCCTCGCTACCAAATCTCTCTTCCCTCCCCCCTCTTGCCAAACCGCAATTTCTGCTTATTATACTATAATGCGTGGGCACGAATCCACGCCAGATGTTCTTTGATATCTGCTTCTTTCTCCTCAGGGGGCGCAACGGCTTCGACGGAGGCAATGAAGCAAGGGCTGCAGGCCGAGGTGCCGCGAGGCCTCGTAAAACACGCGGCAAAATAATAGTTGCCAACGACTACGATTACGCCCTGGCTGCATAGAGCAGCCAGCGCTCTCACGGCTGACGTCTGATAGGCTAGTGAGAGCGACGACTTTATCAGGCTCGCCAGGTATGTTCGCCTTCCGGCATACCGGTTAAAACTTCAGGAAGGCTAGGTGCAAAAGAGCCAGATCAGGGGCCCCTTTTGCACCCAAAACAATACCTGATCTAAGCCTGTAGAGGCTCTTGTGGAGTGTCTTCGGACGCGGGTTCGACTCCCGCCGCCTCCACCATTAAAAAACAAGCCTTCTTTGTTAAGCTAACAAAGAAGGCTTGTTTTTATTCAGTAATTTTCCTCCCTTCAAATATTACCCGCCAGTGTTAAGTCAAAATCTGTCTTCCATGTTCGGGCTACCCTATCCTTATATATAGGCCTTGCTTGATATTCGCTTTACAAATCTGGTCTGTTAACAAATCCGTCCAACAGATAGTCCTAATTCATGATTCTTGACAAAAGATAAACTCTTTGCAGGCACATCAAACTACTCAACTTGTGTCCAAACATTGACTTTTCCTCTTCTCCTCAGGTAACCCTACCCAAGGGTGAGTAATAATTTGTATATTCGACGATTGTTTCCAAATCGCCGTATCCAATATCCATTTTCCCTCAAACTACACTCAACCGGAGGCGGCTTGTCCACATCGCGATATAGAGGTGATATTGTCGCGGGCTCGCTTCTGGTCCCGGAGAGCAGG
>JAWLEI010000062.1:0-18998 GCA_041686195.1 Desulfovermiculus sp.
CAGTCGCCTGCGGATTATTGCTTTTGCCGACGGAAAAGTCGGGATCAAGAAAGCTGTTATTGATTGGTATATCGCTGCGGCTCGGGCTGGGGCAATCTGTCCACCCTCGGTTTACTGAAAGACATAACAATTCCAAGTATCAACAAAACAGAAACAAGACACGATATCCAGAAAATGCTTACCCATATAAGTTGGATCTGGATGTTTTTACGTACCGCTTCCACTTACAAAGTAGGGATTTGCAGTTTCTTCAAAAGAAAAACTGATTTGCTTTGCCTCGTATAGGAAGCAATTAATAATAGTTACAGAATTCATATCGAAAAGAACAAGATTGAATCCAGTTGATAAGGCACTTTTATAAAGCACACCATCGAAGCCTTCATTTTTAAATAACTCGGCGATTATCTGGGTAGGAACATAATCCGATGACTTGTCGCTCATGGTAACTGGCTCGGAAAAAGCTTTGTCAATATCCGCCCAAACAGCCTGCTCTTTTTCCTGTTCGCTCGGTTCATCAAGATAGAAAACAACTCCTCTATCATGGTGAATGGAACAATCTATCAAATGCAGATTTTCTACTGTCTTGAACTGCCCTACTGATATGTACGATCCAATCCATGGTCTGACTTCAGACATAGCTGTCTCTTTGTCAGTTGCAAGATAGAGATACGGAATGCCTTTTGGATTTGCCCTTTCTTCTGGTGCTGAAAATTTGACTGGCTTCATTCTTTCCGGAGGGAAGGGAATTGGTTCCTCGGTATTTTTATTTCCGTCCACATATACCGGCTTCCAGTTGTTTCCCAACTGCGCTCTCCAAAAAAAGCTTCCAGATTGGATGGTCCTTATCCTTTCTTTACTTGTCTTCAATACCTGAAACAAAAATTCAGTTACATTCGAGCCGTGAATGTAGCGATTCCCGTGCATTACTTCTCGGGAAAACTCTCGATAGCTTTTCCAGGATCTAAAGCTCATCTATTGATCCTTGTTTATCTTCCAAGTTATGCTGGCGAAGAATCGTCATCGATATGCCGGGACAGGAAAGCGAACCAGGCGTGAACGTCGCGCCACACAGTCCACCTGATGGGCAGCAAAGGAAGGGGGTCGATGAAGACCAGCCGTTCACGTTTGACCAGCTCCGGCCAGGCCAGGAGGGCATAATCCTTGGGGGTGGACAAAAGTCCCAGGGACAGGTGCAGGTGGCAGAGCATGCCCCTGGGACGCGAAAAAATCTTGGTCCAGCCCGCGGTCTGTTCAGCACCAACAGCCTGTCCGGCCTGGATGCCGGGATGGGGGCTGATATGGGCCAGAAGAGAGATCCATTCCCTGGTCCCTCCCGGTTCCAGTCCATGGCTTATCAGGATGCTGTGGCCCAAAAAATCAGGGATGATATTTACCACCCGGCCCGGGGCAGGGACCGTGACCCGGGTGCCGGAGGGCACAGGACCTGGTTCCTGCCCTGTTTTTTTCACCACACACAGATCCAGACCCTCGTGGCGGCTGGCCCGTTTTCCGCCGGGCGGCCACCACCTGCAGTCAGAATCAAAGAGCATGCCGGGGTGAAAAACAAGGGGAGGGTTCTGTTCACAGTTTTCAAAGTGAAGGGGTAAATTGAAAGGATAAGGGAAAAAGGCCATGATGGATGGATAACCAAGGAATCAGTCTTTGCCGGGCACTCCTGTAGCATTCAGCCCCACTTTCTAACGGTGACCAGACCTTCAGCTTACAATTGGTGATCAACCCGTAATGGAACTGATACGAATACCAATCAAACAGCCAAGATCTGGCCTTCAGCGCCTCGCTGGGAAAGACCCACTGAACGAATACCCACTCCTTTAAGCCAGCCGCTCGGAGAGCGGCGGCCTACGCCAGACGCCGTTCTCCCTCTCCTGGCTGTCCTCCGTCCTCTGCTGTCCTCAGTCTTCCTCTCCATTCTCCGGCAAAATCCGGTCAAAGCAGACCACAGTACCGCCGTTGTCCATGCTCACCAGCTTCACTCCCTGGGCCGCCCGGCCGCAAGTCCGCACATCGTTGACAGCAAAGCGGATCATCTTGTTTTCACTGGTCAAAATCAAAACTTGATCCTGTTCAGTAACCATCATCCCGCCCAGGACGGACCCTGTCTTGGCGCTGGGCTTGAGGTTAATGATTCCCTTCCCACCCCGGGCCTGGACCCGGTAGTGATCAAGCGGGGTCCGCTTGCCATAGCCGTGTTCGGTGACTGTGAGCACCTCAGAGGTCTTGTCCTGACCAATGACCAAACCAGAGACCACCTCGTCCTGGTTGCGCAGGGAGATGCCTTTCACCCCCGAAGCCTGGCGTCCTGTGGGTCTGATGTCCTGACAGGAAAAGCGGATGGCAAAACCCAGTCGGGTCAGGAGCATGAGCTCATCGTGCTCTGTGACTTCCCGCACGGCCATCAGCTCATCGTCTTTACGCAGGCTTAAGGCAATAAGCCCGCTGGCCCTGAGGTTTTTGTACAGCTCAACTTCAGAGCGTTTGACCATTCCCCGCTTGCTGATGAACACAAAGTAATTTTTGAGATTCAAGTCCCGCTGGCTCAAGGCTGTGGCCACGTACTCATTTTTTTGCATGTCAATGAGATTGGAGATGTGCGCCCCCTTGGCCCGGCGACTGCCTTCCGGGATCTGGTAGACCTTGAGCTTAAAGACCCGGCCCAGATTGGTAAACAACAAGAGATTTTGATGGTTGCTGCTGGTCAGCAGGGCCTGGACATAGTCGGAATCTCCCAGGCTGGAGCCGGACATGCCCTTGCCCCCTCTCTTCTGCTGATTGTAGCTGGAGACCGGGGTCCGCTTGATGTAGCCTTTGCGGGACAAGGTGATGACCACTTCCTCGTCCGCGATCAAGTCTTCTATATCGATCTCGCTCGGATCGTCGGTCAAAATCTGGGTCTTGCGGGGGGAGGAGTATGTCTTTTTGATCTCCAAAAGTTCATCCCGGATCACGCCGCGCAGGACCTCGGAGCTGTTGATCACGCTTTGCAGGAACTCAATTCTCTTCAGCAGCTCCTGATACTCTTCCTGGATCTTGGATTGCTCCATATTGGTCAAGCGCTGCAGTCGCATGTCCAGAATGGCTTGACTCTGGACATCCGAGAGCTCAAAGCGCTGCATGAGCTTTTCCTTGGCCTCGGCCGGATTGGATGACCCGCGGATAATGGCCACCACCTCGTCGATATGGTCCAAGGCGATGCGCAGGCCTTCCAGGATATGGGCCCGGTGCTCGGCTTTTTTGAGTTCGTGCCGGGACCGACGCAGGACCACCTCCTGGCGATGCTCGATGAACAGCTCCAGGTATTCCTTGAGGTTTAAGAGCTTGGGCCTGTTCTTGACCACAGCCAGGAGGTTGATGCCAATGGAAGTTTCCAGGGAAGTGTACTTATACAGGGAGTTGATGATCAGGTCGGAGACCGCACCTTTTTTCAAGTCAATGACAATGCGGATTCCGGTCCGGTCCGACTCGTCGCGCAAATCGCTGACCCCCTCGATCTTGCGGTCGTTGATCAGGGCTGCAATCTTTTGAATCAGATTGGCCTTGTTCAGGGCATAGGGGATTTCTGTGACCACAACGGATTCCAGTCCCCGGGAGCGCTGCTCAGTATGCAGCTTGGACCGGAGCTTCACGCTGCCCCGGCCGGTGGTATAGGCCTCGCGCAAGCCCTTGAGCCCGAACATCAAAGCTCCGGTTGGAAAGTCCGGCCCCTGGATCCAGGTCATGAGATCAGGGATTTGCAGATCCGGATTGTCCAGAAGGGCCAGGGTGGCGTCTACCACCTCAGTCAGATTGTGGGGCGGAATGTTTGTGGCCATACCCACAGCGATTCCGGCTGCTCCGTTGACCAGAAGATTGGGTACCCGGGCGGGCAGGACCTCGGGTTCATACAGGGTATTGTCGTAGTTGATCCGGAAATTGACCGTATCCTTGTCGATATCGGCCAGGAATTCACCGGCCAGCTTGGACATGCGTGATTCAGTGTAGCGCATGGCTGCTGGAGCGTCGCCGTCAATGGAGCCGAAGTTGCCCTGGCCGTCCACTAAGGGCTGGCGCATGTTAAAATCCTGGGCCATGCGCACCAGGGCGTCGTAGACCGCGGCGTCGCCGTGGGGATGATACTTACCAATGACATCACCCACAATCCGGGCCGATTTCTTGTACGGACGATTATAGGAATTGCCCAGATCGTGCATGGCATACAGGATGCGGCGATGCACAGGCTTGAGGCCGTCCCGGACATCCGGAATGGCCCGGCCGATGATCACGCTTAAGGAATATTCCAGATATGACTTTTTGATTTCATCTTCAATGCTGACAGTTGGTTGCACGATGGACCTCGGGTGATCGGGAATTACGTATCAGTTTTCAGTTTGGAAATATAACACTAATTTTTTGGGAGCTTTGTCCCAAAAAATTAGATATCCAAATCTTCCACAGCCAGGGCGTTTTTTTCGATGAACTCCCTTCTGGGTTCAACATTTTCGCCCATGAGCTTGCGAAACAGAGAGTCGGCATCTTCAGCCTCCTCCACCCGGACCTGGAGCAGGGTGCGGTGCTCAGCGTTCATGGTTGTCTCCCACAGCTGCTCGGGATTCATCTCTCCCAAACCTTTGTAGCGCTGGATGTTCAGACCCTTGTCTGCCAAGGATAATATGGTTTCCAACAACAGAAAAGGCGAAGTTGAAAAATGCTTTTCCTTTTTGCCGTCCACTATGGTAAAGCTGTGCTCCGAGCTTATTTCCCGCAGCTTGTGCCACAAATCAAAGGCCTGCCGATATAGGCGGGAATTGAAGAATTCAACACCCAATTTCACTGTGTGCAGATTGCGGTCCGTAAAATGGATAAATACCCGGCTGACCTCTTCCATCTCTTCCTGGACCACTTCCACCGCCTGACCGTAAGCAGACATGTGTTCACGGAAGGCCTCTTGTTCCGGTACACTTTGCTCCGGATCAAAAATTTCCGGGGTGAGCTGGTCTTGAGTGCTTAAAATGGCTGCAAACAAATCGTTTTGCAGCCCGATGTTTACCGCATCCTTGAATCGGTGCTCCAATTCCATGATTTGATGCAGCAGCCCGACCAGATCCCGGCCGCGATAAGCGGGAGCCAACTCATGCATTTCCGGATCAGTGCCCGGGTAGACGGTAATTTCTTCACTGATCCGATCCAGGAGATAGGCCTTGAGTTCCTGATCGGAAGAGATGAATTTCTCAAACTTGTTCTTGTGCACCCGGTACAGCGGAGGCTGGGCTATGTACAGATACCCTTGCTCGATGAGCTGCAGGTACTGACGATAGAAAAAGGTAAGCAGCAGGGTGCGGATATGGGCCCCGTCCACGTCTGCGTCGGTCATGATGATGATCTTGTGATACCGGAGCTTCTTGAGGTCCAGTTCATCATCCCCGATCCCAGCCCCCATGGCGGTGATCAGATGTTGGATCTCCTTGTTTTCCAACATCTTGTCAAAGCGGGTCTTCTCCACGTTCAGGATCTTGCCCCGGAGGGGCAAAATGGCCTGGCACTTGGGGTCCCGGCCCTGTTTGGCCGAGCCGCCGGCTGAGTCTCCTTCGACAATAAACAGCTCGCTTAAAGAAGGATCCTTGGTCTGGCAGTCAGCCAGTTTGCCGGGCAGGGCGGAATCGGACAGGGCACTCTTGCGGCGGACCAGGTCTTTGGCTTTGCGGGCCGCTTCCCTGGCCCGGGCCGCATCGACCACCTTCTCCACCATGACCTTGGCGTCCTTGGGATTTTCCTGCAGGTAGGTGCCGAGAATCTCTCCGCAGATAGCGGACATATACCCGGCCACCTCGCTGTTTCCCAGCTTGGTCTTGGTCTGTCCTTCAAACTGGGGGTCCGGGAGCTTGACGCTGATCACTGTGGTCAGGCCTTCCAGAACGTCATCGCCAGAGATCCGCTGCTGCAGTTTCTTGGGCAGATCAGAGCTTTGGATATAGGCATTGATGGTCCGGGTCAAAGCGGTCTTAAATCCGGAAAGATGAGTGCCGCCTTCCTTGGTCCGGATGTTGTTGGCAAAAGAGATGACGTTGTTCTTGTATCCACTGTGGTACTGCAGGGCGAACTCTATGATCACATCCTGCATTTCTCCCTGACCAAAGACGATATCGTGCAGCGGTGTTTCAGCCTCGTTGAGGTGCTTAACAAAGGACTTGATCCCTCCCTCAAACTGAAAGACATCTTCTTGGCTGCTCCGCTCATCAAAGAGATGAATCTGCAGACCACTGTTTAAATAGGCCAGCTCTTCCAAGCGCTTGCTGAGCATCTGATAGTTGAGCACCAGGTCCTCGAAAATGGCCTCGTCCGGGCGGAAGTGCACGCTGGTTCCGGTCCGCTCAGTAGGTCCTTTATCCTGCAGAGTGCACACTGGATGGCCCTGGGCATACTTCTGGTAGTATTTGTGCCCGTCCCGTCTGATGGTCACTTCCAGGGATTCGGACAAGGCATTGACCACCGAGATTCCGACCCCATGCAGACCGCCGGAGACCTTATAGCTCTGATTGTCGAACTTTCCCCCGGCGTGAAGTACGGTCATGACTACCTCCACTGCCGGACGGTTTTCCTTGGGGTGGATATCCACCGGTATTCCCCGCCCATTGTCCGTGACCGTAATGCTGTTGTCCAAGTGGATGTTCACATTGATCCGGTTGCAGTAGCCGGCCATGGCCTCATCAATGCTGTTGTCCACCACTTCATAGACCAGGTGATGCACCCCATTGGTATCTGTGCTTCCAATATACATGGCCGGGCGCTTGCGAACAGCACTCAGGCCTTCCAGGATCGTTATGCTTTCAGCGTTATACTGGTTGCTCTGCATAGTTATTCCATTGATTCGTCGGTATAATAAGTTTCTTCGTCAATCTGCACCGGCATGATGATGACCAGGTAGCCTGAATCGTCGTCCCCGGTGATCTTGCAGGGCCCATTGTTCAAGGTGTACTCAAACTCCACCACCGGGGACTGAAAGTGATGCAGGACATCGATGACGTTCTTGGTGGGAAAAATGATCTTGTCCAACTGACCCTGAAACTCTATAGGCAAAGACTCAGTGGCTTCACCGGTGTCCTGGCCCTGGGAGTAGATGATCAGCTCCTGGTCATCAAAAACAAAGTAAGAACAGCGCTGGGTTTCGGTGTTAAAGATCAGCAGCCGTTCCAGGGAGTCCATAAGTTCTTCTTTGTCTACCCGCATACGGGAAGTTTCTCCTTCGAAAAATGTGAAAAAGGCATTGTAATTGGGGTATTGATCATAGTTGAGGGGCAGACTGAAGATCTCAGTTGTGTTCTGGTTGGTAAAAAAAAGACGCTTTTGATCCACAGTAAAGTAAATGCTCTTGTCTGTAAGCCACTTCTTGAGTTCGACCAGGTAGGGCTTGGCGATCATTATCCCTTCCTCGCCCAGCAAGGGATGTATCTCAGAATGAGTTAAACTGACCATGGCGAACTGGTGCCCGTTCAAGCCGCACACCTCAATGTTCTCGGTCTCTGGGAGAGGAGTCATCTTCAAGAAGTGCATATTGTCGGTACTATCGTCGGCAATGCAAAAAAGTATGCGGTCAATGAGGCCTCGAAGCTCTGCTCCGGACCAGCTGGCCGCGTTTTCAGCCGGAAAGGGGGAAAAGGGTTGAAACCATGTGGAGTCAAAGGTGGGCAGCTTGTATTTGCGCCGGCCCTGTTCCAAAAGCAGGGTGTCTTCATCTGAGCGAAAGGTGATTTCACCTGGCGGGAGTCTGCGAAGCAGCTCGTAAAAACTGCGCCCCTGCACTCCAACCAGTCCCGGTTCCTGGCTTTTAACCGGATACTTCCCGGAGAACTCCAGCTTGGAATCTGTGGACATGATATGCAGATTGGAATCCGTATTCTCCAGCCAGATGGTTCGCAAAAAAGCGGCCCCAGTCCTGGCCGGAATAATGCTGGCCGCCTTTTGTACCCCTTCCAGGATATTGTCTTTGGTCACTGTTACATTCATGGAAAAGGATCTCCTTTCAGCTTTGCCTCCGGCAAATCTGAAATATTTTTGGCCCCAAAACGGACAAAAAAGAAACTATGCCGGAATAATTCGTCATGAGTGTCATTCTTGAGGAGCGGTACATAAGAATTTAATGTACGGCTATCATCTGGTTTTGTACGAGTTTTCAGCGCATTGTTTCAAAAGGTTTTGCACTTGGGATTTGACCTCCGGCCGTTCCTTTTGCAGGGACTGGATCTTCTTAAAGGCATAAATAATGGAGCTGTGATTGCGCCCCCCGAACAGGGCTCCGATTTGAGTAAAAGAGATGTGGTGCAGATTTCGGCAAATGTAAATAGCTATTTGCCTGGCCAGAACAGATTTCTGATGCCTGCGATGGGAAACCAATTCCTGAACCGGTAAGGAGAAGTGCTTGGCCACTCGGTCCATGATTTCCTCACAGGTCATGGGCTGAGGTTTATCTGCACTGGCCTGGGCAATACACTCGGAAATGTCCTGTTTCCGGGCTGGGGAGCGCAGGTCTTTTTGGGCCAGAAGTTTGAACAGCACGTGGCTTATGGCTTGGAAATCCTGGCATTGCCTGGCCAGATTCAACTGGTCCCCCTCCGAGAGATGCAGGCCGTGGTGTTGGCTTTCCTGCTGCACAAACTGCAACCGGATGTCCAAATCAGGCCTTCTCAAATGCAGGATGCCTCCTCCTTCCAGGCGTGAACGGAGATTGGGCTTTATTTCCCCATTTTCGGAAAGCTTTCTCAAGCAGGTAAAGACCATGGGTACCCCTTGCTCTTCCAGGGCATCATACAGAACTAGAAATTCATCTTGCAGGGCAGGGGATTTTTCTATCCTGTGGATGTCGTCAAGAAAAAAGGCCTGGGCTGTGCGAATCTCATTCCTGGCTCGCTCCTTGTCCTCGGCCGGCAGCCTGTCAATGCTTAACAGATCGTCACAAGTAATTGCCAGGACCGGACGCGGCCTTTCGGAATCCAGCAAGGCATTGGCCATTGCCAGGAGGAAATGGGACTTTCCGCAGCCTGGTGGGCCGCAGATAAGCAGGGGCTGTGTGGGCCACGGTGATTGGTTGATGATGGACAGGGCAGTCATCATCTGTTGGCTGTTCTTCTCATTGTACAAGAAGCGCTTGAATGTATGCCGGTCATCGCCTTGAAAAGGTTGAAATATCGAATCCTTGTGCTGATGAGGAACTATCTGGTCCTGATAATCAAATCCCGATATCCCGGGAAAGTTGCTCTGGATAAAGGCCTCAAAATCTTTTTGCAGGTACTGTCCAAACCAATCCCGAAAATAGGTATGAGGGAACTGGATGAGAAGAGTCCCATCTGCCTGGGGCTGAAAGGAAACTGAATTCACCCAGGAGGGGCTGGCTTGTGTTTGCCTTGGTTGAAAGTGGGCCTGAATGAAGTTGCGCAATGTATTTTGATTCCAATCAAGCATGGGAGCACCCGGACTCAAGAGGCCAAACGAATCCATTATTGATCACGAGCCATGTCCGCCAGCCGGGGCAGGACTTGTTCAGCTGGGGCGTCAAACCGGACGTCGGTTATGTCGGCATAATGGGTGCTTCCCAGGTTGACTTCAATGACCTTTCCCCCGCTCAGCTTGACCTGTCGAGGCAAGACATTGGCCGGGGCCACCTCCCCGGATGTTCCGGCTATAATCAGCACATCCGCGGCCTGGAGAAGCTGCATGCTCTCCTGTTGAGCCCGGGCCGGTATGGCCTCCCCGAAAAAGACCACATCCGGGCGAACCAACCCCCCGCAGGCTGGACACCAGACCGGGATGGACTGAGAGCACTGGGACATGACCTCCTGTTCCGGCCTGTTCATAAGGCAGCTCTGACAATAAAAACGTTGAAAGTTCCCGTGGTATTCAATAACCAGGCTGGACCCTGCCCGTTGGTGGAGGTTGTCGATATTCTGAGTAATGACTCCGGCCAGCCGGCCCCCTTTTTCCAGATCGGCCAGGGCCAAATGGGCGGGATTCGGCTGACTGCGCTCCAGAAGTTCCACGGTATCCAGCAAAAACTCCCATACCTTGCGCGGATTCTGCTCCAGGGCATGAGCGGAGGCAACTTCAAAGGGATCGTATTTGGACCACAGTCCACCAGGGCTTCGAAAGTCCGGAATTCCGCTGGCCACTGATATTCCTGCCCCGGTAAAAGCGACTACTGTTCCGGCTTGCTGGATAATGGATGCAGCCTCTTCTAACCTGGCATTCTCCAGTTCAGAAGCCATAAACAACTCCTTTGGGCGAAAGAAAAAGGGATCAACCGCACATCTTGAAAAGACTACCAGAAATTGCCAAGAAAAACAAGTCTGAACCATATTTTAAGGGCTTGAAATATTGCACGAACTGTGTGAATATTACAGTTGCACCCGGACTTGAGGATCAGACCTTGAATACAACGCGGTCCGACAAGGTCTGCTTGGGGAAGAATTCAGAGCCCTGCAAAGAACGAGGACACTGTGATGCATCATTTTCTGCTGGCTTTGCTCGGGATAGGGGTCGGAATGGCTGCATCGTTTACCGGATTGGGGGGCGGTTTTCTTATGGTCCCGCTTTTGCTGTTCCTGGGCTATTCGGCTCAGGAAGCAGTTGGGACTTCATTTGCAGCCATCCTGATCATCTCGCTGTCCGCCTTGATCGCCCACAACAAACTGGCCAATGTGGACTACAGAGCCGGGATCCTGCTGGGGATAGGCGGAATCATCGGGGCCCAGATCGGGGCCAGGTTGATCGAACATATCTCCACCCAGGGGTTTAAAAGGATCTTTGCCTGTATCCTGATCGCTCTGGCGGTGTACATGTTCAAGAAGTAGCCTGCTCGTAGGCCTCCTGCACCCGCTGGAAAATATAATTCAGCTCCCCGGAATCTGCAGCGAGGACATCGAAACAGTATCCATCATGCCCTAGCAGTCCACCGGGAACGATGTCTCCAGCCTCTTCAGGATCCGAGATCATGTCGGCAAAAAAGCAGACCGAAAGCCAGCGGGCTTCCGGATCATCGTCGATAACATCGACCATGACCATCAGCTCCCGGTCTTGGCCCTGCCGCTTGCCGCGCAAAGAATAACTCACCCCTGGCCGGGCCTTGAAGTCCAGTTCCAGGTCCCCATAACCGGTCAGCTGCTCGGCCAGGCGGACAAATGCGCTCTTCATGCCCTCGTTCGGCCAGTGGTCCAAAAATTCGTTCATTTCTTGAGGATACGCCTGGGTCATTCGTGCTCTCCTTTAATTTTCAGCCCCAGAGGCTGAAAAATTAGCGTTGGGCAAAACTGGTAATATCCTCGCGATAGGCATTGATCCCCTGGTATATGCCCCAGGCCATCCGCTTGAGATAGGCATAGTCCTGGAGACGTTTTCGCTCGGTCGGATTGGTCAAGTAGCCGATTTCGACTAAAATAGCCGGCATTTGAGCCCCCATAAGCACGTAAAACGGGGCTCTTCGCACCCCATGATCATTGACCTTATAAAAACGCCGGCTGTAGTCCAAGGTGAAGTCCAATACCCTTTGGGCCAGCTTTTCCGACTCCTCGATCTTGGAGTTGAGCATGAGATCGGACAGAATGAGCTGCAAGTCACTTATTTTTTTTTCCGAAACCGAATTTTCCCGGGCAGCAACCCGCACCGCCTCTTCTGAATTGGCCAGATTCAGGTAGTAGACCTCCAGGCCGTGAACTTTGGTGTTGCGCTGAGCGTTGACATGCAGGGACAAGAAAAGGTCTGTGGACTCGGCATTGGCCATAGCCGTTCGTTCCTCAAGGGGAATAAACTTATCTGTAGTCCGGGTATACTGGACATTGTACCCTTTTTCTTTCAGTATCTCCCCCAGGATTTTGGCCAACCGCAGGTTGATATCTTTTTCCAGGATTCCGGAGCAAACCGCTCCCGGATCTTTCCCCCCATGTCCCGGATCAATCATAATGGTC
Organism: Desulfovermiculus sp.; assembly: GCA_041686195.1. Lineage (GTDB taxonomy): Bacteria > Desulfobacterota > Desulfovibrionia > Desulfovibrionales > Desulfothermaceae > Desulfovermiculus. Next base: position 11,946 of record JAWLEI010000062.1, read on the forward strand.
TGGATATCCAGTCCGAGTTGTTCGACCAGGCTCCCGGAAATGGTGTTCCCATCTTCTTGGGCCGTCTTAATGATGGCTTTTCTTTCTTCTTTATCTTGTGCCGCCTTTCCCGGGGCGTAGACATCCACAACGAGGCGATCAGGGTTTTCCAGGGTAAATGTCCGGTAGGTGTCCAAGGAATTGATATCCAGGACCACCCTGGACTTGTTCTGGCTGTATTGTCCGATCCGCACCTGGCGCAGGATGCCGTCATTTATGGCCAGTTTGTCCTTTGTATCACTCCCCACCCGGGTGTTGTGCACATCCACAACCACCCGGTAAAAAGGCTTGTCAATGGACGGATCGGGTTTGAGCAGCATGTCTTTGTACGCTGCCTGGGAATCCAGATCCAGGACCACCCGGGAATATTCATCACTGCTCCAGTGACGGATATCTTTCAGTCGAGCATGTCCGGACGATTCTGCAGGTTTTTGCTGCTCTTTCCGCTCAGCATTCCCGTTCCGGCCAGAGTCTTTCCAGGAGTCGATCTTTGATTCATATTCAGACTCTATTTCCTTTCTCAACTCTTCGGCTTCAGGTGCCTTGTCCCCATCCGGATGGGCGTGCCGAATATCTAAAAGGACCAGATAGGCCTGCCTGGGGTTGTCGAGATGCTTGAGCAGAATTTCAGCCTGAAAAAGTTTGGCGTCATCAGTCCAGCTGTGGGAGGAAAATTCACGGCCCAAGCGCTGAAAATAGTCCACAGCCTGCTCAAAATCTTTCTGGGCAAAGGAACGCTTGCCGAGTTCCTGATAAGTACGGCCCAGATAATATAATGATTTGGGTGCGTGGGGGCCCTTAGGAGCTGTATCGTAAGCCTGTTTAAAGTGATCTTTGACCTCCATCCAGGAGGATCGATATTTGGCCTTTTCCGAGTCCTTGCACAGGTTATGAAACGCCTGCCAGCCGGCTTGGAACTCCTCGGCCGGGTTGGCCCCCAGGGCCGGGGTGCCCAGCAGGAGGCACAGAGCCATTACAATCTGGCCCAAGATGAGGAACCTGAGAAGAGACATAGGCATATCAATAAGATCTGTATTTTTCTTTGTACCCCACTCATATACCAGCCACAGGGCTATGTGGCAAGGCTGGGAACCCAGCCGCTACTCCACCGTCACGCTCTTGGCCAGATTGCGGGGCTGATCCACATCCTTGCCCAGATAAACTGCCATTTGATAGGCAAAAAGCTGCAGGGCCGGCAAAAACAGGAAACTGTTCAGCGCCCCCATGACCTGGGGCACTTCCCAAGTGGTTTCCAATCCCAAAGCTGCTCCCGGATGAGTCAAGGCCACTATGGGGCCGCCTCTGGCCTGAACTTCCTGCAAATTGGCCTGCAGCTTGGGGAGCAGTTCATCGGCTGGGGCCAGGGCAAAGGTCGGGAACTCCGGATCTATGAGGGCAATCGGGCCGTGCTTCATCTCGCCGGCAGCATAACCCTCGGCATGGATATAGGATATCTCTTTAAGCTTCAGGGCTCCCTCCAAGGCCAGAGGCATATACATCCCCCGGCCGAGATAAAAAAAGCTGCGGGCCCGGCTGAATTCCTGGACCAGCTTTGCGGCCCGCTCCTGCATCCCGGGCAGGGCGGTCTGCATAATCTGGGGCAGATCGCTCAGGCCGGTCACTGCCTGGCGAACCTCCTCCCGGCCCAGGATGGCTCGCTTTTGTCCCCAGTACAGGGCCATGAGGAACAAGGCCACCATCTGGCTGCACATGGCCTTGGTCGAAGCCACACTGATCTCCGGTCCGGCCTGGGTGTAGATAACAGCATCCGACTCCCGGGCCACGCTGGAACCCAAGACGTTGCACAGGCCCAGGACTTTGACTCCCTGTTGAACCGCAATGCGCAGTCCGGCCAGGGTATCAGCGGTTTCCCCGGACTGGCTGATAGTCAAAACCAAATCGTTTTTCCGGATGATAGGGCTGCGGTAGCGGAACTCCGAGGCTATGTCAATCTGGACCGGGATTTGGGCCCATTTTTCCAGGAGGTATTTGGCCCACAATCCGGCATGATATGATGTGCCGCAGGCAACGATATGCAAGACCTCGGGCACAGGCAGATCCTGGATTTCACTTAAGATGACCTGGCCTTGCTCAGAATCGATTCGTCCAGCCGCGCAGTCTCTGATAACCTGGGGCTGCTCCATGATTTCCTTGAGCATGAAGTGCTTATACCCGGTTTTTTGAGCTGCCTGGACATCCCAGGAAATATGCTGCGCCTCCTTTTGCACTTCCTGCATTGTACTTAAGTCAAAAACCTTCCAGGATCTCGGAGTGACCTGGACCAGTTCCCCGTCTTCCAGAAAAACCACTTCCCGGGTATAGGGCAAAAAGGCGGGAATGTCCGAAGCCACGAAGTTTTCCCCGGTCCCCAGTCCCAGGATAAGAGGGCTTGAATGGCGGGCGGCCCAGATTTCCTCCGGGGCCTGAACATTGATCACCGCCAGGGCGTAGGACCCCTCAACCCGGTTCAGGGTCGACTTGATGGCTTGAGGAACGCTTTGTCCCTGATCCACATATCTGCTGATAAGATGAACCAGGACCTCAGTGTCGGTTTCTGAGCTAAACTCCACACCTTCGGCCTGCAGCTCGTGTTTTAAGCCATAATAGTTCTCGATGATCCCGTTGTGCACCAAGGCCAGACGAGACTCCATGTCCCGATGGGGATGGGCGTTATGCTCTGTAGGCAGGCCATGCGTGGCCCAGCGCGTATGGCCCAATCCGGTGGTGGCGTGGACCACATCGCAGGTCTCAATCCTGGCTGCCAGCTGATCCAGCTTGCCTTGAGCTCTGATAGTGTCCAGCTGCTTGTTCTGGACATAGGCCACCCCGGCCGAGTCATATCCCCGGTATTCCAACCGGCGCAGGCCGTCCATGATGACCGGAATCGCCGGCCGGTGTCCGCTGTATCCGATTATACCACACATTGGATGCTCTCCATTCTTTTTTGAGGATTCAGCGCCGCCGCTGGCTGCGCTGAATCCTGATGTTGTTTACTTTCTTGATAAACCGAATGATTATTCGCTCCTGCTTCTCACCCGCCAGTTTGATCCATGATCAAATCGGACATCTGCGGCCAGAGGAAACGCTGCCCTCTGACCTCTGTCCTCTGTCTTCTGTCATCTGTCAGCCCTGGCTGCAAACTCCGGCCACAGCCTGATCAGCTTGCGCAAGGCCTGCCCCCGGTGACTGCGGCTGGATTTTTCCGCTCTGCTCATTTCAGCTGCCGCCCGCCCGCTTTCCTGATCGATAAAGACCGGATCGTAGCCAAACCCCTGTTCACCCCGAGGCGAGGTTGCGATCCAGCCCTCCCAAGTCCCGTCAAGTATGAGCTGTTCCCCGTTCGGGGCAACTGCGGCCAGAACACAGCGGAACCTGGCCCGGCGGTCTTCATCTTTGACCCCGGCCAGGGCCTTCAGCAACTTGGCATTATTTGTTTCGTCTGTGGCCTGTTCACCACTGTAACGGGCCGAATACACCCCTGGAGCTCCGTTCAGGGCATCAACTTCCAAACCGGAGTCATCTGCCAGAGAAACAAGCCTGGTTCGTTGACAGACATACTGGGCCTTGTACAGGGCATTGGCCTCAAACGTCTCTCCCGGTTCCGGGATCAAGCCGATATCCGGGAAATCACCAAGTCCTGAGACCTGCAATCCTGAGTCGAGTTCCCGGAGGAGATCTTTGATCTCAGCAATTTTTCCTTTATTCGCACTGGCCAGTACAATGTGCATAGCGTCTCCTTTTCAGCTTTGCCTCCGGCAAGTCTGAAATAACTGGCATCGGAACGCAACCTTTCTCCCTCTGGTCCCCCTCCCTGCCGCCTGTCTTCCGGGTGGGAGGGTTCTTTGTTTTCGACATCAAAGATATGTAAAAGCACGAGGCTCCAAGTCTACGCCTCTGCCATAGGTTCTTTGCTCTCCGCCTTTGCTTCCCCGGGCAGGCCCAATCTGGAGGCCAAAGCATCCAAACCGTCCAGACTCCGGAGATGGATATCACGTTGGGGAAAAGCAATAATGATGCCGTATTCCTGGAATATCTTGTTGATGTCATAGCGCAGATCAGACTCTGCCATCCAGCCGTAATCAATGGAGGCATAAAAATACAGGGTAAACTCCAGGGAGCTGTCTCCAAAATCAGCAAACCGGACAAAGGCTGAGGGTACTTTCAATATACGTGGATGGGTGTCTGCAATGTACATTAAGAGGCGCCGGACCAGCTCAATATCCGTACCATAAGCCACACCCACCCGCACCTTGCGGCGCAGGGTCTTGTCCTGGCGATGGGTCCAGTTGGTGATTTCCTCGCTGATCAGTTTGGAATTGGGCATTAAAATGGTAGAGCGGTCATAGGTCTGGACCTCTGTTGTCAGGATGTTGATATTTATGACTTCAGCCCACAAGTCCTGGGCTTGAATCACGTCTCCCGGCTGGATGGAGCGGCTGAAGAGGAGAATGATTCCACTTATGAAGTTATTGAAAATGCTTTGCAGCCCAAAACCAATGCCCACACTGAGTCCGCCGGCAACCACGGTCAGACTGGTCAGATCCAGGCCGAGAAAGGCCAGGGCCAAAATGATGAAGAGGCTCCACACCCCGTAAGTCATCAGAATATTGAAGGAACCCACTGTTCCGCTGTCCAGAGAGCTGTGCAGCTCGGCAGCACTCTGCAGCAGGGACTTGAAGACCACCAGCCCGGAGCGGGCCAGATAGAAGCCGATAAAGACGATAAACAGGCGGAAGATGTTGATGGACAAATAGCCCCAGCCCAACTTGAGCTTGGACAGCTCTCTGAGGAACTGGAAGTCACCCAGAGTCATGCCCAGCCAGAGGACGATAAAGGAAAAGGAAAACAGCCAGAGAATCGGGACCCCTGCACCCTGGACCAGGCCGCGGCCCAAAAAGCCAAGAGTGTTCTCCGGGAACTGCCTGGTCTTATTCCACAGCAGGCCCGTGATGCAGTTGCCTACCTGGAGACATACGCAAAATACAAACCACAGGGAGGTGAGCAGCAAACTCATGTGCACCCACCCAGCCAGAGTCATCAAAATGAAAAAGGTGAACAAAACGATCGTGATCCGGTACAGGGCTCGTTCCAGCTTGACCTCAATCTTTGTTTTGTGCCGCTTGAAAAAAGCAATGAATATGGCCAAAAGAAAAATCCAGGCCAGTTCGGTGAGTACCGAAGGCAGGATGACGTTTTGCAGCACCAGGGAAAAGGCAAAGGGAAACCACAGCAAGCGCAAGGGGTTGGAATAGAACTTAGACGCATCGACCATGGAGAACCTGATCAACCACAAAAGCAGAATAATCCCCCATCCCAGGATGATCTGGCTCAAGGTCAGAAAGATCAAGGATTGAAAGCTGCTTTGAAAAAAGGTATTGGCCACCAGGATGGCCAGGGCAAAGGAGATGAACAAAGGCGGCGGCAGCATCCGTTTCAGGGGCATGCCGTCCCGGTTTCTCCGTTTGATAATGGCCACCAGGACCAGAGAGGCAAAGCAGAACAGGGAAAACAGGCTCAAGACTTGCAGCAGAAACAAGGTCCAATTGAAATTGCCCAGGACGAAAAGATGCTTGTAAACAGGAAGGTTCTGCTTCCATTCGCTGAACTGAGCTTTCATCTCACCCGGGCTCAGCTTAAATAGAGTATAGCTGGGTTCCAGGAAATATTCTTTCCATGATTGTTGCAGATCCTGGTTGAGCAGTTTTTCGAATTCCTGAACCCGGCTTTCCAGCTCCCGGACCGGCTCACGGCCCTTTTGAAGTTTCAGCTGAAGCTCTTCAATCCTGTCCAGCATGGATCTGATCTGGGCCATTTCCTGTCTGGCCTGGTCTTCACCCAGGGCTTGAGGAGAAATGGCCAGCTGACTGCGAATATCTTCGTGCCTGTCTTGGACTCTCTTGTACAGGGACTCAAGGTCACCCTGGACTGTATTCACCGGCTGCAAGGCATGCTGCAAATCCTGCTGCAATTGACTGACATTCCGGTTCAGGATAACTAATTCTTTGAAGTTCTGTTTGATGAATCCCTTCAGCCGGATCAAGACATTGAGCCGACTGGAAATACTCTCCGTCTGGCTGCTCAAGGAACTCAAAACCTGGGGCAGCTTTTTTTCCAGGCTCTCCACCTGGCCTTGCTGCTCCTTTAAGGCCTCTTGCTGGGCTTGGCGCAGAGTGGAGAGGGATTTTTCTTCCTGGCTCGACTTTTCAGTCGTTTCTGATGCAGGGCGGGCTTGGCTTTCCCGGTCTGAGCTTTGCGCACCAAGCGAGGCGGGCATCAAAAAGAAAAGGGCGAAGGAACACACCAGCACCCCAAAAAGGCATTGCATGCCCCGGGCTTGGGGCCTATAGGCTGCATAGAAAGGCATACCTGTGTGCAAGCTGTTGCAGAATGCACGCATGGTTATTTCCTCCTGGATCTGAAGACTGGACCGGTCTCCATGACTATCCTCTTTTGATCCATACATCAATAATCGGGAAAACAGGTCAAGGTGATTTTGTTTTCTGGCCCAAGGCGCCAGAAGTGTTCAGTGTTCGAGCTTTGCCTCTGGCCGCAGCCGCCCAGTTTGATCGGGGGTGAAACTGACCAAGGGGCTGGGCTTGGGGTCAAGCCCGCCCTACTGGAGGAGTGGCAGGAGCCACCCTTGCATTATTAGGCAGGTCCGTATTGAGATAGTAATGAGGTGTCAGGGCCTTGGGCCTACGGAAGTACCACCAGTAGGCCGTCCTTGACCCCAAGGACAGGCCTTTTCAGAGTAAATTCTTGTTTCAGACGAACACCCCCGACTGCAGGGGCCAGTATGATCAACAAGGGGCTTAAAAAATGCCTGCAACTCTTCACGTGTATACCATAAGCCTGGGCTGTCCCAAAAACCGGGTCGACACAGAAAATATGCTTGGTCAACTGGGGCATGCCTACCAGCCGGCTGCTGATATCTCTGAAGCCGATCTGGTGCTTATCAACACCTGTGCCTTCATCCGGCCGGCTGTGGAGGAATCAGTCCAGACCATACTGGAT
>JAWLEI010000063.1:0-18953 GCA_041686195.1 Desulfovermiculus sp.
CTCCGCGCCGTAGGCGGCGTTCCACTCCTGCTGGGCCTCGGCCTGCCAGGCAACGACCGGGGCGTTTTTGCCGTTTTTGGTCAGCCAGGGGTTGGGCTTGCCGTTGCCGTCAAACCAGGGCTCCTCCTTGAGGGCGATGTCGTAGTCCATGTTCACGCTTTTGCCGCTGCGCTTGTTGCGGATGGGGACCATGTTCTGGGTCTTCCAGCCCTTCTGGGCCATATTGGTGTGGAAGCGTTTCTCCACTCGGGTGTGCACCCGGTCCATGGCGTTGCAGTAGCGTTTGACCAAGTCCTTGTTTTTGGGGCTCGATTGCAGGTTTTTCATCATGATCTTGGCCTGGGGCGAACCGTGGATCTTGGCCGCCCGGTCGTCCAGTTCGCGCAGCAGTTTCTTGATCTCCTTGGGCGGGGCCTTGGCTTTGCGGGCCTTTTGCAGCTTGGCGAAGGTCTTTTTGTACGAGGTGACCCGGGTGCGACCGTCTGCGACCTGGGTCTGGAATGTCTTGATCTCGTTGTCCGTCAAGGGGCGGTTGAAATCCGCGTTGGGGTCGCTGGGTTTGCGTTTGGCCCGGCCCAGGGCCTGGGTGGTACGCTTGCCAGTCTTGCCGGAAGCGAGCTTTTTGCCGGAGCCGGGTTTGCTCTGCGGGGCCGTGGCAAAGCGCTGCGAAATCCGGTTGGTCGCGAACTGGGTGCCCTTGTTGATAGCCATGGCCTTGGTCATCTTCCAGGTCGCTCCGCCCATGGCCTCCAAAAGATCGCCATCCGAGGCCTCGTAGCCGCGGTAAAAATCCTCGGCCCAGCCGGTGGCATCGTTGTACGATCCAGCCACGCGAAGGAAAGCCTCCTTGAACCCGTCTTCCTCGTAGCCGCGGTAGGCCGAGGACACGGTGCCGGTAACCTTGTTGTAGGATTCGGCCACCCGCAAAACAGCCTCCTTGGGGCCGCCCTCGATGTAGCCGGTGGCGCCCTGGTAGGCCATGTAAACGGATTGGCCGCCGGCCATAGAGGCGTATCCCATGGCTTGGTCGGCGCGGTTTTTGACCGATAGAGCGGTCTGCAGCCCGGCATCGGCCCAGGCGGCGTCGGCGCCGGCCTTGTAGCGTTCCGCTTCCCAATGGCTTTGGGCCACGGAGGAGAGGGTGTTGACCACCTCGCTGGCTTTCTCGGCATCCAGGCTGGCCATGAGTTCGGGGCCGAGGTGTTTGTCCGCAGCGGCGCGGATCTGGCGGGCCTTGTCCTCGGGCAGGCGCTCGGCGAGTTTGTAGGCGTTTTCCGTGGCCTTGGTGATAGTTTCCATCTTGCGCTGGTCCCGGGCGATGTTCTGGATAAAACGGGACTTGGCGTAGTCGTCAAAGGGCGATCGGGAGTGGACCAGGGTGCCGGTCTTGAGGGTCGCGATGCGGTCGCGCTCGGACTGGATGTCAGATTCGCCGTGCAGAATGCGCTGCTCCAGGGCGTGGCGGCGCACCGGATCGTCTTCCTCGGCCAGTTCCTCGCGGTCGTTTTCCAGGTTGCTGCGGATACTTTGGATGTTGCGCTCGTGAAAACTTACGGCTTCCTGATCCAACTCACGGCGCTCGTCCGCGGTTTTATCGTCGACGAGATGCAGGGAGGCCGGAGTTCCCGGCGCTGGGGCTTCCGGGGTAGCGGGCTTTTCTTCGCTCTTGTCTTTTCCTTTCGCCTTGGCTTCTTGTGTACGTTCTTCGTCGCCGGCGTCGTCCTCGGGCGGGGGCGGCATTTGTCCGCTGTATTTTTGCACCAGGGACTGTATGGTGTGGAGATCGTTTTGTACACTGCCGCCCCAATCCTTATCGGTTAGAAACTGCCGGGCGGCCTGGAGAAAATACGGGCGCATGCGGTAGTGGAAACGAGTGTCTTCAAGAGTGCTTTTCGTCATGGTCACGGAGACCATATGCTTGATCCCCTCTTTCAAATCATCGATATGTTTTTCCTGTTCGGCGAGGGCCGCTAATTTTTTTCCTGCCTCCTGTTCATAGAGATCCAATTCGGCCCCGTGAAAAATCGGAAGCTCGGCACCGACCTGCCGCTGGGCGTAGGGAGACCAGGATCTGTCATCACCAAGCTCACCCTCAATGGTGTCTTGGTTCACCAGATCCAGGAGTCGAAACTTCTGCAATGGTAACGCGTCAACCCAAGCCGTGGACGCCTCGTCATCGTTTTCCAGGTTGATGGCCCGGAAACGAGGCGTTTCCTCCGACGGAGCCGTATTGTAGATCACAAATAAAATCGGCTCCTTCTTGACGCTTTTCAGGCCAGGGACACCTTGTTCAAATTTTAGGTACCCTACCCAGATCCCTTCTGGCCCGGTTTCCACGCGGCCCAGGGAACGAACGTACTCCTTGGAGCTCTGATAGCCATGCTGGGCCTGTTGCCTAAGCGCTTGGGCGTCCGGCGGTTCGCCGAGCTCAGCAATGTCCTTGGCTACCGCATCCATGCGGTTTTGCAAAGAGTACAAGAAATTGCGGTAGCGCGCGGCCAGGGCCAGATACTGGCGGGTCAGGGGCTCGGCGTCGAGTTCCGCGGCCCAGCCGGCCTCGATCATGGCCTGCTCCAACTGGCCGCTGGTGCGGTTAATGGCCGTACGCAGGGCCAGAAACTCCCCGAGCAAAGGGTTGAGATCGTTGAGATAGTCCACGCACTTTTGGGTGGGAAACCCGCGCATCGGGGCCCAGGAGTCATTAAATTTTTTCTGTTCCTCCGGTGAGAGATCACCGTAGAGCATGCCAACGGCCTGCTGGGCGGACGCCACCGCCCCGTCCCACTGGGTTTGGCTCAGGGATTCGATCTCCAGAAATGGCGCTGTCTGCACCGGCGGCATGCGCAGGCGGACCTGCTGCATGGCCTGGAGACGCTCAGCAGCATCCTTTTCTTGAGCTTTTTGCCAAGCTTCGGCAGTGTTGATTCTGTCTATATGAATTTCAGTCTGGCCCTGAAGGCTCTGTTTGCCGCTGTTGCCTGATTCAGGTTCCTGGGGTCCAAACTCAGCCATGTACACTGCCAGGGCCTGGAGATCATCAAGCAGGGGGCGCAGCTGCTCATTTTCGTCCGCTTCCCGGGTCAGCTCGCGGACGGTCCGGGTATCTGCATTCATCAGATCGATGCCCAAGGGACGCAGATCAAAGGCCAGGGCCATGAACTTTTCCGGGAGCTGACCCCAGGCCCGCAAGGCCCGGACCGTCAGTTTGCCCTCACTTTTCAGGGACTTGAGGACGGTAATGCCCTCGGAATTGTCATCCCCAGGCCCTGCCCAAACCGGATTCCAGATCAGTAGACAGGTGGCTGCAAAACACACCAGTACCATTCTTTGCAACAAACATACGTTCATGATTATCTCATCCTTTTATGCACCAGCTCATACTCTATTCAGCTTCAACAAATCCCCATTCAACCAGTCTCTGGCGGGCATAGTCTGCCTTGTCGCCAGCACGAACACTGTTTATAAAACGCTGATACTCCCGGGCTGATCTTTTCTTGTCTCCCATTCCTTCCATGATTTCCTTTTCATGGGAGGCGGTGATCAGCATCAATGCATGGTTGGTGGCGCTGTAGCCACTTCTTACTTCAGCCCGAGGTGCTCAAGGACCGGGTTCAGGGTCTCTGCCGGGCAAGTGCCTGCATCCGCAGGCAGCTCAAGCTCCAGGGTGTCCAGGATGGCGTTAACATCCCCATGCTCTTCAAGCCACTGAGGATGGACGCGTATGGTTAAAAAGACCGGATCATCACCGGGCAGGCAGGTCTCAAATATTTTCCTGGTGGAAAAACCATTTTCAAAGTCCTGATGCACAACGATCACAGGATACCCGAAAAACTCGTCCCGGGAGGCGGCAATTTCTTCAGGGTCAAGGCGGAGGACTCGGTTTATATCTTTCTGAGCACGCCCGCCGGTTTTGATCTGAAAATATGTGTAGGGTGAATCATGCGTCTGGATGCGGAAAAAGTCAGAGCGGTCCCAGTTTTTGTTCATGCCTTGGGGAATACGCATGCGCAGCATGGAATCCAGTCCTTTGGTGTACGGGATTTCATCGGTGAAGGCTTCAGGCTCCACGGCCTTCAAAGACTCGACAACATCCCTGATACTCTGCAGGGCCACGTCGCGTGACTCCCCGGCATAGTTTACCATGAAGGTCAGATAGCGCCCTGCTTCGTTCGGAGTGCGGGCCACCAGCATATGTCCCAGGGCATGGATTTTACCCTGTTCGTATTCCTCTGTTTCCTGAATTGCGTATTGCTCAAAGGTCTTGTCTCCGAGCATGATTGTTTCCGTAACTCGCTCTACATGGTCTGCATCCAGAAAGCCAAGATTGGCGCGTTGTTCCACCCCAACCACTATCATCATGCCCAAGGGCTCATCGAATCTGTAATCGCTGAGCATCCGTTCCCAATCAGGATCGCCCAGCACCAGCTCATCATCTTCCTCCTTAATGACGATCAAGCTTTCCGGGGCCTGAAAACTGAGTCCCAGAGCAGTGTATTCCTTCCTGGCCCGCGCCTTTGGATCCGGTTTCGAGGAAATTTTTGCAGATGTCTTGTGGACGGCGGGAGCTTCTTCCGAAGCCGCCTGTTCATCCTCATGTCCCTTAACTGGCAGCTCATCAGCTGACTCCTGTATAACACTCCTGACCGGTCGAATACCTCCACATCCAGGCCGCATGGAGCCTCCACGGGTCCGTGCGGCAGAGCGAACCTGGTCTTCACGACTTTCCCAATGGCCGCCCCGGGTTACTGCGCCCCGGCAATCTCCCTGCCTCCACGGCGCCGCATCATCCGGTGCCCCTTGGTATGAATCGTTATAACAATCCCGTGTCCATTCACTGACGTTGCCGCTCATGTCATACAGCCCAAATGCATTGGGAGCCTTGGAGGCGACCGGATGGGTCCGTTTTTCACTGTTGCATCGATACCAGGCCACTTCATCAATATCATTGCTGCCGCAATAACGGTGATTCTGACCTGCCCGGCAGGCGTATTCCCACTCAGCCTCACTGGGCAGGCGATATTCATGCCCGGTCTTCTCACTCAGGGCCTGCAAAAATTTATTGGCCTCCAAGCGAGAGACCCTTTCCACTGGACAGAGGTCGCAATCATCAAAATGGGACGGATTGGAATCCATGACCGCCAGCCACTGAGTTTGGGTCACCGGAGTTTTGGCCAGGGCAAAGGGCTTTTGCACTGTGACCGTTCGCACCGGTCCTTCACTGTCCCCACTGCCGTGCTCTGAATCCGGCGAACCCATGGTGAAAGTACCTGCCGGGATAACCACCATCTCTGGACATTCAGGACAGTCCTGGATCACCTCCAGGTCTGCAGCCGGTACAGCTTTCTCCTGTTCCTGCATGGCCTTGAACTGATCAATGAAAAGCCGGGAGCGCAGTATATTTTGGTTATATTCGTAGATCCAGGTGACTCTGCCTCGACCGGACCAGCCCTGAACACTCATTTCCACGGTGAATTGATCTCCCGGGCAACCGCGATCCGGCCACTTGATTTCAGCTTCTCCGGTTTCAGCTTTGGCCGCATCCGGGTTGTCGGGTGAAAACCCGCCAATGGCTGCCGAACCACGATTCGTTATGGGGCTTTGACCAGACCTATATTGTGCGCTGACCCGGAAGCCACCTGAAGCCGGGTCTGTTTCCGGAGCGGAGCCTTTGAGATATTCTACCGTATTCTCCTTGTCCGTGACATCTATCTGCCCCTGCCAGGTATCCTCTTTAAAGGCAAAGGCTGGCGGCTGAGCCCAGGAGAAATCAAAGGCCAGATTGACCTGCCGGGAATAGCCGCTGCCGGATTGACGAAGGTGAGAACGGTCCACAGCTTTATTCTCATCAAGCGTGAAACTGTAGGTATTGGTCCGACTGTCCTTGGTCTGGCCAGATACCTTGTCCACCTTGGTCAAGATCCAGCCGGGCACGCCGTCCGGGGGCAGGGAAACAGCCGGCTCTGCTGGTTTGCTCACAACCGTTTCGGCCTCAGCCAAGGCTTTCGGCTCAGCCGGAACTATATCAGCCATGTAGTCAGCCAAAGCTTTCAAGTCCTGGGCATACTCTGCAAGACGATCATCCTTCCCGGCCTGTAGGGCCAGTTTCTCGACCCCGGCCTGGTCAACCCCCAAGATGTCTAGGTCATGCCTGCGCAGATCCAGGGCCAGCTGCATGAAGCGCTCCGGGAGCTGATCCCAGGCCCGCAGGGCGCGGACCGTGAGTTTGCCTTCTTTTTCCAGCTTCTTAAGTTCCTGGGTCAGCTCTGGACCCTTGGCCTGAACATATAACGGAGAAAAAATGCCAAAGTACGGTATTAACATGCATGACAACAATAGCAGAGCCAAGGTGCCCATAAAGCCAGGTGCTTTCATTCGTTTACTCCTTATTTTGGCCGGGGATAAACCTGGGATGACTCCCTGTTTTATCCATTAGGCGAACATCAAATCCCAGGCTTTCCTCGGCCTGGATGTCAACAAAAAGCTTGCCATGCCTGGAAATAGTTATGTGAACTGCCAAAGCTTTTGTTATTGGCGAATCAGTTCTACTCCCCGAATAGCAGAAGTATCGGCCCCGTATCCATATTCCGCCCGGATACGAAAGCTGGTCACGTTAGCTATAATATCAGCCATGTTTTTCGCCCCGTCTGCAAAGGTCCAGCCCGAACCGTCAAGAGGCACCCGGTAGGCCTGCCATTCCCCGGAATGATCCTCCGACAGCCGATAGCTGGCTGAGCCGTTCGGGCCTTGAAGGACAATATCGCCGATATCGCCGTGGCTGCCGGTGTAATACCTCCCGCCGGAGCTTTTCTTTTCCAAAAGGATATGGGTGACATTCGACCAGTTACCGAGGAGTGCATCAGGTGCGGTGTAGTAGCTGGTTTTCCCGTCCGCCGCAGGGCTGGCCGAAATCTGTCCTGGATTTGCTTCAAATCCGGCATTTGCCGCTTTCCACCCGGACATATCACCGGCCGAAACCTGGTCCTGACCGGCTGTTTCTTTCCGGCTATCCATTTCATCAGTCGGACACTTCAAAACAACGGACTTGTCTCCCCAGCCCGCCTCGACCGAGAGGCTTTCTTCATGCAGTTCTGAATCTGTCCCACACCTGTAGGTCACAACATAGGTTTTCTTACATCCAGAGGCCGGGTCTCCGATCACCTTATAGTCCACTGTGTATGTGCATTCCGACTTTCCATTGCACGCCTTTGCAATATGATCTGTCACATTGCCAGGATCAACCCCGCAGTTTCCGCCGTATGTTGCAGACTGAACGGAAATTTTTCCTGATGATTTCGAGGGAGGCTCTTCCCCTGTTCCAGGCCCGGACTGCACAGCTACCACCGGCAGGTTGATGCTGCCGGTGCCCAAAAGCTGGTCCTTTGCATTCCTGGCTTCTACCTGGGCCGAAATCGTCCCTGGCTTACTCCGGGAGACCGTGGGAGTGCGGGATATGTCATTGCTGATAAATGTCCCCTCATTGACCGTCCACTGCCAGCGCACGGCCTCAGGCTGTGGCTGGCCGACCAGCTCGGCCCGCAAAAAGATACGGGCCCCGGTGGCGCGGCTCCCCTGGGGGATCTTGACCAGCCCTCCGGTCTTGGGGTCCCAGGTTCTGGCCGGAGGACCCTGCTCCTGGACTGTGACCTGAACCTGGTAGCCGCCTCCAGTATATCCGGCTGTGATTTCACAGATTTCATCCCCGTGCACCGGCACCCGGGCCAGAACCCGCAGATCCATTTTTCCTGATTCCGGAATGGTAAACCCTATCACCCCGGAGTTGTCTGCATACTCCATGCGGTTTGAGGACTTTGGCGAAAACCAGCGGTAGTCAATAAGATCGTCAGCAACCGCCGGCTCGGATGCAATTCTGGCCCGGACGTCCTGTCCCACCCGGCCCTGTTTTGGATCAAAGGAGATATGAAATGCAGGAGCCTGCACTCGGGCTGTGACCTGGGGCGTCTCTCCAATGGTGGTTCTTACTTCACCTTCCTGGGACAAAATTTCAGCCCAGATCTTGACCGGTCCCATCCGGTCATAGGTCACTGTGGTCGAGGGGACACTGGTTGTGCCCGGGGCAAAGGCCAGCTCAGGACTGGACTGCCAGATAAAGATCAGGCCGGAGCCTTCGCCCTCTTCATCCGGATTGGGGACATAGGCCTGGTTTTCCCCAACCTGAACAGACTGCGGTCCAGTTCCGCCGTCGGGGAGACCGCCCTTGACGTCCACAGACAAAACAGCAGTCTGGCCGTAGACAACCTCAGGGAGGACTCCCTTGACTTCGGCCTGCAAAGCTTCCACCTCAAGCTCTCTCCCCGCGGACGCCTCGGTTCCAACACTGTCCCGGACCGTGACCGCGACCGGATACGTGTCAGGCTTGGTTGCTGTGAAGCTGGCCGAGGGCCCCTGCCGGCCCGATGTCCCCAGATTGCCCTCCCAGACATAAGTATACGGGGCCTTTCCCCCGCTCACCGCGGCCTGCAGTTCAACGACCTGTCCTGCCCGGTAGGGGCCTGTCACAGCCGGCTTTATTTCCACCTGCAACAGATCCGAGCCGTCCAGCTTGGGTCCGGTATACGGAACAGTGGTAAACTCTCCGTTTGGAACCAGTTTGAGACTGGCGATAATACCCCTGGCCTCCGACCGGGCAGCCCGGGCCTGGGACTCCAGAAAGGCCCGGTCGGAGTTGTTGTAGCATCCGCTTCCGCCGATGCCGTACTTGACCTCTATGCATTTTCGTCCTTTGAGCACATAGCCGTGCCCATGGACATCAACACCGCTGGGGTGATACCCAATCATGGGATTGGCCCATCCCTTGGAATAGTCAACTTCAATATCATAGAACCAGCCTGAAAAGTCCTGCATACGCAGAGGGCGAAGGCGGGCAATGTCCTCCCATTTCTTGGTTTTAATCTCCTCTTCCAATTCGCTGCGGATCTCTTCCTCGGTTTGGGGATGAAACGACGGGTTCAATTTGCCCCACATTTCGGCCCACACACTGGCCTTCTGAGGACATTTCTCGGTATCCTTGTTCTGCATGCTGGCGGTCGTACGTTCAAACTTGCATCCCCGGCGGGAATCCCGTTCAAAGTTGCCGCCCTCCCAGATACCGGGGACAGAACCGGAAAAAACAAGATCGTCAAGGGAGGGTTCCTGTGCCTTTTTATCCTTGATGTCCGTTGGACTGGATCCCAATTCGGTACTTGGCTCCTTGATTGGCTTTTCCTCCTGTCCAGTCTCCTGCTCTTCCTCTTCCTTTGATTGCTCTGTCTTTGACTTCCCATGGCGTTCTTCTTCCAATTCGGAAAGGTCCGGTGGCTCTTCCGCAGAAGATACTTCTTCAGGATCTGTTTCTGGTCCTGTTTCAGGGCCCTTTTCCCTTTGTTCATCAGACGTATCCCACCGAGGTTCCGTCACAGCAATTTCATCAGTTTCAAGAGTCCTTATTCGTCCTCTTTTTTTATCTGTAGCTGTGAGCTGAAATCGAAGCTTTTGCCCGGCAAGCCCCCTGGCTGACTTGCGCATGCAACGATTTGTACCAATAGTATTGTCCCCCCAGCGATCTCCCACCCAATTCCATTCGTACCATTCGTAGTTCAACTCAGGCCTAGGCTCAGCAACGCAAATCTCAATGTCTTGGGTATCGTTGACTGTGCGGGGATATGGTTGCAAAGAGACAGAAATCGGGATCTGCTGGACTACATCGATGGTGCGGACGGCCTGCCCTTCATAGAGCACCTCTTCACCGTCTTTTGTTGCTTGCTGTACGTATACAGAAATGGTTACAGATTGATCTGCAAACTGAGCACTTTCGAAACGGATTGAATCTTTATTTCCCACCACTTGATTGTTGACTGCCCATTGATACCGAAGTTCTCCTCCGTCTTTACGGGCCAGAACGATGGCCTTGAAGGGCACTTCCGCTCCTGCCGGCATTTCAGTGAGTTCCGGTTCGATATGCACTCGCAATTGTTGGTTATCGGTCTCTGGAGCCAGGACATTAAGCTTGATGGAATCATCAGAAAATACTTTCTCTTTATGCCCCACAGAACGGGCCTGCACTGAGACTGTGACCTGACGCCCTTCATAACCAACTCCATCAAAGGAAAAGATGTTGTCGGCACTAGCACTTATCTGGCGTCCATCCACATACCAGAAATAGCGCTGAAAACCACGGCCGCCGAGACCGTATTGCTCCATCTCAGCCCTGACCGGGCAGATCTCCCCTGCTGTGAATTCAGAAACCGGGGCACTCAGTTGCACAACTGGCCGGGGCACATCTTGCTCGGAGAGAACCGTCACCTTGTGGGTGGTCCAAACCCATTCAGCATCTGGCATATCAAGCTTAGCCCAGGCTACAAGCTTTTTTTCTCCGGGCGAGCTTGGAGTCCAGGTAATGCGGGCCTGTTTAGGGTTTGGCAACTGCTCGTTCTCTCCACCATTTTCAAATTGCCAATCGTAGCGAACTTTGCGCGCCTCACGGTCCAGGACTGCTGCAAATTCTACCGGCACTCCTTCCTCCACCTGGGAGGGCCCCACGATACGTAAACCGGGCTCAGTGCCATGGGGCCGTAGCGAGTCCAGATAACGTTTATATTCATCGATCATGGAACGTCTCTCTTTACTGCCTGATGAAAAGATCATAGCTCCCATCCTGGCACGAACTGCAGGTTGGAGAGTTGCAAAATCCGCTAGGTCTCGCCCCACTATTTCCTCAACTGCCACCGTGGCCTGAGCTTCAGCTTTTTGCAAAATCTTAATATCTTTTGTATTCCGGTCCAAGGTATTCTGGATGGATTTCACAGAACAGACTGCCTGGCGGTCAACGATGAAAGAAGCCCGCCAATGTTCTCGCAATTGCCTTAAGTTTTTACGTACCGCCTGCAACTCGTCCCAATCATCGATCAAAGACTCCATGGAAGGACGGTCCCGGTCCTGATCGCCTGTCAGTTGCAGCAAAGATTCACTACAGCCGAGCTCTTTTTCGATCTCTTGAATCCGATCAGACCCGGCACCTTGAAGAAAGGCATGGCGTTTTTCCAGTTCTTGAATGACTTCTGCAAAATATTGTCTGGTAACTGTATCCACCTCTTGTACATATTCTTGCCACAACCGCTCTCCATATAGGCTGAGATTTCGATAGCGGCGAGGCCAGGAAGCAAAAAAAGTCGAGGAGATCTGCCCGTCTGAGATAGCCTCAAGCTCGAGAAGTTCGTGGTACATTTTGATTGCCGGATGAAGACTGACCTGGGGCACCAGAACATTGGACAGATATGGCACTTTGCGGGGCAGACTGTAGGCCTCCGCCCGGGACACGCTTACCGCTCCCCGGCCAGAGGGGTCATAGCTCAGAGATTTTACTCGCCATTGACCATTGGTTTTTTCAAAGGTTGCACCCGCGTAAAGCTCATCCACCATTTCCTCGTAA
The DNA here is from genome assembly GCA_041686195.1 of Desulfovermiculus sp. GTDB lineage: Bacteria > Desulfobacterota > Desulfovibrionia > Desulfovibrionales > Desulfothermaceae > Desulfovermiculus. The sequence goes on from JAWLEI010000063.1 coordinate 11,426, forward strand.
TTGGCCTGTTGCCATTTGCCTGCATGCCATTCAGCAGCAGCAATGCTCATTCCGTAAATGGCTTCAGGTATAGCTGAACTGGGGAACAGCACATAGACGACTGAGATCCCGGCCCGGAGATAATTCTCCATAACCACAGCTTCAATCACACGACCCGGTGGAAAATGGTTGCGGAATATCTCAGTGGAGAAATTGGTCATGGATTCATTCCAGTCTTGGCCTCGGGCGATGGCGTTCCAATAATCAAGGCCTTCCTGAAACAAATTGATAGCTTTAAACGGTACTGAGTCCCCGATTTTACCCAGGATCGAGCTGTTCAGACGATCATTGATCGCACCGATCGGGATCGGGAGACGCACTGCGAAACGACCGTTCTTACCAATACCTCCAAAGTTCAACTCTGTATTCAGCTGGCGCAAACTGGCCATTGTGTTGTTGTCCAGGTAGTCTAAGAATTGGTTAAATTTATCAATTTTGTTGTTGGTTTCGGTATAGTAATAGGAGAAGCGCTGCCAGGTAATAGCCAGGGACATCTGGAGGGATCTCGGGTTATCAGCACTCTGCTTCAAAAGACGGCGCATACGTTCAATTTCACCTGTGGGTACCCGCATAACTGTCTGCTGTAATGCGTTTCCCAGAGCGATCATGGTCTCGTGTGCCCTGGGAGGAAAATCCACACCCCGATCCGCATAGGCTTTGTAGATCTCCTGCAGATCATTATATAGCTTTCGTCTCTCAGTGTTTCGTGCATCCCGGGTACCCAGATCCTGAATAGCCTTCATGCGAGCATCAATCCCTAGGTGAATATTGTCGCGAACCAGAGTGGCAGATCTGTTGCCAAGAGTATTCAGGGCGCGCTCCAGGGCGGCCTGACTGGAGGGATTACCAAGAATCCCCCGGCTGAGATCCAGGATGCGCTGCAGCCTTTGCTGTCCAGAGAGGGTCCTGTCCTGTTTGATTCTGGTGACTCCTTCCGCCCATGCGGCAAGTGCGGGATCAACCAAAACAGATCCAGCAAAGGCCTCCTGCCGCACAGCCGCGCTTCGTTGCACATATTTGGCGATCTTAATAATTTTTTCGTGGGGTGCGAGGTGGGCCTGGATGGCGTCGGTGGTCATGTGGCGCAGCATTTCCAGGCTGATGGCCGGTTCCATGCTTTGGGTTGTTCTTTTTGGCGGATCATCCATCAGCTTGGACAATTGATCTCCGCCGCCTTCCCGGATCTGAACGTTGTTCTTCAGATTCGCAAATATATAGGAACGAACCAATGGATCTTGAATTTGCTTATAAAGGACCCTTCCATCCTGTATATCCACCTCCTGCAATACCCCCCTCCTCCGGGCATCAACTTCTGCCCAATCCGCTCCTGCCTGGGTAATATATACATCAGCGGTGGCCTTACGTTGTGCAGTGGCATGGGCATCCAGACTGGCCATATCCATGCCGAACATTTGTTTGATTTCAGCATTGTAGAAATTTCGCAACTGGACAGCATTGTCCACTTGAGACATCAATACACTGAAGTCGATATCCCCCTCAAAGCGCAGGTCTCTGCGGGACTCTGTCGCCCATGAGCCGACATCCATTTTGACTATATAAGGAAAATCCGGATTAGCCTGCACGTAGCGGCGAACCGCGTTATTGAAGGCCTGTTCCACTCCCCAACGCCGTATTTGAAGTAAACGGCGTTCAGCAATACCAAAATTATCATTCCAGGAACGCAGCGCCTCTGGTATGGAGTGCAGGGACCTGGCACCTTGCTGACTGCCAATCGCATCTGCCTGCTGCTGAATAAAATCAGCCTTAAAGCCCATAAGATCGGTCATGGTAAACCCATTGCGGGCCATTTGTCCGTAGAACTGCGTAGGAGACATTTGTCCTGACTTGACTCTCTCTAACTGTGAACGGATGAGATCATGCTGACTATGAGTTAACTTTGTTTTGCTTTTCTGGGTGATAACTCGTATCCAGTATTCTTCTTCACTCAACTCTTCAAGATCCTCATGTTCAAAAGCAGGGGGATGGTTATCAGCAAGAACAGGTAATGCTGGAATACCTGTGGCCAAAATCAAGAAAATCAAGATGGTCTTCAGCCATTTTGCGATCTTGATATTCATCATTGAACATTTTGAGCTAAAAATGTGCCTTGCAACATGTAATTTGCAGTTCAAAAAGTTTATATGGTTATATTTCATATACATATTCTCCTGGAAATTTTAATGAATGAACTGCAAAAATTCACTTCATGTTCACTTTCAGCATTGAATTAGAATTTTCGGGATCAACCCTGGGAATCAAGAGAAGAGCAACGCGCGCGCCTCTGCCTGCAATCAAAACCATTATTCATTCGTTCCCAGAGTCCTCTCACACCTTGGCGTGAACGTCCTATTCTTATGGTTCCGGCCATCTTCTTTTGAAGATGCCCGCCATGCCCTCATCCAGATGCCAGGTTGGTGCCCGGCCATCCCGAAGGCCAGAGCCTCTTGCCGATACCCTCACATTTCAGCCGCCATCTGGGTCAGCTTGGCCATCCGCCGGGAGACTGCGATGGGATCTTCTCCCCCGGTGACGCGGCGGAAGTCCTGAACCCAGCGGGAGGGGTGAGTCCGCCCCTGCCCGATATCCTGCATCACCCGGTGGCAGTCTTTGAGCTGCCGGCTGGTGTTCTGCAGTTCGCGCAAACTATGCTCCATGTCCGGGGTGCGTTTCGCTGCCGGAACGGTCTGGATCTGACGGATCTTGGATTCCACCAGAGGGATGAACTTGGTTTCCAGGTCCTTGGCCGTACCCCGGGAAGTTTCCATCAGACTTCCCAGGGGGCGCAACTCACGGTGTTCGCGGAACATGATCTCAGCCTTGGTCGGGGTGATATTTAGGTCCTGGGTGATATCCTTAGGATCCAGGCCTCCGAATATGCGGTCCTGAATGCGGTGTACTTTTCCGAGGTCAGCATGGGGCCCTGCCTTGGGCAGCTTAAGAAACTCCAGGTTCTGGTAGGCCTCTGGATGGACTGAGGTGGTCATCTCCACAAAGGAGGACCGGGCATCATAGCCGGAAACGTGCTTGTAATTATTGGCCATCACCCGGCTGGCCACCCGCTGATACTCTTCAATGGACACCGGCTGCCCGTTTCTGGTGATCTGCATGCCGAACTGCTCGCGCAGGGCGATATCCGTGTCCATGCCCGTGTCCAGGCTGGAGGCATTGCGGATTTGCTGCAGGGTGTGCTCACTGTAACCGCGTTGGCGCATCTCCAGCTGAAAGGAAGAGATGGCGTCATCGACAATATTTTGATGGATTTCAGCATGGGCGGCCCCCATTCTGGGCGGGGCCTGATATTTGAGAAAGCTCTTGGCCGGCATACTATGCGAGACGGCAGACGCTTTCTGTCGAACCTGCATCTCCAGCTGTCGAAGCTGGTCCGCGGGCATGTCCCCTTTGATTTGGGCAGTACGCAGTCGGCTGTAGTCGTGGAAGTAGTCCCGGGCCAAACTTTCCCCCCATTCCATTTCCTGCTTGAACTGATCGCCCCGGATCATATCCCGGACCTGCTCGGATCGTTGCCCGGGGGTGGCCAGGCTGCCGTCCGCTCCCACCGGCCGGTATCCTCCATCGAAGCCGCGGCCGAACTGCAGGCGTTTCATGGCCGCCTGGGGACCAAGGTTGAGCAGGGTGGACCAGGAGGCTCCCTCCACTGCTCCCCACAAGCCGCCGGTCTGCCATCCGTCGTAGCCACTGATCAGGATATCCGCGGCATCGGAGTAGACCTTGACCCCCCGCTTGGCCCCTTCCCAGATGTCTTTTTCAATGCTCCCGCTCGCGGTGTGGTAGGCTACATTGACCAGGGCCGGGCCGCCGAAAAGAGAGGTCACGGTCAGGCCGATATCCGCACCGGTCTTTACGTATTCAGCACCTTCCACAAAGGCGTTTTCCCAGGCCACCTCCTCTTCGATCCGAGCCAGCTCAAGCTCCTGCCCGCCCTGAAACATATTCTGCATCGCCCGGTTCAGATCAGCATAATCCTGTGCATAGAGCCCTTTGCCTTCAGCCTGCATTGTCTCCAGGATACCAAGGGCCTTATTTCGCTGTCCCGGAGAGAGCTTGTTCATCAAGTAGGTGCTCAGATTACGGGCCCGGATGCCCGCGCTGAGAGTACGGGCCGATTCCTCACACTTTTTGATCATCTGGGTCCGGGCCATCTGGTCAAAAGGGGTCCTACTGTGAGTCACAACGCCGGTCTCCAGCTCCTGAATACGGTCCTGCTCGCTGATCACGTTGCTGCGTTCGGCAATCAACTGAAAATGCAGTTGGTTATAGCGCTCAATCGCCTCCTCGTCCCCGGGATCGGCCTTCAGGTCCTTGTGCAGATCTTCAAGCTGACCTTCCAACCGCTGCACGTTTTGCCGGACGTAGGCTATATTGGCCTGGTGAAATGCCTTGCGTTCCTGCTCCAGCTCCTGCATCCCGGCCAGGATGTCCTCTTGCTGTTCAGCTTGAGCAATTTTTTCCCGGGCCCTTTCCTCTACCTCCGAAAGAGAAGCCGAAACAATGCTTCCTTCCAGCTCCAGGGACAGCTCAGCAGCTTCCCGCTCATCCAGCAAGCGCTGTCCATATGTATAGTTTGTTTGTACATATCCCACCGGGGAGGTTCCGTGCACTGAAAATTTATACTCCGGCCTCTGAATACGCTGCGAACGTAAGGATACGGCCAGTGGACAGGCCGTTCCCTCTGCCCCGTTCTGGGACATACATACTTTATTGGCCCATTTTTCTGCTTCCGCAGGGTCAGGCTGGGCATCCGCATAAATGGGATATTCCAGGACCAGTATGCCCGGAGGAGGAGCGAGTATCGAACCCTTGGGGACCAGAGAGAGATGCAGATGCCGATAGTCGTCCTCTTCACCGCTGAGCATGGCTTGAACACGGCTGACCATGGCTTGAACAGAGAATCGGGCCCTTGTGCCTTCCAGGGTGGGATTCATTTCCCAGAACGCCCCGTCTGCAAGCACGGCTGGAGGAGGTTCCCAGTGCACGGAACTGGAACGGACACTGCGCTCCTCTTTTGCCTCCAAGCTCATTCCTGTATCTTCTTCAGCAAACGGATTGGGAATGTATTGGCCCCCCGAAGATGCCTTTGGGACCTGGTTTGAAGATTTGGCCTCCCAGGTCACGGACACGTCGGTCCAGGTGCTGGTCAAGGAATTCGGACCGGCGTCAAACGACTGCAGATCTTGATAGGTGAAGTCAATGCCCGGACGCTCCCGCTTTTCGCGGGTCGCGGGTTCAGGCAGGTTTTCCGTGGACACATCCAGGAGCACCCAGTACAGCTGGTCCGGATTTCCCAGGGCAGGCAGCTCTTGTCCGGACTTGAGCTGCCGAAAAAAGGCAGCCTTGGCCTGGTGAAACTCCCCTTCCATGGTCTTGATGTCATCGCGGTGTTCCTGCAGCTTGGCTTGAATGGACTCTTCAGTTTCCCCCTGCTCATAGAGCTGTACAGCCGGGCTCAGGGGGGCGCGGTGAAAGATATGACGCTCAGCCTCGACTTCTCCTTGGTAAATGGAATAATGATCCACAATTAACCGGTCGTGGGACGGGGTATAGAAAAAGGCATCTATCCACTGGTCCGGTTCTTCCGGATCGTATTCATAGCGGGCCCACCCATCATCTGTGGGTTCAGCATACCAGACCCGCCAGTTGCCCCCAAAATCCAGATCATCGAGCATTCCGCCCACCAAACTGTCGTCCTTTCGGCGCTCCTGATAGACATATTCGGAGAACAGGACCAGATCGCTTCGGCTGCCCTGCAGGGGTTTGATGGCCCGGGTGTGCAAAAGCGGCGTTCGGTGCTCCGCCTGGTAATAGGCGGTATTTCCCGATCCCACCAGATACTCCAGTCCGGACAGTTTTTCGTAGTATCCTTCCAGGGGAATAGTGCCCTGAACCAGACTTTCCAGGGTCCGCATGGCCCTCTGGTGCCGGTCCTGGGCGGCCGCCTGCAGGGCGTTGGGGTCGGGAGGCTGACCCAGCCCCTGCAGCTCATCAAGAAGCACGTTCAGTGTTTCTTTGTGTCCCTGCAGGGCCGCTGTCTGCAGATGGATGCGGTGGAAAACAGACGAAGCGGCCTGTTCGTCGTACTGGGCGGCAATTGCCGCCGCATGCCAGAGCTCACTGGTCTGCTTGGTCCCTTCAATCACTGCTGTGCGCAGGCTGAGAGCCTGTTCGACCAGGGGAATGACCTTTTCCAGGTAGGCAATGCATTCCGGAGCCGGGAAGGCATACATGGGCTGCCAGAGCTCATCAAAGGCCTGCTTTTGGGCTGCATCCATGACCCCAAGCAGTTCGGCCACTGCTTCCTTGGCCAGGCTGACCATCCCGGCATACCGTTCCGCACCCAGGGCACGCAGGTCCGTGTCCGGGGCCAGGCGCATGGGAATAGGCCTGGGAAGCGGGGGGAGTTCACCGACCCATTCCGTAGGCCCGCCCTTTGCCAAGTCTGAGTCCCGTTCAGAGAAAGTGCCTGCTTCATCAAAGGTCATGGCCGTCAACAGCGTTTGCAAAATCTGCCTATGTTGAGACGTCAGATTCAGCTCTCCCTGATCGGCCTGAGCCAGCCAACGCACTATGGCTGGCCGGTCCGCAGCCAGCAGGTCCAGCTTCTGGCCTCTAAGCTCCCTGGCCGTGGACATGAATCCGTCAGGTAGCTGACCAAATGCTCCCAGGGCTCGGACTGTCAGCTTGCCCTGCCTGTGCAGATTAAGGAGTTCCGGGCTAACGGCTGCCTTGCCCTTTACTGTTTCCACAACAGACTGCCCAGCCCTATCCTTGGTTTCAGCCAAGGCCCCGCTTTTTTGTATTCCTGATACCATCTGTGTATCAGAGGCAATTCCAGGGGCGAAAGATTGTCCGAGGAAAAGGAGCAGAATCAGGACAAGAATACAGGCGGTGAATTTTACTTCCTGTTTTCTTGTCTGCAACAGGCGGTCAATGGAATTCATCTTTCTGGCCTTCTTCTATACAGTTTGTAATTAATCTGTGCTCCCCTCGGCCAGTTTCATGGCAAAATCAAAAATGCGGGCCGCATCCGACGGCTTTGTGTGATACCCGCTCTTCTTCGTCGTCTGCTGACGGACCACCAGGGTCTCGACCTCTTTTTTCTGCGCGTATTCAGTGATCACGCCCTCAGGGGAACCACCACGGGCCTGAATTTTTTCCAATCCATATCCAGGCTTGGCCGCCAGTACAGCGTAGACATAGGGAAAGCTCGTACCGTTCACATCATTTGTCACCACCCGGACAAACACCCCGTAAAAATCCTCCTGACTTCCTGGCTTACGCACCTTAAGCTTGATATCGAGTGGAACCTGGGAGGACTCTTGCCGCAGGAGCATCACAGTCACCTGATCCGTATCGAGATAATGTTTGGCATCCTGGATCAGGGTCACCACCCCCGGGATATTGGTTACATCCATGAAGGAGCGGTTCCAGTCCAAAATCTTCCGCTCCATCTCCTGAAGTTCACTGAGACAGC
>JAWLEI010000064.1:0-18757 GCA_041686195.1 Desulfovermiculus sp.
AGCCCCGGCTGTAAGGGCATTGCCGGGCTGAAAGCCCGTCTGGCCACGTCCAGTCCTCCTTGCAGGGACGAAACCAGAAAAAAAGGAATAAAACGAACCAGACCAGTTGGCCGGAAGGGAATCGGGGCATAGAGAATCAGGCTGGAAACAGCCGCACCGAGCACAAATACCATGGCCAGAGGCCAGTCCCGGGATGAGCCGGTCAGCCCCCACCACAGAAGGGCAAAAACACAAACCCGGATGATACATGACCGGAACCATCTCAAGGCGGTTGTACTTCTTTCTTTGTCCGATTCTATGAACTCAGCCATACACAGTCTCCAGCGACCAGGTACCCATTGCAGAAAAGCTCACCAGAAAGCCCATCCAGCCAGAATCAAAATCAAAACAATAAACCAGAAGCCGAAAACCGGCCATTTGGCTGCCCTGTACTCCACATGACGCATCCTTTCCCAGCCGAAATCACTGCGTAAGGCCTGATCCAGAAAGGCGTACAAATTCATCTCCATCCACTTGGCTTGAATAAGGGAACTCCGCCTCAGTCCGGCTGTTCCTTTATGCCAGATCAGGTCCATGCCCACGGTCGGATCCGGTACGAAATCTTTTATCTTTTGGAGCAGGCCGAGCATGGGCTGTGGGGCCAGCAGGTACAGGAACAAACCAGCTGCTATTGGAATCAGGGCGGATGGGCTTGGGCTGAGAAGGCCCTCAATTCTCAAGCCCAGGGACACGAAGGGAAAATACACTGGCAGCCCTGCGACCAGGAGGAGTCCCACAACCCAAACCCACACCTGTGGCCCGGTGACTTCCCCCTTGGCCGGGAGTTGCCAGGCCCGCCACAGGAAGTGCCCAATGAGGACAGTGGTCATCACCGAGGACAAAAAGAGCAAAACAACGCCCATTTCGCCCCCGGGCCCGACCTCAGCCGCTTTTTTGAGCAGATATTTGGCCTGGCTGCCGGCTGTAAAAGAAATTCCAGCCAGGGCCAAACCCGGAAGACAGAGGCCGCCAAGAACAATCCTCCTCCAGGCCGGGCTGACCTGGGAGGCTCCTATAACGGCTGTGCCCAGAAAGAGTACGGTTTTGGCCAGAGCGTGGTTGATGATCAGCCACTGCAGCCCCTGCCCGGCCGAAGCCCACAGGGCCTGGTCATAGAGGCCCAGGCCCAGCCCGAAGCTCATAAGCCCCATCTGGCTGATGCTGGAATAGGCCAGGACGGTTTTGGGATAGTCTTCCCCCAGGCCGGACAGGACCCCGAAAAAGGCGCTGCCCAAGCCCATGACCATGAATACCGTTCCCCAGCCAGGAAAAGAGGCCGCCCCGAGAGGGAAAAAATGGAGCCAGCCCAGGAGCCCGGCCTTGATCATGGCCCCGCTTAATACTGCACTGGCCGGAGTCGGGGCCACAGGGTGGGCCAGGGGGAGCCAGAAGTGGAAAAAGATGATCCCGGCCTTGACCCCGAATCCGGCAAAAAAACACCAGAACACGGGATGAGAAGGAGGCAAAGTGGCCATGACCGGGGCGATGTCCGCGAAGTAATGGCTTGGACTGTGAAACACGGCCAGCATGAAGCCGGCAATGAGCAGGCCTTCGGCGCAGACAGCCATGAACAGGTAGATGCGCCCGGCCCTGCGGGCCTTTTCGGTTTGAGTATAAATCACCAGGCTGTAGGCGGCAAAGGTCATGAGGGCAAAAAAACTGTAGAAGCTGACTGCATCCTGGGCTGCGACCAAACCGATGTTTCCGCCCATGGTCAGGGCGAACATGCTTAAGAACCCGGAACTCAGGCTCTTTCCCCGGCCGCAGGCTATAAAAAGAGAGCTGACACTCCAGGCCAGGGCGGTTAACAGAAGGAAGGTACGGTCAAAGAGGCCGAATCCCAAGCGGGTGCCGAGCAGAACAGTGTCCAGTTCACAGACCAGATGCAAATCTGCGAACAGGGATACCCACAGGGCCGGGAAGGGAGAGAGAGCCAGAATCCAGCCTGGCCATCTGGATCCTATAGGGAGAAACGGGATCAGACCGGCGGCCAAAATGGGCAAAGAAACGGCCAGGAGCCAGGGGAGCATGGTTCCATCCTTCTTGCGAGATGACCCTCATACCTCGGCAGCGCACAATGACGCATGAAAAGCAACGCGTTCCCGGCAGGTCGCCCTTGTCCTCAAGGGCTGACCCTTGTGCTCAGAAAAAAAGGACAGCGGTTGAGGGCAACCGCGTCTTACTGCAGAACAAGGGCCGGTTTTGCATACAATCCGATAAACGATTACCTGCCTTTTTCTCATCTTACGGCCCCACCCCCATTCCGGCCGCGATCTGCCGGGCAACTCCCAGAGGGCTCCAGGTCCAGGCGGCGATGAGCCCAGCCAGGATAGAGGCAGCGGCTGTGAGCACCGGGGGAAGAAGCAGGGTCCAAGGGGCCTCAAGCCTGGACGGCCTCATGGTGACCCATTCCTGGTCCGGCTGCTCAAACCATAATGTATTGATGATGGGCAAAAAATAAACTGCATTGAGCAGGCTGCTGAGCACGAGAACCATGACTACCCAGCTCTGTCCGGCTCCAAGCCCTCCCAGCCCCAGATACCATTTACTCACAAACCCGGCCAAAGGGGGAACCCCGATCATTCCCAGGGCCGCGCTGGTAAACAGGGCCGCAGTCAGGGGCATGCGCCGGGCTATCCCCTTCATTTCCCTGATATCATGCAGGCCCAGGGTCTCGGCAAAATTGCCGGCACAAAAAAAGAGGGTAATCTTCATAATCCCCTGATGAACCAGATGGACAATTGCAGCCACAGTGGAAAAAGGGGCGATCAGGGCTGTGCCCAGGGTGATGTAGGATACCTGGCTCACGGTTGAGTAGGCCAGCCGTTTTTTGAGATCTGTTTGGGCAATGGCCTGAAGGGAGCCGAAAATGATGGTCAGAACGGCTACCGCGGCCAATGGACCCAGCAAACCCAGTTGCCCGGCAAAATTCCGGCCATAGACATCAAAAACCGTGCGTACGATGCCGAAGGCCCCGGCCTTGACCACAGCCACTGCATGCAACAGGGCCGAGACAGGAGCCGGGGCGACCATGGCCACCGGTAGCCAGCCGTGCAGGGGAACAAGGGCCGCTTTGACCCCAAACCCGGCAATGAGAACGCCAAAAATAAGCCCTAAAGTGATATGATGTTCTGTCCCCAGGGTTTGAAGCACCCCTGTGTCGGCAAAATCCAATGGTCCGGCCAGAGTCTGAATCCAGACCACGCCTAAAAAGACCATTGAACCACCAAAAACCGTGTACCACAGATAGGTGCGTCCGGCCCGCAGGGCGGCGCTGGTTTCCCGGTGGACGACCAGGGGATAGGTGACCAGGGTCAAGAATTCGTAAAAAATAAACAAGGTCAGTGGATTGCCGGCCATGGCGATCCCGGTGCTGGCCGTAACGCAGAGGCTGAAAAAACCAAAGAACCGGCTGCGGTTGGGCGATCCCTCCAGGTAGCCAACGGCGTACAGGGTGGTCACCAGCCACAGATTGCTGGACAGGGACAAAAACATAAGAGACAGAAAGTCAACCCTAAGGATGAACATAAAGCCCAGACCCATGCCAAAACCTACTTCGTGGACGTGGTCCAGGACCAGGAGCCTGTAGGCCATGAAGTGGGCCAAAATGACCTTTAGGGCTGCTCCGATCAGGTTCAGGGCTGTGCGCGGAGCGCTTTTTTCCTCGGGCAGAAAAAAAATGATGAGCCCCGGGAGCAGAGAAGTGGCCAGGACAGCCAGGGGAAGCCAGAAATTCAAATTCATGGCCCAGACCCTCCCAGGGCCAGGATTGCGGTCCTTTCCTGCAGAAAGAAGACCACTTCCTGGGCCCGAAAACCAATGAGAATGGAGGACAAGGCCAGAATAAGGGCCGCTTTTTCCATTCCCCAAAAGACCCGTCCGTAACAGGCGGCTTGGGCATCGGAGACAAAGGTGTGGGACAAAAGGCGGAACATATACCCGGCAGTCAAAAGTCCGCCCAGAACCGGGACCAGGGCCAGCCACCATTGACCGCTGGCCAGAATGGCCTGCAGGAGCATCCACTTGGCCATGAATCCTCCGCTGGGGGGCAGGCCCATCAGGCTGACCCCAGCCAGACCCATGGTAAAGGAGGTCATGGGCAAGCAGACAGCTATATTGCGCAGTTGATGGATATTGTCTGTTCCGCTGGCCTGGATCAGATTACCGGCAGCCAAAAACAAGGCTGCCTTGGCCAAGCCATGGGAGAGGATCTGATACCCACAGCCGGCCCAGGCCTGGATTTTCCAAGCCGGGTCGAGAACACCGGACAGGAGAGGAAAGATGAGAAACATGTATCCGAGCTGCCCCACACTGGAGTAGGCAATGATCAGCTTCAGCCGGCTTTGAATCAGGGCCTGGTAAGATCCCCACAAGGCGGCAACCAGGGCCAGGATGCCCAGGATCCAGCCGGTCTGGGCCGGTCCGCTCAGACCATGGAAGACCACAAACCAGAACTTGAGAAGGACGAACAAAGGGCCCTTGATAACCAGGGCCGAGAGGACTGCGCTGACCGGGGCCGGAGCGTTTCCGTGGGCCGGCGGAAGCCAGAAATGGAAGGGAAACAGAGCCGTCTTGCTCATCAGGCCTACACAGATCAGGCCGAAAGCGGCAGCCATGAGCGGAGTGTCCGGGGCGGACTGAGCCACGGTGTACATGTCTAAATGCCCGGTCTGGGCATAGATGAAGCCGACCCCTAACAGAAAGGCCAGGGATCCGGCCATCGCAACCAGAAAGTAGCGCAAGGCCGCGGTTAACGAGGGCAGATTCCCGGCCAAAGCGGCCAGAGCGGCGGCGCTGATCCCCACCAGTTCCAGAAGGACATAGGTATTGAAGATATCCGCGGTGGAGAAGAGGGCGTTTAATCCTCCCCATAATATGAGCCACAAAGGCCAGAAATGGGGCCCTTTGGTTGTGTTTTCGGGTAAGGAAAAATAGGGCCAGGCATACACAGAAATCAAAAGTCCGACTACTGCGGTCAGAAGGAGAAAGAGAACCGACAAGCCGTCGATATGAATCCCGATCCCCAAGGGCTGGGGCCAGCCGCCGAGGTTCATCTGTATGGGGCCGTTCATGTAGACATCGGCAGCTATGGCCCAGGCGGTCCCAAAAACCAGTGCTGCAGCCACCAATCCAGCATAAGGCCGCTTCTGGTCCGGAAGCAGAAAAACGAGAACGGTTCCGGCAAAGGGAAGAAGGAGAAAAAGGCCGGGGAGTTCAGTCCACATGATCAGCTTGATCCTTCTGATCCCTGCCCGTGCTTTTTTCCTCGATTTGCCGGGCCAAAAACAAGGCAAAGGCGGTAGCGCTGATAGCGACCACAATTCCAGTCAAGACCATGGCCTGAGGAACCGGATCGGGGTCCTGACCGGCAGGGGCATAGGCCAGGCTGATCAGAAACAAAAACACCCCACCGGCCATGACGTTCACAGCCATGATCTTACGGATCAGATAGGGGTGGACGGCCAGGCCGAAGAGGCCGATGCCAAACAGGATAAGAGCTGCACAGGAGTAGAGAATGACCGGGGACATATCTTCTCCTTCAATCAAGATGGATGTCAGCTTTGTCTCTGGCAAAGCTGACACATTTTTTGGGCCAAAGCGCCCATAAAAAGAATTGGCCGGATTAATCAGTGATGAACAAGATACTCATTCTATCTGTGCAGCAGAGAGATCATTTTAGATGGCCTGCCCTTGAGGGCAAGGGCGGCCTACTGGTGAGCCGGCTTTTGCGTAGGGCGGGCTTGACCCCAAGCCCAGCCCTCTTCATACTCTGCTTCTGAATCGATCAAACTGGGCTTCAGCGGCCAGCGGCGGCGCTGTCCTCTGTCATCTGTCATCTGACTTCTGTCCTCTGACCGCAAGCCACAACCAGGCTGACCAGGCAGGCGGCGATGGAGAGGGTGGCCGCGTATTCCACCCCCAGGATCCAGATCTTGGATTCCGGGTGGGTGAACAACGCCTGGCCGCGGACCACGGAGGAGACAGCCAGGAGCAAAAAGGCTCCAAATCCGGATACAATACAAATCCGGACCCAAAAAAAAGGCACACCGGCCAGGCAGGGACGGCCGGATTGCCAGAGCATCACTCCGGCTGCAGCCAGAATCACTCCGGACTGGAAAGCTCCCCCCGGGGCAAAAGCCCCCAGCCAGAGGAGATATCCTCCGATAAGGATCATGAACGGAAAAAGAAGATTTAGGGCCCAGGTCCCCACCGGTTCAGGCGGGGCTGGAGGAGGCCCCCTTTTCAAGCCCGAACTGGAGCTGGTGCCCAGGATCCCTAAGACTGCGGCCAGGAGTACACCCAGCTCCAGCCAGGTGTCGTAGCCGCGAAAATCCAAGAGCACAGCTGTAACCGGGTATTCAAAGGCGGCTTGATCAAGGGCGGCCAGCACTTTAGCTCCCAGACCAGATCCTATGAGGGCAGCCTTCCAGGCCGAAGCGAGTAAAAGGCCCATCAGTCCGGTCCAGGGAAGGATCAGACAGGCAACTGTCTTGAAGCTCAATTCGGGCCTGGAGGCGGACAAAGATTTCAGGGCGTTCATGAGCAAGACCCCGGACAGGCCGGCCCCTATGCCCGCTTCAGTAATGGCAATGTCCGGAGCGTTCAGCCTGGTCCAGGCCATGGACAGCAAGAGGCCGAAGGTAATGAACACGACCACGGCCTGAAAATGCTCTCTTCCCCAGATGATATGCCCGGCCACGCCGATGAGGGCCAGCACCAGGATCACATCAAAGGCCCAAATCATCCCCCTTCCCCTTATCTTCAGCCTCACTGCGAATATGGTTGGCAATCAGATAGCAGGCGCTGGAGCTGCCCACCAGGGCCAAGAACCAAATCATGACCAGCATGATCATCCCGGAAAGATTTGTTGTTTTGATCATCAGTCCCAGGACAACAAAACCAAGACCCAGGTTGTCGGCCTTGGTCAAGGCATGCAGCCGGCTGTACGTATCTGGAAAACGAAGCAAACCCAAGGTGCCGCCCAGAAAAAACACGCCTCCGGTAAGACACAACAGAATGGATAAGGCGTGTAGAAAACTCATGGGTCCGGATCCCGGTCCCTTGAGACGGAGATGTTACGGACAAAGGCCAGAACGGCCATGACCATGAGCAGGGCAAAGACCAGTGCGGCATTTTTGATGTACACCGCATCCAGAGCCTGGGCCAAAAGCAGCAGGGTGGCCACTCCGGTGGTGCCGAAGAGTTGGGCAGCCACCATCCGATCTCGGGGCCTGGGGCCGGCATACACCCGGTACAGGCCGATGAGAATATTAAGCAACAAAAAAAGGGCCATGCCCAAATAAAAGAGGTTCATTCATCCCCCAGAGCACGTCTTTGTATCTTCTCTTAATCTGCAAAGTTTAGCCTGGTTTGCAGAAGACTTCAATAAAGAACACACCCGCCCCGTTCCGTCTCCCCATTTTCCCCGGCTTCACACAACTGCAAAGCAATCGTCACTCTCTTGTCATGAGCATGGAGTATGTCCAGGGCCTCTATGGGTCCAGCCCCACCAGACCACGACAAGGGAGAGAAATTATGGCCTCACCAGGACTTGCTGCCGATTTGCACGTACATTCCAAGTATTCCAAACGTCCCTCGCAGTGGATTCTGCAAAAGATCGACTGCCCGGAAAGCTTTTCCGATCCCAAACTGATCTACGGCCGGGCCCAGGACCGGGGCATGGACCTGGTGACCATCACCGATCACAACTCCATCAACGGGGCTTTGGAGATTGCCCACCTGCCGGGAACTTTCATCAGCGAAGAAGTGACCTGCTATTTTCCGCAGGATGGCTGCAAGATCCATGTTCTGACTTTAGACATCAGCGAAGAGCAGCACCGCGATATCCAGCAGCTGCGCCAGAATATTTTCGATTTGGTCCCTTATTTGCGGGAGCAGGAAATTGTCCACATAGTAGCCCACCCCTTTTACGACATGAACAATTGCCTGCACATTGAGCATTTTGAGCACATGCTTCTCCTGTTTGATCTTTTTGAACTTAACGGGTCCCGGGACGATGTTCAAAATCAGATCCTTCAGCAGATACTGGCCTCTCTGACCGCAAAAGACATTGAACTCCTGGCTGACAAGCACAGCTTGGAGCCTGCGGGTGAACGGCCATGGGTCAAGACTCTGACCGCAGGGTCGGACGACCATTCCTCTTTGAACATTGCCCGGGCCTATACTCGCGTTCCAGAGGCGACCGGGGTCCAAGACTTCCTGCAGGGGCTGAGGCAGGGAAGGGCCGAGACTCACAGCCAGCCGGCCACAGCCAGGACCATGGGTCACAATCTCTACGCCATCGCCTATCAGTTCTACAAATCAAAGTTCAATCTGGACCGCCACGTGCAAAAAGACGCACTCCTGCGCTTTGTAGACTCTGCTCTGACCGGGAAGATCGGAAGCAATCGGGGATTTTGGTCCTGGCTGTACGATACCATTGGGGCCGGGCGTAATGCATGGTCCTTTACCAGATCTGTAGACAAGGATCTCTGCTCCATGATCCGCCGCGAAGGACAGGCTATCCTGGATGCTGATCCGGATCTGCTCATACTGGTTCATGATTCTGGGCTGTCTTTGCCGGAACGGGAAAACAAATGGTTCGATTTTGTCCGGGCCGCCTCCGACCGTCTAATCCACAACTTTTCCCAGACCCTGGTGGAGAGCGCTTCCAAAGCCAGGCTGTTCAATATCTTTCAAACCATAGGCTCTGGAGGTTCGGTCTATGCCCTTCTGGCCCCGTATTTCTTCGCCTTTGGCCTGTACAGCAAGGACCGGCCCCTGGCCCGGGCCTGCCTGGAACGCCTGCAGGGCACTCCACAGGCAAGGCGGAACAGATCATACAAAGTGGCTCTGTTTACCGATACCTTTGATCAGTGCAACGGGGTGGCCTTAACCTTACAATCCCAAGCCAACTTGGCCCAAAACCTTGATAAAGAGTTATACATTTTGACCTGCGGATCTCAGCTGGACCTGGAAAGGCAGGTCAACTTCGTCCCTTTCGAGCGGATCGAGGTCCCTGAATATCCGGAGCTGGATCTGGCCTGCCCGTCCTTTCTGCAGGTTTTGGACTATTGCGCGGACAACAATTTCTCCCATATCCACACCTCCACCCCCGGCCCCATGGGTCTGGCTGCCCTGGCTGCAGCCAGGATCCTGCACCTGCCCATTTACGGAACCTATCACACCTCTTTTCCTCAATACGCATCAAAGCTGACCGGGGATCCAGACATGGAATCCCTGATGTGGAAGCTGATGACCTGGTATTATAATCAATTGGATAAGATCTATGTCCCCTCTCGAGCCACAGGGGAGGAGTTGCGCGCCCATGGCATCCATCAGGACAAGATTGAGCTGTATCCGCGGGGAATCGATACCCACCGCTTTCATCCCCAACACAAAAACGGATTTTGGGAAAAACGATTTGGACTGCGAAGAGACCGGCTGAAGCTCTTGTATGTCGGCCGGATTTCCAAGGAGAAAAACCTGGAAACCCTGGCCCAGGCCTATGCCCAAATTTCCAAAGCCCGAAACGATATCCAACTGATTATTGTTGGGGACGGCCCCTTTTTGAACCAGATGCAGGACGATCTTTCAGGCACGCGAGCCGTGTTTGCTGGAACTTTGACTGGACAGGACCTGTCCCAGGCCTATGCCTCCAGTGATATCTTCGTCTTTCCTTCCACCACAGACACCTTCGGAAACGTGGTTCTGGAGGCCCAGGCCTCCGGCCTGCCGGTCATTGTCACCGATCAGGGCGGACCCCAGGAGAATTTGATTCCGGAACAGACCGGACTGATCGTTCCGGCCCTGGATGTCCAGGCCCTGGAAAAGGCCGTTTTGACCTTAGCCGGCGATCCCCAGCGGCTGCAGAAAATGAAGGTTCAGGCCAGGCAGTACATGCAGGAAAGATCTACTCAAGAGGCCTTTGTTCAGAGCTGGGAGATGTATGAAGACAAAGCTCAGAATATAGAAGGGAGAACAATATTCCAAGCGCACACAAAATTTCATCAAATTGTTACACATGAGTCATAATGTTGTCACAGAACACAGATAATCTTTCTCGCGTTCGCGCACTTTACTTATAGATTGAAACATTTCACATCTGCTTAAATGATCAACGCAAAAGGAGAAAGGTGTTCTGTATGATGAAAAGATTTTCATTTCTCTCTATTTTTTTGTATATTTTAGTTTTTATTTTTATCTCAACACATTCATCAGCTGATCAAATATCTGCTTATGAAGAAAGAATTCAAAACTTGGAAGACAGACTTGATACGATGGAAAAGGATAAACTGGACAGTGTCCAAGCTGCAGCAGATTTTATCGACCGACTGAACATGGAACTTGATGTTGCAATTCAGGGTGTGCATGAAACAATTATGATGATTCCGGAGATTCCACGGACATTAAATTGGACACCATTGATCTGTATTTCAATCCAGACCTGAATGAGTGGGTGCATGGATATGTAGGACTTGAGTATGACGATGGAGATGACACTATTAAGGGGGAAGAGGCCAGAATCATATTCGAAAACACCGACAAGTTCCCGCTCTATGCAGGATTCGGGAAGTATGGGACTGTCCCTTTTGGAAATTATGAGAGTTTCATGCTCGAAGGACCGTTAACCGAGAGCTTGGGTGACACCACGGATGTAGCTGCTGTTGTAGGGTTCGAGCAGGCCGGATTCAACGTCGAGGCCAGCATCTTCAATGCCGATGATGTGACAGAAGTTGATGAAGACGACGATCCCCTGGATCAATTTACTCTGCTGGCCAGTTATGACATGGACATGGATCCCATAAGCCTGAATGTGGGAGGAAGCTATTACAACAACATTGGAAATGCCGGTGATATGCCCGACCTTTTGGCCACAGACCAGATCAAGGACTACATCGGAGGCGTGGGGGCGCACGCCATCCTGGGCTGGCAGGGACTCTACCTTATAGCTGAGTACATCACTGCATTGGATGATTTTGAAGAAAATGAACTGCTTTTTGACAACCAGGGGGCTCAGCCCAGCGCCTGGAACCTTGAGCTGGCATACGAGACTCAAATCAATGATCGGGAAACGATTTTCGCACTGGCCTATCAGGGAACGGATGAGGCTATTTCAAACAACGACATCGATGATACCATCCCGGAAACACGGATCTCAGCCAGTGTCGGCTTTGAATTGTTTAAAAACATAAGCTTGGCTTTTGAGTTCATGCACGATGAAAACTACTCTGAAGATGACTTTGCCTCCAGCGGCTGGAGCCCAAACGATTATGGTCCGGTGGCTGATGAGGATAAGCAGACCTTTATCACCGAACTTGCCTTTGCATTCTAGGCGCACCAAGTCTGACACATTCAATGGCTTGACTGTCATTTGATACATCACGTAAAGGCCCTGCATCAGCAGGGCTTTTGCTTTTTTTTCATACAAATCCGATTGAAAAAATGACGAGGTTTCCTATGCGAATCCTTATCGGATATTCCATGCGCAGCGGGAGCACACTGCTTCAGCACATTCTCGGTCAGCACTCCGCAGTACAGTCCTATAGCGATTTGAATTCACTGCCGGCCCTGGCCTCGGCCTGGCTGGGGCTGCAGCCAAGAGGCTATCGGCTGATCAAGCCCCTGGACCTTTTCTACCTCATGCCCGGGACCAGGCTCTTTAATCATTTTGATCGCTATGTCTGGCTGATTCGGGATCCCAGGGACAGTTATCTCTCGGCCATTGAGTCCGGTTACGCTTATCTGTTTTGGCCACCGGGAAAGAAGGAGGAGGGCATAGATGTTGGCCTGCTGAAGAGGTGGAAAAAAATCGCCGCTCGCTATCTGCACAATGCGCACAAGTGGCACCTGATTCGCTACGAATATCTTGGGTATCCTGGCAATTACGGCTGCATTCCCGGCACCGCCTTGCCCAAAGAGTTGGGCGGGGACGGCGACCCGCTTGACGTTCTGGTTCTGGGACAGGCTGTGCCTCGCGGTGAAATCGTCGATGTGCGCCTGGTCGGCGTGCTCAAGATGCTTGACGGTGGGGAGCAGGACGACAAATTGATCGGAGTTCTGACGAAGGATTCGCCCTTCGCCCACATCGAAACTATGTCGCAGATCGACAGGGAATTCCCCGGTGTGAGCCAGATCCTGGATATATGGTTTGCAAATTACAAGGGGCCAGACGGCGGCATGGAAGGTCAAGGATTTGATGAGGCTCAAACCGCACGGGCAGTTCTCGATGCAGCAGCTGAGAACTTTGAATCGTCACGGTAATTGCTCTCGCCGCAAGCCCAATAGAGACATGAGCTCGGCCATTGCATGGCCGAGCTCAGCAACAGGCCAGTCTTCCCAGTACGAGCGCAGCGGCCGTCCATCTCCTCCATACACAATCAATATTTCTCAACTATAGATCTTCTTGGATCGTGTAACTTTTTCTTCAGAAAGCCAATATGATTTCTTTTCCCACAATTCGAGCCGTCCTGTGGGACATGGACGGGACTCTTATCGACACTGAGCGCCTCCATTACCAAATCTTGGCGGATCTGTGCCGGCGGGAAGGAATGCAATGGAGCTGGGAGGAGAATAAGGCCATCATGGGCGCGACAATGAACCAAAAATGGGAATATCTCATTGCCCGGCACGCCTTCAGGCAATCCAAAGAACAATGGCTGAATACCTTCAACCGGGAGTACATCAAGGGGCTTAAGACTGAATTTGGGCTTACGCCGCAAATAGATGCTGTTTGCCGGATGCGTGCCATAGGGCTGCCTTTGGGCTGTGTGTCCAACGGCGAAAATGAGGTGGTTAAGGCTAATCTGGAGATTATAGGGCTTGCACATTGCTTTTCCGTGGTGGTGGCTGGCGGAGGGAATCAGCGGGGCAAGCCATTTCCTGATCCATATATTCTGGCCTGCAAGCATTTAGGGTTTCATCCACAAAAATGTCTGGCAGTTGAAGACTCCCCTCTTGGAGCCCAGGCAGCCGTGGATGCCGGGTTGATAACAGTGGTCTGGCCGGATGCCGATTCTTTGCCCTGGACAGGTCCGAAAGTTCACCATGTTGTTCAAAGGGACAGGTTCCCCTGGGAAATTTTGCAAAGGCTGCATGGACATTGGTTCAGCGGATGCCGGCGCGCATGAACGACTGCACGAAGTGGCGCTGGAACAACAGGAACGCGATCAGCAGGGGGGCGATGACCATGAGCGTGGCCGCACTGATGGTTGCCCATTCTACGCCCGTTTCGGGCGCGGAAAACACCGCCAGGCCCACAGTCAGCGGGCGTGTCTCCACCGAGTTGGTGACCACCAGTGGCCATAGGAAGTTGTTCCAGTGGTGGCTGACGGAGACGAGTCCGTAGGCCAGATATACCGGCATCGCCAGCGGCACGTAGACCTTGAGCAGGATACCCATCCAGCCGCATCCCTCCATGCGAGCGGCCTCTTCGAGTTCGCGCGGGATGGTCTTGAAGGTCTGGCGCAGCAGAAAGATACCGAAGGCGCTGGCAACATAGGGCAGACCGATACCGGGGATGGTATCGACTAGACCCAAATGGCTGGCGATGCCGTAGTTCTCCACCAGCAGCACTTCGGGAAAGACAAAGAGCTGTATGAGTACGAGGATGAAGAGGACATCCCGACCCGGGACGGGGAAACGGGCGAAGGCGAATCCGGCCAGCGTACAGATCACAAACTGACCGGCGAGAATGCCCGTCACCATGACAAATGTATTCAGAAAGTAGCGCGCGAATGGTGCCTGTGACCAGGCCTCGGCGAAGTTCGCCAATGTCAGCGGCGTCATCGGATCGAACTCGGCCACGGCACCTGGTGGATGGAATGCTGCCCATACCGCGTACAGCAGGGGCGCGATCCACAGTAGCGCCAGGACCCAGGCGGCGAGCGTCTCCAGGCGCGGCACGTATGCCATCACCTCCGGGTGCATGCCGGGCACGCGCGTATGCGGGAAGTCGGTGGTACTCATTGGTAGTGAATCCTGTGATCGAGGTAGCCGAATTTGAGGACGGCCAGCAGGGCCAGGACCACGAGAATTACCATGGTCACGGTGGCGGCGTAGGCCTGGTCGAAAAACGAAAACGCGGTCTCGTAGACGTAGTAGAGCAGCAGATTGGTTGCGTTGTTGGGGCCACCCTTGGTCAGGATGAACAGATGATCGACAACGCGTACCGCGTTGATCGTCGCATTGATCAGGACGAACAGCGTGGTCGGCATCAGCAGCGGGAAGGTGACCCGCCAGAAGAAGCGCCAGCGGCTTGTGCCCTCGATGTCCGCGGCCTCCTTGAGCTCGGGCGGGATCGCTTGCAGGGCCGCGAGGTAGAAGATCATGAAGAAGCCGGCCTCCTTCCAGATCGTCATCACGATCACGCTACCGAGCGCGGTGGCGGGGTCACCGAGCCAGTTCCGCTCCTCCAGTCCCAGCGCGCCGACGATCTTGTTGAGCATGCCGATCTCAGGCGCGTAGAAGAATAGCCAGATATTGGCTGCGGCAATCATCGGCAGCACGGTCGGCGTGAAGTACGCCATGCGCACGAAGGGCCGCCCCGGCAGTTTCGAATTGACGAACAGGGCCATGATCAGAGCCAGGGCGATCGAGGTCGGGATCGTGCCCAGTGCATAGATGACATTGTTGAGCGCCACCTGCAGGAACTCGGAATCCTCCAGCAGGTAGGCGTAGTTCTCGAGCCCGACGAATTCGGCCGGCCGCGAACCGCTGGCAGGCAAGAACGTGCTCCGCACCGCCGTGAGCACGGTCGGCAGATAGGCGAACGTGCTCAGCAGCACGGCCGCCGGCAGAAGCAGCAGCGCACCATAGATCTGCATGCGCCTATGTTGGGAAAGTGTCCGCATCAAGACGTCCGTATTCGGATTCGGTAAGCCGGGTTCGGCGGCCGTTCAGACCGGGGCGTGTCGCTCAGTACCGGCGCAGCGCGCGATCTGCCTGCTTCTGGGCACGCTGCATCGCCTCCTCCGGCGTAAGGTCGCCCGTCAGCGCAGCCTGGATCGCGTCATCCAGAGCCTTGCGGACTCGCCCGCCCTGGTAAGTCGACAGTTCCGCCGTGGCGTGCTCGAGCTGGTCGCGAGCCACCGCGGCCGGCGGGAACTCCTCGACATAGTCGCGCAAGGCGTCGGTCTCGTAGGCATCCGGACTGACACCCATGTAGCCGGTCTCGATCGACCACTCGGCCGCGCGCTCCGGGGACGTCATCCACTTGACGAATTCCAGGGCAGCACGTCGTTCTTCCTCGCTCGCGTCCTTGAAGATGTAGAAATTGCCACCGCCGGTCGGGCTGCCTCGCTGCTCCTTCATCGGCAACATGGCCACACCGAAGTCGAAGTCGGCATCATCACGCACCGCGCGCAGGTTGCCGGTCGAGTGCCACATCATCGCGGTTTTCTCTTCCAGGAAATTCTGGCGCAGGGTGCCCCACTCGACCGTGCCCTGCGGCATCACTCCGTCCTCCCGGGCGAGCGACACCCAGTACTCCAGTGCCTCGATCGTCTTCGGATGATCGAAGTACACCTCAGTGCCGTCCTCGCTCATGAGTACATGGTCGTTCTGGAAGTTGAATGCCTGGAACATCCAATAGGTATAGCCAGTTGAGGGTACCATGGCGCCGTAGCGCTCCGTGTCGCCATCTTCACGCACAGTGGTTGCTTCGGCCATTTCGCACATTTCCTCCCAGTTCTCCGGCGGAGTGTCCGGATCAAGGCCGGCCTCCTCGAAGGCGTCCTTGTTCCAGTACATGACGATGGTCGAACGCTGGAATGGTACGCCGTAGGTCTTTCTTCCATCCAGCGTGCCGTTCTCCATCAGTGCCGGATAGAAACTGTCGAGCCAGGCACGCTCCTCGTCGCTTTCGACAAGGTCCTCGAAGGGCACGATGGCGTCCTTCTCGATCATCTCGTAGAGATCGATGGAAAACATCACCGAGAGCTCGGGCGGATCACCCGCTTCGAGGGCGGAGATGGCCCTTGCCCGCGTGTCGTCGTAGTTGCCGGCGTAGGTAGCCTCGATGCTGATGTCCGGATGCTCATCCTCGAAATCCTCGACCAGGTCATCGATGACATCGGTCAGCGGACCGCCGACGGCCACCGGATAGTACATGGACAGTTTGACTTCCTCCGCCGCGACCGTGCCGGCGGCAAGTCCGAGGCTGCCGGCCACGGCCAGCGCGCCCACGATCAGCTTGAATCTTCTTGCGATCATGTCTCTTCTCCTTGCTCTGTCTTCGTAGATTGCGTTACCCGGTTACTTATTGACCGCGGCGCCTCGTGCCGGCGAATGCTCCGGCGTGGCGAGGAGCCGCTCCGTGTCCGTGCTGCGTTCTCCGGTCTCACCATCGAACAGGTGCGCCTTGGCCAGCGGCCACGACACCCGCACGGGCGTCCCGGGCGTGGTATCGAACCGCCCCTGCATCCGGGCCAGCGCAGCGGCGCTGCCCAACTGCAGGTGCAGTACCGTGTCGGCGCCGAGGTACTCGCCGGTGACGATCTCGGCCGGCAGTCCGTCACCGTCCGCCGCTGCCACGACCAGGTCCTCCGGGCGCACACCCAACTGACAGCCGGCCGCCTCCGCCTTCGCCACGGGATGCTCGGCGAGCCCATCAATGGCCGCACCGCCCGCGGCCGGGGCAAGCGGCAGCAGATTCATCGGCGGACTGCCGAGGAACAACGCGGCGAAGGTTGTCACCGGGAAGTTATAGAGATCGTCCGGCGTTCCGTCCTGGATCAACCGCCCGCTTTCCATGAGCAGCACGCGGTCGCCCATGCTCATGGCCTCGACCTGATCGTGGGTGACGTAGATCACGGTGATGCCGAGGCGGCGCTGCAATGCCTTGAGCTCACGCCGCATTTCGTTGCGTAGGCGGGCATCGAGATTCGACAGAGGCTCGTCCATCAGGCAAATGCGATTCTCGGAGATGATCGCGCGGGCCAGGGCCACCCGCTGGCGCTGCCCTCCGGAGAGCTGTGCCGGCTTGCGATCCAGATACGGCTCCAGGCCCACGAGCGTGGCCGTCTCCTGCAGCCGCCGCGCACGGTCCGGCTTGGGTACACGGCGGCTCTTGAGGCCGAAGACGATGTTGTCGGCCACCGTGAGGTGCGGGAACAGGGCGTAGGACTGGAAGACCATGGCGATGCCGCGCGTGCCCGGCGGCGCCTCCGTGACATCGTGGTCATCGATGGAGATTCTGCCGTGCGTAGTCGACTCCAGGCCCGCGATCAAGCGCAGCGTCGTCGATTTGCCGCACCCGGAGGGTCCCAGCAGGATGACGAACTGACCGGGCTCGACCGTGAACTCGACATTGTCGACGGCCGGAGGACTGTCGCCCCAGGTTCGGGTCACCCGGTGAAGTTGGATACGTGCACTCTCAGGCATGAGTGGCTCCCGCTCCTCCCCGTTAGTTTCCTTGATGTGATCTGCCGGAATATATTTTCCTCATCCCGGATGATTTCCCGGGGAATTTTTTACGGCACAGCCAAGATGGATGTATCTGTTTTGGTAAGGAAGTCTTTCCATACTTGAACGTCCCTTGTTGTCATGCCGGGAATCGTTACATTGCATATAACCGATAAACAGTCATGATTTTAAAAGATTACAATCTTTCCGACCCGGAAAATAGCCCGGGCACGAATCCTTATGGATCCGTATAATTTATTTTTTGGCTTCTTGCATGACAGTTCCATTACATTTTTGTGACAGTTTTAATAAATCTAAAGCTTTGGGCCGTTGCGACCAAAGCTCCTTGGTCCGGATATGCAATACGGTTTGCGGGCAAAAATAACTTCCTGACAGATATCCAACCTGTTCGATCACCTCAGCATTTCTTTGATGTTGGCTAAATTAAGGCAGTTGTGCTTTTCTTTTGCTCTGCAAAATCGTTTGGACTGCAATCATCTCCCAGGTGATCCCAACCGTGAACGTTGATATGCTGAAGTTCCACATCTGCATGGTGGCGAAGGTGAAGCCGAAAACGAGTAGGATCATATCTGTTATCGGGCCTCTTGAGTTGCATTTTTTGAGAACGAGATGAGGGTAGTGTTTGTTTCCCTGGGAATCCTGCATTGCACCGCACAGACCAGCCTCAAGGCCATCAGCGAACGGGCGGCTGAAGTCTAGACCTACGCCAAGTCCCAGCCGGGCAATGCCTATGTCACTGACCGCAGAGGCATGCTGGAATGATAGATATGACTAAACAGGAATTAGCATCAGTCTGGCAAATTTCCCCTTTTTTTGCCCGCCTTGGGGCAAAAAATATTTCAGATTTGCTGGAGCAAAGCTGAATTCAAATTGAGATCAAGAATTCATACAAACGTTATAGAGCAGGGATATGGTGTGTGGTCGAAGCCACATCCAAGCAGATCCCTCATCTCCTGCACGAGATCGGCAGGCAACGAGAAATCACTTTCAGACACAATGGGGAAGGGTCGCAAAAGCCACTTGATCTGGACCTCTTCGATCATATGTACAACCACCTTATCCTGTGGAATACCGCCAAACAGGAACTGGCCGGGGCCTACCGCCTGGGCAGGACCGATGTTTTGCTGTCCCGTCCTGGAGGGAAAAAGAACCTGTACACCTCCACCCTGTTTAGGTTTCGTCCGGCATTCTTCCGCCAAATGCGGGGCTCCCTGGAATTGGGGCGTTCCTTCATCGTCCCTGCCTATCAAAAGGACTACTTTCCCCTCTTGCTCCTGTGGAAGGGAATTGGGCA
>JAWLEI010000065.1:0-11646 GCA_041686195.1 Desulfovermiculus sp.
TTTGGCTGCGATTGCTCTTCCCTGGTGGAGAAAACGAATGGCTGCCGGGGCATGAAGAATATGTGCCGAATGCAGGCTGATGTGCTGATCATCGGCGGCGGGGTGATCGGCTGCAGCATCGCGTATCATCTGGCCCGGCGAAAGGCAAAAGGAGCTGTGCTGGAGGCCGGGGACCTGGCGGCCGGAAGCTCCGGGGCCTGCGACGGTCTGGTCTTTTTGCAATCCAAGAAGCCGGGGGTGCATCTGGATCTGGCTCTGGCCAGCAGGGAGAGATTCTTGCATCTGCAGGATGAACTGCCTTTGCCCATCGAATTTTCGGCTTGCGGAGGGCTGGTGGTTGTTGAAGGCCAGGCCCAGATGCTGGCCATGCGCAGCTTTGTCAGCCGACAGGCCCGGGGCGGCTTGGAGATCAGCCTTTTGGATTCCAAACAAGCCCGGGAGCTTGAACCGGAGCTGTCCCCGGATATAGCCGGAGCGACCTGGTCGGACCTGGACGGGCAGGTCAATCCCATTGCCCTGACCCAGGGCCTGGCTTTGGGGGCCAGGGAACTTGGAGCCGAGATCCTGACCGGGACTGAGGTCACCGCCTTTTCCCGGGCCAAGGGCGGAGTTTGGACTGTGCACACCAATCGCGGCCGATTTGAAGCCCAGGTGGTTGTGCTGGCCGCAGGAGTGTGGACCGCCAGGCTCGTGTCCATGCTCGGCATGCGCATTCCCATCACCCCAAGAAAGGGCCAGCTCGCGGTCACCCAGCCAGCCAGGCCTCTGCTTGGCCGTCCCATGCTTTCAGCCACCTACATCGCGGCCAAGTTTGATCCACAGCTGGCCGAAAGCAGAGATCAGGGCGTATCCATGGAGCAGACGGCCCACGACACTCTGCTTTTGGGGTCTACCCGGGAGTTCGCCGGATTTGATCTAAGCACCACAAGGCAGGGCCTAATCGGCATCGCCAAACGCTGTGCAGCCCTGGTGCCGGCCCTGAAGGAACTGCACATCATCCGCTCCTTTGCCGGATTGCGGCCGTATACCCCGGATGGGCTGCCCATTCTGGGATCGGCTCCTGGGGTTGACAATATGTATATCGCCGCCGGGCACGAAGGTGACGGCATCGCCCTGGCCCCCATTACCGGAGAGCTCATGGCCCAAAAGATTCTTGAGGGCAGAACGGATTTCCCTCTGCACGAATTCAGTGTGGACAGAGAAAGCTTGCAGGGATGAGGCATTTGACTTGCCTGGGGCTGTTCAAAGTGTTCAGCCTTGCCTCCGGCAATCTGAAATATTTTTTGCCCCAAGGCGGGCAAAAAAAGCAGAAGTTTGCCGGATTGATCAAGGCTGAAACATATACAAATATCAATCCACCAGCGGAGCTGAAAATAGAAAGCTTCCACTGGTCCTGCGAACATATGCCCAAACCGGAACAACAGCAGGTCACCATCCTGGTCAACGGCCGTCCAATCCAGGCTGCTTACGGACAAAATCTGCACGCTGTCCTCCTGACTGCAGGCATCCGTACTCTGGGGACCGGACCCAGACAGGACCGAGCCCGGGGTGTGTTTTGCGGCATGGGGGTGTGCTACGAATGTCTGGTCACGGTGAACGGTCGTTCCTATCAGCGGGCCTGCATGCTGGAAGTTGAGGAAGGCATGGAGATCGAATTCCCAGAATTCTAGTACCGTGTCTTGTAAGTTCGGTCCCATATGCTGGCAATTTCTGATAAATGCAACAGGACCAATTGCCAAAAAATGGTGCAACATTTTTGAGACGCAATACTAGGTACCAAGTAGCGATTATCGGGTCCGGCCCGGCCGGATTGTCCGCCAGCCAGGTTTTGCTCCGCCACGGAGCGCAGGTCCTGCTTATGGAGGAAAACCGCCGTCTTGGCGGACAGCTTTTGCGCAGCGGGATCTGCGATCAGACTCAGCAGTGGCCCAGAGAGACTCGGGCAGCAGGCAATCTCCTGCAAGCGGACACATCACAGGGCACAGTTCTTTCCAAGGCTCAGGTTTTGGGCCGGGAAGCTGACGGCAGTCTGTGGGTTGAAGATGCCCAGGGCCGGATGAGGGCCATACAGGCTGATGCGGTGCTCATGGCCACTGGAGCCAGGGAGCGTTTTGTCCCTTTTCCCGGCTGGACTCTGCCCGGGGTCATGTCGAGCGGAGCGGCCCTGGTCATGCTCAAAGAGAACGGGGTCCTGCCGGCTCACGACATGCTTGTGGCCGGCTCCAGTCCGCTCCTCTATGCCTTGGGATCTGATATTTTGGCCGCCAAAGGGCGAGTGCAGGCCATTGAGGATCAGAACGGAATACGGGCTGGGACTGGCCTGCTCATTGCCGCGGCTGGAGTCCGAAGTCCCTTGAGTGCAGCCATTGTTTCCATGTCCAGGTTGATCCGGGGCCGGGTCCCGGTGTACAGGCAGAGGAAAATCCTGGCTGCCCGTGGGGGGCGGGAGCTGGAGGAAGTAGTCACAGTCAAGCTGGATGCTCGGGGTGAACCTGTTCCAGGCAGTGAGCAGACCTATTCCACCCGAGTGGCGGCTATTGGGCACGGCTTTGTGCCCAATGCGGAGCTGGCGGCCCAGGCCGGATGCCGCCTGGGCCGGGATGCCCATCCCGGAGTCTGGGCGGTGGAGGTGGATGAACGGATGCGGACCTCGGTTTCTGGAGTGTATGCGGCCGGAGAGGTGACCGGCATCGGAGGCGGAGGCAAGGCCCTGGTGGAGGGACAGATTGCGGCCTGGGCCGTTTTGCAGGACCTGGGACTGTGCCCGAGAGCTGAGGCTGATCGTATTCTGGAAGAACTGAACAGAAAGCGCAGTAAATGGATGGCCTATGGCCGGGCGGTGCACACGTATTGCCGAGCGCCGGGACAAAATATATGGGATCTCCCGAAAGAGACAGTGATCTGCCGGTGTGAAAACGTGACTCTGGCCGAGATCAAGCGGGGAATAGAGCAGGGATTTACTACCCCCGGAGCTCTGAAAAAGGCCACCCGCTGCGGGATGGGCATGTGCCAGGGCCGGATATGCCAGATTATTATCTCTGAGATGCTGGCAGAACATTTCCCGGATGTCCCGATTCACCCCCCTTCCGTGCGCATGCCGGTCAAGGCTGTGTCTGTTGGCAATCTGGCTCGAGACAATGAGTCGGACCAAGCAGGGAATTGACAGCCTATGCATCCCTGTATTCCAAATCTTGATCCCGGATGTCCTGCACGGCCTTTTGCAGTCTCTGTTGCCGGGCCGGGAGATCGAAAATTGGTTCCAGGCTGTACACATCCAGTTCCGGAACCGGAGGTGCTTTCGGGCTGGTTTGCATGGCCTCGTCCAGGAGGCATTTGCCCATGTCTTCGGCAGCGGGAATGGAAGCCAGATCCTTGACCAGAGAGCTGATGCTTGACGGGTTAAGGCTCAAGCGGTCGTAGGCCTTTTTGATTTCTTTGAACTTTTCCGGAAAGTGTTCAGGGGGATAGCGGCGGGAGAGTTTGACAAAGGCCTTGCGCACCGTCTCCATGTCCGCATCCCTGGACACCCGCAATACTGCACAATCCTTTTCCAGCATACGTTTTAGCTCTTCTTTTTCTTTGATTTCTTTTTCTTTTCTTCCAGAACCTCATCCAGCAGGGTCTGTTTCTTGCGCCTGGATGATGAACTCTGCGGCTGCTTGCTCTTATAGGCCAAGGGCTGCAAAAGGTCCCGGGCGGATCGGAAATCCTGATTATCCCGCTGTTGGGCAAAAAAATCCAGCTCTTGCCAGACATCCCATACCAGTTCAGCTAATTTGTGCAAGCGGTGCAACTGGATGGCCCGGGCCAGTCGCCACCATTTCCGGTTCTGGGTTAAATACTTTGCATGGTTTTTGATCACCGCGGCCAGGAAGGTGTTGCGGTACGGGGTGTGGGGCCAGGTGAGCATCCAGCCCAGCATATCGTCCAGCATCTGGGGCGGAGGAAGATGGTCCAGGAAATATTTGGCCTGGGTGGCGTTTTGAGGGGCCGGGGGGTTGGTTTTGCCTGCTTTGGCGCTTAACAGAACCAGGCCATACAGGGAAAATTCCGGGGTCAGGATGTGGGAGAAGTCCTGCATCAGGGAGGGAGGGAGGTCCGACCACTCCAGGGATGGATTATGGAACAAGAAGTCCTGGGAATTTTGATCATTGCAGGTTTCATCAAAGACCCGGAGGAGGAAAAGCTCGACCATTTTTTGGTAATCATCATTTTTCATGCAGCCTTGCCAGGCCTGGAAAACATTGTGCAGGTCACACTCGTCATGAATCATGTGAACGGTTGTACGCAGACCCTCTTCAGTTATTTGCAAGGGTGCACGTTCTTTCTGTACCTTGGCAATGCTTTTAACTCCCTGCACCTGCGTTGCCTGTTCGACTCGCTTCATAACCGCAAACAGCAGGGCTGCATCAGGTACAGGGGAGGTGCACATGGTTATAAGCAACTGGTCCAGATGGCGGGAGGTCCGGGAAAAGGGCAGGGCTGCAACTGCCTCCTGCCAATCCCGGGTGGCTCGGTCCAGGAGGGATGGATCCTGAATGCCCAACTGGGCATGCAATTTTATTATCTGCTCCAGGGTTTGAATGGCCTGGATCAGATGCTGATTCAAGAATTGCATGAGCTGACTTTCAGACCAGGACCCAAACAACATATCTTCCAGATATTCCAAAAGCTGATCCCCAGCATAGGCCATTATATGCAACTGGACCAGAAGCAGGATCATACGTTCTCGGCCCGACCACACATCATGCTTGAGCATCAAAGGGATAAGTTCAAATAGGGAGGGATCTTGTTCAGATACGTGGCGCAGGGATTGGAATTGGCGCTCCAGATGGGGGGGAAGCTCAGGAGCTAATCCGGGGAGTAAATTGCGCAAGGAAACCCGAATCGTATGTTCCCAGTCCTGCCCCAAGCGTCTGCGGCCCAGGGCCAGAAGACCGCAGGCCAGGCTTTCCACCGCAGGATGGGAAGATGTCTCAAAGCCTTTTTTTTGAAGAAGATGAAGAACCTGGGTTGAATT
This sequence comes from Desulfovermiculus sp., assembly GCA_041686195.1. Lineage (GTDB taxonomy): Bacteria > Desulfobacterota > Desulfovibrionia > Desulfovibrionales > Desulfothermaceae > Desulfovermiculus. The sequence goes on from JAWLEI010000065.1 coordinate 5,021, forward strand.
GACCAGATATCTGGGGTTGGAGTGCATGGTCCGCAACAAATCAGCCAGGATCGACATATTCTTAACAACAGGACTGGTCAGGCCCAGTTGGTCCTCCAGGGTGGCCTGCAGGTCGCGAAGGGATTTGCGGAGCTGAGTAAGAGGCTGAACACTGGCGGGCTGAAAATCTTGATCTCTCAATGTATTGAACTGTTTGCCTATTCTGGCAGCCAAGGCCAAATGCTTTTCACCCTTTCTGGCCTTGGTCCTCTTCTCCTGCACATAGTCACTTAAAGGGGTGGAAGGGTTTTGGGTGATATCCCCAATAGCTGCGGCCAGGTTCTGAAAGGGATCAGGCAGATCCGAGGGGAGTTCTTTGATCGCAGCCGATTCGGCCTGACCGTTATACGTGGCCCAAAAGAGCTTGGCCACCTGCAGGCATTTTTGGTTTTCTTCGGAGACGGTTCGGGGATCAATAAGCTCGTCAAGTATGTGCCGGAGTAAAGCGAAGTCCTGGGAGGCAAACAGGGTGTCCAGGAGGAGGTTGTATACGGCCGCGTCCCAGTATACGGCGGCCTGGGTCTTTCGGGCTCTGGCCCAGTGGCGCTGGAACAGGGTCACAAACTCGCCCCAGGACTTTCTTTTCCAGTATCCCAGCAGGCGGGATTCCAGCTTGTGGAGGGAGGCTTTGCCGGAATCTGCTTTTTTCTTGCCGCCTTTCTTTCTGGCCATTATTCCTCCTTATCTTCCAGCTCGTCCAGGTAGTCGACCAGCTTTTCTTCAGCGTCGTCCACTGCGTCTTCGTCTTCTCCCTGCAAGGCCTGTTCATACGCGGTGATTAAGGCCTGTAAGGTGTTGCGCTGGGCGGAATCCTGGGTATTTTGGAGGATGCCTCTCGCCTTGTGTAATATGTAATTGGTAATGTTGCGATTTTCTTCCTCACTTTCTTCTGGGGTGCCCTCATCTTCTTCCCATCCGTGCTCACTATCATGATCTTCAAGATCCAGTTCCAGGAATTTCTGGTTCCTCAGAGAGCTGTCCAGATCCACCTCCCGCTTGCGGCTGTATCCTTTTTGCTCCACTTTGACGTGGATGATCCCATTTAAGTCATAGCTGTATTCAATGAGGATGGGCGATCCCTCCGGGGCCGGGGCCAAGGCCAGGTCCAGAGCCCCAATAAGGGTATTGTCCTCAGGTTTTGTGAATTCGCCTTGGTAGACATTGACTTGAACCTGGCTCTGTTCATGGGTCACGGTGTAAAACATCTCCGAACGGGTGACTGGTATCTGCGTATTGCGGGAAATGATAGGGACACACTTCAAGCGCATATCCGGATCGTCGGTCAGGGCTGCTGTACTCAGGGTGTGGGGGGTGACGTCGATGAGCACCTGGTGAATGTGAGAGCCGGTGATGATTCCTCCCTGAATGGCTGCGCCTTTGGCCACGCTCAAGTCCGGATCCACAACCGGCATGCGTGAAGACCCGAATTGCTCCTCCAGGAGGCTGATAACAGCCGGAATACGGGTGGACCCGCCCACCAGAAGGACGTTGTCTATAGCTTGGGGCGAAAGTCCGGTTTCAGAGAGCGCATTTTTGACTTCGGTCCTTGTGGTCTGCAAATAGGGCTCAATCATCTGTTCAAAGGTCTCCCGGGTGACTTCCAGGGACAGGCTTATGTCCTTGCCTTCAGGATTGGGAAGAAGGCTTTCTTCTATGGTGGTGAAAGGATGCGCGGAAAGGGTGATTTTGGCCTGCTCCGCAGCTGACTTGAGCCTGGCCAGGGCCGGGAGATGGGAGCGCAGGTCCAGGCCATACTCAGACATGATTTTTTCAAGACAGACATCTATGAGAACGTGATCAAAGTCGTCTCCACCCAGTTCAGTATTTCCGGAACTGGCCAGAACCTCGGTCAATTCCCCCATGCGCAGGATTGAGACGTCGAATGTGCCCCCGCCCAGATCGTAGACCAGGACCTGTTTTTCCTTTTGCTCCGGGGATTGAGAAATAAGGGTGTGGGTATAAAAAAGAGCTGCGGCCGTCGGTTCATTGATGATCCGTTCCACATTCAGCCCGGCCAGCTCTCCGGCCTTGTGCGTGGCCCGGCGCTGGGCATCGGAAAAATAGGCCGGGACGGTGATGACCACATCCTTGACCTCTACTCCATGAACTTTTTCGGCTTGGGTTTTGAGATAGGAGAGGATAAAAGAAGAGATCTCTTCCGGGGGGTAGGCTTGATCCCGGATAGTAAAGGTCTGATCCGTACCCATGACCCGTTTGACCGAGCTTACAGTGATGTCAGAATGGAGAACGGCCCGGTTTCTGGCCCTGGAACCGACAATAGTCTCAGCAGGATCGAAGCTGACCACTGAAGGGACCAATGGGGATCCATCCACAGACAAGACTTCAGGGATGCCGTTGTTCAACCTGGAGATACAGGAATTGGTGGTGCCTAGGTCGATGCCGAAAATGGTGCGCATATAAATATCCACATTGATGTGTTGAAATTCGATCCGCCTGGGGCGGTACCTCAATTGAGCGATGCTCCCGCGTCATTGCGAGCGAAGCGAAGCAATCTTTTATTGCTCCCATGCTCTTGCGCGGGAGCAAATCTTGACCGATCCAGCGGTCTGCTGAGTAGCCGCAGAGCGTCCTGGAAAGTACATCAAGGCGACTCCCCGGGAGCTTCCGGCTTGGAGGTCCTGTTGACCACAACGACTGCCGGCCGGGTGATCTGTCCATGGACCACAAGGCCCGGACGAACAACTTCCAGAACCGCGTTATCCGGGGCTTGTGGATCATTTCGAATGTCGCAGACTTGATGCCGGGTGTCGTCAAATCTCTGGTGGCGATCCAGAATAAGCTCAATGCCCAAGGCTTCCAGCATGAGGGTGAACTTTTTCCAGGTCTGAGCCAGGGCGTTGTCCTGAGGGGAATGCTGATAATAAAGGGCCAGATTCTCGGCACAAGCGGCGATTTCGTCAATTGGCAGTTCAAAGCTTTGCCGGGCCAGCACTCTGTCCAGCTTTCCACCCAGGTCCTGATACATTTGCTCCAGAATCTGCGCCTGTCGACGCTCCCTCTTTTGCAGCTTCCGAAGCCTGTCTTCCAGGAGTTCAATTTCACTTGGTTCAGCCGGTTCAGAACTTTCCGGAGGGGTTTGTTTTCGAAAAATACTCACAAATTTCGACCACAATGTCCTATGCTCCCTTTTTTCAAAAAAAGACAATATGAAAGAGAAGGGGCCCTCCAGTCAAGGAAAGTTTGCAGGCTGAGACCTTTTGTTCATTATAACAGGCAGAAAATCCGGCCTGAATGGGCTTTTGATTGTTGAGCGACGCTGTTTTGTGTACCATCGATTTGGAGGGCCCAAAAACAAAGAGATCTCCAAAAGCAGGTGGACACTATGGCCAAGAAGTTGCCCATCGGAATTCAGACCTTTGAAAACTTGATCCGGGAAGGATATTATTATGTGGACAAGACCCCTTTTGTCCATCAATTGACCTCCCAAGGGAAGTACTATTTCCTGTCCCGCCCCCGCAGGTTCGGCAAGAGCCTTTTCTTGAGCACCATCAAGGCTGCCTATCAAGGGAAGCGTGATTTGTTCCAGGGGTTGTATCTGGATGATAACTGGGAATGGACCAAGGTCCATCCTGTGGTGCATATAAGTTTTGGATCTGGGGTTGTTCGTGACCCTCAGGAACTGCGAATTACATTTGGTGAAATTCTTTATGACCATAGTCTGGAATATAACATAGAATATGCCAAGGAAAGCTTGAAGGGCCGCTTTGCCGAGCTCGTTTATAGTTTACATGAGCACTATGGGCAGGGTGTGGTCATCCTGGTAGACGAGTACGATAAGCCGATACTGGACAATATTGAAAAGAAAAGCACAGCTGTGTCCATTCGGGAGGAGCTGAAAAACTATTATTCAGTCATCAAGGATGCCGACCCGTATATTGAGTTTGTATTCATCACCGGAGTTTCCAAATTCAGCAAGGTGTCCTTGTTCAGTGGCTTGAATAATCTCAAAGATATCACCATAGACAAACGCTATTCAGCCCTGTGCGGATATTCCCAAAAAGAGCTGGAGTCTATATTTGCAGATCGATTGCATGGCGTCGATCTGGACGAGATCAGACTGTGGTACAACGGCTATAACTGGCTGGGTGAAGAAGTCTATAATCCCTTTGATATCCTGTTGTACCTGGACAGCAAAGAGTTTTCCAATTACTGGTTTGAGACTGGAACGCCTACCTTTTTAATTAAACTGTTGCATTCCAGACAGTATACAATTCCCTCACTGGAATCCATCCAAGCCAGTGAGAAGCTTCTGGGCAGCTTTGATATCGAGCACATAGAAATTGAAACCCTCCTCTTTCAAACCGGTTATTTGACTCTAAAATCAGTACAGAACGTGGCCGGGACCAGGCGGTTCTGTCTGGGCTATCCCAACCTGGAAGTCAAGCAGAGTCTGACAGATTCACTGCTTACCTATCTGACCGGGACCCTGGCCGAATCTGAAAAAGCAAAATTCGCGGCTTTTGACGCCTTAGCTGAGAACGATCTGGATAGGCTGCAGGATATTTTCCATGCTTTTTTCGCCTCCATTCCCTATGACTGGTACCGAAGAAATCAGCTCGCCGGATATGAAGGCTATTATGCGTCTATTGTGTACTGCTATTTTGCAGCCCTGGGGCTGGACGTGTATCCGGAAGACTCGACGAATAAGGGCCGGATTGATCTGGTGGTTCGTTTTCAAGCCCGTGTATACGTAATTGAATTTAAGGTAGTGGAGCTCACGGACACCGGCAAGGCCCTGGAACAGATCAAGGTCAAAGGGTATGCTGACAAATTCACTGGCCAGGAGGTATATCTGATTGGGGTAGAGTTTTCCAGTCAAGAGCGGAATGTGGTTGGATTTGATTGGGAGAAGGTTCTGCAGACAGAGGACTGAAGTGCCAAATCCTTAGAGAACTCAAGTACGGCCCAGGCCGCACTTAAGTTCTCTACAGGAAGATATTTGCGGCCATCTCCCGCAGCTTGTACTTCTGGACCTTGCCGGAGGCGGTCATGTCGTATTCGCTGACAAAGGCAATGTGTTTGGGAATTTTGTAGCGGGAGATCTTGCCCCGGCAGAAGTCCTGGACATCTTCAGGCTTAAGGTCGTATCCATCTTTTAAGATGATGAAAGCCCCCACTTCTTCCCCGTACTTCTGGCTGGGCACGCCCACCACCTGCACATCGTAGATCCCGTCCATGGTGTACAGGAACTCCTCGATCTCCCGGGGATAGATGTTCTCTCCGCCCCGGATGATCATGTCCTTGATCCGGCCGGTGATGCTCACATATCCTTCATCGTCCATAACCCCCAGGTCTCCGGAATGCAGCCAGCCCTGCTCGTCGATAGTCTCGGCTGTAGCCTGGGGGTTGTTATAATAGCCCTTCATCACGTTGTAGCCGCGGCAGCAGACCTCGCCGGGCTGGCCGGGAGGCAGTTCCTGCCCGGTCTCAGGGTCAAAGATCTTGACCTCAATTTCCGGCATGGCCCGGCCCACGGTCTGGACCCGCTTTTCTATGCTGTCATCCACCCGGGTCTGAGTCATGACTGGTGATCCCTCGGTCAGGCCATAGCAGATGGTAATATCCTGCATGTGCATCTTGTCCATGACCTGACGCATGACCGTGATCGGGCAGGGGGAGCCGGCCATGATTCCGGTGCGCAGGGAACGGAGGTTAAACTGGGGGAACAGGCTGTGCTCCAGCACAGCCAGAAACATGGTCGGGACTCCGTACAAAGCGGTACATTTTTCAGCCTGGACCGAGGTCAGGACCATCAGGGGATTGAATTCTTCCAGGATGACCAGGGTGGAAGCGTGGCTGACAGCGGCCAGGACTCCGAGCACGCAGCCGAAGCAGTGAAACAGGGGTACGGGCAGACAGATGCGGTCCTTCGGACCCAGGAGCTGGTTTTCCCCGATCCAGAAGCCGTTGTTTCCGATATTGGAGTGGGTGAGCATGACCCCCTTGGGAAAACCGGTGGTTCCTGAAGTGTACTGCATGTTGACCACCTCGTGGGGACTGAGGCTTTCCTGGCGGGCTAGATAGTCGGTATCCGGCACCATCCGGCCCAGGCCGATGACCTCGGGCAGGGAGTACATGCCCCGGTGCTTTTCCTGGCCCAGAAAAAAGACCCGTTTCAGGCAGGGAAACTCTTTGCTGGCCAGGTGTCCCCGCTGCTGGGTGCGCAGCTCAGGAACCAGAGAGTATACGGTCTGCACATAGTCGGTATCCTTGAACCCGTCGATGATGACCAGGTTCTCGGCTTCCGATTGTTGGAGCAGATAGGCCAGCTCGCTTTCCTTGTAATAGGTGTTCACTGTGAGCAGGATGGCCCCGATCTTGGCCGTGGCGAATTGCAGGGCCACCCAGTGGGGGATATTAGTGGCCCAGATGGCCACCTTCTCTCCCTTTTCTATCCCCAGGGCCATGAGCCCCTTGGCCAGTTCATCGACCAGGTGGCCGAACTCCCGATACGTGAGGCGGAAATCGCGGTCCACATAGACCACCGCATCATTGTCCGGGTGGCTGGCGATGGCTTCGTCCAGCATTTGGCCCAAAGTTATTTCTCGTATTGAGTTTTTCTGCAT
>JAWLEI010000065.1:11746-13203 GCA_041686195.1 Desulfovermiculus sp.
GGAAGATACAGCACTGCGTAGATTTCAGCCGGTTCCTCCCCGACACAGGAGACATGGTGGGGGATGATGGAGTTGTAGTGGATGCTGTCGCCTGGCTCCAGGATATGGGTCTCTTGGCCGTAAATGACCTCCACCCGGCCGGAGTGGACCACGATGAACTCTTCGCCTTCGTGAGTGGAGAGGTCTTTGTGCTTGGCCGACTCGGGCAGGATCTGGATGAAGAAGGGCTCCATGTGCCGGTCGTTCTTGCCCTTGCCCAGGGAATAAAAGCGCAAGGAGACCGGATGGTCCTTGCCCCGAAGCATGTGCAGCTCCTCTTCCCGCTCCTGCAGGCGGACGATAAGGGGATCCCGGCTGACCTTGTCGTCCAGAAAGGTGCCCAGGCGCAGACCCAGGGCCCGGGAGATCTTTAAAAGCGGCCCCAGGCTGGGATAGATGTCGTCTTCTTCCAGGGAGGAGAGAAAGGAAATGCTCAGATCGGTTCTGGAAGCCAGCTCCTCCAGGCTGATCTCCCGGGCCTGACGCAGTTTTTGTACTCTGGTTCCAATGGGGGTATCGCTCATGGTCATAGCTCCTGCAGGGGATAGTCGGGTCTTACGACAAAGGAGGGAACATAAAGAGATTGGGGACAAATTGCAATGGATGGACTGACCCAGATGACTTGTGACGGCTCGCGGTGGTTGCTCAGTTCCTCAATTTTTTAATAAAACCGTTGCTGTTTCAAGGAACAACTGGGTTGAGAGGTATTGGTCAAGCATCTTCCATTCGTTCTCATTCTTTGCCCCTTGCAGGAGTTCAAGCTGATTGAAGCGGGAGAGGACAACGAGCTGGCCCTGAGTCAGGATTCGAAATCTGGACACGACTTCCCCGGTTTTGTACACATTCAATGTGTATGGTCAAGCGGCAAACTTGAGCGAGTCTTCGAGCGGGCGTGAGGTAATCCGAAGATTTTGTCTCTGGCCTCTTCGCTGCGTTCGCCGGAGGTTTGACAGGAGTGCAGTCACAGATTAGAGTGGAATTAATCCTTTAAAAATTTTAATGTATCTTGGGATTGACCGGAGTGGATGTATGCACTCACTACAGGAGATTAAAAAAGCCATCATGTCCGATCTTCCGCGGATGATGGAAACAGAGCCTGAAATCCGGGATCTCATTCTCCGGCTGACCCGTGAAATGTATGCCGGGAAGCAGGAGACGAATGATCGTTTTGCCCAGATGCTGGAAGAGCTGAAGCGGGACAGGGAAGCAAGTGAAAGGAGATGGCAGGCCTGGGAAAAGAAATGGGACGAAAACCTGAAGGCCCAGCGGGAGCAATGGGAGGCTCAGGAAAAGAAATGGGAGGAAAACCAGAAGGCCCAGCGGGAGCAATGGGAGGCCTGGGAAAAGAAGTGGGAGGAAAACCAGAAGGCCCAGCGGGAGCAATGGGAGGCTCAGGAGAAGAAATGGGAGGCCCAGGA
>JAWLEI010000065.1:13303-18626 GCA_041686195.1 Desulfovermiculus sp.
GAAGGCCCAGCGGGAGCAATGGGAGGCTCAGGAGAAGAAATGGGAGGCCCAGGAAAAGAAGTGGGAGGAAAATCAAAAGGTCATCAACAGCATGCTGCAGCGAATAGAAGAGCAGAACAAAAAGCATGAGTCGTCCATCGGGGCATTGGGTGCCAGATGGGGACTGTATTCTGAGGCAGCATTCCGCAACGGCCTGCGGGCCATCCTGGAGGACTCATTCGGAGTCACGGTTCAGCGCTATGAGGACTATGACTACGAAGGGCAGGTGTTTGGCCGTCCAGATCAGATCGAGATGGACGTGATCATTCACAATGGGACCTTGATTTTGTGTGAGATCAAGTCCTCTTTTGATAAAGCGGGCATGTATGCATTTTGGCGCAAGAGGAACTTTTACCAGCAAAAGCAAGGACGTGAGGTCTCCAGAACTATTGCCATCTCTCCGATGATTGATGATCGGGCCAAACGTGTGGCTGAGGAGCTGGGGATTGAAACATACTCCTATCCGGACCGGATGGAATTGACCCTGGAGTAGGAAAAAAGTGGTCGAAGAGGGCGAAGGAACTTTCGCCACTCTTTTCCAACGTGGCGACGTATGCTGATGCCAGCGTACTAAAGCTTCCCCATGCAGGCAGAACAGACATCCAATAACGTCCAAAGCCCGCTTTGGTTTCTACCGCCCGTACGTAGCCACCGTATCAGCCAGTGGATCGGCCAGCCCCAAACTCAAATCCGTTGACAGATTCCAGGCAGCATTTTTGGTGCTACCACAGGCCTATACGGCTTCTTCCCTCTTTTTGCCCTTCTTGTCTCCGGTGGAGTGGTAGTAGTAATAGGAGTAGTAGGAGTAGTAGGCTCCTTCCTTCTCCATGTCCACGCCATTTAAAACCCCGCCCAGAACCTTGGCCTGGACAGTTCGGATCTGATCCAGGCTGGTTTGAACCATCTTCAAGGGAGTTTCAAAGGCCTGAACAACCAAGATGGTTCCGTCCGCCTGGCTGGCCAGGATGGAGGAGTCGCTCACCGCAGTGATGGGTGGAGAATCGATGATTACCCGATCGTAGGACTCGGCCAGGGAAAAGAGCATTGCCTGCATGCTTTGCGATCCCAACAACTCGGATGGATTGGGCGGCGTCGGTCCGCTGGGCACGAAGGTCAGGTTTTCTATTTCTGTTGGGAATTGGACTTCCGAGAGCTCCATAGACCCGGTCAATACGTGGGACAGTCCCTTGTCCCTGCTCAGCTTGAGGTGCTTGTGCAACATGGGCTTGCGTAGATCGCAGTCCACAAGGACGGTGGAGGTCCCGGCATGAGCCAGGGTGACGGCCAGGTTCATTGCGGTCACTGTTTTGCCCTCCCCGGGTCCGGCACTGGCGATCAGCACGGTCGTGGGTGTGGTGTCGGCTGCTGAAAACAAGAGGTTGGTACGCACTCCCCGGTAGGCTTCACTGTAAATGGAATGGGGATCAGAGATACACACCTGAGCGGGCTCAAGATTTTTGCCCAGCTTCATGGCTGGAATCATCCCCAGATAGGCGATACCCAGTTTTTGGGTCAGGTCCTCGGGCTGCTTGAGGGTATTGTCCATGTATTCAGTGAAAAAAGAGAGCCCTGTGCCCACAAACATACCCAGAACCACAGCCAAAAGAAGATTACGTTTTTTCTGGGGCCGGTCCGGGCTTTCAGGTACTTGGGACGAGTCCACGATGCGGGCGTTAACCGTCTTGATGTCTTCGGTCAGGGACGCTTCTTTGAAGCGCTTGACTAAAAGGTCGTACATTTCCTTGGCGTTTTGGGCCTGGCGTTTGAGCACTCCGTATTGGATGGCTATTTGATTGAGCTCCATGGCCTCTTGCTTTTCCTCTTCCAAGGTCTGCTCAAGCATTTTTTCTTCTGAAAGCAGGGTCTGGTACTCATTGCGCAGGGAAGTAACAATGGTCTTCAACGCTTGCAGTTTTTTTTGCTTCAGGTTCTGCAATTGGGATTCAATGGCCTGGATCTGGGGATGGTTGGCTCCGTATTTTTTGGACAGATCAGAGAGCGTGATAGACAGCTCCATTTCGCTTTTTTGAATTGAACTGGTGACCTCATTGCTCAAAATACTTGGAAGGGAGTCCAGGTTCCCGGAATTGCTGATGAAGTCCTGGGCCTTTTCATACCGGTTTTGGGCCTTGATCCGGTTGGTCTTGGCCTCAGTGATTTTGCTGTCCAGATCAGCCAGTTTTTCAGCTCGGATTCTCTCAGTCTCCGGGGAGATATCGGTGATGATATTGTGCTCCTGCCGGTATTCCATGAAAGTGTTTTGGGCCTGTTGCACTGCCTGCCTCTCTTCTTCCAGCCGAGTCTTGAGCCAGGCTACGGCTTGCTTGATGGTCTCCATCTTGGTTTCCAGATTGTGCTCTATATAGGCCTTGGCCACTGCATTGGAGGTTTGAGCGGCCAGACGCGGCTCGGTAGCCTCAAAGCTGATTTGGACCATATTGGTTTCCCGTACCGGTTCCACAGAGAGGCGAGCCCGGAATTTGTCCAGGATTTTGTCCTGGGCGGCATCAATGCCCTCATACAGAGGCAACCGGATGACGTCTTTCTGGTCTCCAGCCTGGGTGTTGGGGAATATAAAGTCTATTACGGAGCGTTGAACTGAGGCAACAAGGGAGGTTGCCCAGCGTTTGGCTCTGGAAATCGGGTCGCTTGGAGGTTCCGGGTTGAACTCCCGGCTGGTGTACAGGTCCAGTTCAGAAGCCACTTTTCTGGCCAGGGAGCGGCTTTTGATGATCTCATACTGGGTTTGGTAGTAGGTGTTGCTCGAACTGCCGGAGGCGATGATATCCTCTATCTGCAGGATATTGGGTTCCTGCTTTTCTATGATCAAGGAGGTCGTTGCCTTGTATACCGGAGTTTGGGTGAAAGTGACGTAGGCAGTGATCATGACTGTGACCAGAAGGCAGGTCAGAATTATCCATTTCCGCTTCATGATCACTGTCAGGTAGTCACTGAGGTGGACCTCTTGTTCATGCTCTTCAGTCATGGTTTTGATCCCAAAAGTTAATGATTGTGAATATGGTTACTAAGGGGAGCGAAATGTTCTTTACCTTTCGATGCCCCTGAGTAGTCACGCCATTGGCGTGACTCGCGCTACGTCCGCGAGCGGGAATGTATTTTCCGCTAAAAATAGCTCTCGGGCACGATGATGATGTCGTTGGGTAAGATGGGCACACTCTGGCTTTCGGCATCGCCCTGGGTCAGCTTGTTCATGTTCACCTGGATAACTTTCGTGCCGTCCTCGGTCATGCGGATGATCTTGGCCCGGTTGGGGGCGGCTATGCGGGTGAAGCCTCCGGCCTTGCCCACAGCTTCCACAATGGACAGTCCTCCATTGTCCAGACTGTAGTCGCCAGGATCTTTGACCTGGCCCATGACAGTAAACTTCTTGGCCCCCGGAATATAGAGCACATCTTTGTTTTTCAGGGTCAGATTGGCGTACTGGCTGGCCCCGTCCAGGAGCTGGTCCAGATCTATCCGGATGGCCACCTTATGTTCGCCCTTTTCCGGTGTCTCTTCGTTTCGGATCAGGGTCAGCTCCGAACCCCCGCGGGAAAAATCTACTCCGCCGGCCCTGGAGATGATGTCCAGCAGGGTCTCCGAGGCCTTCAGCTGATACGTCCCCGACTTTTTGACCGCCCCCAGAAGCAGAACTTCCTTGCTTAAGTATTCTTTGACCTGAACCGAGACGTGCGGAGCAAGGAGATATTGATCGTCCGTCATCTTTTCAGCGACACGCTCCTCGGCCTGGGTGGTGGTCAGCCCCCCCAGCTTCACCCGCCCGATGAGGGGGTAGTTGATCAACCCCTCGTCGGAAACGGTCACTGATTCCCGGGACAGGCCCGGCTCATCAAATATCTGGATCCCGATGACATCCCCGGGGCCGATGGTGTACTCTGGGGTTTCCTCTCCACTTTGCCCGTAGCTGCGCAAATATTCCCGGCAGGTCATGATCGTGGCCTGCTCCAGGGCCTTGGATACCCGGGAGTCCTTTTCCTCTTCCTCTGTTTGCTTCTCCTGCAAGGCCTCCTCAACCTTGGATTGCTGCTCCTGCCCTAAATCTTGCAGGGCCTTTGAATTGGAGTCCATGGTCTGAACGGCCGGCCCTGGGGCGGCACATGCGGCGAGCATGGCGGCTATGGCCATCAGCAATAAGGCCCTGCCCGGTCCGGGAAGAAACTTCATGCCAACTCGAATATAATGGGTGAGGCGAAAGCGGATTCTGCTATGCATGGGCTGCCACATCCGGGTTAAAGTTCTGCCTTAATGGACCACATAAAAAGATTGTTCACGTAATCTTCATTCCGGAACAGCTCATCCGAGGTGTCCCGCTCTTCATAGCGGTAACTCAGGCTGGTATGCAGCCAATCCCGGATCGCGTAGGTGATTTTTCCCCCCAATTCGTAAATGTCGTCATCGCGGTCCGCAAGACCGGCGCGGGTTTCGTAGTCCTCCAGGGCATAGCCGATATCGGCCTGAAAGGAGAAGCTCCCGATCAGCTTCTGGTGCCAGGTAAAGTAGGCAGCATTTCTGGAGTAGGAGCTCGTATCGATATCCACAGACTCATACGTTGATCGCAAAAGAGTGAGATCAAACTCGGTCTTTTCGGACATCAGGTAGTTGAGCTCGACCTCCAGGCTCGGCTCCCACGCCTCGTCGTAAGCCACATCCTGCCAGTTGCGCTCGTTGTTATAATCCTTGCGGCCCACGCCCACCTTGATCTCCCCTTTCAGCTTGGCCGCTGGGGAGAAGTACAATCCGGTGAAAATCTGATGGTACAGGTTGTCCTGGGAGGTCCGGGAGTCGATCCCCAGGGAGTTGTCTGCCGGATCATCCTGTTCGGGGTAGTTGATGTCGCTGAGCCGGTACATGACAAAGACCGAGGTCTTGGGCCAGAAGCGGTACATGACCCGGCCTTCGTACACCTGATCCCTGCGATCCCGCCACTGGTCCCGGAAGGCGTCGTACTGGACAATAAAGCTCTGGTAGGCCGCGTGCACTGAGAAGCGGCTGGGAAGTTTGTAGCCCAGCCGCAGGGTGCCCTGGTTTGTCCACCGCTTGATGCGGGGAACACCCAGCCGGAAATTGTCGATTGTACTGTAGGGGTCTTCGGTGTCCACAAAGCGGTCCTCGAACAGGACGTACCAGCCGCTGGGGCTGGCGTACTGAAATTCCCCTTCCAATCTGTGTTCTTCGTAGTCGTTGGAGCCGAAGTCGCTGTAGCGGACAATATCGGCTTGGTAGCTCAAGCTGGCGTAGCGCTCCTCTCCCCGCTGATACTCCA
>JAWLEI010000066.1:0-2258 GCA_041686195.1 Desulfovermiculus sp.
CCAGCTGGTGAAAAAGCAGCTCGATGCCAGGTACACCCAGAACACTGTGGAGATCTTCCACAAGAATTCCCGGGTAGCCAGCCATAAGAGGTCTCTTAGCCCATCTTTACGCTTAACTTCCCGATATTAGCTTAATATTTGCCTGGATTAACTTGCCAAAAATCCGTAAGTACCTGAAATCACGTAGTTACATTAGTTATGCGGTCTTTTGTAGTGACTACGAATGCAAAATTGCTTATTGACAGAATGGCCAGCCATGATAAACTCCTTGCATGTTCATCAGGGAAACAAAAAGAAAGTACAAGAATTCTGATAAGTTATATTATACACATAAGTTAGTTGAGTCAATTCGCACTCCGGATGGCCCCAGGCAAAGAGTTGTGCTTAATCTGGGCACCTTGGAGCTTTCGAAAGATAAATGGACAGAGCTGGCTCAACGTATTGAAGAACTTATTTCTGGCCAAAAACGATTGCTCCCATGTGCGACTGAGATTGAAAGTCTTGCCCAGCACTACGTTAAGCTCTACGTTAGACAACAGCTTGCTGACACAAATGATATAGATGAACGTCAGCATGACTTCCAAAGTGTGGACGTGAATGCCCTTGCTTCCTCAGAAGCAAAATCCATTGGCAAAGAGTATCTTGCCTTCCAGGCCTTGCAAAAGCTTGGGCTTATCGATCTTTTTGAGCAACTGGAGTTTACGCAAAACCAAATCAATATGGCTGTCCTCTCGGTTATTGGACGGCTCATCCATCCAAGCAGTGAACATGAACTCAAACGATATGCACAAGAAGACAGCGGCCTGGATGAGCTCTTGGGAACTGACTTTTCGCGGATTAGTCAAAACGCCCTGTATGAGGTATCCGATCTTTTACTCCTACATAAACAGACTATTGAGCAGTTTCTCAGGACCAATACCAAAAAGCTCTTGGGACTTTCAGAATCCATCATCCTCTATGATTTAACCAACACCTACTTCGAAGGCGGCGCTCTGCTCTGTGAAGAGGCCGAGAATGGCAGATCCAAAGACAAGCGAAATGATCGACCTCAAATCACCGTCGGCCTTGTCCTGGACGGGGATGGATTCCTCAAGTTGAGTCAAACATTTCGTGGCAATGTCAGTGAACCTTCGACCATGACGGAGATTATCGAAAGTTTGCATAAAAAAGCGCAGGGAACAAATCCTCCTCTGCCTTTGGATCCGCCTACAGTGGTCATGGATGCTGGCATAGCCTCAGAAGATAATCTCAACATTCTCAAAGAGCGGGGGTTTTGCTATATCGTTGTTTCCAGGTCCCGACCCAAGGATATACCAAAGCAAGATTTTACCCAGATCCAAAAAGGTGTCCATGCCCACAGCTTTCAGCGAGGAGAAGAAACCTTTCTCCACTGCTGGAGTGAAGCCAAAACCCAAAAAGAGCAGGCTATAGTCCAAAAGATGCGGACCAAAATGGAAGCAGAGCTGACTAAACTCCGTGATGGTCTAAGCATCAAAGGAAGACTCAAAAACTATGACAAGGTCCTGGAGCGTATAGGTAAACTCCGCAAGCAATACAGTCGTGTTTCCAAGGGCTTTACCATCAATGTCCAGCAAGAAGGTAAAAAGGCTGCCGACATCACCTGGAGCTTTGATGAGAATAGCCTGGGAAAACCATATGATGGCACCTATTTTCTGCGCACAAATCGCACCGATCTCACAGATGAGCGGCTATGGAAGACATATATAATGCTCAATACGGTTGAGGACGGGTTTCGGTGCCTCAAGAGCGAATTGGGGCTCCGCCCCAATTTTCACCAAAAAGGGGAAAGAATAAAGGGGCATATCTTCATAACCATTCTAGCATATCATCTCTTGCATATGATCCAATATCATCTGCATCAGGCCGGGATCCATCATCGTTGGTCAACGATCAGATCATGGCTTGGCACCCATTGCATTTTGACCACCAGTCTGCCCAGGGAACAAGGTGGTGTTGTGCATGTTCGGCATTGTACAACAGCCACTCTGCATCAATCCGAGGTGTATTCAGCCCTGGGCATAAGTAGCGTTCCGCTCAAGCCAAGGAAGACGATAACGCAATAAATGTAGTGACCATAAAATTAAGTGATTTTAAGGCAACTCACTGTTTTGACTGATAGTCTTGTCGCCGCCCCCATAAACGTGGGCTACAATCAAGGAATACTCAGGCAGATATCCCTTGAGGGCCGCCCCGAGGGTGGCCCGGTGGAAGGAACAGGTTTCCCGGGAAAATCCTTG
>JAWLEI010000066.1:2268-18446 GCA_041686195.1 Desulfovermiculus sp.
ACTGCTCCTTCTCCACTTGATACAACTCAATCCATGATCAGGTTATTCTTGAGATTCACCCTCTCACAGAGCCTGTCCCGCCTGCTTGCAGTGACCGGCTGTGATGGGAAGAAACGCTGCAGAAGATTCGTCAGGGAGGTTCTGGACTCAAAGGGAAAAGGGGCACAAAATGAGCTAGAAACAGCTCAAAGTACGGACATGGCAAGATGAAACAGGGAGAGTCGGATGTGGGCCAAGATGCGCTTGTCAAGTTTGATGATATGACTGGTTCTTCATGTGGGGGCATCTCTGCTGCCTGTATCTAAAATACAACGCAGCCTCTGTGCTTCCCCGGTTACAATCTCGGATATTTTTCTCATGCTCTGCTCATCCATACTGGCGGATATTCCCACCACCCAAAGGGCTGCAGCCAACCCGCTCCTATTGCCCAAAGCAACGGCAACAGCTCGTATTCCTTGCAGATATTCTTCGATATCCACAGCATATCCTTGACTGCGAACTCGTTCCAATTCAGACAGGTATTCCCGGACATCAGTAATGGAACGTTCTGTGTACTCGGGCAGGCCGTGCTGAGCTAAAAACGCAGCCGCATGGCTGAGGGCCTCTTCAGCAAGAAAGGCCTTGCCCACAGCCCCTCCCAGCAGGGGGATGGTTGATCCGACCAGGGCTGATATTTTCAGGAATTCTGTGGCCTCTGCAGTGGCGATGATCAAGACTCGATTGCGGATTCGCACCCCGAGAATGACCGTCTCATTAATCGTGTCCCGGATGCTGTTCAGTATGGGCTGAGCCAGCTTGGTGACTGTGCTCTGATTCCAATTGGCAAAGGCCAGCTCTGCTATCGTAGGACCAAGGGAGAGCTTACGCCCTCCTGGACCACGGGTAAGCACACCCTCTCTGAGCAAGGCATGGACGAGACCGTGTGTGGTGCTCTTGCTGTATCCCAGTTTCTGGGCCAAATCCTTGATTCCCAGCCCCTGCTGCGACTGGGCCACTGTTCTGACCAGTTCAAAGGCTTTATGCACCGCAGGCGCCTTGTATCCTGGACCTTGTTTTTTATCTCCGTCAGCAAGCTGATCCTCTTCAGTCACTGTATTTTTCGTCACTGCTTGTTCACTGAACGTAAACATTCAGGCTCCTCGCACTCTTAAGAGTTCAGTTTTTTCCATCCAGGCCGTGAACCCCCTGAACAAACACCTACATATTTTGGCTCTGCCCGCAGATTATCGCTTTGCCTGCAGCTTTTTTGCATCCGATATGTGCCTGTGTTTCTGGACACCCCCAGCCAGGCCAAATTGAGTGCCGCGTCTTATGTGCATTGTCCGGTATCGGCCCGAAACCTTTCTTTCTCTCATTCCCCTCCCTGCCGCCTGTCTTCCAGGTGGAAGGGAGGGACCAGGAGAAGGTTCTTTTTTGCGACACGTGAGAGGTGCCAAGCCACTAACCGGGGCCAAGAACAACGCAGACCGGCCTATGCACTCCTTCGGGAGTACTCGGATGCCTTCTTAAGTGTACACATCAATGATTTCATATCCGGATAGCCCATGATCGGTTCCCGGCACTTGGCATCAACCAGGATATTGACATTTGCATCATCAGGCCAGCCATGAGGAAGGAGAACAACTCCATCCATTACCCTCTCCTCTACCTTGGCTTTCATTTGTACCGTCCCAGTAGAGGTCTCAATCACCACATCTTCATTATCCTGGAGAGCAAAATCTTGAGCTGTTTTGGGGCTTATTTCTGCCAAAGGATATGGTGATTCCTCAATCAGGCTCTTGACATTGCGGTGTTGCCCGTGAGTAAAAGACATGTCCCTATTCCCTGTTGAAAGGACCAGGGGATATTTCTGCAAAAATTCTTTATCAGATCTTCGCGGGCTATTGGCCGGCTCTTGATAGCTTGGCAGGGGATCAAAGCCATATTCTTTTAACGTACTGCTGTAGATTTCGATCTTCCCGGAAGGGGTCTTGAATGTGCCTTCTGGGATCGAATAATCTTTTTTCTGATAGTAGTCCCCCTCCGGCTTGTTGTTTAAAAGGTAATCAAAGGACATTCCGGTTGGTTCAAGCTCATAGGATACGAGGTCCTCTTCTGATTGCCATGGGAATTTATCTCCCATGCCCATCCTGGAGGCCAACTCAGTGAAAAATCTCCATTCAGACCAGCTTTCATGATACGGTTCAATGCATTTTTTCCGCAGCATCAGATACGGCAGGCAGTGCACGACATTGTAGGTGTATGCCAAGCCCCATTTTTCAAGGTGCGAGCAGGCCGGAAGAACATAATGAGCCAGTTCCGCAGTCCTGGTCATAAAAAGATCTTGAACCACCAAAAGATCCAGCTTTTTGAAAGCTTGCTCAAAGGCCTTGCTGTCCGGCATGGACAAGAGAGGATTTCCTCCTTCCACGATAAAGGCCTTGAGCTTATCCGGTATGGCTTCCGGGACCATGGAGACGATCCCGTAAGGGCTTTTCCGGCCCCACAACTCATAAAACAAAGGATATTGATCGACCCCCAGTGGTTTGCCCTGGACTGGAAGGGTGGTATTTCCGATTTTGAGCCTGGGGCTGATAGTCCATGCGCCAGGCACATTGATATTTCCGGTTATTGTCTGCAGGATGGAGAATGCACGGCTGTTCTGCGTACCGTTGATGGTCTGATCCTGGGTATTCGTGCCCTGGTATATGCCTGCCCCTCTGGTAGTTGCCAGCACCCGGGCCAATTCCCGGATTCTTTCCGCCGGGATCCAGGTAATTTCTTCGGCCCACTGCGGAGTATACGGCGGGATATAGGAGACCAGCTCGTCAAATCCAGTGGTGTGCTTTTGAATAAATTCCTGGTCATACAATCCTTCGTCTATGATCACATTCATCAGGGCCAAGGCCAGGGCACCGTCCGTTCCCGGCCGAATGCCCAGATACATATCAGCTTTATCCGCTAAAGGAATTCGTTTGGGGTCGATGACAATGAGCCGGGCTCCACGGTCAAGATTTTCTTCTATGGCCAATTTCAAGGGCAAATCAGACTCTTCAGGGTTATGTCCCCAGAGGATATACAGATTGGAGTCCAGCTCTTCTGTAGGGTATTTGCCGAAGGTAATCTGCCGGGACCGAATGCGCATCCGATAGCAGACACTTTCTACAGAATAGAAATTGGGAGAACCAAACGCAGCCATAAATCGCTGAGTGAGACCGGCAATCTCCAGATTTTCCACCCCGATGGAACCGCTGAATACTCCCAGGACCTCAGGCCCGAACTCACTTTTGAGCTTGAGCAGCTTTTCAGATATTTCATCCAGGGCTTGATCCCAGGTTATGGGGACGAAATCTCCGTTTTGACGTTTCAGAGGGTTTGTGAGCCGATCCGGATGATAGATGCTTTCCAGGGCGGCTTCCCCCTTGGGACAAAGCTGGCCTTTGTTCACCGGATGAGTTTCCAGCCCTTGTATATCAACTGCCTGTCCGTTTTGGACCTTGACCCTGCACCCGCAACTGTGAACACATAGTGTACAATCTGTCAAAAACTCATTGGAATGTGCCATAAATAAATTCTCCTCCTGAACACATTTATCATTCATGAAACTCTGTCACGTATTCTGTGAGATTGCTTCGCCTTGCTCGCAATGACGGGTCAAGGTGCATGCCCACAGCTCGTGCCACGTCATATGTGCATTGTTCAATTATCAGAATGAAACCACTTTTTTTCTGGTTCCCCTCCCTGCTGCCGTTTTGGGCAGGAGGGAGGGGCCAGGGGAGGGTTCTTCTCTGCGACATTTGAAGTACGATCCGACACTAGATCTGTCCACCATAATCAATCAACAATCTTAACCTGTATCTCTGAAGTTTTCCGGTAGCTGTTCGAGGCAGCTCATCTACAAACTTAATCCACCTTGGATATTTATAGTGGGCAGTATAGCTCTTCACATGTTCTTTCAGTTCATGAGCCAAATCATCACTTGGCGCATAACTTTTACTTAAAACAACAAAAGCTAACGGCTTTTCAAGATTATTCACATCCCTAAAGCCGACTATTCCGCATTCATCAACCGCTGGATGCCTTAAGAGGATGTCTTCCACTTCAAGTGGTGACATCCATATCCCGCCGGGTTTGAGCATGTCGTCTTCTCTGCCGGCATAGTGATAATTCCCCTGATCATCCTCAAAAAACCGATCCCCGGTACAAAACCAGTCATGACATATCACCTGCTGGGTTTTGGTATGCTTATTCCAATACCCCGGGGTAGTTCCCTTGTTTTTTATCCACAGAGTGCCTGTCTCCCCTTTTGGCACCTCCTGACTGCCGTCATCCAAAAGACGGGCCTCAAATCCGGAAAGTATTTTTCCACTTGATCCTGGTTGCACCTGGCCAGGCTGGTTGGACATATAAATGGCTCCAACATCGCTGGACCCGACACCGTTGATGATTTCCAGGCCGAACTTTTTTTTCCAGTGTTCAAAGACTACAAGCGGCAAAGCCTCCCCGGCGGACAGACACATCCTCAAGAAGCTCAAATCCGGTTCAATCTCCTGCTGGTCCATGTACCGAAGAATTGCTGCATAGGAGCTCGGAACACTGTACAATATGGTCGGTCTGTACTTTTTAAGCACGGGTAATATGTTTTCCGGCGAGGGCCGTTCAGGGCTCAACACAACCGAGGTCCCGGTTAAGAACACGGAATCCAGAGAATTGTTACGGCCATAGGAAAAAAACATCTTGGAGGTAGAAAAAACCACATCTTCTGTTGATAAATTCAAAACCTGTTCACACAAAGGGGACATGAAATACGGCAAGTCATGATGCAGATGGATGACCCCTTTGGGGGTGCCGGTCGTTCCAGAGCTGTAGAGCCAAAAAGCCATGTCGTTTCGTGAAGTCTCCACAGGAGTCAATTTTGCAGAGGCAGCCTCCAGGAGAGTACTGAGATGATGACAATCTGGCCGCTGATCATCAACCAAAACCTTGGCCCCCAAAAACTTCAGATCGTCTTTGTGCTCAGATATCACATCCCAGATCCGGGAAGTGGTGACCAACACCTTTGCTCTGCTGTCATTGAGGTAATAGACATATTCCCGCCATGAGGCCATGGTGTTCACCGGAACCGGCACTGCCCCTATGCGCATGGCTCCGAAGTAAATGCCCATAAACCATGGTGAGTCGGGTAAACAAATAAGCACCCGGTTCTCCCGCTCAAGGCCCAAATCAAGCAAAGCATTTCCGGCCTGATTGGCAAGCTCCAGGAGCTGGGCGTAGGTATATGTTTCATCCTGGAAGTAAATGGCGATCTTATTGCCTCGTCCTTCTTGCAGGTGTCGATCGAGAAGATGCACTCCCACATTGAACCCTTCCGGCACGCTTGACATGTCCATGACTACTCCTCAATTCAATAAGCAGGGGTTACACACTGCGACTCATGTAATGGCTTCAAGGGCTGGGCATTTCTTCAGACCCGGGCCTGGTCTGAATTCACCTCTTCGTGCTCTGCACGCAGCGATCAAAAGAAGTCATTGCCATATGTGTGCCATCTTGTATCTACAATATAATCAAGATATTATTTTCAGGCCTTTGATCATTTGCAATATGTGATACTCCTGACCACCATATATGGTATCATCTTTTGCTCCCCATAATACCTTATCGCTTCCGTATTGGGTTATGCTCTATCTTCGGGTACAGCTCAGAAAATCTAAGGTACGAACCTGCCTGGGATTATGTTCGCTCTAAGGAAGAGAGACTCCTTGACTGCCGGTTTTCTTGACACTCACTTCGAATGGTGTAAACTCTGAATTCTCAGGACAATATATTTACGACCTCCCCTGATCAGAAATTGATCCTTATCTTAGCAGGTCAGATTACCTCGGGTGCGCAAGGGCACAACTCACTGCCGGCTTGCAGGATTTTCAATCATACTCCAAACAAAGCAACCCCAAAACAGGAGGAATGTTATGATACCAGAAGTAAAGAAAATTCTTTTTATTTCCGATCTTTCTAAAAGCTCTAAACAAGCATTTTATTATGCTGCCAGTATTGCCAGCTTCTACAATGCAAATATTGACATTTTGCATGCTATGGAAGACATTCAAGGAAGCATGAAAATGTATGTCTTCTCTTTTCTTGGTGAAGACCTGTGGGACAAGTATGAAAGTACCAAAGAAAATCAAGCAAGGTCAATTCTTATAGGTAAAAAGAGTGATGTTTCAATGATAAAAGAAGCTCTGGAAGTCTTAAGTGAGGACTACAAAGAAAAGTCTCAGGAAGATAATATGTTACTGGATCAAATAATAGTCAAGAACAAGGAAGCTGACATATCAGAAGAGATTCACAACCAGTGCCAAAAGAAAGAATATGACATGATCGTTTCATCATATAGGTGTTTTACAAATTTCACCGATATCAGATCGGGTTCTAAAATCAAAAAAACCATCAAGGGCAACAATACCCCCTTGCTTCTTGTCCCTGCGCTCGAGAGGGAATGGGGAGAGGAGGAAGAAGACGAAGGAGAATAGGGAGCATTCTGTCCCCCAAGACAAGACTTCAGGGGGGCTTCCTGCCTGTAAAATCCAGCCAGGTATTCAAGGCCCCCTCGTCCTCTCAAAGCTCCCGGGGCTTTTCCAGCCGGCCATGGCCAGCTCTGCTCTATTTCCCCCCATAGCGAATGGTTCGAGAGCCAATCAAACAACCAAAATCAGCCTTAGGGTCCGGGCTGGGATATGCACCCTAGTGCTGATACATCAACATCACCCGACACAGAGCTTAGTTGCCGAGTTTGGAAAAAAGCAGCGCTGCATCGGGAAAGACGATCAGGATTGCGATGCAAACGATTATGGGCAGTATAAAGTACGAAATTCCTTTAAATATATCTATCAGGGGTATCTCTGGAGCCAGCCCCTTTATCACATAAGCATTCACTCCCACCGGAGGGCTGATGACTCCAACTCCGCTTACCAGCACAATGATTACCCCAAACCATATCGGATCAAAGCCAAGCTTGACCACCACAGGATAGATAAAAGGCACGGTGAGAACGATCAGGGCCATCGCATCGATAAACAACCCGCCCACAAAATACAAAAGACAGATAAATATCATGATCACCCCGGGCGAAAAGGGCAGGCCCTGCACTCCCTGGACCAGAATTCGAGGTATTCCGGATATGGTTATAAAATGCCCAAAAACTGTGGCCCCGGCTATAAGCCACAAAATCATGCACGAAATATGCAATCCATCTTTGGTGGAATTGACAAATTCCTTCCAGGTCAACTTTTTTCTGGCCATTCCAATCAAAAGTGCGCCAGCCGCACCAATGCTTCCGGCCTGAGTAGGAGTGAACCACCCCAAAAACAGCCCGCCAATAGACAGCAAAAACAGCAGTACCGCCTCAACAATCCCGCTCAGTGAGCGAAATTTCTCTTTCCAGGGAACAGAATGTCCTTTCGGCCCCAGAGAAGGACGAAGTTTACAGAGCACGATGACGGTGACAGCAAAGAGAATGGTCAATATGATTCCGGGGATGATTCCGGCTACAAAGAGCTGACCAATAGATTGTTCAGTCAATATCCCATAGACAATAAATATGGTGCTCGGGGGAATAAGAATGCCCAGGGTAGCAGCGCTGGCAATACAGCCGGCACTCAGGGTGTCTTTGTAATTATATCTTCTCATCTCCGGGATGGCGATCTTGCCCATTGTGGCCACAGCTGCCGATGTAGATCCGCAAATTGCGGCAAAAGCAGCACTGGCAACAATGGTAGCCAAGGTCAGACCGCCGGCAAATTGCCCTAACCAGGCATTGGCAGCCTTGTACAGCCTTTCGCTGATCCCGGAGGCAAAGGCATAGGTGCCCATTAAGACGAAAGAGGGAATAACCGTGAGCGGGTAGGACGAAAACTGCTCAAATATGTCTCGAACCAGGATTTTCATCCCAGCATCCAGAGACATCAGATAGGCATAGCCGAGTGCTCCAACCAGGGCCATGGCAAAGGCTATATGGACCCGGAGCAAAAAGAGCACCAGCAGCACACCAACTCCCAGCACACCGACAGTAACATTGGTCATAAATATATTCCATTCTCATAATGAATCAAGATAAAGCAGGGGTCTTGAACAGCTTCTTTATGGAAACCCAGAAAGTGATAATAAATATCAGGCACACAGGGATACAGGACAGGCTCAAGCAGTAGGCGAAAGGATAAAAAGGAACTTCAATGGTCCCACTGACCTCCTGAGCAGCCTTGAGTGAGTTGCCGTACAGAAATGCCTGCCAGCAAATGGCTGAAAACAGGCCCAGACCCAGCAAAGCCACAAAGCAGTTGATCAGTGCCTGAACCCGCAAAGGGAATATATTTACAAAAATATCCACCGCAATATGTTTGCCCTTGAGCAGAGAGGCAGCTACAGCAAAAGGAATGGCCAGCAATTGACAGAAAACGACCAGTTCGTACGAGCCTGGCAGGGGAAGGTTGAAAACCTTCCCGCCCACGACATCCACACAGGGAAATAACACAATCCCAAATATTGCGACTGTTCCCACCACTTCCATCCACTGGCTGATCTTGCCAGTGATCTGTTCAAGGTAAAACAGCAGAGGTCTTTGTACCTGGTGCATAGCCATGCCCACCTCGAATGGATGTTCGCGTTGTTCCCGGCAGCGGAGCGGAGAAATGCCCTCTCCTGCATGAGGCCACAGAGTAGCCTCATGCAGGGGCCAGAAAATCTTGCCGGCTGGAGATCAATTTATTACCATCTCCTCTGGCCCGGTCGGGGATTTTATTCCCTTTTCTATCTGTTTTTCGGTCCAGTATTCTGTTCTGCCCCGAACATAATCCATCATATCCTTGACCTCATCTTCTGAAAAACCATCCTTGACTAATTCCTCAACTTTTTCATCTATAACCGGTTGAACAGCTTCTTCCCACTTGGCCATTTCCTCTGCCGAGAGATTGATAAATTCCACGCCTTCCTCTTTACCCTGCTTGTACCCTTTTACGTCCACTTCATTCCACACTTCAGCCGCTTTATCGATATACTCTTCACTGATCTCTGTGAAGATATTTTGATGTTCTGCTGACAGACCATCCCATGTATTCTTATTCATGATCACATAAAAAGTATATACGTTGGATGCTTGCCAACAGTTGGTCACATAGCTGATGGCTTCAGCCAGCCGGAAAGAAAACAAAGTCTCGATCGGGGTCATGGAGCCGTCGACAACACCGCGGGAAATCGCGTCATACGTCTCCACCAGGGGCACAGGTTTGGGCGAGGCCCCCAGGGCCTTGACCACTTCACCGATGATGCCTGGGCCACGCAGACTGAGATCTTGCATATCCTCAAGTTTCTCCACCCGCGTATCCCTGGTAATAATGGAGTTCACAGGCGAGGTGTTCAGCCAGAGCACATGACTTTTATCCCATTCCTTTGGCTCGTATTTGTCGAAAAAGTCATTGACCACATGGGTGGCCACCCATGCGCTGGGATAGCCCAAAGGCAGATCCAGAAGCTCGGTCACCGGAAACCGCCCTCTGGTATATTCAATGTGCGAAAATCCAATGTCAGCCATGCCCTCGGTCACCCCATCATAAACCTTGTCGTCCCCCAGCAGGGACCCGCCACCGTAAAAATTAATCTTGATTTCCCCATTAGTCCGCTCTTCGACTTCTTTGCAAAATTCCTCCAACAATTGAGACTGCTTGGCAGCAGTCGGGAAGTAGGATGCAAATTGAAGTGTTTTTGCAGCTTCTGCCCCTCCGGGATGACACAATAATACACAGAGCAAAGACAAAATTGTACCTGTAAAGATTTTCCTGGCCATAACTAACCTCCTTACTTAGAGTATCCGGGCTGCATAACAGTGACGCACAACTCTTCCCACAATATTTTAATCTCCATTATTGTCCACATCTATTTCGAAGGCCTCCAGGTTCATTTCCAGCATGTAAACACTGGCCAGAATTCTTCTTGCATTGGCTTCTATGGCCTGGATGCCCAGGGAATTGTCGTGCAGTTCTTCCACCCTGGCCCGTATCTCCTTGATTCTGGCCACCTGGCTGCTTAATGTTTCTTCAGGCATGCACATCTCCTCCTGGTTCTTATTTGCGCAGATCTTTAAACCTTTGCGCCTTGAGCTCATATCTGGGCAGGGACTCAATTGCATGGCAGGATATATTATATCGCAGGTTTGTCTTCAGCCGCAGCTCTTCTTCCAGCCGGGCCTGGACCTGCTCTTGACTGTTCTCGGCTTCTGGGTACAACTCCACCTTCAGGGAAATGTCGTCCACATCCCCTTTCTTGCACACCACCACCTCGTATTCATTGCTGAGTTCCGGGATACTGCGGACGACTTCTTCTATGGCCGTGGGAGTCAGCAGGACACCCTTGACTTTGGTTATGTCGTCAGCCCGTCCTATAACTCCATCCTTGATCAACCGGTACGTCCTTCCACAAGAACAGTCCTGATCGTGCCACTTGATGATGTCTTTAGAATCAAAGCGGATACAGGGCTGGGCGTAACGGTCCAGGGCGGTGACGATCATCTTCCCCGGCTTATCAGGTTCCTGGATGATCTCACCTGTTTGCACATCTTCAATTTCCACCAGAAAAAGACCTTCGATAATGTGCAGGCCGCCAGGCTGTTCGTGACATTCAAAGCTCCAGGCCCCTATCTCTGTAGCCCCGATATGATCAAAGACCTTGGCTCCCCAGGCCTCCTGCATCCGTCTTTTCGTGGCCGGTATATTGGCCCCCGGTTCCCCGGCGCAGGTAATTTTTTGAATATTCAGATCCCGGGCCGGATCCAGATTCAACTTTTTTCTGGCTATTTCGGCCATATTCAAAACATAGGTGGGTGTAGCCATAAAGGCCGTAGCTTGAACTTCCTTCATTTTCAACAGCCTGGCCTCAGTGTTTAAAACCCCTCCGGGGACCACTTCGCAGCCCAGCTTCTCAGCCCCGTAATGACCAGCCCAGAAAGCGACAAAAACATTATAGCCGAACGGAAGAAAAACCCGGTCACAAGGCCGGTATCCCTGGGCATAAAGTATTGAGGCCCAGGCCTCTGCCCACCACTCCCAATCCTGCCAGGTATCGGGCTGATACACGGGTTGTCCTGTTGTTCCACTGGTCTGCCGGTAGGCCGTAACCCGGTCCAGGTGCACACAAAGCATATCCCCGTACGGAAAGGGATCTTTGCCCTGAATATCTCGCATCATGGCCTTTTCCACCTTCGGGACCCGGGAAATATCCTGCATGGATCGTATATCGTTGGGTTCGACGCCTGCCTCTTGATACAGTTTGCGGTGGAACTTGGAATGATCATAGGCCCATTGCATTATACGCCTGAACTTTTTTAGCTGCAGGGTTTGCAGTTTCTCCCTGGGCAGGGTTTCCATAACCGGATTCCAGAATCTGTCTGCTTGGGGATACATGCGTGCTCCAATGGCTTGATTTCTTTGCCAATTCAGACAACAACTCTACACTGTAAAGACACACTACACGCCAAGCAGACTTCTCTTCTATGATCATGATCATAAAAGCCAAAACTCATCACCCGCTGGTATATCTTTTGGGAAGAACCAGGTCTCCCAGGATCACACCCAGAGCACATCGCGGCCGGATTTTTTCAATTCCTCCGGCTTGAGGATCTCGATCTCCCCCCGTCTGGTCTTTATCAAACCCAACATGCGAAACTTTTTCATGGATCGCAGCGTCGACTCCACCGTGGTCCCGCCCAGGTCAGCCAGCTCCTGGCTGGTCAAATAAAGTCTGGGACCAAACTTGCTGTACAACGTATACAGGACTTTATAGAGCCGTTGATCTACTTTTTTTTCCACCAGATCGATGATCCTGTTATTGGCACTGTCGATAGCAAAACCCAGAATACTTATGATATTGGTGATCAGCTCTGGATTCTCCCAGGCAAATGACAAAAATTCCTCCCTGGGGATGGAACCTATGCAGGAGGTTTTTATAGCCACGGCTTCAAGGAGGCGGGGCTTGCCAGTAAAGGGCCCTATGAGGTTGAGGGGTTCACCCTGACGAGCCAGCAGATAGGTAATCTTGGTCCCATATATTGAACTCACGGATGTTTTCACCAAGCCTTCAAGGACAACCAGAAATGAGGTGCACGGACTTCCGGCCTGAAATATGTCTCGCCCTTTGGCATACTCGTTCCATTGAGTTTTGCTGGCTATTCTTTGCAGCTCAGATTCCGGGAGCCCTTTAAAAACAGGACTGCGAGTGTAGATGTCAATCACCCGGGAAGTTTGTTCGTCCACTAAATTCTCCAAGGTCTGACCTCCTGCTGAGTCCATAATGGGCCAAGGCTGCTGCTGTCTTTTTTTCAACGCTTACTCTTCCTGGTTTATGGGGCTTTCAGAGTTAAGCTTTGCCTTGATATCCTGGAACAATGCCTTTTTGTCCATCTTATGTGCTCCGGTATAGGGCATCTCGGCAATGAATTCTATGCGTTCAGGGAGCTGGAGCACAGATGCTTTTTGCGACTTCAAAAATGAGATCACCTGCTCAAAACTGAGTTTTGCTCCCGGCCTGAGTTCAATGTAGGCGCAGGCCCTTTCTCCCAGGTCGGGATCCGGCATAGGAACCACAGCGACTGCAGCTACCTGGGGATGCAAAGAGATGAGCCTTTCAATCTCAGGAGCGCTGATACTTTCTCCGCCCCGGTTGATCATCTCTTTCAGCCGGCCAGTAATGGTTATATAGCCTTGGGCATTAATCCTGGCCACATCGCCGGTCTTAAAGAATCCGTCCTTGGTGAAAGCCTTGGCATTCTCCTCTGGATTGCGATAATATCCGGTAAACACCCCTGGCCCTTTGAGCACCAGCTCGCCCTGCTCGTTGGCCGGAAGCTCGTTTTCATCAGCGTCAATGACTTTATACGTATCGTAGGGACACGTAGGCCTGCCCACCGTGCTGCAAATAGTCTCCAGCTGATCATAAGGCCTGGTTATGGTTGTAATTCCTTCGGTTGCACCATACCCGTTATAGAATTTCATATTGAGCTTGCAGGTCACATCCCGAACCAGATCCGGATGACTGGCCCCTCCGGCACTATGCATTTTTTTTAAGGAACTGAGATCATATTTGTGCATATCATCAAACTGGAGCATTCGCCGGGCCAGTGCAGGGACCAGGACCAGGGAGGTCACTTTCTCCTTTTCAATGGTCTCAAACATATCTTTGCTGTCTGTGGAGTCGATGAATACTATTTTGCCCATACTGAGTATGCCCCCAATAAAGCCTTTGCTGTAAGTCAGATCATGGCCTATGGGACCGGGAAGAAGATTTATGTCTTCGCTGTGCTGCTGCCAGGCCTTGGAGCAAAAATCAAAGCCGGTAATCAGACTGTTGTGTGTTCGGGGCACGAGCTTGGGAGCCCCGGTGGTCCCGCCGGTTGGTCCCATATGAGCGACCTGCATGGGATCTGGTCGACATTTTGCCAGCCTGGCCCGATCTTTCTCTGTCAGATCCGAATTCTGCATAACCTGTTCTATGCGCGAAGCTAACGAAATTTCTCCACGGCCGCGGACAGTGATCACGTGCTGTATTTTCTGATTCTGGGTCAGGACATCGTTGATAATGGGTACGTAATCTGTTTTTTTGTACTTTTCCGGCCCTATCCAGGCTGTGGCCCCGGATAATCGGCTCAGGGAAATGATTTCAAATTGGCGATAGCGGTCTATCAGCAGCACCGGAATCGCCCCTATTTTTTGCAGACCGAAGTAGGCGAATACAAACTCATTCCAGTTGGGAAGCTGGATCATGACCCTGTCCATTGGTCTGATTCCCAGCTCAAGCAGACCAATGGCCATCCGATCAGCCTTTTCCCTGGCCTGGCCATACGTCAGCCTGCTCTTCTGATCCACAAAGGCCTCCTTGTCCGGATGGATGTCAGCCGCCCGGTCCAGAATATCGCCCAAGGGCAGTCCGTACCACCAGCGAAGGGCATTGTACCTCTCAGCATCTTCCTGCGCATAAGGTATGAAACCTTCCAAAACCTCAGTCATCCTATGCTCCGAATTGGTCATTATGGTGTTTTTTTAAGATATTGTATACTCAAATGAACTTTATGCACAACCCCAGCCTGCGGAAATCACTTCCATCCACCCCTTTGTCAGCACCAGTCAAGCCTTTGACATCGCTCGGCACAGAGTCTCTCTGGCCCATGTAGCTATTTTTGTTCCACATTGTATTTATAATACAATCAAGAGCTTAGCCTATACGCCACTGCGCAATTTACAATATTTGATAAAAGATGCTATCATATGTTGTATTTTTATCGCCTGGTTCAACATACTGATCGAATACTGACCGAACTATAGAAGTCACTGCGCATACATGGAGGGAGCATGAAGTCTTATCCCGCGATGAGTGGCGGCCGTGAATGCTGGGAGGATCATTTTATGCTGGAAAATTCATCATTTTTCCAGGAAGCCGCCTTGCGCATCTGCGGCCAGCTCAATATTGAAGACTTGCTATGGGAAAGCATGAAGTTCCTGGGCAAGTATATCCCGGCTGATGAGATGATGCTCAATGTTTATAGTCCTGAAGAGGGCTATCTCCGGGTATTGGCGCAGGCGACGACCCAAAAGGGACAACAGATGAACAAGCTCATCCCTTTGTCCTCCGAGGTCCGTAAACTGGTTCGGCTGAACTGTTCCAAAGAGAAGATCCCAAATGATAGAATACTGATAATAAACAGGCCAAACACACATACTGTAGCTCATTTTTTATGTTCGTCCATGTCCCTGGTCCGGGCATCGATCATGACCATGTTTATTTTTGTCGATAAGCAGCACCTTGGTGTTGTGGACATGATAGCCAAGGACAACAACATATTCAGTTACGACCATGCGCGCATATTCAGCCTGCTCCAAAACCATTTTCGGGTTGCTGTTTCAAATGCCTTAACCTACCAGAGACTCATTGAGCCCAAAAGCCAGGATAATAAACGCCCGGACGCGAGAGACCAAGAACGTGATATTCCAAGTGTCCCCAATATAATTGGGGCCCGGTCAGGGCTTAAGGAGGTTATGAACAGTGTTTCTCAAGTGGCGTCCAAGGACAGCACGGTACTTATTTCCGGACAAACCGGAGTGGGCAAGGAGGTCATAGCCCGGGCCATCCACCAGTTGTCACCCCGGAAAAAAGGTCCGTTTGTCAAGGTCAATTGCGGGGCGATACCTGAAAACCTCGTGGACAGCGAGCTTTTCGGACATGAAAAAGGGGCTTTCACCGGGGCTGTCGCCCTTAAAAGGGGGCGTTTTGAGCTGGCCCACACCGGAACAGTGCTTTTGGATGAGATTGGTGAACTTCCCCTTCAGGCCCAGGTTCGGCTCCTGCACATCCTTCAACACAAGGAGGTTGAACGCGTAGGGGGCACAAAGTTCATTCCCGTAGATATCCGTATAATTGCCGCCACCCACAGGGATCTGAAGACCATGGTCTATTCCGGCCAGTTTCGCCAGGACCTGTGGTATCGGTTAAACATTTTTCCCATTCACATCCCTGCCCTGAAGGAAAGGAAAAAAGACATACCAGCTCTGGTCAGGCATATTGTAGACAAAAAGTGTCAAAAGCTGGGCTTCAAAGAGTCACCCCGGGTATCAAAACAATGCCTGGAAAGCCTCACTGCCTATGACTGGCCGGGAAATATACGAGAGCTGGAAAACATGATCGAGAGGGAATTAATAAAGAACGATGGGCGAATTTATTCCTTGATTGACGGCAATGAGAATCAAACGTACAACCCGGAGGAATCAAACAATAACAGATTAGAATCCCTGGACCAGGCCATGTTCAGTCATATCCAAAAAGCCCTCAAATACACTCAAGGCAAGATTCACGGCCCGAATGGAGCGGCCGAATTGCTGGAGATCCATCCCAACACACTCAGGCACAGAATGAAAAAGCTTGGCATATCATTCAAGAATTATTCCTGATACATAGAGTACGATTTCAAAATCTTCAGCCCCTGGATGGTCATAATCGCAGGTCACCGGCCATCTCATGAGGAAGCTGCCATGGATCTTGAACAATATTGCCCCCAAAAACTGATGAGCGCTGAAGAAGCGATTTTAAACATAACCAACGGCAACCGGGTGTTTATCGGCACAGGATGCGGAGAGCCTCAAAGCCTCATCCGGGCCATGGCCGAAAATGAA
>JAWLEI010000067.1:0-17899 GCA_041686195.1 Desulfovermiculus sp.
GGGGCGATGGCCGAGTGGCCAGCCTGTTGGAGGCGATCGGTCACATGCTGGCGCAAGGCCTCGTTGAATTTTTCGCCGTACACCCTGTTCCTGGCCCATTCGGGTGAAGGATACATCCTGGATTTTTTATTGGCCTTGCGCACTGCTGCTCTCTGCGGCAAGACCCAGGAGATGACAGTCAGTTCATTCGGGCCGGCAGGTTCTCCGGGATGGTGCTGGGTGAAGACCTCCCATGGGGTCCAATGGAAGGCCCCGACATATTCTTTGTATTGCAGCCACATAGGATCCGACCCAGAGGCAAAACCGACCAGGGCCTCTTCCCAGGCCGGCCCCATAGCCTCAGACTGCAGGGTATTCATGGGCGAGGTGGAAATGAAGTCCTGCACCAACTCCCTTATCCAGCTCGCAAAATCGGTGGTCTCGGTACTCATGGAGAGCTCCTGTTGTTGAAGGAATTGAGCAGCGTATCCATACCTGAAACCTCTTTGAGGGACTTGATATATGAGACGATGTGCTCTCTTTGCTCTGCAGGGCAATAATCTGCTGTCAGCTCATTGAACTTGTCTCTGAGCTCATCCCAGCTCAAGGGATTGCCTGGGTCGCCTTTGGGGACCTCGACCCACGTTTCGTACTGCTCATTGTCCTTGGTCCTGATTGTAACCGATGCCGGCCATTTTCTGGGAAATTCAGCTTCCAGAGCCTTATCCCGGACGCAGAGGACTTTCTTCATTAACTGCTTGATCTCCTCGTCTTGAAGATTTTCCTCTGTGTATTCAGCCAGAGAGGCCCGGCCTTTGAGCATGGCTACCGCCGCCCCAAAGGGCATGCTGAATTGGGCGTCAACGATGCTTTTCGGGTTCTGTTTTGCTTCTATCGGGTCGGCTATGAGGGAAAAACCTGCCTCCAGGACTCCGATCTGTATTTCCTCGATATCTTGAGCAGAAAGACTATGTTTATTGCGTAGATAGAGGAGTCCGTCTATTGCCGACTGCTTGTATCGACAGCATGCATGCGGTTTGATGCTCGTATTCAGCACCTCAAACCGCGATCCCCAGTCATCCAGTATATACTGGGGGGCGGGGTTGGTCGTATAGGAGTGCAAGAAGCCCAGTCTGCCTTCAAGAATCGTATCCGGGCCGGTGAAACCCTGTTTGGCCAGCAAGGCAGCGGTCATTCCGCTCATTGCCGCCCACCCGGCATGCAGTCTTTTGGTATAGGCTCCGGCAGTCAAAAATTCCATGGACCCCGCAGCCTGGCTCCCGGCGATACCCAGAGCATTGCAGATGCCTTTGCTGTCCAGGTCCATGAGCTTGGCCGCGGCCACAGCTGCTCCAAACGTGCCGCAGGTTCCAGTGGGATGGAAGCCCTGGGCGTAATGGGCCTTGGGATCCACAGCCTTGCCCAGGCGGATCATAACCTCGTACCCGGCCACAACCGCTGCTGTCAGCTCCTGTCCATTCTTTCCCGACATCCAGGCCGCGCTCAAGGCGGATGGAAAAATTGCCACCCCGGGATGCAGGGAGGCTTCATTGACCACATCATCGAGTTCGATGGAATGAGCGGCTGTTCCTGCGGCCAGGGCGGCTGCCGGAGGATTAAGCTTGAGATCCGTACCTATGACCGGCATGTCTTTGGGGCCTGAATCATAGGCTGCTTGCATTGCTTTATGCACACAGCTGGCGGAATGCGTGGCCGCCCCCCGGATGGCCACCCCAAAGAAATCAAGACAAAGATAGGCCACCCGGTCAATAACTTCCTGGCTTAAGCCTGCAAAGCAAAGCTCATTGCACAGCCCGGCCAGTTCCTGTGTTGTTCCCATAAAAGACTCCTTAGCAGATAGAAAGGCTTTGCCCTGGATTGCCCGGCACTCACTTGCTGGGCATAGTTTTGTGCATTACCGGCATATTGCTTTCTGCAAGTGAGTGCCGGGCCGGGCAATGACAGAGGAGTTAAGCCTAAGTTTCACTCATGATCAATCCGCTAAATTTTTCTTTTTTTGCGCTTTTTGGCGCAAAAAATATTTCAGATTTGCCGGAGGCAAAGCTGAACCTGGACTATGTGCTCAGGCTCCGGGCCAATGCGGAGACGTCCTTGAGCTCGCCCAGTTGCCGCACCTGCTCGATCAGCTCCAGTATGCGATTCCGGCTCAGGTGCAGGGCGGCCGTATTTTTAAACTTGTTCTCTATCTCTTCAAAGCTCAGAGGATTTTGTGGACTGCCCTTGGGGTGCTCCCGGGTTTTCTCAATCATGCTTCCGTCAGCCATATGGACTTGAACCAGAGCCCCGAATTTTCGCTCCCGAACCAGATGGGCCTCGACCTTGTTCAACAGATTTTGCAGCATGGGGTCCTGGACCTTGTGGTTGGTAAACTTGTCCAGAGATACATTGCCCTCGGCTAAAGCCAGGGCGGCTAAAAACCACAGACTGAATTTGCCTTCAACACCGGCCTTTGGCTTTTGAATCCCGGCGGAGCTGAAAGCCACTGGTCCGGTCTCAATGTATATCTTGTCCACGTCTTCAATCCGGGGCTGGCTTTGAGCATGGATCTCCTCCAGGAGACCTATCGCTGAATGGGTTCAGGCACAGGTTGGATAGGGCTTGAGGCTTATCTGATCAATATACCAGGTGCTCCCCAGCCCACGCAAAACTTCATCTGCATGGGCATGTTCGGTAAAGACAGACAGCATGCCCAGCTCACCTTCGATGATATGTTTTGAGCTCGTAAAGCCATCTTCGGCCAGGAGGGCGGATATCACCCCGTCCATGGCTGCTTTGCCGACGTTTAAGGGTTTGGACATAGTTCCAAATACCTGACGGACGCCCCCGGCCTGGGTTCCGCATATGCCCAGGGCATTAATGACATCCTCTTCTTTAAGCTTGAGAAGGTTGCAGACACCGGCCACAGCCCCAAAACGGCCGGCAGTGGAGGATGAATGCCATCCCAGCTCGTAATGGTAGCTCCCAAAGGCCTTGCCCAGGCGAATGGCCACATCAATAGCCAGGATGAGGGCCGCAAGCATGTCCCGGCCGCTTGCGTGCCGCTCCTCGGCCAGGGCCATGAGAGCCGGCAAACATACCGAAGTGGCATGAATGACCGTTTCTTCATGATAGTCGTCAAAATCAAGGGCATGGGCAATGACCCCATTGGCCAGGGCCGCACTGGCCGGGTCTGCAGCAAAGTCTGCCCCCCAGATTGAGGACCGTTTTGCTCCTCCATATCTTTGCACATACCGCACTATGTGTTCGCTTGCCTCATCATCAATGCCCCCCAGAGCGCTTCCCAGGCAATCCAATATGCAGATTTTGGCTTTTTCGAGGTGTTGCTCAGGGATATCACCTATATCTGTGCGGGCAATGAAGGCGGCGAGCTCTCTTGTTAATTCCGTCATTGTATCATCCTTTGTCAGAACAGTGGCCATGCGCAAATTGACCTTGCTTGGCCAGGGCCAGGAAGTGAGCAACATCGATTTCTTTGGGGCAGACGAAGGAACAGGCCCGAGAGGTGTGACACCGGTACAGGCCGCGATCACTGTACAGGAGCTTCAGCCGTTCTTCACACGCTGTTTCGCGTGGGTCCATCAGACGGACAATGCTGGCCATGGATGCATTGGGACCAATAAAGCTGTGGTGACTGCTGAGGCAAGCCTGGGCGCAACAAAAGCAATTGATGCACCGGGTTGCATCCAGGAAGGCTTCCTGGCTTCTTGGAAACAGGGTGCTGTATGTCTCGTCTTCGCGCAGGGGGGCCGGCTGGATAAGATAGGGCTGGGCCTCATGTACACGGGAATAGGCCTGCTCCAGGTCTATAACCAAATCTCTGAGCACTGGAGCAATGGATAAGGGCTCCAGGGTGAAATGCGTGGTGTTAAACCTGTTGATGGCCCGTTCGACCAGCAGTTCACAGGCCAATACCGGAGATTTATTGACCATGATCGCACACGTGCCGCATTGTCCATGCTCACATGAGGAATTCCAGGCCAATGATGAATCAAGTTCAGTATTAATAGTTCTTAATACATCCACAAAACGCATGATTTCGCCGACACTTACCCGGTACTCCTGCCACCAGGTCCGGGCTTGGTCCGGATCATAGCGGCGAACATTTAAGGTGATATCCACGAGCCCCATCCCAGATCTCCTCGTTTTCAGTATCGTATGTTTTAGTATTTTCTGGAAATGTAACCGAATTTATCGGCATACTCAGCGCCTGATTCAAAGATATCCATATTTATAGGCCGCTGAGAAAACTCTACACTCCCCTCTGGAGATATTTGAGCCAAGGTATGGTAGTTGAAGGCATCTTCGCGCTCTGGATAATCTTCCCGGGTATGGGCCCCTCGAGATTCTCGCCGCTCCAGGGCAGACCGGGTTATGACCAGGGACAGTGCAAGCAGGTTGTCCAGCTCCCACCTTTGGGCCAGCTCCTGATTCAAAGTCAAGGATTTGCACTCCAAACGGATGTTTTGAGCAGCTTCCTGGAGTTCATGTATGGTATCCAGGGCGCTGGTAAGGCCCTTTTCATCCCGGAATACCCCGACCTTATCGCTCATGGTGCTTCGTAAATCAGATTTTATCTTGTCTACGTTTTGCGTACCCTGCGCACTGAGATAGCGGGAGAATTTCTCGAATGTATATTCGCCTTTTTCTGATGCCGACTTGTCGCTGGGCAGGCCCTGTTTGAGGTTGGTGAGCACTGTCTGGCCCACGATTTTGCCCATGGTTATGAGTTCCAGGATGGAGTTGGTTGCCAGCCGATTAAAGCCGTGGAAACTGGCGCATGCACATTCTCCTATTGCATACAGGCCGGAAATGACATTGAGATGAAAGTCCTGAACCTCCCCGTGCAGGGTGGTAGGTATGCCTCCCATGTGATAATGGTTGCTGGGCCGGACCGGCGCGAGTTGGGTTTTGGGGTCTATGTTCACGAACTTTTTAAAAAAGGTGGAGATTTCTTTGAGCTTTACATCGTGGACATAGTCCGAAAGGTGGCGCAGATCTATCCACACATGCTCAATGTTATGGTCTGGATTTAATACCCCTCTGCCCTCGCGTATCTCCAGTTCATTGGCTCTGGAGACCACGTCCCGGGGGGCCAGATCCTTCATTTTGGGGGCATACTTCTCCATATACGGTTCGAGGTTCTTGTTCCGGAGAATGCCTCCCTCCCCGCGCAAGGCTTCGCTGGCCAGTATGCCAGGGCCGACAACACCTGTGGGATGAAACTGGACAGCTTCCGGATCCATCGCCGGCAGTCCGTGCTGCAAGATGACGCCAAGACCGTCGCCTGTATTCTGCCGGCAGTTAGTGGTCACCCGAAAGACCTGGCCGCTTCCACCAGTGGAGAGCACAGTTGCTTTTGCGGCCACAGAAATGAATCGGCCTTTTTTTTGGTCAAAAAGTACTGCCCCAACACATGCACCATGGTTGAACAGAAGCTCGGTCAATAAATGCTGGTTATAAAATTTTACTCCCTTTTTAACTGCTTCTCCCCACATGGTGTCCAGGATTCCCTTGCCTGTCCGGTCTGATTCAAATACGGCCCGAAAGGCAGAGCCTTCCCCAAAGCGTATACTGTGTCCGCCAAAAGTCCTTTTGGCCAGTTTTCCCTCTTCATTGCGGGTATAGAGCATTCCCCGGCGTTCGAGCCATAAGATCTCGTCCCAGGCTGACTCAACAATCCTTTGGACCACGTCTTGATCTGCTGTGCAGTCTGATCCTTTCCAGGTGTCAAACATATGATATATTGGAGAATCAATGGGATCATCCGGATCGACCGCAGCCAGGCCTCCCTGGGCGGTCCCGGTGTGTGATTTCTGGGGGTGAGATACCTTGGTGACCACCAAAATATTGATATCAGGCTTGTGCTCCAGAATTTCCGACACACAGCGCAGGCCTGCTCCTCCGGCCCCGACAACCAGGACATCACATGAAATATGATCTTGAAATGCAAATTTTCCGGGCATATTCAATCCTTCATCCAGCAACAAATGCTATTTTTATTCCCCACAGAGCCATAAAACCCATGAGAAGAATGGTGGCTGCGGAAAAGATATTCGCGTATAAGCCTTGGGGCTGTAAGGAGTCTTTACTTATGGATATAAGGCCATATGCGGCATGATAGGCAACGCTGAGCACAAGAGTGAGGTCCACAAACTGGATAAATCCCAAGCTCATGCGCTGAGTGATGATGGCTGCATCGTGGGCCATGGAGATATTTAAATGCGTAAAGAGCATATGGGCCGGCATGACAATGAGCAGATAGGCAGCTGTTATCCGTTGCCCAATCCAAAGCCAGGAATGTCTGGTTGACTTCAGTCGCGCCCATAATAAAAAGGCAATTAGTGCCCCGATTACGAACGATAAACCCCAAAAGAAAATTGGAGTTACATCTTGATTTCCGGAAATCATCATTATTCCAAGAAAAAGAGAATACAATACAACACAAATTATACACAAACGTATGAGCAGATTATCATTACGTATTCCAAAGCTTTCATACAACACGAGACGAGCGCCGTTTATGGCGTGAAATATAAGCGGCAGGGAGAGTGCCCAAACCAGGAACAGGAAAAATGGAGAGGTAAAGAGCTCCATCTTTTCTGTATATTTTACAGGGTCTTGCAGGGAAGAGAGGGTCGCAATGTGAAAGAGAAAATAGACGGAAAGGATGATTGCAGAGATTCGATGCAGCCAGGCCAGGACATAGGCCCATCCAAAGCGCCCGGCCAGTTCAGGTACAGCCCGGAGTCCACTTTTTATACTCAAGGCAAGCTTATCTTTCGAAGTAAGAGAAGATCCGAACGAAGTCCTCATTGTGCTCTCCACCACCGTTTGAGCTTTAGGAAGGGGGCCTGAATGCTTACGTTTGAGTTTATTTTTCTTGGGTTTCCAAGTACCTCAGGAAATTGCCGAAGGCTACTTCTATATGATTGCGCACGAGATGTTCAATTTCCTGGTTGTCGGCATCAGGATCAGCTAATTTCTGAAATATGTTCAAATGGATCTTATACGCCCTATTCAGATCTTCTTGATAGTACTTATACGAAAATTGGTACCACAGACTATGCATGCGTAAGTTGTAGAGGATATCAATCAAGACTTGATTTTCTGAGGCCTCGATAAATATATTGTGAAAGACGGAATGGTGATGCCAGAAAGATTTGGGTTCAATCCGTTGTGCAGCATGTTTCATGCTCTCCAATTCAAATTTTAAGTCATCCACTGTTTTTTCATTCATCTTGGAGTGGGCTTCACTTGCTGCCAGTCCCTCCAATCGGGCCCGAACCGGAAAATTGTCTTCAATGTCTTTATGAGTAATTGTCTTAACAAATGTACCCTTTCTGGGGATGATGCGCACCAGGCCCCTTTTTTCCAGAATCCGAAACGCTTCCCGGAGCGGGGAACGGCTGACCCCAAATATCTTCTGCAGGTCTTGCTCTATGAGCTGCTGGCCGCCGCTGAACTTGCCTTCCAGGATGGCCTCGGTAAGGATATCGGTTATCTTTTCACCTAAGGCGGCATTTTGAAATTCGATGCTGTCGATATCTAGAAGCATAGGAAAAGATTGTACTCAGGTTGGAGATGGATAAAAATGGATAAAAACTTATTCGTACAATTTTACGATCCTGATTGCATTCGGACCGCATTCTTCAAGACACCTTTCGCACAGGGTGCATTCATCTTCATTTTCTTCAATAATGGCAACAGAATTATTCTCAGCCTTGAAGATATTAACCGGGCATACATTTATGCATTGCCCGCATTCCTGAACCCCGGCACATTTTGACTCGTCTATTTGGAGATTTATAAAGGTACCCATTTCTTAACCTTCCTTTGCTTTTGAGGACTGCGAAATATTGTCTGCAAGGTGTAATGTCTTTTTTGCTCTGTGCACGATAGGAGGATCAATAAATTTTCCATCAACTTGAATTGCCGCATGCCCTTTTTCTTCCGCTTCATGAAAGGCATCCACCACCTTTTGGGCAAAACGCACTTCATCTTCACTCGGAGCAAAGACCTTATTGCATACATCGAGCTGTTTAGGATGAATGCAGAGCTTGCCTTGAAATCCCAATTGCCTCGAGCGTCTGGCATCAGCTTCAAGTGCTTCCAGGTTTTGTATATCCAACATGAAGGGTGAATCTATCGGAGGGGAAATTTTTGCTGCGCAGCAGGCAACCGCCATTCGGGACCGTGGATACAGCTGTTCCTCCGCTGCGTAGGACATCTCAGTTCCCAGGTCCAAGGTATAGTCTGCGGCCCCAAAGGCAACGGTGAATAGTCTCGGGTTGGAAAGGGGCTCAGCAACAATCCGGTAGATATTTTGAACTGCTAAAGCAGTCTCAATAAGCGGGATTATCTGAATAGTCCCTTGATCAATATCTTTTATCTTTTCAGCTTGGGACAGATATGCATCCACAGTGTGCATGTCTTCAGGTCTTTCAAGCTTGGGAACTATAATGCATAACAGATCTTGAACAACAATCTCCTGAATATCTTTCATTATATATTCAGTATCCAGGGCATTCACTCGAACGATTATTTTTTTGTCTTTATGCTCTGAAATCTTGTTCTTTGCAATTTCCCTGGCTTCGTCTTTGTGTTTTACCGGGACTGCGTCTTCAAGATCGATGATCACTGCATCGGCTTGAGACTGCACAGCCTTGTCGATTCGGTCCGGCCTATTTCCTGGTACAAACAATACGCTTCGAACAGGCTCTAAGGCATTCATGCTTACACCTCAAACTTGAGTTCTTTTTCCATTTGCTCCAAAAAGCTCTGCATATAGGCTATTCTGGATTGTCCATACTGCTCTGCCTCCTGGGTATGAAAAGAGGCGCTCACTTTGCTCAGCAGCTCACGCAGATACTGGGGAAAGTCAGCCGCTTTTCCGCTAAATGACCCGTCATTGAGGCCGCGGACAACAGCCCTGACGATTCCTATCGCCCCGATGTACTCAAGGGCATCGGCATCTTGAGCGATTTGGGCCTCCGCAGTCTCCGGCTCAGGGCCGCCATACCGGCTGTGAGCTTCCATAACATGCAGGGCCGGATCCACCTTTTCCTGCTTCAGGCCGTTTGCGGTGAGAATTTGCCTGGCCAGGTCCAGGCCTGCACTGTAATGGGTCTTTCTGTCTATTGTGACCCCAATATCATGCACAAGAGCACCGGCAGTCAGTACTTCCAGGTCTATATTCCGGTCTTGTCCAAGCTTTTGGCACCAGGTGGTCATCCGTTCTACATGATCCGGGCTGGCCACCTGCTCATCAGCAAGATGAGACCGGACTCTGGACCACACCTTGTTTTGGACTTCATTGAGTTCCATTTTGAGCCCCTTAGACATGATCTTTTAAAATCTTGGGTATATCGGAAAACAAATCGGCCACATGTATTCCAGCTTTTCGAAACATCTCGATTTTACTTTTACTGCTCCCTTTATCGCCTTCCACAATGGTTGCTGCGTGGCCGAACCGAACTCCAGGCAAGTCATCAACGAACTTGCCGGCAATATAGGCCACGATAGGAGTCTTGATTCCATTCTCAACAACGTATTCAGCAAGCTTTTCTTCCACAATGCCTCCGGGTTCGCTGAATACCACAACCGCCCGGGTCTCAGGGTCATCTTCAAACAACATGATCAGATCTAT
Organism: Desulfovermiculus sp.; assembly: GCA_041686195.1. Taxonomy (GTDB): domain Bacteria; phylum Desulfobacterota; class Desulfovibrionia; order Desulfovibrionales; family Desulfothermaceae; genus Desulfovermiculus. The sequence goes on from JAWLEI010000067.1 coordinate 9,647, forward strand.
GAAGTTGGACCCGACCACAGCGTCACCGCCAACTCCCACGCATGTGCTTTGTCCTATGCCGTTGGTGGTGAGCAGATTGGCCACCTCGGTGGTCATTCCCCCGCTGCGAGAGGCTATGCCCACCGGGCCGTGCATATAGGCTTTTTTGACATCCACTGCCGGTCCTCCGGCCATGCCCAGCCGCACGATACCCGGAGAGATAAAGCCCAAGGTGTTGGGGCCGATGACTTGCGCTCCTTTTTCCCGGGCCACCTCCAGAAATTCAATGGTGTCCCGTCTGGGAACCCTCTCGGTGATAACCACAATAAGCTTGATGTCATTATCAAGGGCTTCGAGTACAGCACCCTTGACCAGGGGAGGCGGAACCGAGATGACTGAAGAATCGGGACCATGCTCTTGCACCGCCTGGCGCACAGTATCATAGACCGGCACCCCGTGAACGCTCTGTCCCTTTTTCCCGGGCGTAACACCGGCAACAACCTGTGTTCCGTAATCAAGCATGTCCTTGGTAAAAGAGGTTGCTTCTCTGCCTGTAATGCCTTGAACAATGACTTTTGTATTTTTGTCTGCTAAGATAGCCATAGTCGTCCTTTTTCAAGACTTTAGTTTTTCATATTTTCAACAGCAATCTTTGCCGCCTGATCAATGGAAACAGTTCGATCATAGAAGTTAATACCGTACTTTTTCAAAATCTTGAACCCTTCTTCCTCCCATGCTCCAGGGATGCGAAACGCCGCTATGGCCTCTGCCGGGTCTCTTTCCAGCTCTAAGACCCCTTTTACGATCCCTCTGGCCACAAGATCAACCCTTGTGTTGCTGGTCACATTCATAATGACCGCCACTTTTTTAACTCCTGGATTGGACAGAATGAGCTTGGTGAGTTCCTTGACCTTGAGCACAGAGGGATTGCCTCCGATCTCGCAATAATTGGCCGGCTTTCCTCCATGGGCCTGAATGGCGTCGAATGCGGTCAGGGAGGCCCCGCCCCCGCCGATGATCAGACCGATGTCCCCGTCGAACTGGATGACCCGGCCGGCCACTCCGCGATGATCGAGGTTGTCGATTTCTTCCGCCTTGCGCTCGAATTCGGTCTGTTCGCGCATGCTTCCAGCCCGGCTTTGATCCTTGGCCAGGTCTTGCAAGTCTTTGTGTCGAAACAGGGCGTCGTCGTCGATTTCCATATGACAGTCTGCTGCCTTGAGCTGCCCGTCCTGGGTGAGAACCAAGGGGTTGATCTCTGCCACTGTGGCATCAAGATCTACAAACATATCAACGAGTCTGGACAGAACGCCACCGATTCCAATGAGTGCTTTTCCGCTGATGCCGGCCCGGGCCGCAATGTCTCTGGCCTTATATTCCGGCAACTTCCCGCGTACGGAGATATGCAGCTTTTGAATCTTGTGCGGCGCTTCCGCGGCCAGAGTCTCGATATCCACCCCCCCTTCACTGGAAAAGATAACTAAGGGTTCCTTTTGAATAGTATCGTAAATGACAGAGAGATAAAATTCACTTTGTACATCCAGCTTTTCTTCCACCAATACCTTTTGCGGCCTGTAGCCCCGGATCTTTTTGGAAAAGAAATCCTGCAGTTTCGATGCAGCGTTTGCCTGATCATGAACCTCAATGACCCCTCCGGCCTTGGCCCTCCCTCCAATGGGAATTTGCACCTTCATCATGGCTGGATAGGAAAACACACACCGATCCTCTGGTGAACCCAAGAGCAACCCTTGAGGTGTGGAGATCCTATATCGGGATAAAATCTCTTTTGCTTCGTGTTCGAGCAGGCGCACAACATCACCCCCTAATCCTTAACATTTTGGATCTTGTTTCATTCGAGTACGCACACTTATCTGGGACGAGAAACTCACCTGTATTTTGTCGACAATCTACAATCCCGCATGTTCTTTGTCAATGAAATGAAGAAAAGTTTTTCGTATTACGAAAAAATTTTCAAATAAGCATTTGACATAAAAAAATATTAATAAATGGGCAAAAGCAGGCTGAGGAAACCGTCCGGTTTTGTCCCTGGATCAAGGCGAAAAAAAAGTTAGGACTGCCAAATTTTTCTTTGACCTTCCAAAAAAGAACGGCTATTGTTTGCTCCGCTCCATGAAGCACTTAAAAAAAAACAGGAAGAGGCTCCCATGGCCCAAAAGTTTACTCTGGCCCTGGCTGGAAACCCGAATTCCGGCAAAACCACTCTGTTTAATACCCTGACAGGTTCCAGACAGCAGGTCGGCAATTATCCCGGGATCACAGTAGAAAAACGGGAAGGGATCATCCAGCACCACGAAAACAGCCTGCATATTGTGGATCTGCCTGGCACCTACTCTTTGACCACCTATTCCCAAGAGGAGCTCGTAGCCCGCAATTTCCTGGTTCAAGATAAGCCTCAGGCAGTGATCGACGTTCTGGATGCCACCAATCTGGAACGTAATATGTATCTGACAGTGCAGTTTATGGAACTGGGCATCCCGGTCCTGGTTGTTCTCAACATGATGGATGAGGTAGCCAAACGGGGCATAACCATCAAAACGGACAAGCTGAGTACCCTGCTGGGAAATCCAGTGGTGGAAACCGTGGCCCGGACCGGAAAAGGCAAGGAACATCTCCTGGATGAAGCGGTTCGCCTGGCTGCTGCCCGCCAGGATCATAAGTGGCAGCCCCTGAGCATATCCTATGGACCCGACCTGGATCCGGTACTTGAGGATATGGCCGGCCTGATTGAGAGCAAAGGCTTTCTTACCCACACATATCCGGCCCGGTGGATCGCTTTGAAATACCTGGAAGAAGACGAGGAAATACGGCGTCTGGGCCGGGAGGAAAACCGGGATGTGGACTCTGAACTGGAGGCCATGTTTGACCAGGTGAACAGGCACTGCCAGAAAACCCTGGATACTCATCCTGAGGCCATAATCGCCGACTACCGGTATGGATTTATCACTTCCCTGCTCAAGCAAGGGGTGGTGGAGCGCAAAAGCGGCTTGAACCGAATTTCCTTCTCGGACAAGGCGGATCAGATTTTGACCCACAGGCTCCTGGGCCCGGGGATCATGTTTGCAGTGCTCTATCTTATGTTCCAGGTTACCTTTGGTCTGGGAGAGACGCCCCTGGGATGGGTGCAGTCCTTTTTTGCCTGGCTGGGGGATACTGTCCAGGCCCTGCTCCCGCCGGGTATTCTCCAGTCTTTGATCGTCTCCGGGCTCATCGACGGAGTGGGCGGGGTGCTCAGTTTTGTGCCCTTGATCCTGATCATGTTCTTTGTCCTCTCTTTTTTAGAGGACTCCGGATACATGGCCCGCATGGCCTACATGCTGGACAGGGTCATGCGCATATTCGGCCTGCATGGCTGCTCGGTTATGCCCTTTATTATTTCCGGCGGCATACCTGGCGGTTGTGCTGTCCCCGGTCTCATGGCCGCGCGCACGCTGCGCAGCCCGAAAGAGAAACTGGCCACTGTTCTCACCGCCCCATTCTTGAGCTGCGGGGCCAAGGTTCCGGTCTTTTTGCTCATCAGCGGGGCCTTTTTCCCGCACAGTGCGGCCGAGGTTTTGTTCTGGACCACCCTGGCCGGCTGGGGGGTGGCTTTGATTGTGGCCCGCATTCTACGCTCCACGATCATTCAAGGCGAACCCACCCCATTTGTCATGGAACTGCCCCCATATCGCATGCCCACCTTCAAGGGGCTGTGCATTCACACCTGGGAACGTGGCTGGCAATACATCAAAAAGGCCGGGACGGTCATTCTGGCCATCTCCATTCTCATTTGGGCAGCCATGACCTTTCCCGGTCTGCCCCAGGAAAAGGCTCAAGAGTATTCGCAACAGATTCACGCCCTGGAGCAGGAGATAGAGAAGGCCGATGCCTCTTTACTCCCTGAGCTCGAAGAGCGTCTGCAGACCGTCCGGACCAGGAAGAATGCAGAGCAATTGCAGGCCACAGCGGCCGGTCGGATCGGTACCTGGCTGGAGCCGGTATCCACTTGGGCCGGGTTTGACTGGAAAACGAACATTGCTTTGGTAGGCGGGATTGCAGCCAAGGAAGTTATTGTCTCCTCCCTGGGTACAGCCTATTCCCTGGGAGAGCAGGGAGATGGGGAAGGGGCATCACTCTCCTCGCGTCTGGCCAATGATCCAGACTGGAACCAGGTCAAAGGGGTGAGCCTGATGGTCTTTGTCCTCCTTTACGCCCCCTGCTTTGTGACCCTGGTGACCATGGCCAGGGAGACATCCAAAAAATGGGCCCTCTTCAGCCTGGTGCTGAATACTGCCCTGGCCTTCGTTCTGGCGGTGAGTGTCTATCAGTTGGGCATGCTGGTGTGGGCGTAAATATTTTACATGTAGGTATTGAAAGTCTGCAGGGCATCCTCCAGCCTGTCCAGGGCTGACAGGGCATCCTCCTTCTTTTCCAGGGCCACTCCCCCGATCAGGGCATTGAGCAGACAGAGGGTGGAGGTATACGACTCCAGAAAAGTGGGGAGGCTGGTGGGAACGATCAGGGAGATATCTGCCAGCTTGGCGATGGGGGAAAGTTCGCTGTCCGTTATCCCAATAACCTTCTTCACGCGGGGTCTTATGGCCTCGGCCATTTCCACCGTCTCCCGGGTGTAGCGTTTAAAGCTGATGGCCACCAGAACGTCCTCACTTTTCATCGTGAGCATCTTTTCCGGGGCATCCCCGGTTGCCGGCCAGAGCAGGACCACATTGGACAGAAAAAAGCGCAGACAGAAATAGAAGTGGTAGGACAGACCGAAGCAGGATCGAAGCCCAAGGGAGTAGATCTTGTTCGCTGCGCACAGGGCTTTCACGGCCCGGTCAAAGTCCGGGGTAGGGACCAGAGAGGTCAGTTGGCGCAAGTTGTCGATGTCCTGTTCAGTTATCCGGTGCAGCACATGCTGGCCGGACTCCACCTGTCTGGACAGGGCCAGCAGCCGATTGCTGGTCGAATAGTTCTCCATGGCCTGCCGGGCCAGCTCGTCCTTGAACTGGATGTAATTGGCAAAGCCCAGCTTGCGCACAAACCTGGAGATGGTGGCCTCGGAGACATCGGCCCGCACCGCGAGCTCCTTGGATTTGAGCAAAAAGACCTGATTGTGGTGGGCTCGGATGAATTCGCACACCCTCTTCTCTTTGCCGGTCAAGTGACTTAAATGGGAATTAAGAAGTTGCAGTATCGGTTCCATGATGAGCACATCTCTGGTTTTGGATTTTATCTTTGCTTAATATGACATACATGGGGGGGACCACAAAGAGAGTAAAAAAGGTTCCGATGAGCATTCCGGTAAAGACCACCAGTCCGATGTTGAACCGGCTCACCGCTCCCGGTCCAGAGGCAATGATCAGGGGAAACACGCCCATGATCGTGGAAAAGGTGGTCATTAATATTGGCCGCAGTCTGATGCCTGCAGCCTCGGCCACGGCCGCAGCCTTGTCCATGCCCTGCCTTTGCAGCTGATTGGCGAATTCAACAATCAGGATCCCGTGCTTACTGATGAGGCCGATCAGAGTGATCAGACCCACCTGGGTGTAGATATTCACTGTGGCCAGCCCCAGGGTAAGAAAGATCAAGGCCCCGGAGATGGACATGGGCACTGAGACCATGATGATCAAGGGATCCCGGAAGCTCTCATACTGAGCGGAAAGGACCAGGAAGATGATCACAATGGCCAGAAAGAAGGTAAAGATCAAGGCCTGGCCTTCCTGCACATACTGTCTGGATTGGCCGGAATAGTCGGCCAGGTACCCTTTGGGAAACAGCTCATCGGCCTGGTCCTGAAGATAGCCAAGGGCCTGGCCCATGGCCACTCCCGGAGCGGGAACTCCGGAAATGGTGGCTGAGTTGAGCTGCTGAAAGCGGTTCAGCTGCCTGGGCTGCACAGTTTTTTCCAGGGATACGACAGTGGATAGGGCCACCATTTCCCCTTGGGCATTGCGTACATAATATTCTTGCAGTTGATCCGGATTGAGCCGCTTGCTGCGAATGACCTGGGGGATGACCTTGTAGCTGCGGCCCTGGATGCTGAATCTGTTCACGTAGTTGTCCCCGATCAAGATCCCCAGGCTGTTGCCCACATCCTGCATGGTCAGACCCTGATCAGCCACCTTGTTGCGATCAATATGCACGTCCATGCGGGGAAGATCAAATTTGAGATCTGTATCAGCATACACGAACAGACCGCTGTGCATGGCCCGCTGCTGGAGCTGATCCGAAAGCTCCTTCATCTGTTCCGGTTCCTGGGTGGACTTGATCACGAACTGCACCGGCAAGCCCCCGCTGGAACCGGGCAGGGCCGGCAGGTTAAAGGCCACGCTGTCCAGGCCGGCGATTTGCCGCACCCGTTCCTGAACCATGGGCTGCAGATCCATCTGGGAACGTTCCCGTTCGCTCCAGGGGCGCATGGCCAGACCGGCAAAAGCGGAATTGCTGGCACTCACCCCTCCGCCTCCTGAGGCCCCGGAAATCATGAATACGTGATCCGTTTCCGGAAAAGCGGCCAGGTCCTCATACAGGATACCGGTAGAGGCGGCGGTTTGATCGATATTGGCCGTGGGGGCGGCGGTACTGGAAACCAGGACCAGTCCCTTGTCTTCGGTCGGGGCCAGCTCCTTTTGGGCCTGATCAAAGAGGAAATAACAGCTGATGAGCACACCGGCGGCGAAAACAGCCATTGCCGGCAAAGAGCGTAAGCATCCGGCCAGAAGCCGCAAATAGATTTTCTTCAGCCGCTCAAAAAGGCGATCCAGGAAACTGGCCAGTCCGTATTTTCTGTCTTTCCGGGCTGGACGCAGGATCTTGGAACACATCATGGGCGAGAGAGTCAGGGCCACCAGGCCGGAAATAACCACTGCCCCGGCCAGGGTGAAGGCGAATTCAGTGAACAGGGTCCCGGTCAGACCCTGCATGAACCCGATGGGCGCATAGACCGAGACCAGGGTTATGGTCATGGTGATCACGGCTGTGGACAGTTCCCTGGCCCCTTTGATCGCGGCCTGAAAGGGAGACAGTCCTTCCTCGATATGGCGGTGGATGTTTTCAGTAACGATGATGGCGTCGTCCACCACCAGACCGATGGCCAGGACCATGGCCAGCAGGGTGAGCAGATTGATGGAAAAGCCCATCAGGAGCATGAACAAACCGGCCCCGATCAGGGATAAGGGCATGGCCACGGCCGGAATGAGCACTGAACGTACCGAGCCCAGAAAGAGAAAGATGACCAGGATGACAATGGCCAGGGCCTGGACAATAGTCTTTTCCACCTCATATATGGCATCCTGGATATACTCCGTGGCATCATAGGGAACGGCCATTTCCAGGCCCCGAGGGAGCTGGCTTTCGATTTCCGGCAGAATTTTGCGCACTCCCTGAATCACGGTAAGGGGATTGGCCGTGGGCAGGACATTGATCCCGATAAAGGTGGCTGAAGTGCCGTCAAAGCTGACCTGGACATCATAGTTTTCCGCTCCCAGAACCACATCCGCAATATCCCTGAGACGAATGATGGTCTCCTGGTCTTCTTTCACCGCCATCTGCCGGAACTGCTCCGCAGTATGGATGTTGGTGGAGGCCGAGAGGTTAACCGATATCATGCTCCCTTTGGTCGAGCCAATGGCCGAAAGATAGTTATTGGCCTGCAGGACCTGATAGACATCGGCCGGGGTCACTTCCAGGGCGGCCATCTTTTCCGGCTTGAGCCAGATGCGCATGGCAAAGGTCCGGGAGCCGAGGATGTCGGCGCTCTGGATGCCCTGCACCGACAAGAGCTGGGGCTGGACAACCCGGGTCAGGTAATCCGTGACCTGATTGGCCTCCAGGATGTCGCTGGAAAAACTGATATACATGGAGGAGGAACTCTCCCCCACCGAGATGTCGATGATCGGGTCCTCACTGCCCTCCGGGAGCTGATTGCGGACCTTGTTCACCTTGGACGTGATCTGGGTCAGGGCCTGATAGGGATCGTAATTCAAGCGCAGATTGGCGGTTATGGAGGACATGCCCTGGACGCTGGTGGACTGCAGATAGTCGATGCCGTCCACCCCGGCGATTTCCTTTTCCAGTGGGGTGGTCACAAACCCTTTGACCAGGTCTGCATCAGCCCCCACATAAGGGGTCTGCACAGTGACCTGGGCATTGGAGGTTTCCGGGTACTCCCGGACATTGAGCAGCTGCAGGGAGCGCGCCCCCAGCAGGAGGATGAGCAAGGAGACCACTGTGGCCAGAACCGGCCGGCGGATGAAGATGTCAGTGAAGTGCATT
>JAWLEI010000068.1:0-12425 GCA_041686195.1 Desulfovermiculus sp.
ACAGCCTTGACCCGGATCAAGGCCTTGCCCGCGGCCTTGGAATTGGCCATATATGGATATCATTTCCAGAAGATTGCCAAGCGCTGTCAAAAGGCTATTGAACTTCCGGAAAATGATCAGGGCCGATGGTCAGGCCCATCCAGCGATGCCTGTTGACGAAGCTGTTCCTCTTGTGTTTTCCACTAGGGCTTATATGGAATAAGACGCAAAATCAGATTCCCCTGGGCGTGGACAGGTTTACTTTTCCAAGCAATCTCATGGGCTTATACATGAGTTTCATCTCGATTTTGCGAGCCAACCAAACGGCGGGATGCTTCCCGGGCCTGAGCCAGAATGTCCTCTTCACCCTCCACCTGGCGGTTGTGCATCAGGATGCGGCCATTGCAAATAGTGGTATGTACACAATCGCCCCGGGCCGAATAGACCAGGTTGGAGATCAGGTTGTGATTTGGGGTCAGCTGGGGGTGTTTTAAGTCGATGAGCAGGCAATCAGCCAGCCAGCCTTCAACGATCTCTCCGGAGTCCAGACCAAATGCCGAGGCCCCCAGGCTGGTAGCGGCGGAAAAGGCCTGGGGAGCAGGAAAAAGAGTCGGGTCCTGGGCTGATCCTTTGGCCAGCAGGGAGGCAAATTTCATGGTCTCCAGCATATCCAGATTGTTATTGGAAGAACATCCGTCTGTACCCAGGATCACGGGTATTCCCCGTTCCTGCAAGGATCTGTAGGCCAAAGTGCCTGATCCCAGCTTGAGGTTGGAGACCGGATTGTGGACCACATTTACTCCGTACTTGGCCAGAAGATCCATCTCATCCTGGGAGAGCCATATGGCATGGCAGGCAAGGAGGTTTGGGCCGAGAAGACCCAGCTTTTCCAGGTAGCGAACCGGTCGGCAGCCGTGTTTTTGTTGGCAGTCCTCAACTTCTTTGCCTGTTTCACTTAAGTGAAGATGAATGGGCAGGTCGTGCTGGTGGGCAAAGTCCCGCACTCGGCCCAGGGATTCACGACTGACTGAGTAAATGGCGTGAGGGCCGAGGGCGAATGTGATTCGTGGGGACAGACTCTGAGCCCAGGCAAAGAGATCCTGACATTCCTCCCAGCGCTTGGCGGCTGTTTGGGGATCATTAAAATCGATAAATACTGAGGACAGAGCGGCTCTTAGCCCCATTTCCTCCACGGCCTTGGCTGTGGCTGGGAGGTGCCAGTACATATCGTTAAAAAAGACAGTCCCGGACTTGATCATCTCCAGGCAGGCCAATTGGGCACCAATATACACATCATGGGATTGAATCTTGGCCTCCAAGGGCCAGATATGCCTGGTGAGCCAGGTATGGAGTTCCATGTCGTCGGCATAGCCCCGGAGCAGGGTCATGGCCGCATGGGTATGGGCATTGAAAAATGGGGGGATTATGGCCAGGTCCTGGCCGTTGATGACAGTATCTGCCTCAAGTGGCAGATCAGGCCCAATGCGCTTGAATCGTTCGCCTTCAATGAGAACGTCCGTTTGTTGCTCGTGGAGCATGACCCGGCGGATGAGGATATTGCCCATATGCTCTGATCCTGGCTGCTTTTGAAAAGCCTGTTTTTGAGATATTTGCTGAGAAAGCTTATATTTTTTTGAAATCTCAGGCGAAAGCATCCTAAAGAACCGCTGTGAAAAAGACAAGTACATTTACAGGAGATGTTCAAACAGAATTTCAAACTTGAAATTCTGTTTTTTTATGTATAGGATAAAAAAAGTTGAGAGATCTGTCCGAGCCAAGTGCCCCAAATGACTTCTAAACACTGTTTACCTTGTTGAATTCCATACGTGTTCCCAAAGGGAGTTGGCATAAAAACACAGGGGGCAGGGCAGTGGAGACAAAATCAACGTTTCTCATGCTCAAGCAATCGGAGCGGGAGTATAGGCGGGAGTTGATTTTAGATGCAGCGGTCAAGCTTTTCGCGGACAAGCCGTTTGCATCTGTCGGGATGAGGGATATTGCCAGACAGGCAGGAATATCTGCTGCTTCAATCTACCGCTATTTCCCCAGTCGAGATGCCATCCTGATGGAGGTTCTGGGCCAGGAAATCCAGGATGGAAAGGTAAGGCAGAATCAAAGGCTGCAAAAAGCGAGGCTGGATCTGGAGGATGTTGCCCTGGGCATGGTGGATTTTTTTATGGATAAGGAATCTACTTTGCATCTCCTGGCTCATTTTTTGCTTAAAGAAGACATAGAGCCTCAAGCCCTGCACAAATTTCAAGAGGCCAGAGAGTATTACTTAAATCATTTTGATCATATCATGCTGCATGCAGGAGTATCCAAAGCTGGAGTGAGGCTGTTTTCGCATGCATTTTTTTCTTCAATCCTGGGTATAATCCTTGTCTTTCATTCCCAGGTCGGAGGTGAAAGGGAGGAACGGAGACGTCATTTGCACCGCCTGGCCAAATTTACGGCTGAGGCTTTCAGCAAAGGCTTAAGCTGAGAATGTGAACGGGCTCGTATGAAACAAGATCTTTTTTTGTCCGTCATTCCCGCGAAGGCGGGAATCCAGAACAGATAGAATGGCTTTCCCTAGATTGTCACGCGTCTCGCGTGATGAGCCTGCCCCCGGTGTATTCAAGGAATATGGGCCGGGCAATGACGGAGGCGGCAAGCCGTAAGTTTCATCCTTGATCAATCAGGCAAATTTTTGCTTTTTTGCCCGCTTTGGGGCAAAAAATATTTCAGACTTGCCGGAGGCAAGGCTGAAGGCTTACCGGCAAGCATCTGGGTTGGTCTTTGATCCTTGGGTCCAACCCTTTGAGCTTCTCATATATTGCTGTCCCGCAGATTGAAAAAAGTATCATTTTCCAAATAGATATGTTCCAAACGCTCTTGATACTCGGTGAACTCCGGTCCAGATCTGTTGGCCAGCTCCAGGGTTATGAACCGAATGAGAGCATTAAAGATGGTTAAGTCTCCGAACAAAGGGATGTTTTTGGAAGGAGTGACCAGGGAGAGGTCGGCGAAAGACAAAAGCGGGCACAGGGAGCTGTCGGCTATAACGATCAAGGTCTGATTCAAGCGTTTGACCGTTCGGCCCAGGCGGATGAGTTCGTTGGGGTATCGGGTGGTGGCGAATATGATGACCAGGCTTTCTTCCTGGGCATTGGCCAGCCAGTCGAAACTGGTTGAATCACTGCCCTTGAGTATGTTAACTCCCCGGCGGATCTTGGTCAGTACCCAGCCTAAGAAGTAAGCCGGCATGTAGGACAGCCTGGAGCCGATGACAAAGATATCCTGGCTTTTTTCAATGTGATCTACGATTTTTTCCAGTACATCCAGATCCACTTGCCTGTAGAAATGCTGCAGGTTCTGCATACCTTCAGAGACCACGGTATGCAGACGGCTGCCGATATCCGATTCCGGAGCCGAAAGGTGCATACGTTCCAGCATCGGTGAATCGGTATCCACAACATCTCGCAGTTCTTGTAAAAAATTGTTATATCCCTCAAAGCCCAAGGTGCGGACAAAACGGACCACTGTGGCTTCGCTTACCCCGGTGGCCCGGGCGAGCTCTTTGATGGTCATGAAGACGACTTTTTTGGGGTGCTCCAGGACATAGGAGTTGAGAATCTTTCCTTTGCCGGTCAGGTTGGGGTGCATGTCCCGAAGTTGTTTCAGAAGGGGAGCTTTGGGCTGGTGCATAAGACTTTTTGTCATTTCACATGGCCAAGGTCAATCCTTCTGGGCGTGTATCGCGGCTGAGCTCAGCATGAAGCTGCCGAGACGATACAGTTTTTTTGATATATACTTTGTAAAATCAATATGTTATTTGACGACTTGAATCTTGTTCGGGCATCGCGTATACATATCGTCCTTATGATGAGATCAGAATATCTTACACTCCATGTCCAGCCAGTGGATCTTTATGTACGAGCGGCCAAGGGTGCGACTGTTCGCCAGGCTCTCCAGGACCGGGGCATTTATGTGGACAGCCCATGCGACGGGCAAGGGGTGTGCGGTCAGTGCAAGGTAAAGATTCATCCAGCTCTGGCTGCACCCAAGACCCCGCATGACAATATTTCCAGATCAGAAGCAGAAGAAGGGGTCCGACTGGCCTGCCAGGCAATTCCTGTCCAAGATGCAGAAATCTTTCTTTCCCCGACCTATAGATTGGAAGCCGGGATCTCGTCGGATGGGGACGAAACAGTGCTGATGGGCAGATCCAAGCCGGAGGGCGAGCTCTGCCCCGCCGTTGAGGTAATTGGCCAAAGTGGTGGATACCGTCTCCGCCATGCCGAACGAGAAGGGCAGGAGCAGCCGCTTGAGGGCTGGGATGATACCATGTCCCCCTTGGGATTGGCACTTGATGTGGGGACCACCACTCTGGCCGTTTCTCTTATCTGTCTCCGCAGCGGTCGGGAACTGGCCAATGCCGGCCGGCTCAACCCTCAGGTCGATTATGGGCACGATGTTTTGACCAGGATCCAGAAAGCCTCCACACCTGAAGGACTCGATCTGTTGGCCACAGCTGTGCAGTCCGCGCTTCAAGAAATGATTCTGGAAGTTTGTCAGCAATCAGAGAGGCAGCCTGGACAGATCCTGGATGCGGTCATCGGTGGAAACACCACCATGGTGGAGATCTGCGCCCGAGAGGACCCTTCTCCGCTGGGACAGCTTCCCTTTACCGTCAGTCTGGCCAGCGGCTGCAGTTATCCGGCCTCGCGTTTCGGTCTTAATATTCACCCTCAGGCCCTGGTCTACGTTCCGCCAATCGCCCATGCCTTTGTGGGATCAGACATAAGTGCCGGCTTGGTGGCTGTTGGGGACTTTTTCACTGCCCAGAAAAGCATCCTCTTTCTGGATGTTGGCACGAACGGGGAGATGGGGTTGAGCACAGGGCAGGTGCGCCTTGTCACCTCAACAGCGGCCGGCCCGGCTTTTGAAGGGTCCGGGTTGCACAGCGGTATGCGGGCAGCACCGGGTGCTGTGCAGGAAGTTTCTTTTGACGGAACTGATTTACAGCTGAAGATCATCGGTCCAGAGACAAAGCCTCTGGGCATCTGTGGCAGTGGACTGTTGGATTTGGTGCACACTCTGCTCATGGTGGGCATCATTGATCCCAGCGGACGAATGTTGCGGCGCGCTGAGCTTCCGAAACTGCCTCCCGCCCTCTTGGAACGGGTTCAGGAAGTGGATGGGAAGCCGGCGGTGGCTCTGGGTTCCGGCGTTTGGTTGACTCAAGGAGATATCCGTCAAGTACAGCTGGCCAAGGGAGCGGTACGCACCGGAATCGACTTTCTTCTGGGCAAGGCTGGTCAGGAGGGTAACGACGTGAAGCGGGTACTGGTTGGCGGCGGGTTCGGCAATGTTCTTCGTCCAGCCAGCTTGGAAGGGGTGGGCATGCTTCCGCCGCATACAAGGGATAAGGTGGGTTTTGCCGGGAATACCAGTCAATTGGGATGCGCCAGGTTGCTTCTTTCCACATCCCTGCGCCGCACACTTGAACAGGACATGACCAAGCTCGAACACATCGGTTTGGCCCAAGATGCCGACTTCATGGATGCATTTGTGCAGAACATGGAGTTTCCCCAACCTGAAGCATTTATATTCAATCCCTCTCCGGCTGAAGAGGGGTGAAGGAGGAAGCATGATCATTGTCGGTGAGCTCATCAATTCCAGTCGCAAGGCAATCAGTCAGGCAATCCAAGACCAGGACGTGGAGGCCATTCAACAAGTGGCCAAAGACCAGCACCAGGCGGGAGCAAACTACATAGATGTCAATGCCGGAACCTTTGTGGGCCAGGAAAGCGAGTACGTGAACTGGCTGGTGAAAAACGTCCAGGAAGTGGTGGATGGGCCGTGCTGCATCGACAGTCCTGACCCGGTGGCCATTGAGAAGGCTTTAGCCGTGCACAAAGGGACGCCGCTGATCAATTCCATTTCTTTGGAAAAGGAGCGTTTTCAGGCCTTATTGCCCCTTATTTCCGAGCATGAATGCAAAGTGGTGGCCTTGTGCATGGGTGATGCGGGCATGCCGGAAACAGCTGACGATAGATTTTCCATTGCCCAGGATCTGGTGAATAGGTTGGTTCAAAAAGGAGTCAAGGTGGAAGACATCTATGTCGATCCACTGGTCCAGCCGGTCTCCACCAAGGACAGCTACGGCTGGGAGTTCTTAAAAGCCATCCATATGATCATCACTCAGATCCCCGGGGTGCATACCATGTGCGGCTTGTCCAATATTTCATACGGACTGCCCAAGAGGGCCGTTCTGAACAGAACATTTATGTCTATGGCCATTGCTCAGGGGCTGGATGGAGCCATTGTCAATCCTTTGGACAAACAGATGATGGCCGTTATTGCCGCTTCCGAGGCCCTGGCCGGCCGGGACGAGTTCTGCATGAACTATCTCAATGCCTATCGGGCCGGGGTGTTGGACACTTAACCCCAGGGTTGGATGGTATGCAACAGGATCTCAAGGGGTCCAGGTTTCAGTCCCGCCATGGCGGGACCTCCGGCTGCGCTGAACTATTTTTTGGGCCAAAGCGCCCAAAAAAAGAGAATTTGCCGGATTGATTACCTAAAAATGCTGACAACATTTCGAACAAGGTGCGTGTATGGCCAAGAAGAAAGTGCTCGGACACTTCATCAACCGGGAGTGGTGCAAGGGGTGTGGCATTTGCGTCCATTTCTGCCCCAAGCAGGTCCTGGAGTTGGATGAGGAGGAGAAGGTTGTGGCGGCCCGGCCCGAGGACTGTATCGGATGCCATTTGTGCGAGCGGAGATGTCCGGACCTGGCCATTGAGGTCCAAACAGAAGAGCAGGAAGCAGCATGACCGACACAAACATTCGCTTTATCCAAGGCAACGAAGTCTGTGTGGAAGCGGCCCTGTATGCCGGACTTGATTTTTTTGCCGGCTACCCCATAACTCCCTCCTCTGAGATTGCGGAGCACCTGTCCGCCCGTCTTCCGGCCAGTGGAGGCAAATTTTTGCAGATGGAAGATGAAATATCTTCCCTCTGCGCCATTATAGGTGCATCTTTGACCGGGCACAAAGTGATGACTGCGACCAGCGGTCCCGGCTTTTCCCTGATGCAGGAGGCCTTAGGTTTTGCGGTCATGGCTGAGATTCCATGTGTCATCGTTGATGTGCAGCGGGGTGGGCCATCCACCGGACTGCCCACCCACGGCAGTCAGGGAGATGTGTTTCAGGCCAGATGGGGAACCCACGGGGATCATGCCATCATTGCCCTTACTGCCTCATCGCATCAAGACATATTTCGAATGACCATAGAGGGCTTTAATCTGGCTGAGACCTATCGGACCCCGGTCATTCTCCTCTTTGATGAGATGTCCGGACACATGAGGGAGAAAGTGGAACTGCCCAAACCCGGAGAGGTTCAAGTGGTGCAGCGTTTGCGGACATCTCTGCCCGAGGG
Organism: Desulfovermiculus sp.; assembly: GCA_041686195.1. Classification (GTDB taxonomy): domain Bacteria; phylum Desulfobacterota; class Desulfovibrionia; order Desulfovibrionales; family Desulfothermaceae; genus Desulfovermiculus. Next base: position 7,405 of record JAWLEI010000068.1, read on the forward strand.
TGTGGATTATCACCCTTATCTGCCTCGGGAGGACGGCCGGCTGCCTATGTCTGATTTCGGGGGCAAACACCGATACAACGTCACAGGCTTGTACCACGACATGTGGGGGTTTCCCACCAGTGATCCCAAGGTCATCCACGGTCTGATCCACCATCTTGTGGATAAGATAGAAAACAGCGTGCACCAGATCACCCATTACAAGGAATACTTTTTGGAGGACGCGACCTGCGTATTGGTCTCCTACGGGTCAACCTCCCGTTCCGCCCTGCACATTGTAAAAAACAGGCGCAACCGGGGAGAAAAACTGGGACTCCTGGAGTTGCAGACCCTGTGGCCCTTTCCAGCCCAGCTGGTGCGCGAGAAATGCGCGCATGCCGAATCCATCGTGGTTGTGGAGATGAATATGGGCCAGGTGGTGCAGGAGGTAAGAAAAGCTGTGGATCGACCGGAGCGGGTGTTCCTGGCCAACCGGGTTGATGGGGAATTCATCACTCCCACAGATATCAAAAACATGCTTCGGCTCATTCAGGGCAGGGGGGTGTAGTCCATGACCTTTCGAAATTACATCCGGGAACGCTTTTTCCCCCATATCTGGTGCCCGGGATGTGGGCACGGCATTGTGCTCAATAATATGCTGCGGGCAGTGGAAGAGCTTGGACTCTCCAAAAACGAGCTGGTCATGGTTTCCGGGATCGGCTGCTCATCGCGCATATCCGGATATGTTGACTTTCACTCTCTGCATACTCTGCACGGCCGGGCCCTGGCCTTTGCCGCCGGAGTGAAGATGAGCCAGCCCAACTTAAAGGTGATTGTGCCCATGGGCGATGGCGACGCTTTGGCCATCGGCGGCAATCATTTTATTCATGCCTGTCGCCGCAACATGGATATCACAGCGGTGATCATGAATAACCGCATCTACGGGATGACCGGGGGGCAGTTTTCGCCTTTGACCGGGACTGGATTCAAGGCCACGACTGCACCACTTCAGACCATCGATCAATCCTTTGACGTGGTGCATATGGCCACGGCATCAGGGGCCAGCTACGTGGCCCGGACCACGAGCTATCACTTTCAGGAGATAACGAAATATCTCAAGCAGGCTATAACCCATAAGGGGTTTTCTGTTGTCGAGATCCTTTCTCCCTGTCCCACCCATTTCGGCCGCAGAAATAAGCTGGGCAGTGCGGTGAACATGCTGGAGTACCTCCGGGACAATACCGCTCAGATCGGGTCCAAAGCCTTGGAGGAAAATCCCGGTTTCATTGAGCGGGGCGTGTTTGTGCAAAAAGAGACTCCAGAATATTGCTCTGAATATGAACGTCTTATTCAAGCTGCGCACAAAGGATAGATCTATGGAACGATGTCGACTCGTTTTTTCCGGTTCCGGCGGACAGGGCTTGATTACTGCGGCCATTATTTTGGCTGAAGCCGCGGTTATTTATGAAGGGCTCAACGCGGTACAGGCTCAGTCTTATGGGGCGGCGGCCAGAGGTGGGGTGACCAGATCGGATATCATTATCGATGATAAAGACATCAACTTTCCTAAGGTGACCCAGCCCAATATCCTGGTTTGTTTGACTCAGGAAGCCTATGACCAATCCTTTGGAATCATTCGTCCCGGTGGGCTGTTACTCACTGACAGTGCCCTGGTTCAGACCAAGCGCAAGGCAGACGCCCGGCAGGTCACCCTGCCCCTGTACCGGTCTGTACAGGAGAGAATCGGAAAGACAATAGTTTTAAATATCTGCATGCTGGGGGCCTTGCAGGCCCTGACGAGTCTCGTCAAGCTGGAGTCTCTGCTGGAAGTGATCAAAGCCCGAGTCCCAGCCCAGTTTGTAGACATGAACAAACAGGCTTTGGATTTGGGAGTGAAGTTGGCCAAGGAACATTCCTGAGGTCTCGCCTGGGAAGCACCCAACTCCCTTCGCAAGAAGATACCTAAAAAAGCCCGAAGAAACGAGCAGGCAGTGCTGCTCGTTTCTTCGGGCTTTTTTTTTGGACCTGAGGATGAAATTTTTTTCCAGCAATTTTCATCGAGCTGCAAAGGCAGGTGGAAAAGGCTGCATCCAGATCTTCACCAGCTTGGAGAAATCCTGACTCATCTCTGTCCTGCCATCCGCGGAAGGAAAGAAGATGAAGTTTATGAAATAATAATTTCATTTTGACAATTCGTGTTTCAAAGCGTATAAAATGAAAAAATCTTGTAAACAACCAACTTACAGGAGCGGGTATGAGTATGCAAAGCGTCTCTGGAGGCTGCTATCAGCCGCTTACTGCACAGCAGGTTCAGACTGTCCACGAGGCAGGCCTTACGTTGTTAGAGGACGTTGGCGTGGGGTATGAACCCGGGTTGAACCAGGCAGTTGACCTTCTGGTTCAGGCCGGGGCCAGCCTGGATTCAGAGAACCGAAAGGTTTATCTCCCCCGGGAGTTGGTAGAGCAAAGTGTGGCCAAAGCTCCCAGCCGGGTGGTCCTGTACAGCAGAAACGGAGACTATGATCTGGATCTGAGCCAGCACGTTGTTCATCTGGGAACCGGCGGAGCGGCGATCCGGATCCTGGATCTGGAGACAGGTGCGGCCAGATCAACGACATTGAGTGATTTGTACCATCTGGGTAGACTGGTGGATGAACTGAAAAACATCAGTTTTTTTCTCCGGCCGTGCATACCAACGGACATACCGGACACAGCGTATGATATAAACGTCTTCTACACCTGTTTTAAATCCACGGCCAAACACGTAATGGCCGGGGTGAACAACGAGCAGGAACTGCACAAGGTTCTGGACCTGGCTGCCCATCTGGCCGGAAGTGTGCAGGCAGTCCAGGAAAAACCTTTTTTCTCCATCATCACCTCGTTCATCATCAGCCCCATGAAGCTCAGCACCCTTCCGGTCAAGATCATGCTCGAATGCGTCAAAAACGGCGTACCGGTAGCCTTGTCCGGGGCGCCCATGGCTGGGTCCACATCACCCCTGACCATGGCCGGTACCCTGGCCCAATGTCATGCGGAACAGATGGCCGGAATCACCCTTTGTCAATTAACTCATCCAGGCGCACCAGTGTTGTACGGAGGCATTCCCAGCCGAGCCGATTTGAAAACCATGAACTACTGCGGTGGGGCGGTGGAGTGCGGAATGATGAATGCGGCCATCCACCAGCTGGCTCACCATATCCAGGTGCCCAATTACAATTCCTCCGGACTCTCGGACTCCAAGGTCCCGGATGCTCAAGCCGGATGGGAAAAAGGAATGACCACTCTTCTGGCGGCCATGGGTGGATCCAATTATGTGCACCACGCAGCCGGGATGCTGGAGTCCATGCTCGGGCTGGCCTATGAGCAATTCATTCTGGATGACGAAATAATTGGCATGACCCGCCGGGTCCTGCAGGGGATTGACGTGGATGCCGAGCATCTGGCCCATGAAGTGATCAAAAAAGCTGGTCCAGGCGGGGAATTCATAACTGCAGATCATACCTTTGAGCACATGTTTGACGAATACTACATGGGCAATGGAGTAACCGACCGCAGTAACCGGGCTTCTTGGGAACGAGCTGGAGAGTTGGACGCCTGGATGCGGGCCAGGAAGATGGTCCAGACCATCCTGTCCAACCAAGAAAAGAGCTACATTCCGGAAGATATAGATGCGAAGATCCGGGAAAAATATTCCATTCTGCTCTAAAGAAATCATTAACCAGGTGGAGATATTCCATGTTTGGCACCAAAAAGCCCCTCTGGGGAGAGCAGCCTGCCCAGAAGAAGCACTATGATGCAGTGCTCATCGGCGGCGGGCTGCATAACCTGGCCACAGCCTATTATCTGGCCAAGGAACACAACATGACCAATGTGGCCGTGGTCGAAAAGCGCTTTATCGGATTCGGGGGAGCGGGCCGGAATACGGCCATTGTCAGGGCCAACCAGAGAACTCAGGAGAACGTGCCCCTGTACAAGGAGGCCCTGGATTTGTGGCCTCAGCTGACCAAAGAGCTGGACTTCAATCTGATGTTCAACAACTGTGGGAATGTGAACCTGATGCACAGCGAGGCGGCCATGAAGGCGGCCAGGATGAATGTATCCACAGCCCAGTTTCTGGGGGTGGAAAGCCATGTCCTGGACGCCAAGCAGACCAAGGAACTGGTGCCGCCCTTGAACCTGTCCCAGGACATCACCCATCCCATCCACGGGTCCATGTATCATCCTCCGGGAGGGATCGTCCGCCACGACGCCGTGGTCTGGGGTCTGGCCAAGGGCGCGGCCAGGCTGGGAGTGGACATCCTGCAGCAGACCGAAGCCCAGGAAATATCCACCAGCCAGGGCAAGGTGACCGGGGTGCAGACCTCCCAGGGGAATATTTCTACCCCAAAGGTCCTGGTCTCGGCCGGAGGGTATTCAGCCGGACTCATCTCCCACATGCTGGATCTTACACTCCCCATCAGCGTGCTGACCATCCAGGCCATGGTCACCCAGCCATTAAAACCCTTGCTGGATCACGTGGTCTCTTCCGGAGCCTATCATGTCTACTGCAACCAGACCTTGAAAGGCGAGATCGCCACCGGGGCGCACATGGACCCCTGGCCAAACTATACCACCCAGGTCACAGCCAGGTACATCAAGCACCAGGCCGAGGCCCTGACCGAGTTTCTACCCTGTCTGCGGGGGGTGAAGTTCATGCGGGCCTGGGGCGGACTGGCGGACATGACTCCGGACATGGCTCCGATCATGGACGGCAATGATCCCCTGGACGGGTTTTTCATGAACTGCGGCTGGGGGTATTTTGGTTTTAAGTCATCAACCGCCACCGGCCGGTACATGGCCAAATACATGGCCACAAATGAGTGTCCAGATCGCTTGAAGCCTTTTACCTTCCGGCGCTATGAACAGCACAAGCTCATGGGCGAGACTGCAGCTGTGGTCAATTATACGCCGGATAACTGATGTCAGGCCCGCTCTTGGCGGGCCTGACATCAGTTATTTGCCCGCTTTGGGGCAAAAAATATTTCAGATTTGCCGCAGGCAAGGCT
>JAWLEI010000068.1:12525-17728 GCA_041686195.1 Desulfovermiculus sp.
GCTGAAACCTGACACCAGAAACCAGAGGATTTCCCATGTCGTTAATGATTACCTGCCCTATCTGCGGCAGACGAAACGGATATGAGTTCCGCTACGGCGGAGAGGACAAGGGTCCCTATCCCTGGGGACAGGAACTCACCCCCAGGCAATGGGCCGAGTATGTGCACATGAACGTCTGTACACTCGGGGTACAGAAGGAATGGTGGTACCACCGGGACGGATGCGGGAGCTGGTTCACCATTTTCAGGGATACAGTGGCCAATGTGGAGGTGGAAAATCCGGAGGCGAGAACATGAAACGGCTGACCAATTTGCCCACCCTGCGCATCGATCCGCAAGGGGCCATTCCTTTTAGGTATAAGAACAGCACCTGGTTCGGAGTGGACGGAGACAGTCTGGCTACGGCCCTGTTTGCCAACGGGGTGCGCATTTATGCCCGCAGCCTGAAGTACCATCGTCCCCGGGGCCTGTACAGCCTGGATGGGGAATGCAGCAATACCATGATGGAGGTGGACGGCATCCCCAATGTGCGGACCGAGACCACCCTGCTCAAGGACCACCAAAGGGTCAGGGAGCAAAACGTCAAAGGCTCGGCAAAGCATGATCTGATGGGGATTATGGACCGCCTGGACTGGTGCATGCCGGCCGGGTTTTATTACAAGAGCCTGCACAAGCCGGCCAGGGTCTGGCCTTTGGCCATGAAGGTTGTGCGCAGATCGGCAGGACTGGGCCGGCTGGATCCGGATCTGGCGCTTTCCGGAACCTATGAGGAGCTCTATCCCGGGGCGGATGTCTGCGTGGTCGGCGGAGGGCCGGCCGGCATGTGCGCTGCTTTGGCAGCTGCGGATCAGGGAGTGCGGGTCATCCTCCTGGAGGCCCGGCCCTGGCTGGGCGGATTTTTCGACTACCGGACTGCGGCCTCAACCCAGGGTCAGCCCCTGCACTGGCGATCGCGGGATTTGGCCGTCCAAGTCAGAGAAAAAGAAAATATCCGGGTTTTCACCCAGACCTCCATGGTCGGGGCCTACACCGACAATCTGATCACCGCCTTTCAGCAGGGCGGTCCCAAGGACAGCTTTGATCAGCGCTATATCGAGCTCCGGGCCAAGAGTGTTGTCGTAGCCACAGGCTGCCGGGAGCGGCCCCTGCTTTTTGAGAACAACGAACGGCCAGGGGTGATGCAGGTGGGCTGCGCCCATCGCCTGGCCCGAACCTATGGTCTCCTCCCCGGGGAACAGGCTGTATTCTCAGTGGGTCATGATCTGGGCCTGGAAGCTGCCCTGGATCTTTTTGATCTGGGTCTTCATGTCCAGGCCGTGGCCGACTGCAGGGATGAGGGCCAGGATGAGAAGCTCCTGCAAGGCCTGAAAGAGCGCAAGATTCCCTTTTATCCCGGCTGGGTGGCCCAGGAGGCCCTGGGGCGGCCCACAGTGACCGGGGCGCGGATAAGCACCCTGGACGGCACTGTGACCCGGGAGTTTCCCTGCGATCTCCTGGTGGCTTCCGCCGGACTGACACCGGTGACCGAGCCTTTGAGCCTGGTTCAGTCCAGGTTCGAATACGATCAACACACCGGATACTTCCTGCCCGAGGACTGCCCGGCCGGGATGTTTCCCGCCGGCCGGCTGTGGGGTTTAAACGACTCAGGAAGCATCGAGGCCTCCGGCCGGCTGGCCGGCTTGCAGGCTGCTGTGGCCTGCGGCGCGGACTGTAATCAGGAATTGACTGCAGCCCGACAGGCCAGGGACAGTCTGCCCGGTCCGGACTACGGCTCCAAGCTGGTCAATGCCCCGGTTTCCGGGCGCAAGAGCTTTATCTGCTTTGATGAAGATGTGAGCGTAAAAAACATCAAGCAGGCCCTGGCCCAGGGCTTCGATGTCCCGGAACTCATTAAGCGCTTTTCCTCGGCCGGAACCGGTCCGGGCCAGGGCGGTATTCCTGGACACAACCTGCCCCTTTTAGTGGCCAAGCTCAAGGCCGAGCCCTTTGCCGATCTTAAGCCTACAACTGTCCGTCCGCCATTAGCCCCGGTGCTTATGGCCACCTATGCCGGGACTTCGCATGAAATGACCAAGCTGACCCCCATCCACGACATCCAGGTCCGGGAAGGAGGCGTCTTCCGCCGGGCCGGGGTCTGGAAGCGGGCCAGGTATTTTTCACCGGACTTTGATGTGGGACCGGAGGTGGCCAATGTGCGCAGCAATGTGGGCATGCTGGACGCGTCCACCTTAGGGAACTTCCGCATCCACGGTCCGGATGCGGAAAAGGCCCTGCAGCGGGTCTATGTGGGGGATATGTCCAGGATCCAGCCGGGGCGGATCAAGTACTCGGCCATGTGCAATCACGACGGATGCGTGATCGATGACGGAGTGGTCTGGCAGGTGGGGGAGAACGAATATATGCTTACCACCTCCTCCGGCCGGGCCGGAGCCACGGTGGAATGGATCCGCTACCATACCCGGTATGAAAACTGGGATTTCCATGTGGTCAATCTGACCGACGGCATTGGGGTTATCAACCTGGCCGGCCCCAAGGCCAGGGAAGTTCTGGAAAAGGTGACCGAGGCCGACGTCTCCAACCAGGCCTTTCCCTTTGCCCACTGGCGGGATTTTACCCTCACCGGCGGAGTCCCGGTCCGGGCCATGCGCCTGGGCTTTGTGGGCGAGCTGTCGTACGAGCTGCACGTGGCGGCTTCGTACATGCCGGCGGTCTGGGAAATGCTGGCTCAGGCCGGGCGGGATATGGGCATCAAGCCTTATGGAGTGGAGGCCCAGAACATCCTGCGCATGGAAAAAGGCCATGTCATCCTGGGCCAGGAGTCAGAGCAGCGGACCAATCTCCTGGATCTGGGTCTTGGCTTTCTGTGGGCCAGAAACAAGGACATTACGCCGGTAGGTGCTGATGCCCTGATGCAAGCGGAAGCCGACCAGAACCGGCTCAAGCTGGTGGGCATCCAGATGGAGAAGGCCGAGCATGTGCCTGGAGACGGATGCGTGATCGTGGACGATCGAATCATCGGCTACATCGGGACCATCCGCCACAGCCAAACAGTGGGAGCCGTCATCGGCATGGCCCTGGTGGAAGGTCCTTATGCGCGGGAAGGGACCAGGCTGGCTGTATATGAAAACGAGTGCAAAGGCGAGCTGCAGTACGCAACTGTAACCCAGATGCCTTTTTACGACCTCAAAGGCGAGCGGATGAAGATGTAAGTAAAAATTTGGTTTTGCTGGCAGCAAAACCAAATTTTTAAAAAAAGGAACAATATCATGTCCCAAGTATACAGAACTTCCCCGGTTCGTTTTGACGCTTCGCCGGTGGAAAGCGAAGAGCGTTCAGGATGGACTGTGGTTACAGAATACGCAGATGAAAAAAACGGCCCCTGGCTCATCGACCTCTCCCACTTGCCCCGGTGGGACCTGCAGGACCGGAATCTTGGACAATACCAACCCTGCGGGCTGGATATTCCCGAACGTCCTGGAATATCTGCTCTGGGGGAGAAGATGCTCATAAACCGAATGAACCGGACCCAGGCCGCAATCTGGCACCTGGGGCCGAATGGGCAGGACATGCCCGAGGAGGGCGCATATACCGATATTAGGGAAAACACTGTCTGTCTGGCAGCTATTGGGCCACATTCATTTGCGGTCTCGGAAAAGGTGACCAACCTGGATCTGGCTGATCCGAAGAGGACACCGCCCTGCCTGATCCAGGGACCCCTGGCCCATGTGCCCTGTCAGATCGCTTTACTGAGCAAAACTTTTGAGCAGCAGGGTTTTGTGTTTACCTGTTCCCGGGGCTATGCCCGGGATATGGTCCATATCTTGCTTGAAGCTGGACAAGATTTCGGCCTGCGGCCAGGCGGGGAGAAGCGGATGCTCGAATTTCTTGGAGGATGATGCTGTCCAGGAGATATGGTCCACATTGGGCAATGTCTGGGAGATGAACAATCTCTATTTCAAGCCATATGCCATTTGCCGCTGGGCGCAACCGGCAGTCGAAGCCATACTTCAGCTGCAGGCGAAACATTGTATAGCCCCGCAAGAAGTGTCCAAGGATGTACAAAGCTTGGTGTGCATGTTCACTTCAAGTCCATATTATAAGCTGCAATCTTGAGTCCATAAGAGGAGCACTGACAATTCTCCTGGCATATGAAAAAGGATCGAAAGGCATACGATATATGTTGTTGTCCTTGACGAAAGATCATCTCTTACGTAAAGTGCAGATGAATAATCGCAAGATTCCATTGCCTGAATGGGTTAAAGGAGGTCCATAGAAGATGATTACCTATGAGAATGTGACCAAGATATTTGGTTCCGGTCCAGATGCAGTCACTGCCTTGCAGGATGTGTCCTTTGAAATTGAGCAAGGGAATCTGGTCATCTTTCTCGGTCCCTCCGGATGCGGAAAAACGACTCTCTTGCGGATGACCAACAGGCTGTTGGCCATCACCAGGGGAAAGATTACAGTTGATGGGCAAGACATCATGAGTGTGGACCCGGTAAAGCTCAGGCAGACCATGGGCTACGCCATTCAGCAGATCGGCCTGTTTCCGAACAAGACCATTGCCGACAACATTGCCACGGTGCCCAAACTGTTGGGCTGGAAAAAACAGGATATCCAGGAACGGGTGGACGAACTGCTGAGTATGGTTCAACTGGAGCCGTCCGCCTTTCGGGACCGGTATCCAGCCGAACTGTCCGGAGGCCAGCAGCAGAGGATCGGCGTGGCCAGGTGTCTGGCCGCCAATCCGGACATCCTGCTCATGGACGAACCTTTTGGAGCCATTGATCCCATCAACAGAGAAGAAATCCAGAACGAGTTCCTCCGCCTGCAGCGCAAGCTGAAAAAGACAATCGCCTTTGTCACCCACGACATCCACGAAGCTATCAAGATGGGGGACAAGATCGCCATCTTTTCCGAAGGACGACTGGAGCAGTACGATTATCCGGAAACCATCCTGGCCCAGCCCAAGGACCAGTACATCGCCGATTTCGTGGGTGCGGACCGGGCTCTGAAGGTCCTGGGTCTGATCCATGTGGACGAGGTCATGGACCGCAATCCGGACAATGTGGTCCAGGGAAATACCACGGCCCTGGAAGCCTTGCGCTTTTTGGAGGAAAACGATTTCCGACATCTGGTGGTCCTGCATAAGGGCAAGGCCGTGGGGTATGTGCACAGAAGGCAGCTGCGGGAAGAGCATGCTC
>JAWLEI010000069.1:0-17646 GCA_041686195.1 Desulfovermiculus sp.
TCAGCCTTTCTGGCCTGGTCCAGGGCCGTGCGCATAAACAAAGACCATTCGTGCGTTTCAAACATTATATACGGTTCTGTAGTCCCTTCGTCAAGGGTGGGATGGTGCGTCCGGACTCCCGGCTTCTTCTGTCAATTTTTAAGAATGCCTCATATGGGCGGTCTTCGGCCACAGACCAGTCTGAACCCGCTTATTTTTGACCCTTGCCCCGCAAGGTATTGATCCCGTTGGCAAAGAGGTCCGTCCCGTGCGCAGATTGTTCTCCTCTGGGCCAGCGGGGATGATTGGTCGGATGGTTGTAGGCTTCCGGGTGGGGCATAAGACCAAAAATGCGGCCAGTGGGGTCAGTGAGTCCAGCAATGGCCAGGTCTGAGCCGTTGGGGTTATCCGGGTACTCTTGGGTCGGGATTCCGGATTTGTCGGTATATTGCAAGGCAATGTGGTTGCCCTGCTGTATCTGGCCCAGAGTGGCCTGGTCCCTGGCAATGAGTTTTCCTTCGCCATGCCGGACAGGAAAGTACATCCTTTTCAGGCCGCGGGTAAAAATGCAGGGGGAATCCTGCTTGGACTGGAGGTAAACCCAACGGTCCTCGAAACGGGAAGAATCGTTGTGTCCCAGGCTCACTTGGCGATGCAGATACCCGGATTGGGTGGCAGGCAAAAGGCCCAGCTTGACCAGGAGTTGAAAGCCGTTGCAGATTCCCAGGATCGCACCCCCGCGGGAATGAAGATCTGTTATGTCATCAACCAGGGAGCGGCCGGAGCGGGTAGTGGTGTGCTTGAACCGAGCTGCTGCGGCCTGTGCTGCACCCAGATGGTCCCCGTCCAGGAATCCGCCGGGAAAGACCAGAAAATTAAAATCCGCTAAATTGACCGTTTCCTGAACCAAATCGGCGAAATGAGCTATAACCACATCATCAGCTCCGGCAATACGGCAGGTATATGCGGTTTCTCGTTCGCAGTTGGTTCCATAGCCGGTTACGACACATACTCTGACCTGGGTCATGCACTGCCTCGCAAAGGAACGGGTTTTCATAAGGGGGGCATCTTGACAACGCTGAGCACTCACGGCTAGTTCTCTGCCCTTTGTGGCCAGCTCACGATACGGACAGAGACCTCAAGAGTCAATGTCCAGCCGATTCATGGCCGGGAACATATGACCTGCTCAGCGCATGTTTTTTATTCAATCATAGACTTTTTGAAGCCATGAAGATATACCACATCCGGATGGCAAAGAGAATTCCAGTGCGTGCAGGACTGGAAATAAGTTGAGTTATTTTCGTCTCAATTTCGGCCTGATCAGGCTCAAAGGACGTGGTGCGCACGTGGTCAAAGGGGGATTATGAAAACGAAATTTTTATTCGTAACCGGAGGGGTGCTCTCCTCTTTGGGCAAGGGGCTGGCCGCAGCCTCAATCGGGGCCTTACTTAAGTCCCGGGGGTTGAAGGTAACCATCCAGAAGCTCGACCCATATATTAATGTGGATCCTGGAACCATGAACCCTTTTCAGCACGGAGAGGTTTACGTCACTGACGATGGGGCTGAGACCGATCTGGATCTTGGTCATTATGAGCGTTTCCTCGACGTGCCCATGGCCCAGTACAACAACTACACCTCGGGCAGCATCTATAACAAGGTGATTACCAAGGAACGGCGGGGGGATTATCTGGGAGGGACGGTCCAGGTCATCCCGCACGTGACGGATGAAATCAAAAAGGCGATTAAGGGAGTGGCCAGACAGGACGAGGATGTGGCCATTATTGAGATCGGGGGCACGGTGGGAGACATCGAAGGCCTGCCTTTTCTGGAAGCCATCCGCCAGCTCCGTTCCGATCTGGGCAAAGAGAATGTATGCTATATCCACCTTACCCTGGTCCCTTATATGCGGGCGGCCGGAGAGCTGAAGACCAAGCCCACCCAGCACAGTGTCAAAGAATTGCGCAGCATAGGGATTCAACCCGACCTCATCCTCTGCCGTTCTGAGGTGGAGCTTGCGGACGAGCTCAAGGCCAAGATCGCCCTGTTCTGCAATGTCGAGCAAGACGCGGTCTTTTCCGCTGTGGACCTGCAAAATATCTATGAGTTGCCTTTAGCCTTTTACAACGAGGGCTTGGACCAAAAAATCGCCATCATGCTCCGCTTGCCGGCCAAGAATCCCTCTCTCGCCCCCTGGCAGCATCTGGTGTACACCCAAAACAACCCCCAGGGCAGGGTAAAGATCGGTATCGTGGGCAAGTATGTGGATTTGAAAGAAGCTTACAAGAGCTTGCACGAGGCCTTGATCCATGGGGGGATAAGCAACATGGTCTCTGTGGCACTGGTGTATGTCAGTGCCGAGGAATTGAGCACCGAGGATGCCCCTGCCATGTTGCAGGATCTGGATGGAATTCTGGTCCCGGGGGGCTTTGGCTACCGGGGGGTGGAGGGGAAGATCGTAGCCAGCGGCTACGCCCGCGAACATAAGATTCCTTTTTTTGGCATCTGTCTTGGCATGCAGTGTGCGGTCATTGAGTTTGCCCGCAATGTCCTGGATCTGCCGGAGGCCAATTCCAGCGAATTTGTGCCTGATACTCCGGATCCCATTATTTATTTAATGACTGAATGGTATGATTTCCGAACCAAGAGCATACAAATCCGGGACGAGGCCTCAGATAAAGGCGGAACCATGCGTCTGGGCTCTTACCCCTGCGAACTCAGGGAAGGGACCAAAGCCAGGCAGGCCTATGGATGTGCTCAAGTGGAGGAGCGGCACAGGCATCGCTATGAATTCAATAACGCCTACGCTCAGGCCTGTCATGAAGCAGGCATGACCTTAAGCGGTACATCGCCGGACGAGGTGCTGATAGAAATAGTCGAGCTGGTCGATCATCCCTGGTTTGTCGGCTGTCAGTTTCATCCTGAATTCAAGTCCCGGCCCATGCAGCCCCACCCGCTGTTTCGGGACTTTATCCGTGCAGCCAAGGAAAACAGATGACATCCGTTGCCCCAGCAGCAAACCCCATGTTTTTCATTGCCGGGCCGTGCGTCCTGGAGAGCCTGGACCTTGGCGTGATGGTGGCCAGGGAACTGGCCAATCTCAGCCGGCAGTTGGAAGTGCGCATTATCTTCAAAAGCTCCTTTGACAAGGCCAATCGGTCCTCACTGACCAGTTTTCGCGGACCGGGGCTGGACACAGGCCTCTCCTGGCTGGAAAAGATCAAGGCCGAGAGCGGATTGCCGGTGACCACGGACATCCATGATCCCTCGCAGGCGGACCCTGTGGCCCAGGTTGCAGATGTGATCCAAATACCGGCTTTTTTATCTCGGCAAACTGATCTCCTGCTGGCTGCAGCCCGGACGGGAAAGATTGTTAATGTGAAAAAGGGGCAGTTTCTGGCTCCCTGGGATATGTCCGGACCTGTGGATAAGATCAGGTCCACCGGAAACCGTGCTGTCTGGCTCACTGAACGGGGCAGCAGCTTCGGCTACAACAATCTGGTTGTAGATTTTCGCTCTATTCCGGAAATGAAAAAGCTTGACGTGCCGGTTGTCTTTGATGCCACTCATTCGGTGCAATTGCCCGGAGGTCATGGTCAGAGCTCTGGAGGAAACAGAGAGTTCGTGCCCTTGCTGGCTCGGGCGGCAGTAGCCGCCGGATGCAACGGGGTGTTTATGGAAGTCCATCCAGATCCGGACCGGGCCCTGTGCGACGGTCCCAACAGCTGGCCTCTGGACCGGCTTCACAGTCTGCTCTCCCAGCTTATAGCCCTGGCCGAGGTGCCCCATGTCTGCTGAGCAACTGGCCCGGGAAGTCAAAATGCTCATCTGCGATGTGGATGGCGTGTTTACTGATGGGGGACTCTACTACGATGAGTCCGGGCGGGTGAGCAAGCGATTCAATGTCCAGGACGGACTTGGGGTCAAGTTGGCCCAGAGCATGGGGCTGGAAGTGGCTGTGATCACTGGACTGGAATCCGAGGCGGTCCGGCTGCGCATTCTGGAATTGGGGATTCGCGAGTATCATGCCGGCCACAGAAAGAAAAAAGCGATCCTGGATGATATATGTGTGCGCAATGGATTAAGCTATGCCCAATTGGCCTATATGGGTGACGACTGGGTGGATGCTGTGCCCCTGTCTCTGGTCCATTTGCCCATGGCTGTGGCCAATGCCCAGGAAGAAATCAAGGCCCTGGCCGCCTGGGTCTCTCGCTTTCCCGGGGGAAACGGCGCGGTTCGGGATGGGATCCGGTTTATTCTCAAGGCCCAGGGAAGTCTTCAGCAGGCATGGCAGCTATGGTCCCAGGTATCGGACGGCGCTTGATCGGTTTTGGACTGGTCCTGGTTGTTTTGTCCGGGACAGCCTGGATCATCTGGACCCAGATCTCTGATTCCAGCCCCTCTTTGCAGACTGTATACGAGGAGCTGGATGTGGCTGTGGAGGATCTACGACTGGTCCAGGGCGGAAAAGGCCAGCGGACCTGGGAGCTTATCGCCCGGCACAGCCGGTATATCCGGGATGAATCGCGTATAGAATTTGATCAGCCCAGAATCACCTTTTATAAACATGACGGCTCAGGTCCAATTAAAGCCAGGGCTCCACACGGCGAATACCTTCAGGACCAGGGTACAGCCAGGCTCTGGCCTCAAGTGACTGCCTTATATGGAGAGACGACAGTGCATTCGCAGCGCATGCTTTTTGACCAAAAAACCCAGGAAATTACCTTTGAAGACCAAGTAACCATCAATCATCCCCAAGTGAATGCGACCAGCAATACGGCGGTGATTGACCTGCAGGAAAACCAACTGATATTGACCGGCGATGTGGAGGTGGACATAGATGAAACAGACACTGACTCAGACTCATAAAGGCAAGAAGACTTTGACTTTTTGCCGGCTGCATTTTGCAGCGCGGGAAGGAAGTCTCAGCCCCCTTCGCGCGTGGACCAGACTTTTGGCCCGGCTGCCAATGGCCTGCAGGCTCGGACTCATGGCCTCCCTTCTGCTGGTTCTGATCCTGGCCGGGGCGGATGCCAGGGCCCAGGAATCTGAGATGGATGAGTCCGGGCCTATGCATATCGAAGCTGACAAGGTTGTCTACGGCCAAGAAGAGCGCCGGATTAACTTTCTCGGTCAGGTTCATGTCCAGCGACCGGATTTTGAGCTGTGGTGCGAGGAGATGACGGTTTTCCTGAATTCAGAAAACGGCAATGGGGAATCGAGCCAGGAAGGAAATCTGGGCTCGGCAGGTAATGTGCGTAAGATAGTGGCTGTGGACAATGTCCATCTGGTCATGGAAGATCGGGAAGCCACCAGTGATCGGGCTGAGTATTACTCACAGGAGTCAAAGATTATATTGTTGGATAATGTCGAACTGAAAGAAAACGAGAACACTGTGCGCGGGCACAAGGTGACCTTTTGGCTTGATGAAGACAGAAGCGAGATCGTGGGCAAGGAAGGCAGCCGGGTGAAGGCTGTGTTCTTCCCGGAGCAAGAGGATAAGGACAGCGAGTAATGTCCAAGCTCACGGCCCAGGGCCTGCGCAAGGTGTACAGCAAAAGGCTGGTGGTCAAGGGAGTCGATTTGCGTCTGAACCAGGGGGAAGTGGTAGGGCTTCTGGGGCCAAACGGGGCCGGCAAGACTACGACCTTTTATATGCTGGTGGGTATTGTCCGGCCTAATGACGGGCGCATCTTTGTCGATCAGGTTGAGATAACTGCCTGGCCCCTGCATAAACGGGCCAGGTTCGGACTGAGCTATCTTCCGCAGGAAAGTTCCGTATTTACCAGGCTCACAGTCCGGGAAAACCTGCAGATTATATTGGAATTTACAGGGCTGAGCCGGAAAGAGCAGGAGGATAAAATGGCCTTTCTGCTCTCTGAACTGGGTATTGAAAAACTTAAGAACCAAAAGGCGACCCACCTGTCCGGCGGGGAGCGCAGACGCCTGGAAATTGCCAGGGCATTGATCCGCGATCCTGATTTTATTCTCTTGGATGAACCCTTTGCCGGCATTGATCCCCTGGCAGTGGATGACATCCAGCAAATCATCGTGGCCTTAAGGGAAAAAGGGATCGGAGTTTTGATATCAGATCACAATGTGCGGGAAACCATGACCATATGCGACCGTGTTTCCCTGGTATACGATGGAGAGATTATTTTGGAAGGTTCTCCGACTGAAATTGCTGCCAATCACCAAGCCCGCAATGTTTACTTGGGCGAACGATTTTATTTGTGATTTCCGGTTTCGCAGTTTGCAATGCCTGGCCTTTTGTGGCAACTTTTAGACAGAACGGAAGGTTGGCATTGGATTCCCTTTTCTTGCATCTCAGCTTATATCTACCCAAAAGATGAACCGACTATGAGTCTTCAACTCAGGCAAAATCTCAAATTGGCCCAGCAACTGATTATGACCCCACAGTTGCAACAGGCCATAAAACTCCTCCAGCTCTCTCGCTTGGAACTTGTGGAGACAGTGCAGCAGGCTCTCCTGGAAAATCCGGTACTGGAGGAACGGGCCCCGGAAACTGATCCAGAGACCGATATTCAGCAGGCATCTGAGGAACACAGCGAGAAGGTCAAAGAATTCGACGTCCAAGAGCAGTCATTGCTCAAGAGTGCTGAATGGGATGATTATCTGGGCAACTTTTCCAGTACCTCCCGCCAGGCCTCGGAACGTGAACTCCCGGAGGAAATGGTCTCCTTTGAGACCATGTATTCCGCCAAGCCTACCTTGGAGAGTCATCTTTTGTGGCAATTGCATTTGTCCCGTCTCACTGACCGGCAAAAGGAAATCGGAGAGATAATTGTCGGAAACCTGGACAGCCACGGGTATCTCCACTCCAACACCGAAGATATTGCCGGCATGAGCGAGGCAGACGAGGAGGAAGCTGAAGAACTTATCAAAACGGTTCAGCAGTTCGATCCGGTAGGGGTGGCCAGCCGGTCCTTGTCTGAATGCCTGCAGGTGCAAGTAGACTTTTTGGGTAAAGACGACCCCATTCTTACGGCCTTAATAAGAGATCATCTAGGAGATATTGAAAGCGGGAACCTGCAGGTTTTAGCCAAGAAATTTCAGGTGACCAAAGAAGACATTGAGGCCTATGTACAGATCATCCAAAGCCTGGATCCCAGGCCGGGCAGCAGTTTTGGCGGGGGAGAGACCTTTTATATAAGCCCTGATGCCTATGTATATGCCTATGGTGATGATTTTGTCATCATCCTCAATGACGAAGGGTTTCCGGACTTGCAAATCAGTCCTTTTTACGCTCAACTTTTGGAATCCAAAAATGGCCAACAAAGCAAGCAGTATCTGCAGGAACAGATGCGGCAAGGGCTCTGGCTTTTAAAAAGCATTCAACAACGTCAACGTACACTGTACAAGGTCCTGGAGTCCATTGTCCGCTTTCAGCGGGAGTTCTTCCTGCATGGCGTCAGTCAGCTCAAGCCTCTGGTCCTCAAGGACGTGGCCGACGAGATTGAGGTTCACGAGTCCACAGTCAGCCGAATCACAACCAACAAGTATGTTGCGACACCGTTTGGGATTTTTGAACTCAAATACTTCTTTAACAGCGGGTTGGGTACCAGCAACGGGGAGCAGGTGGCTTCGGAGAGTGTGAAGGCGGCCATCAAGAATCTCATAAACCACGAAGATCATCAAAAGCCATGGAGCGATAAACAGCTGGTGGAGTGTTTAAATAAAGAGCTGCAGGTAAACATCGCCAGAAGGACTGTTGCCAAGTACCGGGAAGCCTTGGGCATCCCATCCTCGACCAAGCGCAAAAAGAAAAAGTAAAGAGACTGTGTCACCGATTGAGAATCGGGATTACAATGTGTATGAATTTGTCAGGAGGAGGTACGAATGGAGATAGTTTTTAACTTCAAGAACTTTGAGGCCTCGAACCATCTGAAACAATACGCCCAGACCCGTTTTGAAAAACTGGATAAATACATCCGCAATCCAGATACTGCCCAGGTGCAAATCAATCTGGAGGTGGAGAAGTTCCGGCAGATAGCAGAAGTGATCTTAAATGCTGATGACAACAAGATAACGGCTCAGGAAGAAACTGAGGACATGTATTCGACCATTGATCTGGTTCTGGATAAGGTTGAAGTCCAATTACGCAAACAGCGGGATAAAGAAAAGGATCGGCGCAGGGGGAAAGGCAATCGAGCTTCGGGAGAAGAACCAGGAGCTGCTGCTTTTCTTTCAGAGCAAAGCACAGGTGAAGATCAGCCCAGGATCGTTCCCACGGACATGTATGAGCCAAAGCCGATGGATGTGGAAGAAGCCGCTGCCAGGCTGCAAACATCGGATGATGAGTTTTTGGTGTTTTTCAATGCCGGGACCAATCGAGTCAATGTAGTCTATCGACTGAAAAACGGCGACTTTGGACTCATTGATCCCGGAGTGTAGTCATGAAACTTGCCGATTATCTGGATCAGGATTTAATCATTCCACAACTTCAGTCCTCGACCAAGCCTGAAGTCTTGGCCGAATTGCTGGAGCCGTTTCATCTCAAATGGCCGGACAAAGACAAGGAAAAGGCACATACCATCCTCATGCAGCGCGAAGAGCTTGGCAGTACGGGGATAGGTGATGGTGTAGCCATACCCCACGGCAAGCTGGACGACCTGCAGGACATTGTGGTCATTGTCGGCCGCAGCCACCAGGGTGTTGAATTTCAGTCCCTGGATACCAAGCCTTGCTATATTTTCTTTCTGGTTCTGGCTCCGGAGCAGGTCGCCGGGCTGCACTTGCGCATCCTGGCTCAGATATCCCGCCTGCTCAAGGATCCCGGTTTCCGAGAGACGTTTATGCACACTGAAGGACAAAGCGGGATCTGGAATCTCCTGAGGTCGGTTTAAATCCTAAGGAGTCGATTCGAGATGGAGCCCATGCTCAGCCCAGCCTCCCATCATCTCCAACCAGGACGGAGCCATTTCCCTATAGTTATTCTGACCGGGCTGTCTGGAGCAGGCAAGAGCACAGCGCTCAATGTCTTTGAAGACTTGGGTTTTTTTTGTGTAGATGGACTGCCTTCAAGCATGGTTTCTCGTTTGGTGAGCCTGTTCTGGGCCCAGAATCCGAGCCAATATCGGGGGATGGCCCTGGGCATGGATATTCGACAGCCGGATCTGGTGCAGGAATGGCAACGCACACTGGATTGGCTGAGCACACGCAATATGCGGCCCCAGGTTATTTTCCTGGAGGCCGATCAAGAGACTTTACTACGCAGGTATGCAACCACGCGGAGACCGCATCCCCTGGAATCTGTACACCACGGTCTGGAAACAGCCCTGGACAAGGAACGGGAAATGCTGTCCACTCTGCGCCAGGATGCGGAACTGATCATTGATACCACCTTGTTTTCCATCCACGACCTGCGCCGTCACCTGCAGGAAAAATGGGAGTTCCTGGCCGACACCCTGCAGGGCTTGCGGGTGCACCTCATTTCTTTTGGATACAAGTACGGCGTTCCCAAGGAAGCCGATCTGGTCTTTGATTTGCGTTTTCTGCCCAACCCCTACTTTGAGGAGCAGCTGCACCACAAGTCGGGGAAAGATTCTCAGGTGGCCAGTTATATACTGGAGGGTGAGCCAGGATCCGGATTTTTGGAGAAGTTGACAGATTTTGTGACTTATATTCTTCCTCTCTACGCCCGGGAAGGCCGGTACCGCTTGACCATCACTTTTGGGTGCACCGGGGGGAGGCATCGCTCTGTGGCTGTGGCTGAGGCTGTGTTTATGACCCTGCAGGAGCTCAGTTACCAGGTTTCAATGGAACACAGGCACCTTGAGCTGGGGTGATGGGTTTCTTCATTCGCAATATACGATACTTGCAAGGAATATTTGAATATGATTGGGGTTCTCATTGTAACCCACCTTGATTTTGGCCAAAAACTGTTGGAGACTGCCGAAGGCATCGTCGGCAAACAAGAAGGGTGCCTGGCTCTTTCCCTGGATGCCGGGCACAACATGGAAGCTGTTTTGGCAGATATCAAACAGGGACTGAAAAAACTGGATCAAGGAGACGGGGTCCTGGTGTTGACCGATATGTTTGGGGGTACTCCCAGCAATGTGTCTCTGTCCCTTTTGGGCACAGGCAAACTTGAGGTCATCACTGGAGCCAATCTGCCCATGCTGTTAAAGATTTGCAGCGCTCGCAATTCAACTCCTCTTGAGGAGTTGGCTTTGGAGGCCAAGTCCGCAGGACGCCAGGGCATCCTGGTGGCTGGCGAAGTGCTCAAACGCAAAATAGCCAATGAATAATAAGAACAAACTTTGGGTCAGAATTGACAACCGGCTGGTCCATGGACAGGTGGTGGAATCATGGTTGCCATACACCAACGCCAAGACATTGGTGGTGGCCAACGACCAACTGGCTGAAGACGAGCTTCGCCAGGAACTGCTGCGATTGGCTGTACCTGCCGGGGTACGCATTCGTTTTTTCCATGTTCACCAGACAGCATTGCACATAAGCGATTTAGACCCCAGGCCTGCGGGGGGGGACATTTTTCTTTTGCTTGCCTCCTGTGAGGATGCCAAGCGGGCATACACCAATGGGTTGAAGTTTACCTTTCTCAATGTGGGAAATATTCACTACAGTCAGGGCAAGCGGCAGGTATGCGATCACATTGCCTTGGATCAATTCGATGTCTGCTGCCTGCGTTATTTGCAGGAACAAGGGGTGAAGCTGGATTTTCGGTGCCTCCCCAATACTCAGGTCAATGTAAAAGCTTTGTGGTAACGTGCGGGTTCAAAGACCCGGGATCACGGATCACCCGGTTCAATCCTGTCTTCGACAGGTCCGCATTGCGGTATTTAACTGGGTTCATGGTTATAAGAAGAAAATCTATACAAAGGCATATCTACTCACTATGCTGGAAATAGTCCTCTCATTGCTGGCCTGCAGTTTTTTTTTGGCCTCATCACCCAGTTCCGGATGACCATCAATATCGGGCTGTTCGATCGCCCTTTGGCTGCAGGCCTTCTTGCCGCCCTGGTAAGCGGGCAGTGGCCTCAATGCATTGGAGTGGCCGTATTTTTTGAGCTCTTGTGGTTGGACTTGTTTCCGGCCGGCACCTACATCCCTCCCCAACGCATTTTAAGCACCCTTTTAGTCTGCAGCGTGGTCTCTGTACTGCATTTGTCCAATCCAGTGCATATCCTCATTCCCATATTCTGCGCCCTGCCGGCTGCAAAACTGGGGACCTCCCTGGAAAAATCCTTGCGTACGATGCAAGGTGATAACCATACCCGGCTGGTGGATTGGGCTGCTCAACCTGACCCCTCAGCCTTTCCGGCCTCAATGATCTGGAGAAGTCTGGGAAAGAAAATCGGGTATGAAAGCGGTCTCTTCTTTCTCCTGGCCCTGCTCGTTACAGTTTTCACAGCTGTGCTGGTCCAAGCATTCCCTCCAGCCCAGGTGTTTTCCGATTTGAGCTGGCCCCACCTGTGGTCAGTGGCTCTGCTTGGGGCTCTCCTTGCTGTGCGTATTCGCCGGGCCTATGAAATCCTGGTGGCAGGGGCTGTACTGGCTTGCTTTCTTTTACTGCTTCTTGTTTAGTCTTTCATCCTTTTTGTCAATATAAAATGTGTAATTTCGGTCTGTTGTCAAATTTATGGCTTGGGCCTCTTGGCAGTTGATTTTATTTGTGCTAAAAGTCACAAGGCTTCGGTCGGCACTTTGCAATGACATGATGAAAAGATGAGGAGGTAGGACATGGCAGTTTATGTGGTAGGCCATAAGAGCCCGGATACGGATTCCGTGTGTGCAGCAATTGCTTTAGCAGATCTGAAGAGCAAAATGGGTGTGGAATGCAAGCCCGCAGTTCAGGGAGAGCTCAGCCCGGAAAGCAAATTCGTCCTGGACAAATTTGGATGTGATGCCCCGGAATTGCTCAAAGATGCTACAGACAAGCAGATCATGCTTGTGGACCATTCCGATCTTTCCCAGAGCCTGGATAATTTGAACAAAGGTGAGCTTTTGGCCATCGTGGATCATCACAAGGTCGGAGATGTGACTACGCCCAATCCAATCGAAGTCTGGACCTGGCCTGTGGGATGCACCTGCACAGTATTGAAGAGCATGTATGAATTCTACGGGGTGGAGATCCCCAAGAACATCGCCGGGATCATGACCTGCGCCATTTTGAGCGATACTGTGATCTTTAAGTCCGCAACCTGCACGGATGCTGACAAAAAGGCAGCTGAGGCCCTGGCCCAAAAGGCCGGTCTGGACGATCTGCAAGCCTTGGGGACCGAAATGTTCAAGGTCAAGTCTGCCATTGAGGGCACTCCGGTCCGGGAGCTGGTCATGCGCGACTTCAAAGACTTTGATATGAACGGCAACAAGGTGGGTATCGGCCAGTTGGAAGTTGTCGATCTTTCCTTGCTGGACAGTGTAAAGGGCGA
Source organism: Desulfovermiculus sp. (assembly GCA_041686195.1). GTDB lineage: Bacteria > Desulfobacterota > Desulfovibrionia > Desulfovibrionales > Desulfothermaceae > Desulfovermiculus. The sequence goes on from JAWLEI010000069.1 coordinate 12,393, forward strand.
CCTGGCCAAGGACATCGCCAGCCTCAAGGGTGAAGGCAATTACCATTCCGTATTTTTGCTGCTCACTGACATTATGAAGGAAGGTTCCGAGCTGCTCCTGGTTTCGGACGATCCGTCAAAAGTGGAAAAGGCCTTTGGCGTGGCCCCTTCAGGGGACAAGGCCTGGCTGGATGGAGTCATGAGCCGCAAGAAACAGGTGGTGCCCAATTTTGAAAAGGCCTTTGCCGCCTAAGCTTTTTTAACAGCATAAGGCCTTCACAGAACTCTAAAATCTTGGTGCAGAACCCGGCCGTGGAAAACCGGCCGGGTTTTTTTGTCAGCTTTGCCTCCGGCAAATCTGACATGTTTTTTTGCCTCAAAGAGGACAAAAGAAGAAAGGATTGCCCGATTGATCAAGGATGAAACCGGATACCAAGAGAGCTGGTACCCAGTCAGGGGGTATTGACAGTGTTGCTGCCACCCGTCATTGCGAGGCGTATCCGCCGAAGCAATTTTCGTTCATTTGTCTGTCTTGCCAGAGACGAGGTTGATTTTTTGGACAGGATAGCAGCTGGGATCTATGATCTCTTCTCCCTTGGGTCGAGATTTCCATCGCTTATGCAACCAGAACCATTGTTCAGGATAAGCGCGAACCATTCCCTCTACTGCCTGGGTGTAAAAGCTGACCACTGTTTTGATTTTAGTCTGCAGGCTCCCTTGCAGGGTTTTGGTATCCAAGGCGGGTTGGGAATGGAGGATGAATTGGCCGGAACCATCACGGACCAGGAAGATCGGCCAGACAAGGGCCTGGGAGCGAAGAGCCAGAAGAGCCGGACCAAAATTGACTGTGGCTGGAGAGGACAGGAAAGGAAGAAACAGGGCCTTGCTGCGCCTTGTATTGTGGTCCACCAGAAAACCGCTTATGCCTTTGTCCTGGCGCAAGGCTGGCAATACCTGCATGGCCGCATTCTTACTGTGAACGATTTCTACCCGACCAACTTTGCGCAGCAAGCTTAGTCCGTTTTGAAATGATGAGTTTTTGAGGCTCTTGACAATAATCTGGGCCCTGCGATCCGCAAAAGCCAATCTCAGAACGCCGGCCATGAGCTCCCATGCTCCAAGGTGAGCAGTAGTAGCTACAATGGGTCGGGGCGTAGCAGTCAGGGCATAGAAGTTGTCCGGTGCGTTAAGGCGTACCCGCGAATGCATGAATCGATGATCCACGTTTCGACTGGATGTAATTTCAGCAAAGGAGCGGCCGGTGTGCATGAAGCTTTGGTACGTGATATGGTCAGCCTGTGCAGGTGTAACCCCCAATTGAGATTGAATTGCCTTTTGGGCCAGTTTCCGCCTTTTGGAGAGGCAAGCCCACAAAAGACAACCAAAGGCGGCACCAACTTTTTGCACCTGGCAAAGATTTTCAGCCAAAGGTGACAGGGAGGCAGTAAATTGAAAGGGAAAACTATATAAGGGCATAATATTCCAGAATAATGTGATGGTAAAGTGCCAGACTGAGATTGGGAAGTATCACCTCGTATGAAACGTGAAGTTAGATTATGACATTCATGCTTTAGAGTATCCCTGCAATATTTTATTCCAGGCCTGGGTTACGGGATGCTCAGTCTCCTGTACCGGCCATATCTTGCGTAACGACCTGAGCAAACGCCGAAGATTTGAGTTCCTGCGCCTTTGGCCAAGTCGATCTTTAAAACCCCGATCAAAATCAATGAGCCAGATGGTTTGTTGGTCATCTATAAGAATGTTGTGCGCATTGAGATCTGCGTGAAAAATTCCATACTCATGAAAACGTCGGATACAGGCCCCAATATCACGCCACAGCTTTTCATTCATCTGTCCATAGTTGATCATCCGGGTCAGGGTCATGGAATCAATTATCCGTTTGGTGACAATGTCGGCTCGATAGAGTATGCCTTGGCGTTTGACGTGGGCAGCAACAGGTCTGGGCACCGGGAGGCCGCTGTCAGCCATGTCGGCGAGCAGATCAAACTCCCGCCAGGGCCGGGTGGCGTAAAGGCCGGTCCAAAGATAATAGTCGCGGAGCACGGGACCGAACATCCCGCCGCGTTGATAGTGGCGCAGAAAAAAATGCATGCTTTGATAGACAAGGGCATATGTATTGCCCCGTCCCTGAGCACTGCTCACAAGGTTTTCGTTTTCTTGCCAAAAGGCCGGAGAAAAGAACTCAACCGCTATCGGTTCAGAAAGAATTTCCTGGTCGTAGCGGATGTAGTGGGTTTTGGATCCAAGATCCTTGTGGATAGAAACAGAGGCCTCCATTTTTCTTACGCTAAGTTCCAGTTCATCTTATGGCATAAACAATCTGCCTGTGGACGAAAACTTGATCACCAGACAGAAAGGAGTTAGGTTCCAGTTCGCGCGAAGGGGCGGGAGAGGCTGCATGGGGTTCCCGGCGAGCTTTATACAGCTTGAGGACAGGCCCAGCACCGTGCTTTCCGTCTTCGCCGCGTGTAAAAAACAAGAATACATTACTGGCCAATTACAATCAAGATTGCGGAATTTATGGCTGAAAAGCTTCAGGCTAGCGCTGCTCGCTGTCCTTACCAGGTTCCGTTTTCCCTGCAAATTGAGTCTGGGAATAGGCAGATCCGGATCGCATGCAGAAAGATTTTGCGATACCTTCCTGGTAAACGCCTGGTTTGCGACGGAGAATGGGACGGAAGGCGCGTCATCGTCAAGCTGTTTTTGAGTTCACGGAAGGGGTTCAAGCACTGCTTGCGGGAAGAGCAGGGGCTTTTGGCTCTGCAAAAAGCAGGACTTGCTTCTCCAGGCGTGTTGTTCAAAGGGACTTCAGAACCCGAGGGGCAGCCGGTCCTGGTTCTTGAGTATATTGATGGAGGGCAGGACTGCAAGCAGATATGGGATCAGGCAGGAACTCAGAAAGAGCAGGAAGCGCTTTTATTTCAAATTGTGCGCACAGTTGCCGAACTGCATAAATGGGGATTGTATCATCAGGACATGCACTTGGGCAATTTCATGCGTGTTGATGACCGCATATACACACTTGATGGTGCGGCTTTAGCATCAGGGGGAGGAGTCCCTGTTCCGCAAACGAAAAGCATCAAGAATCTGGCCAAACTCTTTGCCCAATTTCCTTTGCACATCGAACATCTTTTTCCCTCTGCCTTTAGAGAATACGCCCAAAAGCGCAGCTGGAACAGAGACGATACATCAAGTGATCAGCTTGCAGAACTTATCCCCAGAGAAAGACACAAAAGGGAACAGTCCTTTCTCAAAAAAATCTTTCGGGAATCTACTGCTTTTACCTGCCGGAAAACTTTGACGTCATTTTGGGCCTGCCGGCGGCTGGATTTTGGTGATCAAATGGCTGCCCTGCTGCAGGATCCGGATCTGTTCATGCAATCCGGCCGGCTGCTCAAGGACGGGAACTCTTCCACGGTGGCAGCTGTACACATCGACGGTCGGGAGCTGGTGATCAAGCGCTATAATATTAAAAATGTTGTCCATGGACTGAAAAGATGCCTGCGTCCGAGCCGGGCCTGGACATCGTGGCGTAATGCCCATCGATTATCCTTGCTCGGCCTTCCAACACCAAAGCCTGTTGCCTTTTTGGAAAAACGCCTGGGGCCGCTGAGGTCGACAGCATACTATATTACTGAGTTTGTACCGGGAAAGAACGTCCAGGACTTGGTGTATTCACACGGTGTGGATTGGACTGGAAAGCATAAATTAATCGAAAAGCTCCAAGAATTACTCATATCTTTGCATCAGGCTTTTATTGTGCATGGGGATATGAAGGCCACAAATTTTATCGTTGCCGCTGGGCAAATTCTGGTGACTGACTTGGATGCCATGAAAAGCTACACAAAACCGGGGAGACGGTTTATCCGAAACCAGAGAAAGGACTGGAAGAGATTTCAGAAAAACTGGCAGAGCGTCCCGAGAGATATCGACCCGAGCCGTTCTCATTAAAGCTTATTGAAGGACATGTCATGGCAAGGGGGCGATAAGCAGCTCGTTATGTCTGGATTGTCCTATTAGAGCTGGGCCATTCTCTCTCTGGTTCCCCTCCCTGCGGCCGCTTTTGGCCGGAGGGAGGGGTGAGGGGAAGGTTCTTTTTGGTGACATGCAAGATACGACAGGACACGAGCCTGAGGAGCAATCTCTTTATATGTTTCAAAGAGACACAGAAAAACAAATTTTTTTCCATGTCGGCCTGCACAAGACAGCTTCTACATTTCTGCAACAAAATGTTTTCCCAAATTTTTATGGAATAACATATATCGATAAAAAAGACTTTGAGATCAAGGACAGCATAATTAAAGAAACAAATTGCAGGAATATTTTATTATCTCGAGAGACATATCCGGAAGAAAAAAGCGGTTTAAGGAGGATCAAAGACGTTGCGAGAAAATATCCTACCACAATACCAGTGCTGGTCTTAAGAGAACATGGACAATGGGTCGTGTCCAGATACAAGCATTACTTAAAGTATGGACATAGGGATTTTGATGAGTTTTTCGATCTTAAATGCGATCAAGGGATTATCAAGAAGCATAATCTGGAGTATATGAAGAAGATTGAGCTTTTGAAAAGATGCTTCCAAAATCCTCCATATGTAATATTTCATGAAGAGCTGATCAATAATCTCTTTGGTGTTATTGATGAACTCTCTGATTTGTTGGGCATTACATATGCAGCTAAAGACATCTCGACAAGAAAAGCAAATCAGTCGTATTCAGAAAAACAGCTTCAGGTCATGAAGAATATAAACAAAAAATGTGATCACAACATTAACCATAAAACCTATTCGAATCCAGATCTTTTTTGCAAAATATTCTCAAAATTATTCTCCCGCACAGGGGCCTATCTTGTCAGTATTGATGAATTTTTCTCTCAAAATGGTCAAAAGCTTGTTAATAAAGATGCAATTGAGGCAATTAATAAGCTATACAGACAAGACTGGTGGCGATGTCTCGACTATGCCCGTAGTACTCGTAATAAAGTGTGGATCAAAGAGGTAGGGGGAAGCACTGACCATTAAATTGTTGTGCATAGAATCTTGATCGTCTTTATTCAGGATGAAACATCGAGAGTGAGATGGTTATATGCAATAGCACAGAGATAAATTGTCTGTTCCTGAAATAAAAGAATTCGATACTCCGCTTTATGCTTCGGAGGACTGTTTATGAGCGATAAACGCCCAAGTGTCACTATTTGTATTCCGCATTGGCAAGTCAAAAGATACATGTCTATATGTCTACGTTCAATTCGC
>JAWLEI010000070.1:0-17644 GCA_041686195.1 Desulfovermiculus sp.
TTCTGCCTGGCAGAGGTCTCTTTGCAGGATGGAGGATGGATGGCCCAGTGTGTGGTTGATGTGTGAGGTATACACACATATTCCGTGGTTGTCCGGCTCATGGTGGCGGTCTACTGGGAGGCTCTGGCTTTTCAGGGTAGGCTGGTTCTCTCCGAGGCCCAGCCTCTTTGATCAACGCACTCCCGGCCCTCGGAGAGGCCCGGGCTACTGGGCCCAGCCCTCTTCATAAACTGTTTCTAACTTGATCAAACTGGGCGTCTGCGGCCAGAGGCGGCGCTGACACCTGAAACCATAATATCTTGTTCATGCGAGGGAGACTATAAGCTTATAAGTGGCTGCTGAGCTTTTGCTTGAGCCGGGTAATGCGCTTATAGCTGGACTGAATGCGTTGCCTGGAAACCTTTCCTTTCTGAACGAGATCCACGATCAGGGCATTGGCCCTGGCTGCAATCTGCGGATCATAGCGCAGGTTGTTGCCAAAGAGGATGATGTCCGCGCCAGCCTCTAGGGCCAGGTGAACTGTCTGTTCCAGGCTGTAGTGATCGGTGATGGCCCTCATCTGCAGATCGTCGGTGATAATCACTCCATCAAAGCCCAGATCACGCCGCAGGACATCCCGGGTCCAGGCCCGGGAGAGGGAGGCAGGGTGGTTAGGGTCGACTTCCCGGTGCACCAGGTGCCCGGTCATAATCGTATCGCATCTTTGGCTCTGGGTGAGCCGTTGATAAGGGATGAGCTCTGCTTGCTCCCAGGTCTGGGTGATGTCGGTCAAGCCCAGGTGGGAGTCGTTAAATGCGCTGCCGTGTCCGGGAAAATGCTTGATGCAGGTCAGGATATTCGATTCGTGCTGGCCTTGAATAAACGCGGCAGCCTGCTCTGCGACCCGGTCCGGATGGGCTGAAAAGCTGCGCTCCAGGCGGCCGATAGCCGGATTGTCCGGGTTGGTGTTTACATCCACACTCAGATGCAGCCCGCGAAAGCCGCACATAATCATCTGCCCGGCCATGGTTTGCAGGCCGGGCAGGTCTTTTTCGCGGCTCAGACCTGGATCAGGCTGGGCAAAAATCAAGCCTAAGGCGCAGAGAAGGAGGCAGACCGTTCTGGACTGAAAGTGGAACATGAGGACAAGCGATATCAAAAATCCTTAAACTCGTCATCATCCAAAGGGATAACCTTGTCCGGGTCTTGATACCTGGAACGGTCCTGCTGTCTGCTTGTACTCTGGGCAGGTGCGGGCTTGTGCTGAGGCTTCTTGGGCTGGATCTGATTGTGGTCCCTGAGGCCCGCTTGTTTTTTTCTTCCCGGGGACTTTTTGCTGCTTTCTTGAACTTTTTCCGCCCCTTTTGCCTTCTGCTGTGCCCCGCCGACCAGAGCTGCCAGCTCCTGGACCATACGTTCCATTTCCCCGGCCTGGGAGGAGAGCTCCTGGGATGCACTGGCCGATTCCTCAGCGTCTGAGGCATTCTGCTGGACCACCTTGTCCATCTCGGCCACAGCCGTGTTCACCTGCTCAATGCCCTGGGCCTGCTCCTTGGAGGCGGCAGTTATCTCGGCCACCAGGGTTTTCACCTTTTCCGAACTTTCCTTAATGGAGTTGAGTTGTCCAGCCACATCATCAGCCACATTTACCCCGTTGTTTGCGTTTTCCTGGGATTTTTCGATCAGCTGGGCCGTATTCTGCGCTGCTTCAGCGCTTCTCTGGGCCAGGTTGCGCACTTCCTCGGCCACCACGGCAAAGCCCTTGCCTGCCTCTCCGGCCCGGGCGGCCTCCACTGCTGCGTTCAGGGCCAGGAGATTGGTCTGAAAGGCGATGTCGTCAATGGTCTTGATGATCTTGGAGGTCTCGTTGGAGGATTCCTTGATCTCACCAATGGCTGTGCTCATGCGCTGCATGGAGTCCACTCCGCTTTCGACCAGGGAAGCGCTCTCTTTGATGGCCTGGTCCGCCTGTTCGGCATTATCTGCATTCTGTTTGGTCTGGGAAGACATCTCTTCCAGGCTGGAGGAGGTTTCTTCCAGGCTGGAGGCCTGTTCATTGGCCCCTTCAGCCGAGGACTGGCTGCTGGAGGAGACCTGGGCCGAAGCAGACGAAACCTGCTCGGCACTGCTCCTCAAGCCCTGGACAATGCGGTTTACGGGCTTGGTGATACTCCGGGTGAGGAAGATGCCCAGGAGCAGGGCCAAGAGAACTCCGGCCACTACTGATCCCAGGTTCAGGGATTTGAGCATGGCTGATTGGGTAACTGCCGTGTCCACTTCCTTGTCAGCCACCTGCGTATTGATGGCGATGATCTTGTTTAAATGCTCAAAGGCCTGCTCCAGGTAATCCTGAGATTGTCCCATGGTCAGCTGTTCAATACGTCCTCGCAGCTCTTGAGATTTTTCGATGAGGCCGATGATTTGGTCAAAGTGCTCAAAAACGTCCTCGGCCGCAGGCTGCATGACTTCACTGTACAGTCTGACAGCTTCTTCTTCCTGTCCCTGGTCCACAGCTTCCTGGATCTGGCCCAGTGATTGGTGAAAAGTATTGTGCGGCTCTTTGATCTGGTCCAGGAGCTGGCTCAACTCGGGGTTTTGGGTGGAATATTCTGCCTGCCACTTCCCAAAGGCGCAAGCGGTCGCGTCGTCGCCTCCGGTTAAGGATTCATCTTCCAGGATGAAGTTGGCGGTGTTGACTTCCAGGGCCTGGTGATCACCGCGGAAGCTCTGCAGCTGGGCCAGGAGATGATCCGGATTTAAGATGTCCAGCTCATCCAGTTCCTGGTGCAGTTCAAATATCTGGTCGTTGGCCTCGGCCCATTTAGGGATAATGTCCACAAAGGCATCCCACTCTCTGGCTTCTTGCTCGGTCTGGGGTAAGGGCTCATACACATCAAAGGCCTGTTTGTATTTTTTACGCAGATCATCAATGTTTTGGTATTGAGCTTGTCTGACTTCCAGGCTGTTGTCCGGGTTGAGCAGGGTGCGCAGGTTGAGGATAATGGCTTGCATGGCGTTTTCCATTTCCAGTACGCTCTGCACACTGGGCAGACGCACTACCCCGACTTCGTGCATAGCCTTGTCGTTTTGTGTCGCCCCGTAAAAGCCGAGTATGCCAAGAAACAGTGTTATCAAGGCCACAACTGCAAATCCAAGCATCAGCTTTGTGCCCAGCTTCATCCCTTTGCCCATAATCTCTCTCCTTGTTTTTTTTGAAAAATGCAGTTGATTGTTGTGTTTTTTTGGTGAAGATTATCACCTGAGAAGGTATGTTCTATATCGGTCAAAGAGAGTTGGAATTTTAGCTGGGAGAGGTACTCCTTATACATATTCACGCAGGAGCTTCCATGTCTGAGCTTGTGATACAGGAGGGATACATACCGGGTTTACTTGGACGAATTGTGGAACTGCACGGGAAATATTATTCTGCCAACTGGGGATTCGGTCTGTTTTTCGAGTCCAAAGTCGCCCGGGAACTCAGTGAATTTCTCGATCGCTACGATGAGAGGCGTGATGGCTTGTGGATCGGGGCAGCAAACGGCCGAATTGAGGGATCGATCATTATTGACGGGCAAGAGGCCCAGACCAGAGGTGCCCATCTGCGATGGTTCATTGTTTCTGATGCATATCGCCTTCAGGGCCTTGGGAATCGACTCATCAGGCAGGCCATGGATTTTTGCACAGCCAGGGATTACAAACGTGTGTACTTGTGGACTTTTGACGGGCTCTGGCCTGCCAGGCATCTTTATGAAAAGATGGGCTTTCAGCTCGTGCGCCAGTACCATGGCCGGCAATGGGGTACAGAGGTGAATGAACAATATTTTGAGTTGCAAAATCCAGAGTGAGCTTTTCCTCTACTTGGTTTGGGCTTTGAGAAAGTCCACAAGTCTCCTGTTGAAGGCGTCCGCCTGTTCGATGCCGATCATGTGGGCAGCGCCCGGGATGATCTGGAGCTCAGAGGAAGGGATTTGTTTGTGGATGAACTCGGCATGGGAGACCGGAGTTCCCTGATCGTGTTCACCGACCATGACCAAAGTGGGCAGGGTAATGGCGGAAATGGATTCGCGAAGATCCATGTCCCGAATCGCTTCGCATGAGGCACAGAATCCCTGGACCGGGGTATTTAGAACCATGCGGCGAACAGATTCGATTCGCTTCGGAAGGCGCTTTTGGCCGGCTGGAGTGAACCAGCGGTCGATGGTTGCATCAGCCACTGCCTGCATTCCATGTTCCTGCACCGCCTTGATCCGTTCATTCCAGGTCTCTGGCATCCCAATATGGGCGGATGTGGAGCACAGGACCAGGGCCAGGATTCTTTCCGGATGGCTGACTCCCAGCATTTGTCCGACCATCCCCCCTTTGGACAGCCCGCAAAAAAACACCCTGTCCAGACCTAATGCATCCAGCAAGCCGATCGCATCTTGGGTCAGCATTTCGATGCTGTAGGGACCCTGGGGCACAGCCGACTGTCCGTGTCCCCGGCTGTCGTAAAGAAGGACCTGGAAACCGGCTGCGACCAGTTCCGGTACCTGCTCATCCCACATACTCAGATTCGAACCCAGGGAGTTGGACAGCATTACCACTGGGGCATGTTCGGGTCCTCTCAACTGATAGTAAAACTGCATTCCATTGACATCTGTGAAAGGCATAGAACTCCTCCGTATTTTCATCTTGGATCAACCTGATGCGTTTTTCGTATCATAGCAGTTTTTGATCTCAATGTCTTGACAGCCGATCAGGCTGACTTATTGTTCATTATGAAAGGAAAGAACAGCAAAAATCCATCCCCATTGAGACTGAATAATAGGCACCAATGCAGACAAGGCAAAAGCCCGGTTCCCATACCGGGCTTTTTTTTTCATAATGTTCATATGAACGTTGGGTCAAAGAATGAAAGGCTCCGCTGATACCGTCTTCCGGCTCACAATCGCCACTCCCTCTTTCCAGCACTGAAATTCCAAATTTCAGAACCTAACATATTGTCTTGAGATAAATTTTTTGCTATCCATAAAGTTAATGCTCCGGCCCTGCATATATCTTATTGAAACGATTGGAATCGGTTTTATTACGTTGTTTGCGCTATATGCACTGCTTAATGCTGCAGTTCAGCTGCGCAAAAAAAAGAGAAAGTTTCAATTTTTCATGAACTCCGTCAAACCCTTGGCCGGGGCATTTTGCTTGGACTTGAGTTTCTCATTAAGCGACAAAACGAGCGGCTATGCCCCGGCAGGGGCTTTAGAAGCCAAGGACAAGGAGCGCGACAATGCCCACAAAAAAGCTTGTGATTTCCAGATCGGAGTATCAGGCCTGCATCTTCGATCTGGACGGTGTAGTCACCACGACCGCGAGGCTCCACGCTGAGTCCTGGAAGGAACTTTTCGACCAATTCCTGCGTGAAAAATTCGGAGATGAGGGGTTTTCCCCCTTCTCCATCGAAACGGACTACCGCGACTATGTGGATGGCATGCCCCGCTATCAGGGAGTAAAAACCTTCCTGGACTCTCGGGGAATCTCTCTTCCCTTCGGAAACGTGGACGACTCACCGGAAGCGGAGACGGTCTGCGGACTGGGCAACCGGAAGAACAGGATCTTTAATCGGAGCATCCAGCAAAAGGGCGTGGATGTGTACGAGACCAGCGTGGACCTGATTTATCAGCTGCGGAGCCGTGCCTTCCGCATCGCCGTGGTCTCCTCCAGCAAGAACTGCCAGACCGTTCTCGATGCCGCCAACATAGGTCATCTCTTCGACATCCGGGTGGACGGCATCGACATCGAGCACAACGACCTCAAGGGCAAGCCTGAGCCTGACTCCTTCGAGGAGGCTGCCCGTCTCCTGGACGTGCCCCCCTCCAGGAGCGTTTTGTTCGAGGACGCCATTTCCGGAGTCCAGGCCGGCCGCAAGGGCGACTTCGGTATGGTGGTCGGAGTGGACCGCACCGGTGTGGAGGAACAGCTCTGGAAAGCGGGAGCAGACACCGTAGTGCAGGATCTGGGTGAGATCGATCTCAGGGACGATGTCCAGCAACTTCCCCACGGTCTTATCTTCTTCGAGGAGATCAGGAAGCGTTTCGAGGATAAACGGGTGGCGGTCTTCCTGGATTACGATGGTACCCTGACCCCCATTGTCTCCCGCCCGGAAGAGGCCACCCTGTCCCCGGAAATGCGAAATGTCCTGGCCAGCCTGACCGAGAAGTGCACCGTTGCCGTCATCAGCGGCCGCGGCCTCGCGGATGCCAGGCAGCTCGTTGACGTAAAGGGGCTTTATTTCGCCGGCAGCCACGGATTCGAAATCGAGGGCCCCGGAGGAGTGCACATGGAAGTGGAGGAAGCCCGGGAGAGCCTTCCCGCTCTGGATCGGGCCGAATCAGAGCTGAACAGCGAGCTGGGGGATATAGACGGGGCCCAGGTGGAGCGGAAGAAGTTCTCCTTGGCGGTGCACTACCGCAATGTGGCCCAGGAGCGCGTTCCTGAGGTGGAAGCCTGCGTGGACCGAGTCCTGGAGCGCGCGGGTGGGCTGCGCAAGGGAGCCGGCAAGAAGGTCTTCGAGCTGGGACCGGACATTCCCTGGCACAAGGGCCGGGCGGTGCAGTGGCTCCTGCGCGAGCTGGAACTGGACCAGTACGGAGTGGTTCCCATCTTTATCGGCGATGATGTCACGGACGAGAACGCCTTCAACGCCCTCTCCAAGAGGGGCATTACCCTGGTTGTGGCCAGTGAGTCGCGCCCCACCGAAGCCAAGTACAGGCTGGAATCCGTGAACGAGGTGCGTAACTTTTTGTCTATGCTCTACGCCTATATGCGGAACTGGCGCACCTGGTCCCTGGACTACAACCAATACGTGCCCGAGCTGGAGGGTCTGAGGGAATCCCTGTGCACCATGGGCAACGGATACTTCGCCACCAGGGGTGCGGAACCGGAGATGAAGGCGGATACGATCCACTATCCGGGAACCTATCTCGCGGGCGGATACAACCGACTGCAGACCGAGATGGCCGGGCGGATCATAGAGAACGAGGATCTGGTGAACATGCCCAACTGGCTCGGTCTCACCTTCCGTTTCCCGGGCGAGGAGTGGTTCAACGTGGATGAGATGGAGCTTTTGTCCTATCGCAAGGGAGTGGACCTCAAGAACGGCGTGTTCTTCCGTTTCCTCCACGTGCGGGATCACGCCGGCAGGGAAACGCGCATCTACCACCGCAGGATCGTGTGCATGCACAGCATGCACATGGCCGCTCTGGAGACAGGCATCGTTCCGGTCAATTGGGCCGGGAACCTGGAGATACGGAGCTCCCTGGACGGCCAGGTGGATAACTCTGGGGTAAAGCGCTACCAAGCCCTGAACAACAAACATCTGGAGCCGGTGTGTACCAGCGAGATCGAGGAGCGGATCATCGGGCTGCAGGTGCAGACGAATCAGTCCAAGCTCACCGTGGCCCAGGCCGCCCGAACGGAGGTGTTCCAGCAGCGCAAACCGCTTCGCTTGCAGCCGGAGTGCCACAGGGAATCGGGATATATCGCCCTCGTCTTCCGTGTGGAGATCGCAGAAAACCGGGGTGTGAATGTGGAGAAGGTGATCTCGCTGTTTACTTCCCGGGATCCGGCCATATCCGAACCTTTTCTGGAGGCCTCTGAGGCCGTCTGCCGCTCTGGACGGTTCATGTCTCTTCTGCGCAGCCATGCTCAAGCGTGGAAGCACCTGTGGCGCAGGTTCGCCATGGAGGTGGAGCTCAACGTGAATGGATCTCCGGAAGCGGCAGGCGCGGACTACGATCACTACCACTATGTGCAGCGAACCCTGCACCTCTATTGCTTCCATCTGCTGCAAAGCGCCTCCATGCACTCCCTGGACATTGACGTAGGCATGCCCGCAAGAGGCTGGCACGGGGAGGCCTATCGCGGCCACATCTTCTGGGATGAGATCATCATCTTTCCCTACCTCAACTTCAGAGCTCCCCAGATCACTCGCACCCTGCTCATGTACCGTTATCGCCGGCTGAACACCGCGCGCCAGATGGCAAGTGACTGCGGGTACAAAGGGGCGATGTTCCCCTGGCAGAGCGGGAGCAATGGCCGGGAGGAGACTCAGAGCATGCACCTCAATCCCAACTCCGGACGCTGGCTCCCGGACAAGTCGCATCTGCAGCATCACATCAACGTGTCCATCGTGTACAACATCTGGCAGTACTGCCAGATCAGCGGTGACTTCGAGTTCCTCTCCTTTTACGGTGCAGAAATGATCCTGGAGATCGCCCGCTTCTGGTCCGGCATCACCGCGTACAACGAGGAGTTGGACCGCTTCGAGATCCACGGGGTCATGGGTCCGGACGAGTTCCACGACGGCTACCCGGACGCGGATCGCCCCGGACTGAGCAACAACGCCTACACCAATGTCATGGTGGTCTTTGTCATGAACCGGGCCCTGGAACTTTCGAGCATCCTGCCCAAACAGGAGTGGGACCAGCTCTGCGAGCGACTCGACGTGCGCAAGGCGGAAATCAACCGCTGGCGGGAGATCAGCCGGAAGATGCGGGTTGCCTTCCACGACGGCGGGATCATCAGCCAGTTCGAGGGATACGATCAGCTTCTGGAGTTCGACTGGCAGGGCTACAAGGAGAAGTACGGCAATATCCAGAGGCTGGACCGTATCCTGGAGGCGGAAGGTGATACCTGCAATCGCTACAAGGCCTCCAAGCAGGCGGATGCGCTCATGCTCTTCTACCTCTTCAGCGCCGAATACCTCCAGGAGCTCTTTGGGCAGCTGGGATACGAGCTCAGGCCCGAGGACATTCCCAGAAACATCGACTACTACCTGGAGCGCACCTCCAACGGATCTTCCTTAAGCTATGTGGTGCACTCCTGGGTGGCTGTGCGCAGAAACAGGCGGCATTCCTGGAGGCTCTTCGAGGAGGCACTCAAGACGGACGTGGAGGATATCCAGGGCGGGACCACCGCTGAAGGGATCCATCTGGGGGCCATGGCCGGATGCGTGGATATCGTGCAGCGCTGCTTCACCGGACTTGAGGTCAGGGGCAATGTGCTGCGCTTTAACCCCCAGTTCCCGGAGGAGCTGGATCGGGTCAGGTTCCATCTGCGCTATCGAGGCCACTGGATCGAACTGGATATCAATAGGGACGGAGTGCAGATCGAAGCCCTGGAGAGCGGGGCGGAGCCGGTCTCGATTCAGATCAGGGGCTCAGTCTATGAGCTGGATCAGGGACGGACCATCGAGCATAAGTTCGGATGATAACTGGTGCGAAAAACAGACAGGAACCAAAAACTCAAAGAATGATCCAATTCATTCTCACCATTTTGTCCCCCTTGATTTTCACGACTTTTGATCATATGTCTGTCTATATATGGGGGAAATATGTGGAAAAAATGAGACTCAATCATCTTTGCAGAGCAGACAGACCGGACACCAACTTTCATGGAGGACACACCTATGCGAACCTGTTTTATAATCTTCATTGGCCTCTTATTATGTGCGCCAGTGAGCGCGTATGCTGATTACGGAGACGGACTGTATCAGTATCTTCATGGGCACTACGACAAGGCAATAAATGAATTTAAGCCCTTGGCCCAAGAAGGGAACCCCAAGGCCCAGTACATACTGGGAAGTATGTACGCGAATGGTCAAGGAGTCCTTCAGGACTATGTTCAGGCCCATGCCTGGCTCAATCTGGCCGCTGCCCAGGGGCATGAGAAAGCTTCCCTCTATCGGAATGAGATTGCCCAAAAAATGAACTCCAACCAGGTGGCTCAGGCACAACAATTGGCCACACAATTTCAATCTCAAGCAGAAAAGCAAGAAACTCAGAAAACCGACAAGGAACTCATTGTCTCCATTCAAAACCATTTGCAAAATTTGGGCTACTACTCCGGAGCGATTGACGGAGTAATGGGCCAGAATACAAGCAGGAGCATTCGCCAATTTCAAAGAGATGCCGATCTTCCAGTAACGGGCCAGCCGTCTTCGTCTCTTGTAAGTAAGCTCAAGCAGGCTGATTCCCAACAGGAAGCAGACCAAAGAAAAGAAGCCAAACAGCAACAAGATCCGTGGACGCAGGTTCTGCTCCATGATGAATTCGCTGACGCAAATTTCACCAGCAATCCTGAATGGATTCAGACTGCAGGCACGTTTTGGGTGGACTCAAATTATTTCCTGCGAACGAAAAGAGACGTCCCGGAAGCACAGAAACAAGCCGATCAACAGGCCAGTCAGGAGCAAAGGGTTACAGAAGTCTTTGGTCAAGTGGTCAAAGAACTTATGAACCCCCAACAAGGGGAACAGACTCAAAGTATTCCAGAGCTTTACACAAAACTCAAGCTTGGCAATGCCTTTGCCTTACACATTGACATACAAATGTTTTCAGATAAACGAGGCCAAAGCTTTGAGTTGAAAACGTACCAAGGTCAAGATCGGAGTTCCGGATACGCGCTCAGATTCTTAAACCAAAAGGAACAATCTCTGGCTTTGATCCGCTTTAGCCAATCCGGTTCGTCGGTTATAGATGTTATCAGGCAGGACAAACTCATAAACGCAAACCATTTCCAAAGCATATCCTGGCTGCGACATAAAGACGGGGAAATGAGGGTCCTGATTAATGATAAGGAGGTTTTAAGCACACAAGACAACATGTTCCGTGGATTTGACGGCCTCTCACTCATCAACCTTGGTGGGGACTATGCTGTGCGCAGCATACGTGTCCTTGGATCAGACACATAATTTCACAGTAGTAATTCAACTCATTGTGAGAGTCAGCCTCAATGCTGGCGGGCTTGTTATTCGTTGTTCGTTATTTGAAATTCGTAAGAAGCCGCCAGTTTGATCCCACATGAAACTGGCAAGGAGGGCAGGGCCCCGCACAGGCCTGAAGTTCTAAATATTTCAGGCAAATTTTAAGTTACTATGAAAGTAAGTGCCGGGCTGGCTTCTGGAGCAGAATCAAAGAGGCTGGGCCTCGGAGAGAACCAGCCTACCCGGAAAAGCCGGGGCCCAAGGCCGCCCTTACCCCCAAGGGCAGGCCCACTTTGGCTTGCGGTTCCACTGGTTACCTTAGTTTCATGCAAGGGGATATTGAATCTTTGAAGATTAACATCTAAAGGTTCAATGATAGTCTGGAGCTTGAATGGTGCGGCCTGGAAGAAGGATGGCCCAACCGCCTGTGGCCGCACCATATCGTTTACGCTGTTTACAAGCAGAGCATGAATGCTACCAGATCGTTTTTCTCCTGATCAGAAAGGTCGAGCTGCAAAACGAGATTGAAGAACTCAACGGTATCGGCCAGAGTCAGCAGTCTTCCATCATGATGATAGGGAGGAGAATCCTTGATCCCCCGAACAGTGAATGCTTTTATCGGTCCATCTGGAATGGAGTAGTGGTCATTGACCATCTCTGGCTCGTAGAAACGCTCCAGGCGAAGATCCTGCATTTCATGATTGGTGTAGGATGGTGCCGGGTGGCAGTCACTGCAGTTCGCCTTGCCAAAGAAGAGCTCTTCCCCGCGAAGTTCCTGCTCGGTAGCCTCTTCCTTGATCAGTCTCCCGGAGGGATCCAGTTTCGGGGTCGGAGGAAAATCGAACATGTTCTGCATCTGAGCCATCATTACCACCTGACTTGCCCTGTCAGGCAAATGGACACCTTTTTTGGCTGCAATAACATGATCTCCGTCAAAGTAGGCGCTTCGTTGCTCAAATTCGGTGAAGTCTTCCACTGAACGTAACGATCTCTTTGAGCCATGGATCTGCTGGTTGTACATACCCCTGAGACTGACAGTGTCCAGCCTCATGCGGGCAGCCTGGGGACGTGTGTCCGGGTTTAAGTGAAAGGCGGCATTGGTATGGCCATTGACATGACAATCCATGCAGGTCACACCCAGGCTTGGCTCCTTTACCTTGCGATCCTCAGTCTGGTTGAACTGCTGCTGGGGAAAAGGGGTCAGCAGGAGTCGCATCCCCTCCATCTGTACCGGGGTCAGGATGCCCTTGAAGATTTCATAATAGTTCTTGATTGAAAGCACTTTGCCCTGGGAGACATCCCCCAGATCTGGACGAGTGGTCAGATATATAGGCGGCGGGAACTCTGGGATGAAGTGCTCCGGGATGTCAAAGGCAATGTCGAAGCGTTCGAGATTGCGATCTTCCAGCTTGAGCATCTCATCAATGTGGTCCTCAGGAAATACCTGCCCGCCAGTGCTGTGCTTGGCGTGTGGAAGGGGGCGAAAGCCCATGGGAAAGAGATCTTTTTCCTTAATCTCTGCCGGCGTCATCTCCGACAGCTCTTCCCATGTTACTCCGCCGTGGAGTTTGACCCGCACCCCTTGTTGAACTGCCTTTTGGCCGCCTGACATCATGGTCTGAGCAGGCTTGTCGCTCAAGTCATATCGCTTTTCCAACACATCTTGCTGACGTTTCATGTACTTCTGTTTATCAGCAGCGTCTTTGTCCATGGTTTCCTTGAAAGGTGTTTCAATTACCACCGGCATGTAGGTGGCGTTCCCCAGCTTCGCATCTCCTGCAGCCAGAGCAAGGCCTCCACTGAGGGTCAGGATTCCACCTACGGCCATACAGATGGAGATAAAGAAATCCTTTGCAGTCATTTCAAATCCTCCCAATTCAACAGGTTGTGTTCCATTGTTGACTTGAAACACATTTGTATGTGCTTGCCATGCCTTGTATCAAGACAGGGGGCAGTCAAAGATGTACAGCGTGAAATTCATTGAACAAATGCAGAAATATGTATGTTGTTGAAATATGACTGGTACAGGATTATGGAGTTATGATACCTTTTCCCCAGCCTCTGTCAAGTCAATACATTTTATGGCCTGAAATGTTCAGGCTATACACAGAGAATTTTACGAGAACTGCTTTTAAACTCCAGGAACCGAGTGCTGCTTACAACCCCCATTTGGGGCATGAAATGGAGGGCCTAAGGCTTGCCCCATGAAATTGAGTCGAAGGCGAACCTCCCCGGTTCTATGCCCAATGGTCGGCAGACAATGAGAGGTGCCATGATGCGCAAGCGAATAATATCTCAGGACGATCGAGTGAGCTTTCCCCATGATCAGGACTGGTTGGATGTGGAACGTCTGGCCCTGGTAGAGGTCAGTTCCGAAGACCCAGCTCATCCGATTGAGTCGGCACTGTTCCCTGAGTCCGGATCAGTCTGGCGGGCATCATATTCCGGTGATCAAACGATACGCCTGCTGTTTGACGAACCGCTGCATCTCGAGCGCATCCGCCTGGAGTTCCATGAAGAACAATACGAACGTACGCTGTGAAAGTCGACTCGCCCCGGTAGCTGGCTTGGCCGTCCAGGACCGCCAGTTACGCGTCTACGCGTGACTGGCCCAAAAGGGCGAAAGATCTTTCGCCCTCTGAGACCGGGTGTATCCGTTCAGGGAGCAAGATATTTCCACGCAAGGGGCCCCAGTCAAGCATCCCAATGGGAACCCTGGCTTATCAGGACAGGCAAAGTACGCAAAGGAAGATACGATAATACAACACTTCATGCCCCACACTTGGCGTTCTTCACATCATGAGCTCGCCTGATAAATAGATCTAAGGTCTACGGCTACGACGGTATAACCCATATCAGCCTTGGTCAGACAGCCAGGAGGAAGTCTTGTTGTTTACATCTTTTTACTGACCTCTGATTTACGACCTCTGATCTCTGGATTTGTTCCAGACAGAGCTCTTGAGCAGCAGCCAATCTTGCCGCATCGTCTGAGAATACACCACACATCCCAGAGCAGAATTGTCTGGCTCTGCAATGCAAGTGCGAGGTTGATTCTGAGGCTTGTCTTTTTCTTCAAAATATTATATACAGTTATGTATAAAGCCAAACTGGTTGTTTTTCTTGGCAGCTGCCTTGAAAACCTGCATGCTTTTCCGCTAGATGCCCGGCGTGAAACTGGTTGTCAGATTGACAAGGTACAGGGAGGCGGGGTGCTCCAGACAGCTCGAAATGGTTCTGACAATCGGTGCTGGGGTTTTTGAGATCTGTATTCGTGATGTATTCAGTAGTCAGGAGGAGACAGATGCACTGTTGTTTCGTGCCCCCCGGGCTATCAGCCATATGCAAAGCGACCATTCTCGCTTTCATTCTGCTTGCAGTATGTGCTGCAAAGACTGAAGCCGGAGTTCTCAATGCCGAGCAAGTCGTTCGGCTGCAAGAGGTCGGAGCCGGAAAGGAGCTTATTGCACATATTATCGAATCTCAAGCCATTGCTCGAGCATTAGTCTCTTTCAATGATGTGGTTAAAATGAAAGAAAATGGTGTAGCCGACGAGTCAATTATACGCATAATTGATGCAGGAAATCCCACTGTTAAAGAGCTGGCAAAGCAAGATGAATATGACCGCAAGTTGTTGCGGCATATTCAACGCCAAAAAGAGATCATAAAGCTGCAAAGAGAAGGTCAAGATGTCCTTGTTGATTTTATAACTCAACTAATGAATAATGAACACTTGCAAGAAATGGTACGCGAGGGAAAGATATCAGGAGAAGACTACAGAAGAATTGTCAAATATCTTAAGCAATTTGCCAAGGACGAACCGACATATGACTGGAATGATGAGGGAGATATCGACATTAATGTGAGTCAATAGGGATTGTTTGAGCCGGGGCTTGCAATGCATCTGGATTTCTTGAGTCCGCATACAGGGCAGAGTTGTGCAGTATTAAGGCCTTGCCAGCCGGCCACTTCGAGCAGTCAAGGCAGGCAGGACATTCCTTGCATCACTGTTTAATGGTTCCCGCGTACTATTATCTTTCACCATTTCAATGCCAATCATTATATCGCTTGCTGAGCGAGACCATGCGAAAGCGTCTCTTGGAGGCCAAGGGCGGTCTGGTGGCAAGACCTGGGAAGAGGTCCAGGATGCACTTGGTATTTAGCGATCTGGCCTTTGAGGACCTGGCCTGGTTTGTGCCTACGGATCCGAAGCTGGCCAAGAAGATTGTGGCCCTTTTGGAATAGATAAGGAGATTTTAAGCGTTCATCCTCCAACCTGCTAAAAATATTAAAGAAAATATGGCGGAGAGGGTGGGATTCGAACCCATAAGGCGTCCAATTTTAGCTTATTTTGCCTTCTTTTATTTTTTTTATTTGTCATTGAATAAATTGAACAAATTCTACATTCCGCAACACTCCATCCTTTTTCTTTTTTAATTCAAATTGACCAAATTTCATCTTTTGGGTAGAAATAGGGTAACAATTTTTGTCGATCAATTAATTTATGTGACTGCTGGGTTGTATCCCTTTTGGCAAGGTGAGGTGCTTTCATGGGCAAGCAAAGGGTGGACCCCAAAAGATGGCCAGGGGTTTATTTCTACCAGGGAAGAGATGCGTACAACGGCAAATCTGATCTATGCTATTACATCACTTACAAAGTTGACCGGAAAAAAATATGGGAAAAGATCGGCTGGAAGTCTGAGGGCTATACTCCTCAGGCAGCTGCAGAGATCCGGGCCGAAAAGGTCAAGGATGCCAGGCACGGCAAAGAGGTCAAGACTCAAAAGGAGATCCGGAAAGAAGAGGCCAAGAGGAACAAGCCGATAAATAAAATCGCTGATGCATACCTGGAGGCCAAAGGTCCTTCCATGAAAGGCAGGGGGGCAAAGATCGATCGATACCGTTTTGACAAGCATGTAGCCCCTGTGGTGGGAGAAAAATCTGTCTCTGAGCTCTCCCAGCTGGACCTGGCCAGGATCACAAAAAACATGAGCGGCATGTCCACTTCCAGCAAGTGGGCGGCCCTGGAGATCCTGCGGCGGGTTATTAACTTTGGCATAAAGCATCAAATGTGCAAGCCTCCTTCCTTCAAGATTGAGCTTCCCAGAAAGAATAATGCAGTTACTGAATACCTCGATCCGGATCAGGTCAAACGGCTTTTCGATGTCTTGGAGACCTGGCCATCAAGGGATGTGGCCCGTATGGTCAAGCTGGCCTTTTTTACCGGCATGCGGCGGGGTGAAATCTTTGCCCTGCAAAATGAGGATGTGGACTTTCGGCAGGATTTGATCTTTCTCAGAGGCGCGGACAGGGAAGGTCCGAAAGGCGGCAAAATGGTTTCCATACCCATGAATAAGCCGGTGAAAGAGCTCCTGCAGCGGCAAATCAAATGGAGAGACGAAAGGTTTCCAGGTTCACAATATCTTTTCCCTGGCCTGGGCGGAGAGCTCAGGACCCATTGCTCAGCCGTAGGGCGAATTAAAGAAAAGGCCGGTCTGCCTGCAAGCTTTCGAATTTTTCACGGTCTGCGACATCATTTCGGCGTGACTCTGGCCAACAGTGGTGAATTCGGCCTGGACATGATCGGGGAGCTCCTGACCCACAAGTCCCCCCAGATGACCAAGAGGTATGCACAGTATCTGCCGGACACCATGAAGACAGCCAGCGCACGGGCCAGTGAGCTCTTGCAGGTCAAAGACCTGGAAGAGGAGCCGGCCAAGGTGGTGAATATAGACCAGGCCACAGGGAAGGGATAGCGAGCATGAACGAGAAACAAAAAGATAATCTGGCCAAGTTCGCGTATGATCTTGCAAGGATCATAGCTGGTGTGGCTGTGATCACACCTTTGGTGCAAAGTGGAAAGGGTTCTATCCTGAATACAGTATTGGGCTTGATTGCAGTTCTGATCTTTCTGTGGATAGGATACGCCATTGACTCCAAGGAGGCTACGCAATGAATTCAATGACAGTGGTTTTTTTAATTCTTATTGGCATCGGCCTGGTCGGTCTATATTGGGTGAAACACTCCAAGCACTTCAAGAAGTAGGGCATGACCGGCTGTTTTTTTCTTGGGGGTATGTATTGGAAGGGAGGAAGTAACATGGATACATTTGGATGGATCATGCTTTTTTTGACCATAGTGGCTGGAGTCGGAACTTTCCTGACCTGGCGGTCAAACAAAAAGCACAGGGACCATAAAACCCACTGATGGACGCTTTTACAGTAATGATGGGCATTCTTGCCCTGATCGGATGCGGAGGAGCTTTTGTGACCTGGATCAGCAATAGGCGGCGGAACAGGAAGCACAAGGCCCACTGATGGGTGAGTTTCTTAAGGGGTCGGAAGTAAAGTGGAGCCTATGATGGGTATTCAATACATTGTAAACGAATTCGGGGATCCGACAGCTGTTGTGGTCCCCATTGCTGAATGGCGCAGGCTCTTGGAAGATGTCCAGAAGGTCGAGCCGGAAAGGGATGATACCACTTATCTCTTGCAAAGCGAGGCCATGAGAAAGCGTCTTTTAGAGGCCAAGGAGCGGTCAGGGGGCAAGACCTGGGAAGAGGTCCAGGATCCGCTTGGTATTTGATGATCATGCCTTTGAGGATCTGGCCTGGTTTGTATCCAAAGATCCGCAGCTGGCCAAAAAGGTTGTGGCCCTGATTCAAGAAATCAAGAGATCTCCTTTTGAAGGCAGAGGCAAGCCAGAGCCTTTAAGGCATGAGTTGTCCGGCTGCTGGTCCCGGAGAATCAACAAGGAACCAATAAGGATTGTGACGACCTTCTGAGGTCGGCTCAATCCTTATTGGTTACCCAAGAGGTCTTGCTCCTTGTCTACAAAATCCTGGAGGGACTGATATGATGGGGGCTTGTCTGTAACTGGCTTCCATTCAGGTTCCTTTCCCTCATGCTCGTTGCTGACAACTTCGATTTT
>JAWLEI010000071.1:0-10095 GCA_041686195.1 Desulfovermiculus sp.
TCCCGGCCGGGCAATCGCACGTTCATCTCATCGATGTGAAGATTTGGTTTCATGCAAAACCACCCCAGAAATTTGGATGCTCAAGAACCCCTCATGTCATTTTCGGCTCAGCTCAGCAGCTTCAGCCTTTCCAGCTCCCGCGGTCCAAGGGTCCGTCCTTCTTTGGACAGCTCCCGGTCGATCCCGCGCAGCAGATGCTCCACAGCCAAGGCCTGCCCCCGGCGGCGGGCCGCAAAGATTGAAGCCAGCACCGCGTTCTTGATCTGCGCCCCGGACAGTTCAAGATTCGAGCCCATCTCATCGATGGCCTCCGCCAGGCGCAGCCGATCTTGGTCGCCAATCAGTTCGCCGATGACCTGTCCCCAGATTCTCTTTCGCGATGGAGCATCCGGACGCGGAAACTCGAACACGCAACGGACGCGGCGGATAAAAGCCGGATCGATGTTCTGCTTCTTGTTGCTGGCCAGGATGACCATGCCCTGGTACTCCTCCAGCAACTGCAGCAGGTAGCTGGTATCTGCATTGGCGTAGCGGTCATGCGAATCTTTGACCTCTGTGCGCTTGCCGAAAAGGGCGTCGGCTTCATCAAAAAGGAGCACCGCGTTCATCCTGGCGGCCCGGGCAAAGATTCGGCTGAGGTTTTTGGCCGTTTCCCCGATGTACTTGCTGACTACCCCGGCCAGATCGATACAGAACAGATCCAGCTCGAGGTCGGCAGCGATCACCTGGGCGGCCATGGTCTTTCCAGTTCCCGGGGGACCTCCGAAAATGGCGACCAGCCCCCTTCCCCGCGGAAACAGGCGGCGGGCATTCGGCAACTCCCAGAAGGTTGCCCGGTCACGGGCTTCAAAGGTGAAATCCTCCAGTCCTTGCCGGAGCCGGCCGGGTACCACCAGATCCTCCCAGTCAAACGGGCAATCGAGCAGCCGTCCCAGACCTTCCAATCGCTGCCGGGTGATTTCTCGGGCCAACGACCCGGCTTCAGCGGCACTTGCCGGAACATACCGCCCCACCGAAGCGATATCTCCCGCGTTGAGCCGGTAACGGCTGGCAAGCCTTTCCAGGTCCTGATCCGGCCACGCCGCGGATTCGGGAATGTTCTCCTTCCAAAGCTTGCGACGTTCTTCGATGGTCAGGGACGGCAAGTCGATCCGATGATTCAATGCCTGATCGCACGAAGCCACCTCTTGCTCCGGTTCGCAGGCCACAAACTGGACAGGCACGGGGCCCACGGCCGCCGGACGGCGCCGGTGTAAGTTCTTCCCGTGCCAGGCCAGGGATGTACCGCCCAGAATGGCCATGCGCTGAGCCCGCAGGTAGAGCTCCGGCCACTCGGCATCGGAGATCTGACTGTCATCGATAGCCAGAGTCTGCATGCCGAAGCCTGCAGACACCGAGGCGGCGAATGTTTTCCGCCCGCTGGCAGGAGGTCCGGAAACAACCACCCGAACCGCCGAGCCTGCTTGGATTGCCCGGCGAATCTGGCCTGCCGCTGCTTCTAACGGCCACCCGGTTGGAGGGGCCTTCGGCTGGACCAGGCTGACCAGCCCCATCAAAGCCGGATCAATTCTCGATTCGCCCAGCAGCCAATCGATGACTAACGGATCTACGGACAGCGGCACCTGCTCCCCAGGGGAAGCCTGCCCGGAGATCACGAACTTCCAGATCCCCAGGGATCCGGACGGGTTCCACAGCGAATGCAGTCCCCGGCCGAAAAGACGGGCCGCGAGGGGGCCGGTGGCAAAGCTTCTTGACGGATGACCCTGCAAGTAGCCGAAAGCCCTGGATAGACCCGAATCGAGCTCCGTAGCCAGACATACCTTCAGTAGATCCATTTCCGTCTGGCTCAAGCCGAAAAGATCGCCCAACTGAGCCAGGGGGGCCCCAGCATCGCCCGCAAGCTCCCGCTCGACCTCCGCGATGGCCTTGTTTACTGGCCCAAGACCTTCTGATTTTTCATACCATACCGCCTCCCGCTCAGGGGTGTCGCGGTCGTCCAGACAGGCTTCCAGGTCGCTTTTCACGGGCGTCCGATCTGCAAAGCCCTCGCTTTTGCCCAGTTGGGCCAGCCAGGCGGCCCGCCGCCTGGCTCTCCACCGGACCGAGCGTATCACGAGCTCCAGCACTGTCGTGCTGCTCGTCCAGGGTGACCCCCCGGTGCAGTGAAGGCTTGAGTGTGCTTGCGCGGTTGATTCCAGCATTCTTATGGTCCCAGTTCAATCCAGAAAGGAGCGGCTTCGGCCCCGTTGACCAGCAGCCGGAACGGATGGGCCTGCGATTCGGTCCCGGCAATCCCGAAATGCGGTCTGATCCGAATCAGGTTCGCAGGGATGTTGGTGACGAAAAACTCTTTTTCAGCACCGGGCGGATCGCTGGTTGTTTGGCTGTAGACCTCTCCCCCCACAATAACCTGAATTGCGTCTGGAGGAAGACCAGGGTCCAGAAGGTTGAACTCCGAACCCAGGTTTACTTGGATATTTCCAGCCGGGTCGGGAGCATCGTGGCCGATAATTCGCGGCGCGACAGCAAACCCGACCTCGTTGCTGGTCGCAACGATCTGCTTGAGTTGGTTCTTGATCATCTTTTCTTCCGTGATCACCCAGACGAAAGCACTATAAATACCGGGCAGGAGCGAGAGGCTCATGGTCGTGCCATCCGAGGTGACATGGGTCAGGGTCGGGCTCAGCAAAACATCAACCCGATCCTCTTGGAACTGGACCTCCCAGCTTGGGTTCTGCTCCAGGTCGACCACAGTTTGTTCCACCGGACCGGGGGTCGGAAGCTTGGACCAGATGCCACTTTTTAAGGACAAGGACCGAAACCTGCCGGCGGCCAAATTGGAGCCGATCAGGGACAGCCGGTTGTGGGCGGCCGGGGGAGAGCCAGAGCTATCCAGGGTCACCCGGGCCGGCCAGGACTCGATCTCCTGGACGGTCCCGCCGTTTTTCCGAGGGATGGTAAAACGCACCAAGCTTCTGCTGGCCTCCAAGTGAGGGGAGCCTGACTGAACCAGAAAAGCGCCCAGATTGAGGACTATTCCGGGCATCGACTTCGGTTCTTCGGGCTTGAGCATGACCACCCGTACCTCATAATAGGCAGCCAGGCGGGCGGTGATCTTTTCCTCAGAGTTCCAAAAGGTTATCGCTTCCTCCGGCGAGACAGGCCTCAAGACGACTTGCAGGGTGTTGTCCGCCCCGCGCAGATCCGAATGGAGAACAAGGGGGCTTCCGGGGCCGTTGACCGTTGTACCATCCGTAATGACCGGAAAATCGTGAAATGTCTTTAATGCGTAGCCCATCAGCTTCTGCTGCGTCTCGGCATCGTAGGTGGTGTCCGTGTGATGGTGCGCGGTGAGGATATAGAAAAGGCTCAGGGCCATCGGGATCTGAGAGACATCTTCCGGATGGTGGCCTGGTCCGGCCACGTTTCGGTAATGGGCGTCTTCAGCCACGTGGTACAGGTGCAGGCTTAAGGTGTTCTGGGGATTGTCCAGCTTCTCCGGGGCAAGGGCTGTGACGTCCAACAGCCCAGCCATTGAGGGATCAATATTGTTCTCAATATTGATCTTCAGAAGGTCGGTCAACGTCTTGGTTACTGTAAAAAGATTTATAAGGGGCATGACTACCTGTACCTCTGACCGGTGTTGGATCGACCATCTGCCCTAAGCGGTCCGATGACCGAAGCCGACTCGGCGGTCACAGGGCCCGGCTGGGACACGCTGACTCCCTTTTGGGGCGAGGGCTGAATCACTTCCACATTGATTCGGCCAATATGCACCTGGGGGCTCTGATCAACCCTTGCCCGCTCTAAATCCGAGCCTTCGATCCCGGGGCTCGAGCCCTGGTCGGGGCGGAAAAATCCGGGCTGCATAAAGGGAGAATCGGTGTCCTGCTCTGGGGCAATCGGCCGGGTATGCACAGCCATGCGGCCGGCCTGATTCCGATTGATGCCGCCGTATCGTGATCCAGGATCTTTGGGGCGCTCTGAATCCGGGATGGCTGAATCAGCGGGTTTGTCCGGTGCAGAGGGCTTGGGTTCGTCGCCTGGGTTTGCGGCCCTCATCCTTTGCCCTGTTTCGCCGGAACCAACCTGCTGGGAGGGCGAGGTCAGCCCCATTGCCTTTTCCTTCCTGGCAGGGGAATCTGCTTCCTCCCGGCCGAGGGAACTGTCCGTATTGTCGGGCTCCAGGCCAGCTCCACCTTCCGGTCGGAGTTTTGTCTGGGAAAGCCCTGAATAAACATTGTTCACCGCTGACTCTGCCCTCTTTTCAAGACCCGAGTCGGTCTTTCCCTGAACCGAATGCTCTGTTCCCCGGCCTAAGGATGCAAAATGTGATTCTCTTCTGGGTAAAAATCCGCTCCGGCTTCCAGACGCACCGCGGGAGCTTCCAGGGTCTGGAGGTGCCCCCACCAGGGTGAAATCTTCCCGGTCTATCCCGGCGATTCGCTGATCGTGCCCGGCTATGGGGGATGAGCTGCGGAGGACGGGTCTGAGCCATTGCCCTCCATGAAGTGATCCGGTCCGGGTGATCAGATTGGTCAAATAATCGCTCACTATCCTGTCCCCTTTTTCGACTCGCGCTCAGCCTGAATCAGGGCCACGAAGGCCCGTCGCTCCTGTCTTGGGATTTCGAGTATTTCTCCATATCCCCACCCATAGGCCAGAGCGATGAGATGAACTTCTCGAACCAAAAAGCGTTTTTCGTGGGCCAGGGTGTGCAGGACATGGCTCTGAACGTCGAACCGCACACTCTCCAGGACACCGCAATCCGGGCAGACAGTTTCCAGTTCCTGGTCCAGAACAGGGCCGACCTCGGACATCCCGGCTTGAAGCAGGGCCGGATCATCAGCTGGGTTTCCTTCCACTATGCACCGGTTTCGCAGCAAAGAGGCTCCTTCCTCGAGGTCCAGGCCTATTACGCTTTGCTGGTCGCCGCAGGTCGGCAAACGGAAGCGGCGGCCGTCGGACAGGGTATACACCCCGTTTTGGTCAGGTCCAACGGCGTGCTGACTACCGGCGGTATCCATCTCAGCCACCATCTCTTTCAAGGAAAAGCTCACCGCAAACGAGCTTCCACATTGACGGCAGGTTGCCACACCTTCCACCCATTCCCCGAAGTATTCGAAGTATATGGCTGCAAACAGCCTATCGCAGTCGCTCACGGCAAGTTCTGAGGCTCTCCCGGGACCTACGCAGGTGCCCGGTGTATCCATCAGCAACCTGTCCAGGAGGGCGGCTCCCTGAGCCGGGTTCCCTGCTTCGACCCGCGTTTCGTCATGACCGAGCAAAGGCCTGAGCATGGCCCACTTTCCGCCAGGAAGACCGGGACCGAGCTGAACCAGAATCACAATCGGGCCTCGGGGTTCTTAGCTTTCCGCCTGCTCAACAACCGCCTCGTCCCGCTCAAAGCCCTCGTTTTGCAAAACGATGGTCTCAAAGGCCATGGCATTGGCGTTGGCATCCAACTCGGGCTGGGATGTAAACTCCGATACCCAGCACCGGTAAACCTTGTACGCCCTGACCGGCACGCCTTGCAGGTTCAACAGCTCAATGTAAATATCCTTGCGGAAGTTGGCCAGGGAGACGCCTCCGTCCCCTTCCGGGCTGTAGACCATATTCGCCCATTTCTCGAACTCGCGGTCGAAGGTGATTCCTCGTTCCAGGGTGATCGGTTCGAACTTGGAGGCAGCCGGCGAATGGCGCTGGGTACTGATGTCCCCGCCTTCCCGATGGCTGACAATCTCGGTCGTCCGCTTCAGAGCGCTGACCTTGCTCACACCGGCCACCACCTGCCCGTCCCACTTGACCCGAAACTTAAAATTTCTGTAAGGATCGATTCGACCCGTGTTGACCGAAAACTGCGCCATGATGCATCCTCCATATACCGGTGCAAGAGGTTAGACCTGCACCTGGCCCGCCATTTGTTGAATGGTCAGTACGACGAACTCGGCCGGCTTGAGGGCCGCAAACCCTACGACGACGTTGACTATCCCCAGGTTGATATCGTTCTGAGTGGTGGTTTCCGAATCGCACTTGACGAAATAGGCTTCGCTTGCCTTCTGCCCCGCAAAAGCCCCTTGGCGGAACAGGTTGTTCATAAAGGCGCCTGCGGCCAAGCGGATCTGGGCCCAGAGCGGTTCGGCGTTGGGCTGAAAAACCGCGAACTTGAGTCCGCGATACAGGCTTTCCTCCATGAACAGGGCGAAGCGGCGGACCGGAATGTACTTGTAGTCCAGATTGCCGGAGTTATCGAAGCCGTCCATAGTCCGTGCTCCCCAGCTCACAACCCCGTTCGGGAAAACCCGGATAGCGTTCACTGCCTCGGGGTTGATCACCCCGTTCTCCGGATCGGACATCCCGTGCTCCAGGCCGCGGATGCCCCGGATGTCAGCTTCGATTCCCGCCGAGGCCTTCCACACGCCGCGGTTGGAATCGATCCGGGCCATAAGCCCGGCGATGGATCCGGCGGGATCGATATGCTGGGTGCTCCCGTTGGTCGATATGCTCACCCGCGGCCAGTAGATCGCGGCATGATCCTTGACCATTCCCACGCGCAGCTTTTTGACCTCTGTGGACACTTTGTTTGGGTCTTTCCACCAGGCGGGGGGATCCATGATCAGAAAAGCGCGCTGTTTTTTGCAAAAGACGGAGGCAGGACCCCATACCTCTTCCCGGTCTCTGTCCGACTGCCCTTCGTTTCGGGGCAGGATCATCAGGTTGAAGATATCGACTTCCTTGGCAATAATCTCGAACGCTTTTTCATAGTCGGGTTTCTTGGGGTATGCGCCGTTCTTCCCGTCCGCGCCTTCGCCCTGAAAGCTTTCGGCTCCCGTAGTTCCCAGGCTGTAGAAGTGCGTGTTGGCCGTATCGTTGAAGGGGTTGCCTCCTGTACCGATATCGTAGGGGGAACCGCTGGTACCGGTACTGGTCAGTGTCGCCCCTGTATCCGAGTTTGCGTCCCCGTATGCCGGAGTCAAAATCAAGCGCAGGTCGTGCACGGCGGCGGTCCACAAACCTTTGGTAATGGAGTTGGACGAGATATTGTCGGCCAGGGTCTGCAGGTTCTCTCGCACGTTGATGAGGGAGCCCAGGAAAGGTGTGCCGCCGTATGGAGCGGATGACGGGTCGAATTCAGTTCCTTCATACATATTGGCTGGAAAGGTAATCGCCTGCTCGGAACCGCTGTGAGTCCCTCCGCTATTGTCGCTGAGGGTCCAGGAGTCAAAGTCCGTTGCCTGGACCAAAACGAACTCTTCAAGGGCCGGTGGCAGAGGAGATCCGCTGAGTGCTCCCGGGTTGAAGAAATAGCCGCTGGGGGCCGGCCGCCTGTCGGCGTAACCGCTCACTTCCAAGCCCCCCTGATCCACACCCAGCTGAAGAATAACAGAAGCATCGGAAATGGCCGCAGGTATGATGACCACGCTTCCTCCGCTTGCGTTGCCGCTTTCGAATCGAAGGAACTGTTCCCCGGATCCAGCGCTAACGGCTGCTAGGGAAGTCGTTACGCTGACTTCGAAGCTATTGAGGGCTGCATTCACGTTGGTCTGCCATCCGGCCAGATTGGTGGAAGGCAGGGTAACTGTCACAAAAGGACTCCCGTCCACGCTGATCTGGATCTTGTTGGCTGTTGAAGACAGCAGCCCGATCAGATCGGCCTCTCCGGCTCCGCTGTCCAGGACCAGACCCGAGACAGAGTACCCGGCAAAGAGAGCCACCGTCTTTGGGTCACTGGCATTTACCAGAGCCGAGTTCTGGTTGACCACAGTTTGCACATAACGCCCTTGATCCGGGTTCATGCTCAGGTTGCTGAGGGTCTCGCTGTCCTTGACCTGAACCACCCCGAAAGCATCCACGAACTCCCGGAACAGCCGAAGATTGAAGGTGGACTCGGGAGCGGGCGTATTGTAGTCCACTTCGGCCCGAATCATGTTGCCGTCTACCCCAGCATCCTTGGCGGTTAAGGTTAACACATTAGAGCCTGTCGTGTTCTGCAGGGTCACTGCCGCTTCCTGGGCGGTACTGCCTTCGGCGATTCTCATGATGTACGCTGTACGCCCGCCATTTTGAAAAAACTGGCGGACCTGGTGGGTCATCTCACTCAGACTGGTAGCGGCGCTGAAAGAACGCTCATAGTCGGAGAAGCTCAAGACCCGTTTCGGCACCTCCAGCCGGCCCCGCATGGTCCTGCCCATGAACAATGCCGTCGATGTGGAAACCCCCGTTATGGCCTGAACGCCGGAAGGGATCTCTTGCACATAGACACCCGGATAACTCACTTGCACTGGCATAAGTTGTTCTCCTCTTTTTCAACAACTAAACCACACAATGGGAGGTCCGGGCAAAACAGTGCCCCAAACTCCCCGGCTTCAAAGCCCGAGCAATGTGATTGGATTCTTCCAATTTAACGATATGATAAAAAAGCGGCATACAATCCATCATTGCTCCGCTGGCTGGTGTACATCAGATTTGAACTGAAGTTATGAGAGATTCACGCTGATGCACTGGGTCAAAGATCAACGAATGAGAATAGTGATGAATGGAATAAATCAGCAGAGTACAGAGTTACAACTGAGATAGTGGAATGATTTAAAATGTGAATAAATTTTATAAATATTATATAATAGAAAATAAATTATTTTATAAATAAAGATGTACAACAAATATATGATTATTTATAGTTACAAATAAAAATTATTAATAAATAATATGGCCATATATTAAAAATAATCATATATTTAAGAATGTTGTAAATATTTTTCCCCTTATTCAGTTATTATTATAAATTGCTATACTATAATTCTTTTTAAGAATTAGCAAAAGTGAATAAAAGAGTCAATATTTTTCTCATATTTTTTCTTAATTTTTTACAGCAATGCAATATTTTTTATAGATTCCGTCTAACCAGCTTTATCCTCTGCAATTTCTTATAGATTTCCTCTTCAACAGAGAACATAGACTATAAGAAAAAGTCTGGGAGTCTATGAGCGGTGTTCAATGATACTGTGGATAACTTAAGACGAAGATTTATTATCTTCCAGAACAACAGAGCTTATCAGCAATATACCGGAGGCCTATTAGCAATCTCCGTATTTGGAAAAGAGAACTGACGCTGAGGAGCAAGATCTTTATCGAGAAAACAAGAAGGTCTTTAATATGCAGAACACCTATGAGGGTCGGAACAGGTAGAAGAGCATGAGCACATCAGGGTCTATCCGGAACATGATGGCCTTCCCAGTGATCAGCCTGTCTGGCTGGTCATTTGCATCCACGAGGATGGCAAAGTAAAGTATGCCTTTTCCGATACTCCGGAAACAATGCCCTTTGATGAGCTTTTTCAAGCGTCTTGTATGTGATATCCCATAGAGCAATGTTTTGAAGAGGGCAAAAGTTATTTTGGGATGGATGATTATGAATATTGTTCCAGGCCAGCCTGGCATTGTTATATGATCTACGTAATGCTGGCCCAACACTTCCTTTTTCATGAATATTAACACAACGGGAGTTCAAGGGCTTTTGCTGTGAACCGCGTATTCACAGGAACCGATCTCAATGGTTTCAAACTGCACATGAGCCAATGCTGCTTTGATCAGAACAGGCGTTTTTTCCGGCTCGTCATGGAGAAATAGCTCCAGTCTCCCCATACACTCTTGAACTAACTCCGGTGGAGGTTGGATAAATGTAGCCGTGCCAGGGCAACTTCCGCCAATCCAATTCTGACTTCTGCGGAACTGACCAGGTTCGGACTCTTTTCCACCCCCCTTTGACAACAGAACACTACTGCTCAACGCCTTGACCTGAACATCATCACCTTTAATGATCTGCCGGACAAAATCAGCAAAAAAAGGCCCGTCCCAGCAGATGCTTTCTGATGGGGCGGGCCTTGCCAAGAGGAGCTTAAGCTCCTCTTGGCTTTACTCAGCACATCAACCCTAAACGGCCAGGGCTTTACCAGCTTTGTCCTGAATCTTCTTCAGAGTCATCACTTTCAGAGTCAGAGTCCTCTTCAGACTCACTTCCGTAGTCATAGGAATCCTCAGAGTCCCCGTAGGGATCACTTTCCTGCTCACCGTAGGGATCACTTTCCTGCTCACCGTA
>JAWLEI010000071.1:10195-16914 GCA_041686195.1 Desulfovermiculus sp.
CCGTAGGGATCACTTTCCTGCTCACCGTAGGGATCACTTTCCTGCTCACCGTAACCTGAAGACTCTCCCTGGCTCTGGCTTTCATACTGTTCTTGCTCTTCTGACCCGGACCCATAGCCGCTGTCAGTGGCAATGGCCTGTCCGCCAGTCAGGACAAGACTCAGTGCCAGCATAAGAAAAACTGCCTTCAGGCCACTCTTTTGAATCAATGATCTGACAAACTGCATAATCGTACCTCCATCTTTTTTAAGTTTCTGAATACAGAAGAGTCCAAGCAAGCAGTATGCCACTGCATACAGCAGGACCATGCGGCTGGCTTTAAATAATATTATACGTTATTTCAAAAATTTATATAAAAGAAATAGCCCGGCTTATATGTGTAACTCTGGCACATGTGCAGGGGTGCCGGCTTCACGGCCCGCATACATGTTCGACCTATATTTTTTGACCCGGGTCCGGTTTCATGGTTAGTATTTCACGGGCACGGACATTGCCTGGAGCTGTCCGGGGACTTCAAAGATAAGCCGACATTTTTTTCACATGGTATTGCAGGTGTAAAGTATGCAAAGAAGCGGGATTGGCTCCGGATTTTCGGGGCTTATATGCCGGGTCTTATGCCTGGCAGTTGCGGCAGTAATTCTTGCTGTGGGGATATTTTCGGACCAGGCTGGAGCCCGGGAAAGTAAAGGGCCGACTGCCTTGCCCAGGTTCCCGTCAGTAAGCCCGGACGGCTCTGAGATCTTATTTAGTGCCGGCGGGGATCTGTGGCTGGCTGCAGTGGACGGCGGGCAGGCCAGACGGATGACCAGCCACCGGCTGGACGATCTCCACTCCAACTGGAGCCCGGACGGGGAATCGATTGTCTTTACTTCCATGCGCGATGGGTACATGAATCTCTGGCGGATGAACAGGAACGGATCAGATCTGCAGCAGCTTACCTACAGTGACCGGTTTTTCCGCAATCCGGACTGGGCCCTGGACGCCCAGGGCAACGAGCTGATCACCTTTTCCGCCCTGCTAGAGGCCGACGTATACAAGGAGGAAAGGCCGTACAGCATATCTCCAGCCGGCGGCCAGCATGAACGGCTGCACCAGGCCTTTGGATCAGAACCCCGGCTTTCGCCTGACGGCAGCCGGATCATCTTTACCAGGGGAGGATACTACCACGGCTGGAACCGCCGCGGATACAAGGGTCCGGATGCTATGAACGTATGGACATACGATACCAAGAACAAGAGCTTCCAGGCAGTGACCCAGCGGGACAAGGACGACGGCGGGGCCAGATGGATAAACAATGAAAGCATACTCTTCATGTCCGAAAGGGATGCCGGCCAGGTCAATTTGTACCAGGCGGATCTTGACAACGCTGAAAGCAGCATCAGCCAGATGACACATTTTACTGACCACGATGTCCAGCACTTCGATGTCTCCAGGGACGGGAGCACAGCCGTTCTTCAGGGCTGGGACCGCCTGTATGTCCTTGACCTCCAGGATCCGTCAGCAGGTCCAAAGCCTTTGAGCTTCTGGGTCGGAGACGACAGAGGCAAAAGCCGGACTCTCAAAAGCATTGGCTCAGAGGTGACTGAGTCCGCCCTGAGCCCTGACGGCATGGTCATGGCTTATATTGCCTACGGCAGGGTGTACATCCGGCATATGGACCGGCACAGCCCGACCATGGCCGTTACTCCTGACACTCACGCCCGGCACAGGGATCTGGCCTGGTCTCCGGACGGTCTGGCCTTGTATTTCAGCAGCGATTCCGACGGGACATCATCCATTTACAAGGCCAGTGTGGATGTGACCAGGGAAGAAATCAGAGAGGGCTACGCAAAATCACTTACAACCCAGCAGATTGCAGAAAGAAAAAAGCGGACAGCAGAACAACAAGCCAGGCCCTTGACACTTTTGGATTTTCCGCCCCAGCGGCAGGCCGGGCCGGAAGGTGCCGAAGATGGGCTGGATATAGACCACACAGACCACAGCCAGGAAGAACCGGGAAGAGAAGATCCGTTTGCCCCGGCCCAGCCCGCAGATCCGGGTTCGCCTTCAGACCCGGAGCCGTTCTCAGAACCTCAGACATTACCATATTCCGGGGCAGAGCCTGTACCGGATTCCGGGGTTCAACAACCAGAGGACAGGCAGGCAAAACATGATCCTTCCCGCTGGCACGATGCTGTGCGCTTCAGTGTGGAGCCAGTTGTGGCTCAAAACTTCAACGACCGGGATGTGTCCCTGTCTCCGGACGGTGCCCGCATGGCCTTTCGGCGGGGCAGAGGGGATCTTGTGGTCATGGACCTTGAAAGCGGGAGAACTACTCTCCTGGTCCAGGGCTGGGATCAAAGCATACACTGGCGCTGGTCGCCGGACGGAAGATACATTGCCTATGCCCAAAACGATATGAACAACAGCAGCAATATCTTCATAGTTCCAGCCGACGGCAGCACAGATCCGGTGAACATCACCCGGCATCCGCGAAACGACCTCAATCCACGCTGGTCTGCTGACAACAGAATTCTGACCTTTCTCTCCGACCGCCAAGACCAGACCTACGGTCTGTACCGTGTCTCTCTCGATCCGATGCTGGAGAATCTCTCCCGGCGCGACCTGCACCACTATTATGACCAGCAAAGGACAGAAGCCCAGAAACGTTTGCCCCTTCCGGCCTTGCTGCAGGAAGAGACCGTGTCCGGCTCAGGACCTGAAGCCTGCAATGCTTCAAATCTGGAGCTGGAAACCGCATGGCGCCGGGTTGAGCGGATCACACAACCGGACACGAACCAGAGCCAAAACGAAATGACTCCGGGTGGAAACCGCTATGTCTTTAATGATGGAGAGCAGGAGCTTGTGGCTGTGAACTGGGATGGCTCCGGACGCAAGCGGCTGGGACCGGCCGCAGATGTCCAGCACCTGGATGTCACTGGAAGCTGGGTGGTGTACATATCAGGCGGACGGGTGGCTGTGGCTGATATTGACGGCGGAGGTACCAGGCATCCCTACATATCAGATACTCTGCTCATAGACTGGGACAAAGAGGCTTTGCAGAAGTATCGGGAAACGGCCCGGGTTATACGGCAGGGCTTTTATCGTCCGGATATGAAGGGCCTTGATTGGCCGGCCCTGGTCGATGACTACGAAGAGCTGATAGCCAAGACCAGCACAGCCAGCGAGTTCAGCGATGTGACCAACCGTCTGCTCGGAGAGCTCTCCGCCTCCCACATCGGGATCTCCAACCCCGGGCCAGGCCAGGATATCCGCCAGCCATCAGGCCGGCTGGGAATTGACTGCGAACCGGTAACCCTGGAAGACGGGACCCGGGGGTACAGAGTCCGCAAGGTAATCCCCGGCAGTCCTGCTGACAGGGAACCTATGCGCCTTAAGCCCGGGGATGTGATTACCAGGATCGACATGCAGGATTTTAAGCAACAAGACAGCCTGCTCAAAAGGCTGCGGGGCAAGGTGGACGAAGAAGTCATTGTTGCCTTCCGCCGTCCTGTTGATGGGACACATATAGGTTACAGGGCTCTGATGACCCCGGTATCCTATAATGAGTTCGCGCGCCTACGCTACGACGCCTTCAGGGAAAAGTGCCGCACAAAGGTCTCGAAGATCTCTAACGGCCGTTTGGGCTACATCCATATCCAGGCTATGAACCAGGCCTCTCTGGAGGAATTTCAGGCCAGACTGTATGCATCTGCCCAGGGAAAGGAGGGCCTGATCATTGATGTTCGAAATAATGGCGGGGGGAGTACCACGGACAGGATACTGACCTCCATAATGGCTACTGAACACGCCTATACTGTCCCGGCAGGCGCAGACCCCGACAACACGGGGCATTATCCTCAGGACAGGCTGGATGCACCACGCTATACTCTTCCGGTGAACATGCTGGCCAACCACAAGAGCTATTCCAACTCCGAGATTCTGGCCCATGCCTTCTCGTCTCTGAATCGGGGAACCCTGGTGGGTACGCAGACCTATGGAGGGGTGATATCAACAGGCATTTACAGACTTGTTGACGGAGCAACAGTGCGGGTACCCTTCAGGGGCTGGCACCTGCCTGACGGGACCGACATGGAGCACAACGGGGCAGTCCCGGACCTAAAAAAAGAGCAAAGACCTCAAGACGAAGCGGCTGGCAGGGACAGACAGCTGGAAGCGGCTGCAGAGGATCTTATGGACAGAATAAGGCAAAACTAAATCAGGCTTACAGCGATGTATAAAATTCCGGCCCAAACCCACCGAACCGAAGAAACGATAAAAAGAAGCAGATTTATTGCAACACTTGCCCATGCTCCGAGTGAAGACGATGGAAAAGAATTCATTAGGAAGCCAAGAAACCTGACCAAGAGGCACTTCTCCTCTCATAGACCTTATCTGGGATGTCAAAGGAGCTACTATGAGCACGATTGCGAGCGTCGTCGTGACGGTAGCCGGGGTGATGCCGGGCTTCTCCACCAGCGAGCCAGAAGTGGCGACAGGATGCTCCATGAGTGCCCGGTGTACCTGCAGAGCAGACGCCCCCGCACGGCCTAAGCCGCCGATCTTGTCACGATCCCGGTTCGAGGCGAAGCGAAAGAGGTAGTCCTTCTTCCAACAGATGCAGACCATGGTCGAGGGCGGCGACATCGTTGCTGACCTCCCGCACATCATCCAGTGGGACACCGGGCTCCTGATCCAGTTCGAACAATAGCAGGTCAGACAACGACGAATGGAATGCTGCATGATTTGATTCGAACATCTGATCACTTTATCATGTGGGTTTTGACGCGTGGACATAAGCAGGAGCTACGACAATCTTACCCTGGTCCTCAATCAGGCTTCAGGTTTTCATCCCATGGGAGTTCATCAGGTGCGGCACGACGCCATTCCTCGACA
Source organism: Desulfovermiculus sp. (assembly GCA_041686195.1). Classification (GTDB taxonomy): domain Bacteria; phylum Desulfobacterota; class Desulfovibrionia; order Desulfovibrionales; family Desulfothermaceae; genus Desulfovermiculus. The sequence continues at coordinate 15,071 of JAWLEI010000071.1, forward strand.
ATTTTTTCCGCCTCTGCAAAATCCTTCTCCGGAACACGGAGCACTCCCCAGCCATACTGCGTTTGAAAAAGACCGTCGTAGGCCGTATCGTGATACGACTGTATTTCAGCATGGATGCCGTTTTCTTTGAGGATCGATTTGATCGCGTTCGCTTCTGGTTCGTTGGCGGGTTTCAGGAGTATTTTCATGAGCTCCTCATGATTTTTAATTGGAGTCCGAGAGCACATTTCAGGCGGCATATCACCTCTTTTGAGGAGAGAAAAGAACTGTTTCCATTCAGAATACAAAATTCGAAGGATACACGTATGCCTTACACCTTTAGGGTTCCGTGATTCTGACCCTGGAGATCAGGAAAGCTGCCAAAAACAGGCATAATCCCATGTAGGTAAACACAATTTCAAAGCTATCTCCGGTTGCATCCAGCATATATCCGCCGAGCCATGGTCCCAGAAGGCCGGCCAAAAACCCATAGGCTGTGAAAACCATTCCAAAGACTGTCCCGAAATGGAGCAGGCCAAAACATTCGGCTACCAGGGGTGCAGATACGGCAAAAAGGGTACCAAACCCACAGCCTACAGCTCCTGCCAGAACAGCCCACAGAATGAGCCCCTGGACATGGGGCATAAGAGCATAGGCCAGCCCGGCAGCCAAAAAGCTGCCGGTTAAAGTCGGTACCCTGCCCAGGCTGTCCGAAAAATAGCCGCTGAAAAACCGGCTCAAACCATTGGTTAATCCGAAGGCCGAGAGAATTATAACCGCCTGGTCCGAAGTGAGCCCCCTGGCCGTGCCGAACATGGTGGACAGGGTGACCATGGAAAATCCGGCGCCGCCTGCCAGGGCCCAGGTTGCCCAGATCAGCCAGAAATTCCTGCTGCGCAGACTGCCTCTTACTCCCACGTTCAATGTGGACTGCTCCTGACCCGCCCCAGGCTCAACTGTCGCTGAAGCTGGAAATTTCAGAAAAGGGGCCAGAACAAGCCCAGTAATCAGGGCCAGTGTGCCGAAAGTAAACACCAGAACATTTGCTCCGGCCTGGTGCAGGACCCAGCTGTATACCGGGACCATGACAGCAGAGGAAAGGCCGAAAATCAGGTTCACCAGGCCCACAACCAGACCTTTGCGCATCGGGTACCAGCGCTGGACCGCAGTCAACGCAGGAATATACAGGAAGCTGGAGGCCATGCCCATGGCAAAGCCCCAGGCATAGAGAGCCCACAAGCTCTTGCCAAAACCCAGGCTTACAGTGCCAATTCCCATGAGCAGGGCTCCAATGACGCCCATGATACCAGGCCCCAGTCCCTCCTGGAGTTTGCCCACAGCAAACATGCACACGCCAAGGGCGAAAAGAATCCAGAACTGGACCTGAGCAACGCTGCTCCGCCCCACCTCCAGGGTCTCCTGCCAATAGCCGGCCATAACTCCAGGCAGGCCGAATATAAAAGTTCCGATCCAGAACATGACAGCACAGCTGGCGATTAAGGCACTGATTCCGCCTTTTTTCTCCATGGCCTTTCATCCTTGAGCACAGTTCTTACAATGAGGGCAAAAAGTTCTTTACTTTTTGTAAGCGGAAAGTCTTCATCGTTAACCTCATCGCCTCCTGCAATTTCCCGCACCTCCCGGTAGACGGGAACCGGAAGGAATCGGGAAGAGACATGATCGGATTGCTGGCCACGGAAATTGCCGCCTTGACCGGATAGGGCCTGCCGGTGAGCATGGCGTCAAACACATCCCTGGTATGGGCCACGCTGGTCCTGTCTACGTTCGGTGGATGCATGTATTCACGCGGAAGACGGCGGTTTGCCTCCAGATTCTTTTCTCATCCCGGAAATCCGAAGAAAGGA
>JAWLEI010000072.1:0-16870 GCA_041686195.1 Desulfovermiculus sp.
ATTCCCATTGCCCATCGATGATCTCCACCAGAACATTGGTCATCTTCTGGGGATGAATGAAGGCATACTCGGAGTTTTTAAAGGTTCTGACCTGCCCCAGGACAGGATACTCCCTGGCAGTGAGTTCACGCACAGATTCCCGAGTGTCATCTACATGAAAGCTGATCAGCATAACCCCTTCCCCATTTTTATTTATGAAACGGGCCACATCCCCGGAAGGGGACCGTGACTCCATAAGTTCAAACCCCACTTCCCCTATCCAGTAACGTGCAACATTGATCTCCTCCTTCTCCTCAATATATTCCTCGTCTGGCATTGACTTTCCCAGTACCGGTTCCCACACCTTTCTTGCTTGGGCTATACTCCGGACCGCAATGCTTATATGATCGATTTTGTTGACTTTCATATTACCTCCCAATGGTTTTCACAGTAATAAGACATTGACACCATGAACATGGTAAGCTTAATATTTATTGTGGGCTGAGTACTTATTTACCTTGGGCAAACTCTTTCTAAAGGAGCTCATATGCCAGAACACAGCTTTCGGATCAGGTTAATGAGGGCTGACGATTTTGACGCAGTGGTTGAAATTGACGCCAAAATACTGGCTGCCGCCCGGCCTGAATACTATGAACTGAAGTTTGAAAAACTTTTTAAGTCAAAGGATTACTTGCCTATTTCTCTGGTTGCTGAAGATGAAAATGGCAAAGTGGTCGGGTTTGTTATGGGCGAGACATATATGGGAGAATACGGTATCTTCCAGGAGGAAGCTACCCTGGATACCATTGGGGTCGATCCGGATTACCAGCATCAGGGGATCGGAGAACTGCTGATCAATGAATTCATCGATCATTTACGACAGATCGGAATTAAGAAAATAAACACCTTGGTCAGCTGGAACAACTCACAGCTGGTACAATTCTTCAGCACCAATCAGTTTGTCCCCTCCAGGACAATAAACTTGGAACGAAATATTTAAGGACATATTTAAAGACCAAAAGAATGCGGCTGCAAAAGATCTTTTGCAGCCGCATCTTACCGCACAACAGTAAACATTCAGATCCCTTGCCTTCTCAGGCTCTCAGTACAGGAGATTGGGAAGCAGTAATATGATGTCCGGGAATATGGTCATAAGCACAATGGAAGCCAGAATGGCCAGCAAGAAAGGCATGACCCCGCGAAAGATGCTTTCCAGGCGCACTCCCTCGCCCGGCAATCCACGGGTTACTCCATAGACCACATAGACATTGATGCCCACAGGCGGGGTAATCACTCCCAACTGGGAAACCAGGACGATGATAATCCCGAACCAGATAGGGTCGTATCCAACCTGCTGGATCACGGGGTAGAAGATGGGAATGGTCAGCATGACCAAAGCCAGGGCATCCATGACCAGTCCACCAATAAAGTAGACCAGGACGATCATGCCCACGACAACAAAACCAGGCAGGTCGAATCCCCCGATCCAGGAGGCTATTTCAAAGGGAATGCGGGTCACAGCCATAAACTTTCCAAATACAGTCGCGCCCGCCACCAGGACCATAACCATACATGAGGAACGCAATGTCTCCATGATGGCCTGCTTAAACTTGTCCCAGGTCAACTGCCTTCGAATCAGGGTGGCCATAAGAACCCCGAAAACCCCGACCCCGGCAGCCTCAGTTGGAGTAAAAAGTCCCCAAAACAGACCTCCCATCACCAGGCAAAAAATCAACAGGACTTCACCCATGTCCAGCAAAGACAAAAATCGGGTTTTCCAGGAAGACCTCTCGCCAGCAGGACCCTGGTCCGGGGCCAGGGTACACCAGATCCAAATGGTAATGATGAATAATATTGTTACCAGGACAGCTGGTATAATCCCAGCCATGAAAAGTTGCCCAATGGACTGTTCTGTCAGAATGCCATAGACAATGAGCACCACACTGGGGGGCATGATCATCCCCAATCCGCCTCCTGAAGCAACGGAACCGGTGGACAGGGCGTCCTTATACCCAAAACGCCTCATTTCCGGAACGCCAACGGTAGCCATAGTAGCCGCTGTTGCCGGGCTGGAGCCACAAACCGCGCCAAAAGCGGTACACGAACTGACCGTGGCCATGGCCATTCCCCCGCGTATCCCACCCAGCCACTTATAGGCGGTATTATACAGTCTGCTGCTTATCCCGCTGCTGAAAACAAGCTGGCCCATCAAAATGAATAAAGGAATGGTGGTCAGGTCATAGTTGGCGAATGTGGAGTAGACTTCTTTGGGTAAGAGGCTCAATCCGGCAGAGGTGGATGTTAAGTAGCTGAATCCGAGAAAACCGATCAAGGTCATTACATACGCGACAGGCATCCTGGTCATGAACAGAATCAGCATGACCGCAATGCCGAGTGTGCCTATTATAGGTGGGCTCATTTAATCAACCTTCTCTTAAATTTTGTACTGTACTTACAAGGGTTTTGATGATAGAGGCACAAAAAACCAAAAACCCAAATCCGACAATGAATATTACTATGTATTCCGGCAAGTTAAGATTCATTGACACTTCACCGGATTTCTTCATGTTCAGGCCATAAACAATCATCCGCCAGGTAACTATTGAAAATAATGCCAGGCTGAGGACATTGGTCACTAGTTCAAATACATTCTGTATTTTTGGCGAGAGCTTATTGACCACAATCTCCACCCCAATGTGCCGTCTTTCCGAATGGGCATCCGGCAAAGCGCCGGCAACTACAACCGCAGCCATGAAGCTGATCAATTCATAGGAGCCAAATACCGGATGGCGAAACATCCGGCCGGCTACGTCAACACAGGTCAAAAACATCATGGACACGAGGAAAAAACCGGCGACCAGCATCATTTTTCGGGATATCCAATCAAACGTCCGGGTAATCATGGCACTGCCCTTGTCCTTATATTCTTGGGCCCAAAACAGGGCAATGAGCCAACCAGCACCTGGTGGCCTATTGCCCTGAATTTATACGTGTTTTTACGCCTACTGCTTATGCTGCTTCAAGGTGTCTTCAATAGTGGTGATGACTTTATCTCCGTCCAAACCCTTTTCATCCAGGTCTTGTTGATACTCCTCGATCACCGGGGATACTGCCTCGGCCCACCTCTCTTCTTCTTCTTCTTCCAAGGTTATAACTTCGCCTCCCTGGTCTTTAAAAAACTCCATGCCTTCTTCATCACTGCTATCCCAGGCTTCAGCGTGCCGGGTCGCCCATTCCTGGTTTATTTCTTCAATAATTTCTTGATCTTTATCCTCCAGGGCGTTCCATTTGTCCTTATTCATAACTACAAAGAACGTGGTCGTATACCCAGTGGAATAGGATTTGATCATATAATCAACAACCTCTCCTATATTCCAACCTTTGTTGGTTTCCACCGGATGAATGCTGCCGTCCACCACTCCTTTCTGCAAAGACTGATAGGCATCAGGCATGGCCATGGTTACCGGGGAAGCATCAAGGGCTTTGATTACATCAGCACTCATGCCAGTGGAACGAATTTTCAGTCCCTTCAGGTCTTCCAGGCTCTCCACCGGATCTTTCCGGGTATGAATGAATCCCGGGCCATGGGCATTAAAATACATGACCTTGGTCCCGGAGAACTCCTCAGGCTTTAAGGTCTCATAGAGGGTATTTGCCACTTCAGTTGCTGCTTCGCCTGAAGGGTACCCAAAAGGCAGGTCCACAGCCGACATGACCGGGAATCGGCCCGGAGTATAGGCCAGACAGGAGGTGCCTATGTCGCAGATGCCATCAACAACGCTCTCATAGGTCTGATCTGCCTTGGTCAAGGTCTGGCCTGGATAAAAATTGATCTTCACCCGGCCATCAGTGCGCTTCTCCACTTCTTCACACCAAGCCTCTGCAGTTTGGGCTTGTATATGGGTTGAAGGAAAGAAGCTGCTGTAACTCAAGTCCATAGCCTGAGCTTCCGATTGGAGTGGAAGAATAGTTAAAAAACTGAACACCGCAAATACAAACGTGGTCAGACAGAGAATCTGGCGCATACAGGCCTCCTGCTAAAGGGTCACAAGCTGGTCTGGAATAGACCTGCTTGATTTGGTTGGTAAAAAAACGGCGGATACATGCAGCCTTCAAGAAGTGCAAATCATGTTTTCCACTTGGGCTTGTCCGCGGAACCCATATCCATGGATTCCGCGGACACTATACTAAATCAAGGGTGCGTAATAACCGCTCTTCATAATCGTGTACCGCAAAAGGAGATCGCCCACAAAAACAAACACGAGCCTGAGAAACACAAGAAAAGCATAGACATTGGCCCACATGATCAGGGTCAAGAGCAGAGGCACAACCAGTCCGATGGCCACCACTCCTATATAGAAGAGCTGGGAATAGTTGCCTTTTATCAGCTCCTGCATGGAAAAATGGGCAGTGTCTGAGACATGGTACGTCCCCCAGATATAGAGGAGGACGAAAAAGAGATAGACAAAGAAGAACACCCTGGACCACATTTCAAAGCCAGCCAGTTCTGCCCCGGAAAGACCGAGAAAGAACTGGACAAACTGGCTTCCGACCCAGATTCCGGAAATGATGGACAAGGGAAGAATCATGGTTGAATTCCAGGACGGCAGGGCCCGGATCACGTTCATGGTGGCAAATCCATGCATGATGAGCAAAATACAGATAATGCCCATGATGATCTTGTACATGAAATTAAAGCCGGTCCATGGCAGTCCGGGAAAAAGGCCGGGCAGGACCTGAAAAAATCCCAGCACGGCAAAGATGAGAATAACCCACATGCCCCTGGCCAGCTCCGACGTCTTGGGTTTGGCAAATATGCGCAGTACCCGGCGCGGATTGCCCAGGTAGCGCATATGAATGAGCCCGCCCAGAACCAGGGTCATCAGCCAGCCGATGACAAAGCCGGGCCGATAATCATTAAATAATGAAATAAAGTAGATCCCGGCCCCGATCTCGGAAAAAAAGAAGGCCAGCCACAGATAGACCCCTGGTCCTTCAATCCATTCTTCCTGCTGGGTGGGTTGAACCATCCACTCGTATTCAGGTTGCTTTTTCTTTTGGGTCAGCTTCTGCCAGAAACCAAACCGGCTGTTTTGGGCTGTCGCACTCATTTCATATCCCCCGTTATCAAGTTCAATTATTCCGCTTTGTAAACCTTGACCGCGACAGAAGTTTCGATATTTCCAGTCAAGGGGTCGTAATGCTTCAAATAGGTGGGCAGAATCTTGCAGAAATTACTGCCTTTGCCCTTGGCAATAGGCCGCTTGTCAGCCCACAGCCCTCCCTGGCCGGCAATTCCCACCACCAGGTGGTTCTGACCCTCCATGAGCTTGACCACCCCCTTTTCTCTGGCCCCGTACCTGTTTTCGATCCAAATCACGTCACCGTCCTTGAGTCCTTTTTTGACCGCCAGATCGGTGTTGATGGTGATAGTGTAGGTGTACGGGCAACGGGCACTGGCCTCGTCGATATAGGGGTTTTGAAAGGTGGTGTTGTTCGTATGCAGGACATCCCGGTAGGAAAAAGCCAGAAGGTCGTACTCGTCGTCAAGCTCCCGATATGAGGTAGGGGTAAACCAGCTGGCCAGGGGCGTATGCTGGGTCAGGTCCAGCTCCAGCCCGGTCTCATTACAGATCTTCTCGATCTTGCGGCGATCGTGGATCATAAACTCCATGTACACCGGACACCTGGAGGGTATATACCAGCGCCAGTACACGTCTTCAATCGGTTTGTGCCAGGTGGCGTAGCCCTGCTTTTCCACCTTCTCTTTGTCCGGACCATACACCCAGCGCAGGATCCGATCCCCGATCTGTTTCCAGTTCAGATACTCGCCGGGCTTTAGCTTCAACTCCTCATCCTCGATGCCGTAGTAATTATTGAGGAGTTCATTGAAGTTGTCCAGGACCCCCACCCTATTGGCCACATCCAGGTACACATCCATAAAAAACCTGGACTCGCCTATGGGTTCGGCCACTGGTTTTTGCATATGCACGTACCAATCCTCATAGGACGGACTGCCGCTGAAGAAAAAGGCGTCGATCTCGCTGCTCCAGCAATCTTTTTCCAGCCAGCTTACATCCGGCAGGATGATATCACCCACGGCCTGGTCGGTCTCATTGACCCAGATATCCATCTGGACCACGAAGCAATCCTTGAACAGATCCACAGCCGCCTGCCAGTCGGATTGGCTGATGATGAAGTTCACGGCCAGTCCAAAAACCATTTCCGGTCTGGCTTTCATGCCCAGTTTTTCCCAGATCTCTTCCCGTTCCTTGACATACGGGACATGAGACAGGGTGGAGTGGGGCCAGAAGTCGATGCAGCCGGCGTTCTTGCATGGTACCTTGGGATCGTGCGGGGGCCAGGGATCATGGGAGTAGAAGACGGCCGGGATAAGCACTCCGTCCGGGCCGACCCGGGGGAAGCGCTCGTATTGGCCACCGGGGTACTTTCTTCTGATAGCAGGCCAGCCCATGGTCCCGCCCGGGACGTCCTCTGATCCCACCAGCTGATTCAAAAGATCGATGGCCGCTACCTGGTGCACTCCGTTATAGTGCCCCTGCGATCCGCGGAAGGTGACCGTGGCAACCGGGCGATAAGGAAAGGTCTTCCCGTCAATAGTGATGGTGCTGCCGATGCAGGCGTTCTCCACCCATTCCTCGGCGATCCTGATGATGGTCTCAGCCGGGACGGTGCTCACCTTTTCAGCCCATTCTGCGGTGTATTGCTTGAGATGACTCCCAAGGGTAGTGAAGCACGGCCAGACCTTTTCCCCATTGTATTCGAACTCTCCCTCCAGGGCGAAGTCTTGATCGGCAATGGACTCATCATCAAAGACCTTGATCTTTTTGTCTTTTTGATCATAGACCAGAGGCTTTTCCGTTTCTTCATCCCGGACAAAGGTTCCATCCTCCCGGATGAGGTAGGGAAAATTGGTCTTGGCCTTGATGTACAGCTCGTCGTAGACGCCCATGGTATTGAAGATATGGTTGCACATGGCCAGGGCCACCGCAGAATCCGTGCCAGGCAGGATGGGGATCCAGTCCGTGGCCTTGCCCCCGGCGAAGTTGCACATGGGATCAAAGACCACTTCCTTGATTCCCCGGCGCACTGCGTCAGCCCGCAGCCTGGCGTTGGTCATGGCCGAGTGGCCGGAACCGGTTCCCTTGCTTGAGCCCCATTTGATGACATACTTGGTGTACCGCCAGTCAGGGGCTACGGACCAGGCCCCGTGGACCAGGCCGCCCAGCATATGGGCTGCATTGCCGCAATGCAGGCTGCCGCCGCCGATGATAAAGCAGCCGTTGTCCTCAATGCCAAAGGCCTTGGCGTAAAAATAGGGATGATTGTGCGGTCCGTCGCTGGCTCGCATGGTCTGATTGGTGAACAGGATCTTGTTCGGATCATCAGCCATGATTTTCTTCATTCTGGAGGAGATCTCTTCCAGAGCCTCTTCCCAGGTGATTTCCTTCCACTGCGGATCGACGCCTATGCCTTTTTCCGGATTGGTCCTTTTCAAAGGTTTCGTGATCCGGTTCGGATCGTGGTAATACATGATGCCAGCCGCACCCTTGCCGCAAACCCCGGCGCTGGTGCCTCCCATAGTTGATTCCGGGATACCCTCGATCTTCACCGGGACCCCGTTCACCCGCCTGACCCTGATCCCGCATCCGCAGTAACAGGCCCCGCAAGTTGTGTTCACCCAGACATCTTCCCAGATCTTCTCGCGCTTATAAGTCATATATCCTCCATGTTTCCTTTAATCTATATACAATACAGCCGGATCGGTTCCATACTCCGGGCGCAGCTGCTTGGCATTGTGGGTCTTGATCAACTGCGAGACCTCGCTTTTGGGATCATCCAAGTCCCCAAAGACCCTGGCCCGGACCGGACAGGAATTCACACAGGCCGGTGTAGCCTCCAGATCCTTGCCCGGGGTCAAACCCTTGGCCAGCCCCTCATCCAGGCGCTCAACACAGAAATTGCACTTCATAACTGTGCCCACCTGGAAGGGATAGATCTCTTCGCCCAAGAGTTCGAACTGGGTTTTGCCCTGGCCCGGAAAATACTCGGCATCCTTCTTCTTTTGATCATAATAGGTCCGCTGCTGATAGGGACAAGCGACCAAACAAGCCCGGCACCCCACACACATATCGTAGTCGACCAGGACAACCCCATCCTGGCGCTGGTAGGTAGCCCCGGTCGGACAGGCCTCGACGCAGGAAGCCTCAGTGCAGTGATTGCACAACACCGGATAAATGAGTTTTCGGCTGGTGGGGTATTTGCCTCGCTCTCCGATCAAAACCCGGTTCCAAAACACACCCGGTGGCAGAAAGTGCTCTTCTTTGCAGGAAATCGCACAGGACCAGCAGCCTATGCATCGCTTGACATCAATGACCATTCCCCATCTTGGCATAACACACCTCTTCTGTTTGGAATTGGTAAGAGTATTATAAAGTTAATATTGAGTAACAACTGTCTCTTCATAACCGCGCTGGAGGCAACGGATATTGGCTTCCAGCCTGCTTCCCTGGAAATAATCTCCGAGGGCATCAGTGAGGGATTCAAGGGGAAGAAGGCCGGTTGTTGCCGCAAAAGCCCCAAGCATACATGTATTGGGCAACGCCCGCCCCACTTCCTCAATGGAAATCTGATCCGCATTGACAATGCCAGCAGTCTTCAGGTTCTCATGCGGCTTCTTGTTCAGCGGCCCATCCGCATTGAGCACCAGGATGGCATCCGGGCGCAACCCCTTATACACATTTTCAAAGTATTTCTGAGAAGGATCCAGGACCACGACGATATGAGGATTGTATATCTGGGTCTTTTCCCGGATCGGCTGGGCATCAAAGCGCCCAAAAGCAGTAACTGGAGCTCCCCGCCGTTCGAAACCGAACATGGGAAAACTGGCCCCATACTGACCGATTCGCACATAGGCATTGGCCATGATCCTGGAAGCCATGACCGCACCCTGTCCCCCCCGTCCGTGAAAGCGTACTTCAATCATCCAATCCTCCTTGGCCATACTTTCCGCTCAACCGGGATAAGAGGGAGTAATTAAAGTCCACGTCTTTTTGCAGCCTGGCCACCCCCTCATCGTCTAAATGACTGAACTTCTTTATTAACTTTGTGTATTCACTGATGGGCTTCGGCTTTTTTATTTCTCTGGTAAAGCGGATTTCCCCACCTTCTGCCTCCCAGAGGGGGAAGAAGTTTGTCTTCACCGCCATACGGCACAGATCCAGGGAGGCGTCGGTCGGCACTCCCCAGCCTGTGGGACAGGGGCAATAGACGTGCAGATAGCAAAAGCCCTGCTCTTTTTTCTCTTTGGCCTTTAAGAGCTTTTGGGCCAGATCTTCTAAGTAGCTCATGGTCGCAGTGGCTGCATATGGAATCTTGTGCATGGCCATAAGCAAGGGCAGGTTCTTGCTGGTCACGTCCTTGCCGTGGGTCATCTTTCCCACTGGAGAGGTTGTTGTTCTGGCTCCAACCGGAGTCGTGCTGCTCCTCTGGATGCCGGTGTTCATGTACCCCTCATTGTCGTAGCAGATATAGATGAAAGGTTCGTTCCGTTCCGCCGCCCCGGAGAGATTGCCGAATCCGATATCCGAGGCCGTACCGTCGCCGTTAAAACAGACCACAGTATTTTTGATTCCTCTTCGCTTGTACATCCTGGCCAATCCGGTGGCATTGGCTGCAGCCCCGGTCATCAACGTTCCGTAATAGGGAAGCCTGTGCCAGGAGCCGATGTTCTGACCCAGCAGAACAGGGGCTGAACAGGAAGGGGTCCCGGTAATGACCATGTCGTCTCCCAGAACCCGGGGCACAAACCTGGCCAGGAGCTCCAGCGGACACCCGGCACAGAAGGTCAACCCTCCGGCAAATGGATCGTCGTATTTTAAATAATCAAATACCTTGGAAAGCTTTTTCTTTTTCTCGGCCATACAAACTCCATTAAAAATTTAGCTGAAGACAGCTAAATTTTTATTATGTATTTCAGACGCCTGGTCTATTCTCTGCTCTCTCTTCTGAGCTCTGATCTCTGACTTCTCGTATGAAACAAGATTTTTTCCCTCAGATGGCCTGCCCTTGAGGGCAAGGGCAGCCTACTGTTGAGCCGGCTTTTGCGTAGGGCGGGCCCGGCACTCACTTTCATTTCAAAAGTTACTATCAAAAACAGACGCCCATTCTCAAAGTGAGTGCCGGGCCCAGCCCTCTTCATACCCTGTTTCTTACTCAATCAAACTGGGCTTCAACATCCAGCGGCGCCGCTGCCCTCTGACGTCTGATCTCTGACGTCTGTCCTCTCTCCTCTATTCTTCCAGGCAGACCCAGGTCATTTCCGGATATTTTTCACCCCTGGCTGCGGCCTGCAATTGATCCAGCATCTGTTCAATGTGATCTGCGGTCACATCCGTATTGGCGATCCCATCGATGAAACTCATAGTCGGAATATCCCCGTACTTCGAGGACAAGGAGCTGACCTCCACGTATATCGGTCCTCCCTGGGTTCCAAAGCCCACGCTGCGGTCGACCACCCCGATGCTTTGCTTGCCCTTCAGGACCTCAACCAGCCGCTCCCAGGGGAAGGGACGGAACATCCGCAAGCGGAGAAGGCCGCATTTCACTCCCTGCTCCCGTTTGCGGTCAATGACCGTCTTTATGGTTCCGCACATGCTCCCGGAGGCCACGAGCACGGTTTCTGCATCCTGGGTCCGGTACTCTTCGATCAGCCCCCCATAGCTGCGTCCAAACTGGGTTGCAAAATCTTGTTCAATGGCCTCAAACGTATCTTTGGCTCTCTCCATGGCCTGGATATGTTTGTGGCGGAGTTCCACATAGCCCTGCAAAATGCCGTGGGATCCGCAGCCCAAAGGCTTTCCGGGAAGCAGGACCTGTCGTTTTGGCTGATCCTCAAGAACTGACAAGTACTCAGTCACATCTTCCCTGTTCGGGACTTCAACCCGCTCAGCCATATAGGAAAGATAGAAGCCGTCATAATTGATCATAACCGGGACCAGGATGTCGTAATCTTCAGCCAGGCGGTAGGCCATGATCACCTGATCCAGGATCTCCTGGCAATTTTCAGCAATCAGAGAGATCCATCCCGAGTCCCGGGTGCTGATCATATCCTGTTGTCCCGAGGAAACAGCAATAATCCCAGGGGTCTCCCTGTTGACATTGACCATAACCACCGGGGCCCTGGTCCCTGAGGCGGCCTGCATGGCGTCATACATAAAGGCCAGCCCCCAGGACGAGGTGGCCGTGAACACCCTACCGCCGGCAACAGATGCCGCCGTCACGACGTTCATTGCCGAATTCTCGCCTTCCACCGGCACCATCTCCGCATCAAGTTCTCCTGAGGCCGCGAACTCAAACATTTTTTCAATGACCTCAGTTTGCGGTGTTATGGGGTAGGTGGCCACCACGTCCGGGCGGCAGAGCATGGCCCCATAGGCTGCTGCGGCATTGCCGGTTATGACCATGACTTGAGAGTCCTGCTGTTTACTCATCTTCATTAAACTCTTCCTCCGGTTTCATGACGATCGCCTGCCGGGGGCACTCCTTGGCGCAGACACCGCATCCCTTGCAATAGTCCAGATTGGGCACAAAGTATTCCCCATCCTTGCTGATCATGCATTGGGTCGGGCAGAAAAGAGCGCACAATCCACAGTATATGCAGGATTCAACATCCACCACCGGTCTTTTGGATCTCCAGCTGCCGGTATCCAGGTAAAGGAGCAGCTGATCCGCATCTGACCATGGTCCCTCGCCGTGAAATAAGTTTTTATAGTTCATAGAAAATTTTCGACCCCCTGTTTACTTTGTATTCCCTGCCAGAAACATGTTCTCTCTGTTCAGCGCCGCCGCTGGCCTCAGACGCCCAGGTTGATCGAGGGTGAAACTGACCAAGAGGGCTGGGCTTGAGGTCAAGCCCGCCCTACTGGAGGAGCAGCAGAAGTCACCCTTGTCTTCTAAGGAAGACCTGTATTGAGATAGCAAAGAGGAGTCAGTGCCTTGGCTTACTGAAGCACCACCAGTAGGCCGTCCTTGCCCCAAGGACAGGCCTTTTCATTCTAGTTTCATACGAGTCCCGCCATGGCGGGACCTCCGGCAAGTCTGAAATATTTTTGGTCCTCATTAGAAACTCGACAGTCAAAAGTTATTACATAGGTATTTGTTTTTATTAACGATAGTCAAGAGACAAACCGGAGTTTCTATTTTTATCCTATCTTGTTGATTTTATTCTTATAACCGTGAACCGTGAACCAGGAACTTTGAACCAGCAAGTTAGTAAGACCCTTGCTCCAAAAGCGCTCCCATACGAACTTGGGGCCATGAGCGTGCCGCCCGGAGAAAGGGCATCTGATGCAATTTGGCGCGGAGATGATTCATATCCTCTTTGCGCCACATTGCGCTGATAAAAAAGCCGATTGAATCGGCAAAAGAACCGATAGCCTGCCCTCCGAGCACTTTTCCATCCACCAGGACCAGGCGCAGATAGTTGTTCCCCTCTGTCTTTTCAATCAACTCTTTCTCTCCGACCAGGCATTCTGTCTCGCGCATGGTTTTCCCAAAGGTCACTGCGTGGGTATCAAAGAAATGGGCCCGGGCAAAAGCGTAAGCCCCAAGATATTTGATCTCATCGCCCAGGATATTCCTGGCCACAATCCGTCCCTGCTCTATGGCATTATGCTTGAGCTGAAACATGGCTGTCTCGCCGGTACAGGCGTCCACGGTTTCCACGCAGTCTCCGCAGGCAAAAATGTCAGGTACTGAGGTCCTCATGTACCGATCAACCTGTATGCCGCGTCCAGTGGAGATTTCAGCCGTCTTGGCCAGAGCGACCCCTGGAACCACGCCGGTGGCAATGACCACTGTATCGCAATCTATCTCCCTCTGGTCGGTGACCACGCCGGTCACTTCCGAATCACCAGTGATCTGCAGGACCTTCTCCCCGGTAAGGACATGAATGCCATAGCCCTTTAATGCTTCTTCCAGCTTTTTGGCCGGAGTTTCGTCAAAAAGAGCCGGCAGGATCCAGCCCAGAAGCTCGATAATATAGACCTCATACCCTTTTTTCTTTAATGCTTCAGCCGCCTCAATGCCAATGGCGCCGGAGCCGATAACTACCGCAGATTTCCCTTTATGCGCCTGAAGCTTCATCGCTTCATGCAACTGCTTACAGCTAAATACGCCCTTATTGTGCACCCCCTGGATGGGAGGTATAAAAAGATCCCCGCCATGGGCCAGCACCAGCTTGTCATATCCAATCTGTTCACCACTTTCAGTGTGAACCGTTTTATTCTCTGCAGAAATAGAAACCGCCTTGCGGTCATAGAGCAGATCAATACCATTTGCCTGGTAATCACTTGCCTGCCTTCGAAACACGTCTTTTTTTTCACAATCTCCCCCCAAAAAATAGGGCAGGGAGCAGGGATCGTACTCTGGGAAGGATTCGGCAGACAGGATGGCCAGCTCTGTCTCCCGGCAACGCTCCCGGATTGAAAAAGCGACCTGATTTCCTGCAATCCCGTTTCCAATGATAACGACTTTCATGGCAGCCACTCTTGGTATTTTATAACCATCCTGCAGAAATTGGATTTTTGCAGGCCCATCTATTTTGAAGGATATATGGCCCGAACGAGCTGGGCCCGATTCCGTGCGGTCACCTTGGCCGCTGACCCGCTGGTGCACAGGGTCAGAGCCCCCTCATGCCTGCAGGCAGTAACGCACCAGGGCTCCCCGCTCTCATCCGCGCACATATCGCAGGTCATGGTCTGTCCAGTGTATGGATCAACAGCTGGACTTCCCACTGGACAGATGTATACGCACGCCCTGCACCCGATGCACACCTCGGTATTGGTGGTCACTGTGCCGTTTTCGTGCCGGACCCGGGCATTCATGGGACACACCTTAATACACGGAGCCTGCTCGCAGGACATACAGATAACGGGTACATTCACTTCCTGCTCTTTGAATGCCAGGATCTGAACCCTGGAAAGCCTGGGATCAGGCTTGTTGGAGTGCTCCATGGCGCAAGCAATCATACACCTGGAACATCCAGTGCACTTTTGGGGATCAATGATCAGCTGGTCACGCCGTGCTTTCATAGTGCTGTTGCCTTGAGATGCCAAATAATAATTTGATATTTCTTTTTTTTCTAAATAATGGCTTCATAGAGCCTCATACGATCCGGACTGCCGAACAAAATATACTATACTGAACGTACTCTTTGTTCGCTCCAATTTTAATCCGTTTGAACATAAACGTAGCGAGATGTCAACTTTGAAATGATTATTTTGTAGCTTGACTCTTTCCCCAAACCCAGCACCCTCGGGTCAAGATATATACATATAAAAAATTGATATTACAGTTCATTTTTAAGATCAAGTACCTAGAACACAGGAGCAGCTTGCGAGAGGAAGAAAATGGCTGCTCCAGACACTGAGCCATCCGCCACCAGCGGGACCAGCCCATAAAAACATCCTGCATTGGTCTGTTCTTTGCTGAGAAAACATTCATTATAATGATCTTTAGCCCCTTTGCATCCCCCAGTACAGCATCTGTGTTCGGCTGGAGACCACCTCGGTCCGGCCTACACACTGCTCCTTCTCCACTTGATACAACTCAATCCATGCATAGGTTATTCTTGAGATTCACCCTCTCACAGAGCCTGTCCCGCCTGCTTGCAGTGACCGGCTGTGATGGGAAGAAACGCTGCAGAGGATTAGTCAGGGAGATTTTGGGCTCAAAGGGAGAAAGGGGCAAAAAATGAGCTGGAAGCAGCTCAAGGTTTTGATTTGTACCGTTCCGGTAGAGGTCTCACTCACAACATCTTCATTGTCCTGGAAAGCAAAATCTTCAGCTGTTTTGGGGCTTATTTCAGCCAAAGGATATGGTGATTCCTCAATCAGAGTCTTGATATTCCGGTGCTGCCCGTGCGTAAAGGAGCAGTTCCTGTTCCCTGTTGATTGGAGTCCAGCTTTTCTGTAGGGTACTTGCCAAAGGTAATCTGCCGGGACCGAATGCGCATCCGATAGCAGACACTTTCCACAGAAAAGAAGTGCTGTTAAACACTGCGACTCGCGTAATGGCTCCAAGGTCCGGGCCAAGGCTTCACACCCGGGCCTGACCTGAATTCACCTCTTCGTGATCTGCACGCAGCGATCAAGAAAAGCATTGCCATATTTGTGCCATTTTATATCTACAATGTAATCAAGACATTATATTCAGACCTTTGGTCATTTGCAATATTTGATACTTCTGACCACCATATAAGGTATCATTTTTTGCTCCCCATAATACCCTTATCGCTTCCTTATTGAGTTATGCTCTATCTTCGGGTACAGCTCAGAAAATCGAAGGTACGAACCTGCCTGGGAGCATGTTCGCTCTAATGAAGAGACACTCCTTGCCTGTTGCTTTTCTTGACACTCACTGCGAATGGTGTAGACTCTGAATTCGCAGTACAATATATTTTCGTCTTCCCCTGATCAAAAATTAGTCCTTGTCTCAGCAGGTGAGATTACCTTGAGTTCGCAAGGGCACAATTCATTGCCGACTTGTAGATTTTCAATAATTCTCCAAACAAAGCAACCTCAAGACAGGAGGAGTGCTATGATACCAGAAGTAAAAAAAATTCTTTTTATTTCCGATCTTTCTAAAAGCTCTAAACAAGCGTTTTATTACGCCGCAAGTATAGCCAGCTTCTACAATGCAAATATTGACATTCTTCATGCAATGGAAGATACTCAAGGAAGCATGAAAATGTATGTTTTTTCTTACCTTGGTGAAGACTTGTGGAAAAAATATCAAAGCACAAAAGAAAATCAAGCAAGATCAGTTCTTATAGGTAAAAAAAGTGATGTCACGATGATAAAACAAGCTTTGGAAGTCTTGAGCGAGGATTATAAAGAAAAATCTCAAGAAGATTATGTTTTATTAGATCAAATAATAGTTAAAAATAAGGAAACTGAAATATCAGAAGAGATTCACAACCAGTGCCAAAAGAAAGAATATGACATGATTGTTTCTTCGTATAGATGCTTTACAAATTTTACTGATATCAGATCAGGTTCTAAAATCAAAAAAACCATCAAGAGCAGCAATATTCCGTTGCTTCTTATCCCTGCGCTCGAGAAGGAATGGGGAGAAGAGGAAGAAGAAGGAGGAGGAGAGTAGGGAGCATTATGTCCCCCAAGACAAGACTTCAGAGGGGCTTCCTGCCTGCAGAATCCAGCCAGGTACTCAAGGCCCCTCGTCCTCTCAAAGCTCCCGGGCCTTTTCCAGCCGGCCATGGCCAACCTCTGCACAACCTCCTTTCTATTCTCCCGATTGCGAATGGATCGTGAGCCAATCAAACAACCAAAATCAGCCTTAAGCGTCAATCCTAGCCACATTGCCGGTCTTAAAGAATCCATCTCTGGTGAAAGCCTTGGCATTCTCCTCCGGGTTACGGTAATATCCATTAAATACCCAAGGCCCTTTGCGCGCCGCTCACCCTGCGCGTTGGCCGAAAGCTCCTTTTCATCAGCGTCAATGACTTTATACGCATCGTAAGGGCATGTGGGCCTGCCCACCGTGCTACAGACAGTCTCCAGCTGATCATAAATTGACGGCAACGAGAATCAAACGTACAACCCCAAGGAATCAAGCAGTGACAAGTTATAGAAAGTAAGATTTCAAAATCTTCAGCCCATGGGTGTGTGTAATCGCTGATCAAGGACCATCAAATGAGGAAGCTGCCATGGATCTTGAACAATATTGCCCCCAAAAACTGATGAGCGCCGAAGAAGCGATTTTAAACATAACCAACGGCAACCGGGTGTTTATCGGCACAGGATGCGGAGAGCCTCAAAGCCTCATCCGGGCCATGGCCGAAAATGAA
>JAWLEI010000073.1:0-4631 GCA_041686195.1 Desulfovermiculus sp.
GTTTGGACATGACAGTTTTTCAGGGGCTAAAAGTTTGGGTTGGGTGTGGCCTCGTATGAAACAAGATTTTATCCCTAAGATGGCTCTGGCTTTTCCGGGCTGGCCCTCTCCGAGGCCCAGCCTCTTTGATCAACGCACTCCCGGCCCTCGGAGAGGCCCGGGCTACTGGGCTCAGCCCTGTTCATAACCTATTTCTTACTTGATCAAACGGATGCAATTTTTGGACATATTAATAACTTAATGTTTCAGCGCAGCCAGAGGGCGCTCAACGTAAACATTCGGGAGATAATGACCTGATGAAGGGTTGTCCGTCAAGAGCCGGCCATATTCAAACTATTTGAATTTTCCATAACTCCATGGCACTGTCTCTGGAACACAGATTGGTTGATCGTCAAAAGAACCTCTTGTCAGTTCAGCTGAACAAAGGAGAAAAGTGTATGGCCTATGAGAACATTTTGCTCGAGGTGCAAGACAATGTTGCAGTGGTGACCATCAATCGGCCCAAGGTGCTCAATGCTTTAAATCCTGATACATTGCAGGAGCTGGAGCAAGCCATTACTGAGATTCGAGCCAATGCGGATGCTCGGGTCATGGTCATAACCGGGGCCGGGGACAAGGCCTTTGTAGCCGGGGCGGACATTTCCGAGTTTCCGAAGATGAATGCCCTGCAGGCCAGGATGTTTGCCCAAAAAGGGCATGATGTCTTTTTTGCCCTTGAAGAACTGCCTATCCCGGTTATCGCCTGCGTGAACGGATTTGCCCTGGGCGGGGGATGTGAGATGGCCATGAGCTGCGACTTTATTTATGCCTCAGATCAGGCCAAGTTTGGTCAGCCGGAGATCAATCTGGGGATTATTCCCGGTTTTGGCGGCACGCAGCGCCTGTCCAGGCTGGTGGGCCGGGCCAAGGCCAAAGAGTTGTGCATGACCGGTGATCAGATCCCGGCCCAGGAAGCCAAGGACATAGGGCTGGTCGCCCAGGTCTTTCCCCATGCCGAACTCAAGGAAACGGTGATGAAGGTGGCCAAGAAGATGGCTGCCAAGGGCCGGGTCTCGCTGCGGGCCATCAAGCAGGTTATTGACCGGGGAGTGGAAGCAGACTTGAAGACCGGGTGCGCATATGAGGTGGAATCATTCGCCACCAGCTTTGTCAGCCAGGATGCCAAGGAAGGAGCCACCGCCTTTTTAGAAAAACGCAAACCGGAATTCAAGGGCACCTTCACCAGTTAAAAATTCAGAGCGGCCGGATGGGCCGGCCGCTCTGAATTTTTCATATTAAAGAGAGGAGCTTCTCTGAGAGCTGAGGCACAGATAAGTGCTTACCGTTCGGACGGTAATTTATTGTATGAGGGATAAAAGAGATGAGCATGGAGCTGAATACGTGCAGGTATGAGTGTCCACAGCCGGGTCTGGGAGTAATCACCCTGGACAGGCCCAAGGAATACAATGCCATAAATAAGACCATGACCGAAGAGCTGAGTCAGATCCTGGATGAGTCCTCAGCGGATGACCGGGTGCGGGCCCTGGTTCTGACCGGGAACGACCCGGCTTTCTGCGCCGGTGGTGATTTAGGCTGGCTGATGCAGGCCGATGACAGACCCAAAAAGCGGGAGATTGTCGATCTGGCTGGCCAGCTTATTTTGAAATTGTGGGCAATGGACAAGCCGATTGTGGCGGCAGTCAACGGAGTGGCTGCCGGAGCTGGAACGGCTTTGGTCATGGCCTGCGATGTAAGTATTGCGGCCGAATCGGCCCGGTTTGCCCCCAATTTTGTGAACATAGCCGCCGTCCCGGACAGTGGGGCATCCTGGTTCCTGCCCCGGGTGGTGGGGATGCACCGGGCCATGGAGCTTATGCTCTCCGGACGGACCCTGTCCGCCCGGGAAGCCCATGAGTTGGGAATCTTTACCCATCTGGTCCCTGACCAGGAGCTGGAAGAAAAAGCCCTGGAGCTGGGCGGCAAGCTGGCGAGTGGTCCGCAGGGCGCGGTTTTGTCCATCAAGGCCCTGCTCAAGGCCAGTCTGGGTCAAGGGTTGAGCCGGCATCTGGAAGATGAGGCCGAACGCCAGGTCCAGGCCTGGTCGGACCCGGATTTTGCCGAAGGGGTGCAGGCCTTTGTGCATAAGCGCAGGCCGCGCTTTGCTTGCTAAGGGGAGCGGGAATTCATTTCCCGCGCTGCTCAAGTGCAGCGTGCAAAAAGTGAAGTACTTCTGGCCCTCATTTGTAAGAAAATACTGGGTGCTGTTCTTAAAGTAGGACGCGGTTGCCCTCAACCGCTGTCCATTGCTTTTCGAATGCAGGCCTGCCCTTGAGGGCAAGGGCGGCCTACTTTAAGACCTCATTTTTTCATGCTTCGCTGTGTCTGCGCATTGGCAGGCATGTGGGTTAGTAAGACCCGATCAGGCTCCGGAAGATGCGGTCCAGATCTGGTACTCTCCGGCCATTTCCTGGATGACCTCCCCCTGAGACTTCAGATAGCTCAGATGGGCCAGGGCCTCACCAGTGGCAAACCATTTCTGGGCCAGGGGGAACTTTTCCCAGTCTCTGGTGTCCAGGTCCCAGCTCATATGCGAGGCGATGTGGAAGGCGGTTCCAGGATGATCGCGGACGATGGTCTTTACCTCTTCCAGCCGCTGGTGGTGATGGCGCTTGAGTTCCTGTACCCGCTGGCGATGAGTTGAAAACAAGCGCCGATGTCCGGGCAGGACCCGGGTAACATCAAGGTCGTGCACCCGGTCCAGACTGTGCAGATACTCGTCAAGAGGGTTCCGGCCCGGCCGCCACTGGGAAATATTGGGCGTGATTTCCTCCAGGAGCATATCCCCGGCAAAGAGCAGGCCATGCTCGGGGACATAAAAGCAGAGATGGCCTTTGGTATGACCAGGCGTAATCATGCAGTGCAGATTGAGGCCGTCAACACTGACAATATCACCCTCATCCAGTATGCTTATCTCCACCTCTCCCTGCGGCCGGTACTTGAATCCCGGATGGGTATCGATCGTCTTTTGCAGCTGGTCATCCGGCAGGCCGTTGATGCGGGCAAAATACAGGATACCTTCCCAGTCCGCCGGCTGATTCACGACGTCTGCGTCAGGCTTGCTCATCATGATCCGCGCCCCTTGAGCGCTCAGTGTGGGGGCCAGTCCGCTGTGGTCTGAATGCATATGGGTGATCAGGACATCGGTGTGCTTGATATCAACATGAAGCTGCGCAAGCCCCTGCTGCAGGGCCTCCAGGCAGGAGCTGCGGTTCAGGCCGGTATCTATGAGGCATGACCGATCCCGGCCCTTGAGTACATAGGCATTGAGGTACTTGAGGGGATTTTTGGGCATGGGCACGGTGATTCGGAATATATTTTCCCCGATTTGATCTGGCATTACTCTCTCCTTGTATGTGCATATTCATTATTTTTTCTTCAGGTCCAGGACAGTCCCTCGAACCAGGGCCTGCTGGCCGTACTTGTCGGTGATCGCGTCAACAGCCCGGTCCAGATTCCGGGTCGAAGCCAGGTTTTGTTCCGGAAACAAAGAGAGCTGTGTCTGACGGGGGTGAAACTGGGATACACTTATCCCGCATAAGCGAACAGATCGGGACAGGCTGAGCTGGTCCAGCAGGGAGCAGGCTGTGCGGTAAATGGTCTGTGTACAAGATGTCGGCCGGGTCAGGGTCGCGTTCCTGGTAATGGTTTGAAAATCGTTGAACTTGATCTTCAAAGTCACGGTCCGGCCCTGACATTTGATCCGGCGCAAGGCCCGACCTACCTCTTCACTTTGATGCAAAAGCCAGGCCTTGATGACCTCCCGATCGGCCGTGTCCTTTGCAAATGTGTCCTCCGCCCCGCAAGACTTGGCCTTGCGCCTGGGCACGATTGGTGAATGGTCCAGACCCTGGGCCAGGGCATACAGGGCCCTGCCCCTTTGGCCCCACTTGGCTTCCCAGAACTCCGGGGAATATTGGCTGATGTGGGCGCACAGAGTGATCCCCAGCTCCTTAAGCCGGGCAACGGTCTTTGCACCGACTCCAGGCAACCTGGTCACCGGCAGGGAAGCCATGAATTCCGGGACGGTCTCCGGGGGGATGATGCGCAATCCATCCGGCTTGTCCAGGTCGGAGGCGATCTTGGCCAGAAACTTGTTTGGCGCCAGGCCAATGGAACAGGTCAACCCGTGCTCTGAAAGGATCTGTTTTTTGATGTCCATGGCCACTTTTGGTGCCGGACCCAGGAGGCGCTCGGTCCCGGTCAGATCCATATAGGCCTCGTCAATGGAGGCCTTTTCCACAACCGGTGAATACCTATGCAGAGTGTGCATGATCTGTTTGGATATTTGCCCATATCGCCTGTGGCGGCCGGAGAGGAACACGGCATGAGGGCAGAGGTTGCGGGCTACGGCCATGGACATGGCCGAGTGCACCCCAAACCGCCGGGCTTCGTAGGAAGCAGTAGAGACCACCCCCCGGTCGGAGGTTCCGCCGACGATCACCGGCTTTCCCTGCAACTCGGGCTGGTCCACCTGTTCCACAGAGGCGAAGAAGGCATCCATATCCAGGTGCAATATGATGCGGGCTGAACTCATGGCCAATCCAGCTTACATGTTGGCAAAGTGATGTGCAATCCAGGTCCCAAAACGGCCG
>JAWLEI010000073.1:4731-16143 GCA_041686195.1 Desulfovermiculus sp.
TCAATCAGGCAAATTCTCTTTTTGCCCGCTTTGGGGCAAAAAATATTTCAGATTTGCCGGAGGCAAAGCTGAACCCTATCCGGTGAGCAGGGAAATGACCAGGGGCAGGGAAATGCCTGAGACCACAGTGGTGGAAAAGATGAGGGCAGCCAGAAGTTCCGGCGAGCGGTTGAACTTTATGGCATACATAAGGGGCAGAATGGCTGACGGACCAGATGTCTGGACCAGGGCTGCATTGTGCTCCAGGGTGGAAAAAGAAAACAGGGCCAGAATGTGATCCGCAGCAAAAGGAGAGACAATGAGCCGAATGGCGATGGCCACAATGATGGCCCCGGCATAGACCACCCAGTGCCGGCTCAAAGAAATGGTAGCCAGCTGCAGGCCAAGGACAAAAATGAGAAGTGGTATGGCCCCCTGGGCCATAAGATGAACGCCCTTGGCCAGGCCTGACGGCAGCTGCCATCCGAAGCTGGTAAAGCACAGGGCCACAACCATGGCCTGAAAGATGGGAAACTTGAGCACATCAAGGAGCATGTCCTTGGTGTGCCCTTTGTCGCTGCTCAGGAAAATGGCCAGAGTGCTTAAAGGAATATTGAAGACCACAAAGATGATGACCGAGATGGGTACTGCTTCCTGGCCAAAAGTGAAGTAGATCAGGGGCAGACCGAAGTTGCCGATATTGACCATGGAGCAGGCCAGGATAAAGGACGTCCGGTCCTGAGTGTTCAGGCGGAGAAGGACAGCCCCCAGCCAGCCCAGGACCAGCATGCACGAAGTGAGCAGGACCATAAACCCAAATGGCTGCCAAAGCTGCGGCAGAGTGGTTTCATGTCGGGTCAGGGAGTCAAAGACAAGCAAAGGGACAAAGATATTCAAAGCCAAAGTGGCCATTTGCCTGATATCGGGTTGAAAATACCGCTGATAAAAGACGGCTATGGCCACAACGAGCAGGAGAGGCAACAGGGATTGATTGAATATGATCAAAAATTGCATAGCTCAGATCCACAGCACGGTCTGGTAAATATGTTTTTCGGTATAAACAGATAACAATTCCCATATCAGCCAAGCCCGGGCTTGGCTGATATGGGAATTGTCTTGACATCGCTGGCTTTTGTTGGCTATTTTACCAAAATAAACAAATAAAATGCAGCCAAGGTTCATAGAGTTCGCTTTACTTGACTGGAGGAATCATGGAAAACAATCTCAGGCATAAGTATGAATACCGGGCCAAGGTATTCAAGGCCATGGGGCATCCGACCCGTTTGTTTATCCTGGATGAACTGGGAAAGCAAGAACGGTGCGTGTATGAACTCACTGAAATGGTGGGGGCAGACGTGTCAACTGTATCCAAGCATCTGTCCCTGCTCAAGGAATCCGGCCTGGTGGAATATGACAAAAGGGGGACCCAGATCTTTTACTCCCTGGCAGCCCCGTGCGTATTGAATTTTTTCGATTGCCTGGAGGCCCTGCTGCACAATCAGATGCACAAACAGCTGGCATGGATGAATGGATAGCCCGCATCCTTGGCCGATATTATCCTGCAACTCATTACATCACGTCTCACCTCTGAGCTCAGCCCATAATGCACGCAAATGTGCACAGAGCTCAGTATCTGTTGGAGTTCCATGTTCAAGACTGTTATCGGAATGGGCGCTGCTTCAGGTATCCTGGCTGTGTTGGCCTTTATCCAGGGTGGATGGCCTCTTGTAGGGCAAGGGCTTTTTGTTGGCCTGAAAACGGCTTTTGCCGTCTTTCCTTTGCTCTTAGCGGCCTTTGCAGTGGCCGGGCTTATTTCTGTCCTGATTTCCCATAATACTATCCAGCGCTGGCTGGGCCAGGGCTCGGGACTGAAAGGGATCCTGCTGGCCGCAGCTGCCGGAGCCCTGGTTCCTGGGGGACCCTATGTATATTTTCCCCTGGCTGCAACTTTTCTGTGTGCCGGCGCGGAAATAGGGACAGCTATCGCCTTTGTCACGGCCAAAAACTTGTGGACCCTGACCAGGCTGCCCATGGAAATGGCCCTGCTCACGCCGGAGATAACGATTATCCGCTATGTGACCACCTTTGTCTTTCCCATTATTTTCGGTCTGACCGCGAACTTCCTTTTTTCCCAGCGAGTTGAGGCCGTCCGCCAGGGGATTTATGCCCTGCAAAAAGGAAAGGACAGTGGCTAGGACCAAACAACCCTCCTGGAGGGCCGCGTGCTCTTTGCTCTGATTATTTTAAGCGGCATGGCTGCGGTCTTATTTTTCTTCGCCTGGCGCCGGAAGGATGGAAGTCATCGCCAGGGTTTGCTGCAGGGATGGAAGATGGGGATCCATCTCATTCCTTTGCTTCTGGTCGCCTTTGCCTTGTCCGGCCTGATTCAGGTGGCAGTTCCGGCAGAATTGATTCAGGACTGGCTGGGTGAGGGGGCCGGGCTGCGGGGTATCGTTATCGGCACAGCCGCCGGAGCCCTGATTGCCGGCGGACCCTATGTTTCTTTTCCCATCATTGCTTCTATCTATCAATCCGGGGCCGGGGTGGGCACGACTGTGGCCTTGATCACCGGCTGGGCCATGCTTGGCTTGGGTCAAATCCCTTTTGAGCTCAGCCTCATAGGTCCCAGATTCACTGTCATCCGGCTGTGTACGGTGTGCATTGCACCTCTCATTGCCGGGGTCCTGGCTGAACTCATTTTTGGATCCGGCCTGATCTGGCCCTCAGGGTGAGACCGGAGCCGGCCAAGACGGGATCAACGGTTCCCAATTCAAATTGGAGATTGCCGCCGCAGAGGCCATGATGATCTTGCTTTCGCTTTGCAGGTCGGATAATATTAATAATTCTTAGGAAATGATAAAATTACCGCTCCTTATCCCATCGCTCCTGTAAACTGCAAGATACACACTTTTAACTGAACAAGGAAATCCCTTATGCCCACTTCCTTTGGACCAGAGGGTCCTCATTCGGGTTCGCCCCAGTTCAGATTGGAAAATCTGGATCCGGACAAGATGTTTCGCTGGGGCCGGCTGGGGCTGTTCTTTCTGGCTTTAATCCTCTTGTGGCTGGCTGTAAGCTGGGGACATGGCTTTTATACCGACTGGCTGTGGTACAAGAGCCTGGGCTATGAATCGGTTTTGCTCAAGATCGTGAGCAGCAAAGTGGTCCTGTTCCTGCTCGGGGTGGGCATATTTGTTCTCCTGGCCGGTCCCAACCTGTATCTGGCCCATAAACATGTTGTCTCCCTGCGGCCTGTGAGCTCACAGGTGCCCTTGAGCCTGTACAGAGCAATCCTGAAACTGCTCGGCTGGGCTGCTGCGGGGTTCGTACTCATTGCAGCCATTGTCCTGGGCATGCTCCCTTCCGGGGAGTGGGAAGCCCTGCTCAAGTTTTTGCATCAGGTATCCTTTGGCCAAAATGATCCGATCTTTGGGCATGATTTTTCTTTTTATATCTTCACCATGCCGGTGCTTGAATTTGTCCGTTCCTGGCTCATTGCCGTTATAGTGGTCATTATCGCAGCAGTCGGGGCCCTGTACTATCTGAGCAGCATGCTCCGGGGCGAGATGTTTGCCTTGCAGGGACGAGTCATGGGCCACATGGCCCTCCTGCTTGCAGCCGCTCTGGTCTTGGTGGCCTTTGGCCACTGGCTGAGCCGCTACGAGCTGTTGCATTCCGGCTTGGGCGCTGTGTATGGGGTGGGGTTTACTGATGAAAAGATTTTAATGCCGGGGTACGCCCTTTTGACCCTTGTGGCCCTGGTCTGCGCCGGAGGGGTGGCATTCGGCGGAATCAGCGGGAAAAGAAAGCTGGTTATCTGGCCTTTGGTCATCTGGGTGGGCTTAAATATTTTGATCACCATCGCAGTTCCCGGCCTGGTCCAGCGTCTGATGGTGGAACCCAGTGAATTGGCCCGGGAAAAGGACTATCTCGAGAGCAATATCCAACACACCCGCAATGCCTTTGGATTGGAGGACATGGTCTCCGAAAGCCACCCGGCCAAAGGGGAGGTGGACAGGGAGACTGTAAAGGCCAATAAGGGCACCATTCACAATGTCCGGCTTTGGGATGAGGGCCCCTTGCTCCAAAGCTATAACCAGATCCAGTTCTTTCGGCTGTATTACGATTTTCTCCAGGTCCATACTGACCGCTACCAGATAGATGACGAGCTCAGGCAGGTCATGCTGGCACCCAGGGAGCTCTCGGCCGGCAAGCTCCCTTCCGAGGCCCAGCGGTGGGTGAACAGGCACCTGCAGTTCACCCACGGCTATGGGGCTGCTGTATCACCAGTGACCGAGGTAGAACCCGGAGGCAGGCCGAGCTTTTTCCTCCGGGATGTGCCTCCGAAGGGAGAGCTCAACCTCCAGCGTCCGGAAATTTACTACGGGCAGAAAAGCCTGGAGTACATCATTGCCCGGACCAGGATGCAGGAATTCAACTACCCAGGACCTGAAGGGCCGG
Organism: Desulfovermiculus sp.; assembly: GCA_041686195.1. Lineage (GTDB taxonomy): Bacteria > Desulfobacterota > Desulfovibrionia > Desulfovibrionales > Desulfothermaceae > Desulfovermiculus. The sequence continues at coordinate 9,172 of JAWLEI010000073.1, forward strand.
TGTATACCCATTACCAGGGCTCCGGCGGCGTCACTTTGGACTCCTTTCTCCGGAGACTGGTCTACGCCTGGAAGTTTAAAGATATTAATATCTTGATTTCAAACGAAATATTATCGGACAGCCTGATCCAGTACCGCAGGACTGTTCCGGAAAGATTCTCTACAGTAACTCCCTTTTTGCGCCGGGACAGCCAGGCCTATAGTGTGATTGCGGACGGCCGTCTGTTCTGGATCCAGGATGCCTACACCACTGCCAGAAGATATCCGTACTCCACTCCCTGGGAAGAAGGCAACTTCAATTACATGCGAAACAGCGTCAAAGCTGTTATTGATGCCTATAACGGATCCGTCGACTACTATGTCTTCGATCCAGAGGATCCAGTCATTTCGACCTACCAGTCCATGTTCCCTGATCTTTTTCAACCTCAAGAAGAGATGCCTGGATATCTTCAGGAGCATGTGCGCTATCCCCAGGATCAGTTTACTGTCCAGTCCCAGATGCTTCTGCAGTATCATATGCAGGATCCCACAGTGTTCTACAACAAGGAAGATCAATGGTCAGTGCCTGTGCAGTCTTCTTTTGGCGAGCAAGAGGACTTGCGGCCCTACTACTTAGTGGCCAGACTGCCGGGGGAAGAAAAAGAGGAGTTCCTGCTTATTCAGCCTTTTACCCCGAACAAAAGACATAACTTGGTGGGCTGGATGGCGGCTCGCATGGACGGGGAAAATTACGGAGATTTGATATTATTCAAGTTCCCTTCCGGCCGTCATGTGGACGGACCCAAGCAGGTTGAGGCCAGAATAGACAACGACGCCATCATATCCGAGCAGTTTACCCTGTGGGGGCAGGTGGGCTCTGAGGTCTCCCGGGGCATCCTCCTGGTTATTCCGGTCGGCGATTCCCTGTTGTATGCCGAGCCGATCTTCCTCAAGCCGGAGAATCTGGATTTTCCGGAGCTCAGGCGGATTATCCTGTCTGATTCCAGGCGGGTGGTCATGCATAAGACCCTGGATGAATCCATAGACGCCCTGGTCGGAGAACGTCCGGCTGTAGCTCCGGTTGGACAGGATGAAGAGGTGTCTGAGGATCAACAGCCGGTTCGTCCCGGATTCCGGGAAGACCTGGAGGAGGTCATCGACAGCCTGCAAAAGGCCCTGGACAACCTCAAGAAATTGGTGGGCTAGAGGCTCGTCATTTCTGCATAGTCGCACAGAACTGGGCCATTATTACTCTGGTTCCCCTCCTTGACGCCTGTCTTCCAGGCGGGAGGGAGGGGTTAGGGGAGGGTTCATAATTTGCGACACTCGAGATGTGTCAAGTCACTAGAGATTCAATGCAAAGCCATACAGGAGGAGAGTATGCCAATAGTTCAAGTGGAGATCCTGGAGGGAAGAGATGTGGAGAAAAAAAGAAAAATGGCTGAGGAAGTAACCGATGCCATCTCCAGAAATCTCGAATGTCCCAGGGAAGCTGTGACCATCGTCATCCGGGAAATCTCAAAAGAGCATCTGGCCAGGGCAGGGAAACTGGCCTGTGATTAACAGATAATGTTTGAAAAAGACCCCAGCAAATTTCTCTTTTTGCCCCAAAATGGGCAAAAAGAGAAATTTGTTCTTTGTTACGAGGGTCCCCCCTCGTAACGTCTTTTCTTGGGGCTCCAGCCCTCTTCTATACCATCTCTGTACAGCCTGGGACCAGAAAAAGAGAGATCCTTCGCTTGCAGACTCACTCAGTGCCGCTCCTGAGTCTTCGAAGAGCTTGTCCTGAGTCTTCGAAGGAACTCACATGAGAAGGCTATAGATGCTGTTTTGTCATTCTGAACGAGTCTTGGAGTGAAGAATCTCTCTCCGGCAAAGCTGATGTCTGATTTCCGACCTCTGACGAGTGCAAAAACTGTTTTTGGGGTCGCATCCTCTTAGGTGCACAGCAGGACTTTGTCGTCGGCAAACTCCTCGCCTGCGGCTCGCTCAAAGGCTGAAACCAGGTCTGTGATTTTCAATCCTTTCTTTTGGTCCTCGTTCATATCCAGAATAATCTTGCCTTTATGCATCATGATCAGCCTGGTCCCATAGCGCAGGGCCATGTCCATATTGTGAGTGACCATGAGTGTACTCATCTTGTCCCGCTCCACGATCATCTCTGTGAGTTCCATCACAGTCTGGGCAGTTCTGGGGTCCAGGGTGGCGATATGTTCATCCAGGAGCAGGATGCTCGGCTTGCTGATAGTGGCCATGACCAGGGACAGGGCCTGCCGCTGTCCCCCGGACAAGGTCCCTACCTGGGCCGAGAGGCGATCTTCAAGCCCAAGCCCGATCTGGGCCAGGGCCTCCTGGAAAACATGCCTGCGGGTTTTGTTGCTGGCCTTTTTCAGGGTCCTGCTTTGGCCCCGCAAGTAGGCCAGAGACATGTTCTCTTCTATGGTCAGGTTCCGGGAGGTGCCGACCTCAGGCTCCTGCCAGACCCGGGAGACAAACCGGGCATGCTTGTACTCTTCCAGCCTGGTCACATCATGGCCCTGAATTTCGACCGTTCCGCCTCTATCCGGAGGGAAGACCCCGGCCACAATGTTTAAAAGAGTGGATTTGCCGGCCCCGTTGCTGCCGATAATGGTCACAAATTCCTTATCCTGCACTGCGAGATCGATACCGTTTAAAGCCTGGACCTCATCGACAGTACCTGGAAAGAATACTTTGCGTATCTTCTCGAGATTTAGGACATTTTTTACAGCCATGCGTATATCGCTCATCTCTTTTGTTTTACATCCTGGAAGCTGGGGGAATCCATTCCTGACGCATTCTCTTTCTGACATGAGGAATGCCCAGGGCGATAATGACCAAAATGGAAGTGACCAATTTCAGATCACCCGGAGGCAGGCCCAGCCTCAAGGCTAAGGTAATGAACAGGCGATAGGCAAATGTGCCTGCAAAACAGGCCAGAAGGAAGGCGGCGATCCCTTTGGGCTGGCCTAGCAAGCCTTCCCCGATAATGATTGCGGCTAAGGCCATGACTATGATGCCAATACCCATGCCCACATCGCAAAAGCCCTGGTTCTGGGCCACCAGGGCTCCAGCCAGGGCCACCAGACCGTTGGAAAGAGAGCAGCCGATGAGGATGTTTTTATCCGTATCCACCCCCAAACCCCGGAGCATCTTTTCGTTGTCTCCGGAAGCCCGCAAGGCCAGACCAATTTCGGTGCGCAAGAACCAGTTCAAGATCACAAAGATGAGCAGAGCTCCAATGGCGGCCACGGTGATGGACAGGGGCATGCCGCGCAGGCCTGTCAGCTGACCTACCAGGTCAAAGGCATTGATTTCCCGGAGCAAAGGGATGTTTGCTCCGCCCATAATCCGCAGGTTGACCGAATAGAGGCCGACCATCATCAAGATACCTGACAGCAGGGCGCTGATTCGGAGCTTGGTATTGAGCAGGCCGGTGATGGATCCGGCCAGCAATCCGGCCAGAAAGGCCAGGAAAGTGGCCAGAAAAGGGTTGGTGCCGTTGACGATGAACACGGCTGCTGTGGCCCCGCCCAGGGGGAAAGTGGCATCCACGCCCAGATCAGGGAAGCCCAGCACCCGAAAAGTGATATAGACACCAATAGCAACCAGGCCGAAGATAAGGCCTTCGTAGACCGCAACAGACAGGATACTGGTCAGCACATCCACAGGTATCTCCTTGAGCAGAGGCAAAAGGACAAAAAAAGAGCAGCCATTGAAATCGTTCCCTTCATTGACTGCTCACCGGATACCGTATCTGTTATTTTTTGACAACTTTGCTGGCCCGATCCAGGACGGAGTCCGGGATGGTTACCCCCATTCTTTCAGCTGCCCTTGGATTTAAAATCAGTTTGGTCATCGGGATTTTCCGAACCGGGATTTCAGCTGGAGAGGTCCCTTTCAGGATTTTGGCTGCGATTTTTCCATCCTCTCTGCCCAGCAGATAGTAATCGATGCCTGGAGTACCAATGGCTCCCCGTTCCACTGTTGCCGTATCGGCAGCAAAGGCCGGCACCTGGTGATCTTCACAGACCTTGACCACGGCATCAAAGGCTGAAACCACGGTATTGTCCGTGGGGACCCACACAGCGTCCACCCGACCCATAAGCGACTGGGCCGCACCCATAACATCGGCCGTGGTGGCTGCATTGGCCTCTACAACCTTGTCTATGCCCATGTCCGGGGCTATGCTTTTTAATTCGTTGACCTGAACCTTGGAGTTTGTTTCTCCGCTGTTGTAAAGCACTCCAATTCTTTTGACCTGGGGCACAATCTCCAGAATCAGTTCAATCTGAGTCTGGACATCGGCCCAGTCGCTGACCCCTGTCACCTGGCCTCCCGGCTCTTCCCAGCTGTCCACCAGACCGGCCTCTACCGGATCGGTCACAGATCCAAAAACGACTGGAATATCACTATTTTTAACTGCATTCACGCAGGCCTGGGCCGTGGGCGTGGCTATGGCCAGGATAAGATCTACTTTGGAGGATACGAATTTCTGGGCGATGGAAGAAGCTAGGCTCATGTCGCCTTCCGGGTTGCGGAAATCATAGTCCACGTCTTCCCCTTGCACAAAGCCTTCTTCCTCCATTTGATCGATAAATCCCTGCCGATTGGCATCCAGGGCCGGATGGGTCACAATCTGGGTGATCCCGATCTTGATCTGCTGAGAGTCGGCGGCATGTCCTGACCCGAATGAGGCCAGGGTGAAAGCCAGAATACAACCCATGCTCACCAGGCAGAGAAATTTGTGGGCACAAAGATTCTTCATGGGGCGCCTCCATTGTTGGGGTGCAATACAGCTCGTAATGTTTTGAGAACAGCATTGTAAAGTATGTATCATGCTTTGTCTGTCCAGAGACTGTCAAGCGAAATTCCTCGAATGAAACGAGATTCTGCATCCTCCGCCTGCCCCGGACTGAGATCCGGGGCAGGCTTATTCCGCCGGAATGCCGGAGGGGGTGACGCAAAGTGTCATTCACGATTAACATGACGTTATATGATGCCGGTTTCATGCACATGTTGACAACTTAAAATGGAAGATATACTATTTTTTTGGTATATAATTATTTGGTAGAAAAATCCTGAAGGAAGTCCCATGAAGCTGTCCACCCGCAGTCGCTACGGAGCCAGGCTCATGCTCGACCTGGCCAGGCACTTTGACCACGGCCCTGTGCACTTAAAAGATGTGGCCAATCGCGAGGATATTTCAGTAAAGTACCTTGAACAGTTGGTCATTCCTTTAAAAAAGCACGGATTGATCGTAAGTGTTCAAGGACCCAAAGGCGGGCATGCCCTGGCCAGGTCGCCGGAAAAAATCATTTTCGCCGACATTGTCCGGGCCCTTGAGAGTTCGACATCCCTGGTGGATTGTGTCGATCGTCCTGAAGCGTGCGATCGTTCGGATAAATGCCCCACCCGGGATATCTGGCAAAAGGTCAGGCAAGCTATGTATAAAGAACTCGAGAGCTTATCTCTGGCAGATAAGATGAGATAAAATGCAAGGAGTGAAATCATGGCTCATGAGTCTCAACAACTCAACTACGAGCTTGAAGCATTAGTACGGACCAAGTGGGGAGAAAGGTGCACCTATGACTCATATAGAGACGTGCAGGCTTTTTTCAATGATTGGGCTTTTGGACCGGACCTCGATGTACCCAGCTCGATTGATCACGATACAGATGTTCAAGGTACCTATCTGGGTCCGAACAGGATTGCACAGCTTGTACTTCCTCACCTCAGGCCAAAAACGGAAATTATAGATATTTGCTGCGGCACCGGATTATCCGGAAAGCCCTTTATTGAACTCGGACATCAGGTGACGGGCTTTGATATCTCGGAGAAAATGCTTGAAAAGGCGAAAGCTGCCGGTTATAAAGAGACATTGGCCGGGAACCTGCTTCTGGATGACCTGCCATGGCGGGAAGCCTTTGGAGCCCTCATTTCAGTGGGTGCACTTGGAGAATGGGTCCCTCCCGAGGATGTAGTGCCCAAGCTTTTGCCGCTGTTGAAAAGATCAGGTGCAGTGTTCGGTGTGACAACAGAGATCGAACATACGGACCTGAAGACTGTACTTAAGATACTTGAGGCAGGGGGATTTCAGATCATTTCCTCCAAGAGCGGACCGGGGCTTCGTCATCCGGAGTATCCCCCAGAAGACTATTACTACATACTGGCCAGGCGTTAGCTGATTTTGGGATCCAACCCGCTCAACCTACTGTGAGGACTGCTATGACCAAATCGAAACGGGAGTTTACGCTGGAGGAAGTTGCCCGGGGTGACGGCCGGGAGGGACGCCCTGTGTATGTTGTTTTCGAAAATACGGTGTATGACCTGTCCAAAAGCCCGCTGTGGAAAGACGGGTCGCATATGCGTCTGCATCTGTCCGGTGCAGACCTCACCGATCAGTTAGCTGCCGCCCCGCATTTTGCTGAAGTGTTTACCAAACAAAACGTTCAACAGGTGGGGGTGCTCAAACCCGAGCAGCGAAGCGGTGATCTGCCAGGGCCGATGAAGACGCTGTTTCGGTCCTTTCCCATGCTGCGCCGGCATCCGCACCCGATAAGCGTCCATTTTCCCACCGCCTATCTGGTAGCCGCCTTGCTGTTTTTGATCCTGCACGGCATCATAGGTACGACTCCCAGCCTGAATTTTGAGCTCTTTGCCTTTGTCATGCTCATTCTCGGGGGCTTGTCCGCTGTGGCTACCGTGGGGACCGGATTTTTGACCTGGTGGGTCAATTACCGGCTGAAAAAAACGCCCATAATCCGCTGGAAGATACGCCTGGCCATGACACTTCTGGGTACAGGTGTTTTGGCTGTTCTTTTGCGGGCCACAGGTCTGGTCGATCTTCTTTTTTTCGGCTGGATCTACAACCTCCTGATTGTGGCTTTGGCCCTGCTGGTTATGGGTCTTGGCTATCTGGGCGGTCAGATGGTCTTTCCGACCAAGGCCAAGTAAGTCAGCGGCACCACTCGTA
>JAWLEI010000074.1:0-15906 GCA_041686195.1 Desulfovermiculus sp.
CTCTCCAACGCCGATGATACTGCGGTTATTACCGTGGGAAAGTAGGTCGCTGCCAGGACATTTTTCAAAAAAAGCTCCCATCTGGGAGCTTTTTTTTTGATTTTTTTCCTTTTTTGAGGCAGGTTTCAATCATGGTCAATGAGTACGCATATACAGAATTGCAGGCCCTGTATGAAATCGCCCGGGCCTTTACCACTCCTGATGAACTGAAAGATCAACTGCAAAAAGTTCTGGACATCATGAGCTCCATGCTGGGTATGGAGCGGGGAATGATATCCATCATCGATTTGAAAACCGGTCACATTGTTTTGGATGTGGCCCGGGGAGTGTCTGTACAGACCGGCGAAGTCACCTATCTTCTTGGCGAAGGGATTACCGGGCAGGTTGCTGAGACAGGACGGCCCATTGCCGTGGCCAATTTGGGTCAGGAAACACATTTTCTGGACCGGACCGGGGCCCGCAGGGAGGTGAACCGTGAGGAGCTGGCTTTTCTCTGTGTACCTATATTTTTCCAAAGCCGGGTTGTTGGCGTCTTGTCGGCGGATAAGCTGAGCCGACAGGTACAAAGCCTGGATCGGGAGGTTGATCTCCTGGCTGCAGTAGCTGAACTTACCGGAAAGGCGGTCCACTTTCGGGCCATCAGCGAAGAGAACAGGAGCCTGAAAAGGCTTTTGGCCCAGGCCAAACGGCCAAAAACCAAGCTCATCGGCCGCTCCAAGGGCATTCAGGATGTTCTTCGTCTGGTGGATCAGGTGGCGGATACCAACTCTACGGTGATTATATACGGCGAAACTGGGACTGGAAAGGAGCTTGTAGCCCAAACCCTGCACGAGAACAGCAAGAGGGCTAAAAATCCCTTGATTCGAGTTAACTGTGCGGCTATGCCGGAAAGCCTGCTGGAGAGCGAGCTGTTTGGACATGAGAAAGGGGCCTTCACTGGAGCGATTTCCAGGCGCAAAGGCTGTTTTGAGGAGGCCCACGGGGGGACAATCTTTTTAGACGAAATCGGGGAACTCTCGCCTATGGCTCAGGCCAAGCTGCTGCGAGTCCTGCAGGAAAAGGAAATCCAGCCCTTGGGGTCTTCCCGGGTCATCCGGGTTGATGTCCGCGTAGTGGCAGCCACGAATAAGGACCTGGAAGGGGAAGTTGCCAATGGGACGTTTCGTTCAGATCTTTTTTACCGCTTAAACGTCTTTCCCGTGTTCATTCCCCCGTTGCGGGAGCGCGGTCCGGACATCCTGCTCTTGGCCGACTTTTTCGTGGCCAAATATGCCAAGGAATTCGGGCGGGATGTCAAACGCATCTCCACTTCGGCTATAGATCTGTTGACAGCCTATCATTGGCCAGGCAATGTGCGGGAACTGGAAAACTGCATTGAACGGGCCGTGCTCTTGGCTCCGGCTGATACCATAGAGGCCCATCATCTCCCACCCACCTTGCAGATGAAAATTTCCGATACCAGGGAGGGCAAAAAAGGCAAAATGGATATCCTGGTCTCCAATTTCGAGAGGGATCTGATAACGGACGCCTTGAAGGATTCCAGAGGGAATCAGGCTCAAGCGGCCAGAATCCTGGGGTCCACCAAGCGCATAATGCAGTACAAGATCAAGAAATACGGCATTGATCCGAGCCGGTTTCAGGGGACCAAGTAAGATATAGCTGCGAAAAACTGCTTCCAATTCCTTCCGCGAGTTCACCCCCACCTTTTGGCTCACACCTGAAGATCTTTTTCGAGCACTGTGGACCTCTTCCTCAACTTGGGCACATTGATTGCAGATCAAGCTCAGGTAAAATGTTTTGGCCTTTGATTGAACAGATACGTGTTTTTGCACCAAATCTGGAGGGAGCATGAAACAGGTGATGGCTATAATCAAGCCCTTCAAGCTGGATGATGTCAAGGACGCCCTGACTGCAATCGGGGTCAAAGGCATGTCCGTGGCTGAAATCCGAGGATTCGGGCGACAGAAAGGACATACAGAAGTTTATCGGGGTGCGGAGTATGTTGTTGATTTCATACCCAAAATCAAGATCGAAATTGTGGTTTCGGATCAACGGGTAGACGAGGTGGTACAAGCTATACAGGAGTCGGCCCAGACTGGAAAAATTGGAGATGGCAAGATATTCATCCTGCCGGTTGAGGAGTGTGTGCGCATTCGAACCGGAGAACGGGGAGAGACTGCCCTCTAGTGCTGCGTCCCAAAAATGTTGTATCACGTTTTGGCAATGAGTACTCTTTCATTTATGCGTTTATAAAGGATTTGAGTCACGTGTTTTCCCCTCTTATACAAGATTTGCAGGATAAGCGGACCCGATTCGCTGAGGCCTGTTCCCAGGATGTACTGGGCATTTCCGGAGCCAGAGCCTATGCCCAGGGATGTGTCCAGAGCATGCATCATCATTTAGAGGCCTTGAACCTATCCCCTGCAGATGATTGGTTTATAGCTGCAGTGGGCGGATTGGGCCGGGGGGAAGTGAGTTTCGTCTCTGATGTGGACTTGATCTTTGTTTATTCCAAGCGCTTACCGCCTTGTCTGCACAATCTCATCCAGAACTTTGTCCAGGCCATGTGGGATGGAGGCTTTGAACTCGGACACACGGTTTCCTCATTAACCGGGTTGAAGCAATTGATCAAAGAGGACTTTGCTGCCCGGACGACCTGTTTGGAAACCCGCTTTATTCATGGGGCCAAAGATCTTTATGACCAGTGGCGGAAAGATGTGCTCCATATCCACAGCAACCGCCAGCGCAAGCATTTTTTGGACATGCTCAATGCGGCCAGGGAAAAACGCGGGGAGCAGCTGTCCAAAAGTAATTATCTTCTCGAGCCGAACATTAAAGAGGGGCGCGGCGGACTCAGGGATCTGCACACTTTACGCTGGTGTGGATCTGTGTTTGAGAAAAATCCAGACCCCCGTCATTTGTGGGATGCCGGGTATATCGACCTTACTGAATATTGCTGGCTGGAACAGGCCCAGGACTTTTTGTGGCGGGTCAGGCTGCAGTTGCATCTGATGAGCCCCAGACGCCAGGATCAATTGGTTATGCAATACCAGAAGGGGCTGGCCACCAGGATGGGATTTGAGGACAACCCGGCCGGAGGGCGGGCGGTAGAAGGGTTTATGCGCTCCTATTACCGACAAACAGCCAGAGTGCGCCGGGTGACAGATTTCTTACTGGAAAAGCTGAACATGGACCTTCTCCCTTCCCGCCAACGAGCCCGAAGGCAAAAGGTCTTGCCCGGTCCTTTTGTCTTGGATGGCCGGCATATCCGGTTTCATGATTCGCAATTAGTAGCTGCAAATCCTGGTCTTCTCATGCATCTCTTTTGGGAGGCGGCCAGAAATCAAGCCCATTTTCATCATGAAACCGGACAAGTGGTGCGGAACAATCTGGAATTGTTCACTGCGAACTGGCGAAAGGATCCGCTGATCGTGAGCCAGTTTTTCGATATCCTTCTTTCTCCCGCCATGGCCTTCCCAATATTAAAAGTCATGCTGGAAACTGGTTTTCTGGAGACATTTCTCCCTGAACTCACCCCATTGCGATACCGGGTGCAACACGATGCCTATCATCTGTACACAGTGGACGAGCATCTTTTGCGAACTGTGAAAGAACTCCACGCTATTCTGGCCGGAGAAGCCCCGGATGCCCTGCCCAGCGAATTTAACCCCCAGTGGCTGGCAGAGGTGCTTCCCAATCGTCGAGTCTTGTTTTTGGCTGCATTGATACACGATGTAGGCAAGGGGGAGGGGCACGGGCATGCCCAGCGTGGAGCTCGAATGGCCGTGGAAATTGGAACCCGGCTGGGGCTTTCTGAGAGCGAGCTTTTTTTTCTGGTCTTTTTAGTGGACCAGCATCTGCTTATGGCTGAGACCGCCTTGAAACGGGATCTGGCTGAAGAGAAGCCAGTGGAGGAATGTGCTTTAAACATTGGCAGCATGCAACGACTGGTTGCTTTGTATCTGCTCACTGTTGCTGATTCCAAAGCCACCGGCCCACAAGTGTACACCTTCTGGAGACGGGCCTTGATCATAGAGCTGGCCTTAAAGGTCAAACATCTCCTGGAACAGGCCGATTGGCAGGGAGGGGATGTTTCCAGCCGAATCCAGGCGGTGCGGGACAATGTCTCCAGCCTGCTGCAGACCGATCCGGCCCACTCCCAGGTAATGGCCTGGCTGGAAAAACTCTCCCTGCGCTATCTGTTGACCCAGTCGGCAGAGGCGGTGGTCAAGCATTTCTTTCTGGAGCAAGAGCTGGCTGAAACAACGGTTGCCTTCAGGGTCAAAGCCCTGTCCCAGGACATGTGGGAGCTGACCCTGGTTACCCCGGATGTGACTCACCTGTTTGATTATCTCACCGGCGTTCTTTGGTTTAATGGGGTGAATATTGTCTCCGCTGACATTTATACCCGGTCCTACGGAGTGGCGGTTGATGTGCTCATCGTCGATCAGATTCCAGATCCTCTGCACCCGGAAGAGGTCTGGAAGCGGGTGCACAAGGATCTGGAGGTGGTCATCGGCGGGCATAAGAGTCTTGACACCTATATGGCGGAGAAGAACCCGGCCCGTCCCTTTGGACGTTTACCGTTTATCAGCGGCGAGGATCGGGTGGTGATCAATGAGCAGGCATCTGACTTTTATACAGTGATTGAGGTCTACACCTGGGAAAGACCCGGCGTGCTGCACACAATATCCAAGGCCCTGCACTGCTTTGATCTCTCCATTCAGGTAGCCAAGATCACCACTCCCGGAGCTCAGGTGGTGGATGTCTTTTATGTCTATGACCAGACCGGAGACAAGGTCAAGGATCCGGAGAAGCACAGGAAAATACAAGAGCAGATTCTGACGTCGCTTCAGAAGAGCTCGTATGATGCAGGGTACAGTTTTGTCCACCATCCTGTCCAGGATGGAAAGTAAGAATAGAGAGAGTGACGAGAGTGGATGGATTCATGCTTCATCAAAAAAGCACAAAAATGTGCAATTCATATAAAATATTGAAATAATGAGTTTCATTGTTTGCTCAGGGTCTTGTCTGGGAGCGCGGAGAAGGGTCGGGATATCCATGCGGGTGGGTGAAGGAACAAAAATGTATCAAGTCAAGCGCTGAAGCAGTATCCGGCTCCGGAAGGTTCAGGCTGTTTCCAGCCCCACATTGCAAAAGATACAGGGAGTGAATATGAGGTCAAGCCTGTATTTTTCCCGCTTCTGAAAGAGTTGGCATCCTTCTTGCTTAAATCATTCTACACATCATTGATTCAGAGCAAAGGAGGATTTCCATGACCCCGAACGAGGCAGTCAGCTACGCCAAAGAGCAAGGGGCCAAGATGGTCGATTTCCGGTTTTTGGATTTCCCCGGAATTTGGCAGCACTTTTCCATTCCCATGAGCGAGTTCGATGAGAGTTCATTTGAAGACGGTTTTGGCTTCGACGGTTCCAGCATCCGGGGATGGTTGCCCATCAACGCCAGCGATATGCTGGTCGTCCCCGATCCGTCCACAGCCATGATGGATCCCTTTGCCAAGGTGCCTACCTTGGCCCTGATCGGAAACATCGTAGATCCGGTGACCAGGGAAAAGTACTCCCGCGATCCCAGATATATTGCCCAAAAGGCCGAGGATTATTTGAAATTTACAGGCATTGGAGATACGGCCTTTATTGGACCGGAAGCGGAATTTTTCATCTTTGACGATATCCGATATGATTCGGCTTCAAATTTCGGCTTTTACTCCATAGATTCCGCTGAAGGCATTTGGAACACCGGCCGGGATGAAGGTCCGAACCTGGGCTATAAGCCGCGGCATAAAGAAGGCTACTTTCCGGTTCCGCCCACAGATTCCTTAAACGACATGCGCAATGAAATGGTCCTGGCTATGCAGGATGTGGGAATCCGGGTGGAGTGCCAGCACCATGAGGTGGCTACGGCCGGACAGGCGGAAATCGACATGCGTTTTGCCCCTCTGGTGGCCATGGGCGATAAGTTGATGTGGTTTAAGTACATTATCAAGAATATCGCCCGGGCCCATCAAAAAACTGTGACTTTTATGCCCAAGCCATTGTTTGGGGATAATGGCTCAGGCATGCATACCCATCTGTCCATCTGGAAAGACGGACAACCGCTGTTTGCCGGTGACAAGTATGCCGGTTTGAGTGAGATGGCCATGCACGCTGTAGGTGGGGTATTACGACATGCCCGGGCCTTGTGCGCCCTGACCAATCCAACCACCAATTCCTATAAGCGGCTGGTCCCGGGATACGAGGCTCCTGTCAACCTGGCCTATTCCAGCCGCAACCGGAGTGCGGCCCTGCGTATTCCCATGTATTCAGCCTCACCCAAGGCCAAGCGCATCGAAATCCGTTTCCCGGACCCGTCCTGTAATGGATATATGGCCTTTAGCGCCATGCTCATGGCCGCTATTGACGGAATCGAAAAACGGATTGACCCTGGAGAGGCTCTGGACAAGGACATTTATGCATTGAGCCCGGAAGAGCTCAAAGGTGTGCCTTCCACCCCCGGTTCTTTAGATGAGGCCTTGACTGCTCTGGAAGAGGACCACGATTTCTTGTGCCAGGGAGAGGTGTTTACTGAAGATGTGATCCAGGCCTGGATCGAGTACAAGCGTTCCAGCGAGGTGGATCCGGTGCGTTTGCGGCCGCATCCATACGAATTCATGCTCTATTACGACATTTAACTGCGCTGTATCAAACCGGCAAACCTTTTTTGGGCACTTTGCCCGAAAAATACTTCAGATCTGCCGGAGGCAGAGCTGAAAGGGAACGGCCGCGGTCAAGGGTCAGTTCCCTTTTTTTGCCTGTCCGCTTTGCCTCCGGCAAATCTGACCAGTCTTTTGCCCCAAAGCGGGCACAAAAAGAAGATTTGCTGGATTGGTCATACCAATAACCCGGTAGCAGGTACGAATTCAGCAGGAGCCTCAATGCTACTCTCCCAAGTGCCGGATCTGGATCGATTGCGGGCTGGATCGGGATATTTAGCCACTCTGCTCAAAAACGAGCAGATGGTGCATTGGCTTATGCAAGAACGTAATCTGTGGCGGACCATTCCTCTGCCTGAACTGTACCGGGATCTGGACCGGTTATGCGTCGGGTGCGAGACGTTCAAGGACTTGGCCCTTGGATTTCGGTCCTTTAAACAGCGTCACTTCCTGCGTTTGGCGTGCCGGGATGTGTTCGGACTGGCTCCCTTTTCCCAGATTGTGGCCCAGATCAGTGATCTGGCCCGAACCAGTCTGCAGGTCGGGCTGCAGGTCCTGGCTTCCAGGCCGGAGCTGTGGATGCCGGCCTCTGAATTGAACCGGACCGATGTCCAAAATTTATCTCGCCATCTTGGAGTATTGGGCCTGGGTAAGCTGGGCGGGGGAGAGCTGAACTTTGTATCTGACATCGATCTCATTTTTTTGCGGGACAGTTGGGGAGAGGAAACAGTCGAGTGGAGTGAATTCAAGACCGTTTTAAGTCGCTTGGCCCAGACTCTGACTCGGTTAATGGCCGAGTCAGTAGACGGGGATCGGGTTTTTGTGGTCGATATGCGACTTCGTCCCGGAGGAAAGGATGGAGAACTGGTTGTTTCTGTAGATCGGGCCCTGAACCACTATCAGATCTATGGCCGCTCCTGGGAGCGCCAGGCCCTGCTCAAGGCCCGTCCAGTGGCCGGGCAAAGAAGCATTGGCCACAGCTTTCTGGAGCAAGTCCGACCCTTTGTCTTTCGTCGTTTTCTGGATTTTCAGGCCCTTGATGAATTAAGGGCCATGCGCGATCGTATGCTGAACGAAGCCAAGGACATGGAGGATCGGACCTTTGACCTCAAGATGGGTTGGGGGGGAATCCGGGAGATCGAATTTGTGGTCCAATCCTTACAGCTTGTTTATGGCGGCCGCTATCCAGAGCTGGATGAAGCCAATACTCTGCGCTGCCTGCACGTCTTGCGCGAATTGGACCTGATGCCTGCATATGCTGTTGAATCCCTGTCCTCAGCCTATGTTCTGCTGCGTCGAACAGAACACTGGGTGCAATTGGACCGCAATCGGCAGACCCATGTTCTGCCCCGGTCCGAAGAAGATATGGACCGCCTGGCTATGGTTTTGAGCTTCACCTCCGGCCGGGAGCTGGCTCAGGCCTTACAAGGGGCCAGGGAAGAGGTGTACAGGCAGTTTACAGCCCTGTTTCGCCCCTCCTTGCCCTCGCAGGAAAAGGGCGACCAGGACCAAGAACACCCTGAACAAGGAAGCATTGCACACCGGGCAGTGCCCTGTCCTCCCTTTTCCCGGGAGGTACAAAAGGCTATGCAAGGGGTGATGGATCGTTTGGGACAAACCGCCCGACAATCCGGAAGAGAAGAATGGAGCTATAGGCTCACTGAGCTCATACATAAAGCCGGTCTTCGGCCTGGATTGGTAGTTCTTGTCAATGAAAACCCGGTCTGGCTGGAAGAGCTCTTTTTCTCCACAGCCGTGTCCCAGTTTGTGGCCTCCCTGCTTTTGCATCAGCCCAGTCTTATCGAGGGCCTGCCCCGAAAAATGAGTGCAGGGCCGGAGCGAACCTGGCATAAGCAGGCCCGCCACATTGTTCGGCGCGAGCGGGGATATGAGCAGAGCCTGGAGTGGATACGCAGGCTCAAGAACGAACGTATGCTCAACCTGGCTTTGGAGGACATCCATGGCCGGCTGACTCTGAGAGAACTCGAGTCCAAATTGACTGCTGTGGCCGATTGGGTGCTTCAGGTCACCTGGGAGACCACTGTCAGCCAGTATCTTCCCCAACATGATGTGCCTGTGGCCATTTTAGGCCTGGGCAAGCTGGGGAGCATGGAGATGGGCTATCTTTCGGATTTGGATCTCATGTTCGTCTATGATCCTTCACAGGAGACTGAAGAGCACATACCGCCTCAAGTGGTCAAGCTCATTCAGCGTTTCATGCGCATGCTGAGCACTCCATTGCAGGAGGGACCGGGATATGCGGTGGATGCCCAGATTCGGCCATCAGGCAATTATGGCCCCTTGACCGTGACCAGATCCAGGTGGATTGACTATTACCAGCAGGAAGCTGATCTTTGGGAGATCCAGGCCCTGCTGCGCATGCGGGCGGTGGCCGGAAATATGGACTTGGGCCGGTTGCTGGAAGCCGAGGCCAAAAAAGTCTGCTTTCAAACCAGATCCCAGTCCCGGATCTGGACCCGGCTGTGCCACTTGCGCGGACGCATGGAACGTGAGCGCAGCCGGGAAACGCCCTCGGCCCTGGATATTAAGCTGGGCCCAGGAGGGCTGGCTGATGTGGAATTTTTGGTCCAGGGAGCGGAATTGGTTCAGAGCCGGGAAAGGCAGCCGAGGGCTTTGGCAGTGAGGGAGCTGTTGGATGAGTTTGGGCCCGGATTGGGCCTGGATGCCGCCACAATTGCGTCACTGCAGACGTCGTACCAGGCCTTGCGCAGTCTGGAGCTGCGGTTACAGTTGATGACCAATCACACTGCATCCTTGATCAGCCAGGATACATTCAACCAGCTGAAGCAAAGCAGTCTGTGGCCTCCGGGCGGAACCGAGACTCTCATCCGGGATTGGAATGATATCCATGTCGTCAGGCGGGAGGTTCGGAAGGTCTGGGCAGAGGCTTGCGCTGAAATTTGAACACTTTTTGACATGATATGCAGGAATGACAAGATAAGCTGACTTCGTATTGGAGGTGAAATCACATGTGCCGACTCTTCGCCTTGACCAGTCAGGAGCCGCAGTCGCCCATGCTGGCGGTCCAGGCTATGGATGCTATGCGTGAAGGGCATGACGGCTCAGGCGTGGGAATCATGCTCACCGATTTGGGTGGGCCTTTTGAATATTTTAAGGGAGCGCCTATCCTGTCCGGTATTTTCAGTCAGGAGGGCTTGAAGCGCCTGGACCAGTACATGATGAATATAGGCTTTAAGACTAAATACCGGCTGGGATTCAAGGTGGACAAGGAGCCGCCGCCTGGAGTGCCCAAGCGGGACATGTATCTCATCCGGGCCTATGACTATCCGGAGGAATGGGACGAGCTCTCGGCTGCTGAAATCGAATACCGATTGCTTATGATTCGGCTTACCCTGCGGAGTATGGGTGAAGAACATAATGATATGATTGTTTTCAGCTTCTGGCCGGATGTGATTATGATCAAGGAAATTGGAGATCCTTATGAGGTTGCCCAGTACATGCATCTGGACAACGAGGAGCTCCAGGCCAGGATCATCCTGGCCCAGGGAAGGCAAAACACCAATTATGCCATCAATCTCTACGCCTGCCACCCCTTTTTCATCCAGGGTGTGGCCAGTATGACCAATGGAGAGAATACAGCTTTTGTGCCCATCAAGGAGTTCTTGAGCTCTCGGGGCTTTGCCGGGTACATGGGCTACGAGTCAGATTCCGAGGTGTTCACCCACATCATGCACTACGTGCTCACCCGGCTGGACCTGGATGCAGAGGCTTACAAGCATATCATTACTCCCTTGCAGGAGGACGACCTGCGCGGGCATCCCAATGCCGAGTTCCTGCGCCGGCTGAAACAGGTCTGTCGCCGGTTGATCATTGATGGTCCCAATTGTGTGATTGGCTGCCTGCCGGATAAATCCCTGTTCATGGTCCAGGACCGCAAGAAGCTTCGACCGGGTGTGGTTGGGGGCAAGCCGGGGTTTTACGCTTTGTCCTCGGAAATCTGCGGCCTGGATGCAGTCATCCCGGATGCCGACCAGTACCGGACTTTCCAACCCATGCATCTGGATACCGCTCTTATCAGCCGAGAGCGCCAGGAGGTTCGCATATGCTCGCAAATGGATCCCTTGCCCCGAGTTCACTAAATATCAAGGATCTCCCCTGGCAGGTGCACTGGAGCAAGGAACGGTGCACCTTGTGCGGGCAGTGTACTGCCGTCTGCCCGGTGCAGGCCATTGAGCTGGGCGTGTTTCGCAAGCGAGTGGTCAATGCGGATTTCAGCCTCAATCAGGCCCCGAGCACCGCTCACACCGTATACCACGGAATCCGGCAAAGGACCGATCCGGCCTACGCCTGCATCGGTTGCGCCATGTGCGCCCAGGTGTGTCCCAATGAGGCTATTCTTCCCTATCGCAGCGACGAGGCCGGCAAGCTTTCGTTTCATGTCAATCGGGGAGGACAGCCCAGACGCCGGGGCGGTCGGCGGAATATGCCGGAAGGAGTCCTGGACCGGATCAAATTCACCCGTATTTCCATGCTTACCGACCCGGCCCTGGATGCCGGGCGGCATGAATTCGAGCTGCGAACCCTGCTGGGCCGGGTGCTCTCGCCGGAAGAGCAGCTTCTGGCCTGGCAGGAGAATGGCTGGACCCCGCCGGTGCGCGAAATCTATCCCCTGGTCATCGGCAGCATGTCCTTTGGGGCCCTGTCCCCGAACATGTGGGAAGGGCTGATGATGGGAGTGGCCTACTTGAATGAGGAGCTGGGCTTGCCGGTGCGCATGGCCACCGGAGAAGGGGGGTGTCCGCCCCGCCTGCTGAGATCACGGTTCTTGAAGTACGTGATTTTGCAGATTGCCAGCGGCTATTTCGGATGGGACGAGATTATTCATGCCCTGCCGGAAATGAAGGAGGACCCCTGTGCGGTGGAGATCAAGTACGGGCAGGGAGCGAAACCCGGGGACGGGGGCCTGCTCATGTGGTACAAGGTCAACAAGCTCATCGCCGCCATCCGGGGGGTGCCCCAGGGGGTCAGCCTGCCCAGCCCGCCCACGCATCAGACCAAGTATTCCATTGAAGAAGCTGTGGCCAAGATGATCCAGTCCATGTCCATGGCCTGGGGGTTCCGGGTCCCGGTGTATCCCAAGATATCCGGAACTTCCACCGCCCTGGCTGTGCTGAACAACCTGACCCGGAACAGCTATGCCGCGGGCCTGGCCATTGACGGCGAAGATGGAGGCACAGGAGCGGCCTACAACGTGTCCATGGACCATATGGGGCATCCCATAGCCAGCAACCTGCGGGATTGCTACCTGAACCTGGTTAAGCTGGGCAAGCAGAATGAAATTCCATTGTTTGCCGCCGGCGGGGTGGGCAAACGGGGCAATCTGGCCGCCAATGCCGCGGCCTTGATCATGCTTGGAGCCAGTGGGGTCCAGATGGGCAAATATATCATGCAGGCTGCGGCCGGGTGTCTGGGATCAGAGACAGACCGGTGCAACATCTGCAATATCGGGCTGTGCCCCAAGGGGATCACCTCTCAGGACCCCAGACTGTACCGTCGTCTGGACCCGGAAAAGGTGGCCGAGCGGGTGGTGGATGTGTTTTTATCCTTTGATACCGAGCTGAGAAAGATCGTGGCCCCCCTGGGCCGGTCTACCTCACTGCCCATCGGCATGTCCGACGCTTTGGGCATTGACGATCATCACGTGGCCGAGAGGCTGCAGATCAAGTATGTGGTGTGACGAGGAGCATGAAATGAGCGAGCAATGGCAGCGCATTGCAGGGAAAGAACAGGGCCGGCGGGTTGAATCCCGGGTCCTGGAAGAGAAGATACAGGAGGCTGTGGCCCGGGGGCACCGTCTCTTGCAAGTAGAGGCCCTGGGCCATCATGGCATTGGCGGCAGGCTGTGGTCTGCAGGCCGGGAGCAGGTGTACATCAATGTGCTCGGTCCTTCCGGTCAGCGGGTAGGATCCATGGGATTTGCCAATACCAGTATTGAAGTCATGGGCAATGCATCTGACGATGTGGGGTGGCTGAACGCCGGGGCTGAAATCGTGGTTCACGGGCATGTGGGCAACGGGACAGCCAACGCCATGGCCCAGGGCCGGGTCTCGGTGGGGGGCAATACCGGGGCCAGGGCTATGACCATGACCAAGCACAACCCCCGCTTTGATCCCCCTGAACTTTGGGTTTTAGGCTCGGTAGGGGACTACTTCGCCGAATTCATGGCCGGGGGCATTGCTGTGATCTGTGGATATCAGCCCCAAAACCCGGAAAATATTCTGGGCTATAGACCCTGTGTAGGCATGGTCGGAGGAAGGATTTATTTTCGGGGTCCGCATCAGGGATACAGTCAGTCCGATGCCGTGCTGGAGCCTGTTTCCGGCCAGGACTGGACCTGGCTGGAGGCTGGATTGAAACGCTTTGTGCAACGGATTCAGCAAGAAGACCTGTATCCGGAGCTGAGCCGGCGGGAGGATTGGCAGTGTCTGCGGGCCAGGAGCCCGCAGGAAAAACGGGGGTTGCCCCGGCCGGGTATGGACTCCTTTCGGAGCCACCTCTGGGATCGTGAGCTGGGCCAGGGTGGGCTGATCGGAGATATCAGCAGCGAGGACCGTTCCCCCATACCGGTGATCACCAAAGGAGAGCTGCGGCGCTATGTCCCGATGTGGGAAAACAGAGTCTACGCCGCACCCTGCGAGGCCAGCTGTCCAACTGGCATACCGGTGCAGGAGCGCTGGCGACTGATCAGGGAAGGCCGGGTGGATGAAGCCGTGGATCTGGCACTGGCCTACACCCCTTTTCCGGCCACAGTGTGCGGTTATCTCTGCCCCAATCTGTGCATGCAGAGCTGCACCCGGGCCGGTCAGGACATGCCGTCCGTGGATGTGACGCAGCTGGGGCAGGCCAGTCTGCAGGCCAATCCTCCGCAGACACCGCCTGTATCCGGCGTGCGGGTAGCTGTCTTAGGGGCCGGTCCTGGCGGTCTCTCCGTGGCCTGGCAGCTGCGTCTTCTGGGTCATGAACCGGTGATCTTTGATCGAGGCCAGAGTCTGGGGGGGAAAGTCAACCAGGTCATACCCGATTCGCGCATTCCGCAGGATGTTTTAAGTCATGAGCTGGAGCGGATACAGGAGGTCTTGTCCTCAATCCATTTGCAGCAACCCTTGAGCAAGGAAGAGGTGGACCGCTTGCGGGAGGAATATGATGCCCTGGTGGTAGCGACCGGTGCCCACGAGCCCAGAATCCTGCCTGTGCCGGGCAAGGAACATCTGATCTCTGCTCTGGACTTTTTACGCCAGGCCCAGGCCGGTACAGCCAGGCCCGGACGCCGGGTGGTAATCATCGGGGCCGGAAACGTGGGCTGTGATGTGGCCACTGAGGCTGCCCGGCTGGGGGCGGAAGAGATTATCCTTTTAGATATCCAGGAGCCGGCCTCTTTTGGGGCCGAGCGCAGGGCGGCGGAGGCTGTGGGAGCCAGGTTCCGCTGGCCGGTGTATACCAGGGAAGTGCGGCCGGATGGGGTGGAGCTGACCAATGGAGAGTTTCTGGCTGCAGACTGCGTGGTTGTATCTGTGGGCGATCAACCGGAGACAGATTTCCTGCCGCCCAGGGTGGAACTGGATCAGGGATTCGTCCGCGTGGATGGCTCCTATCAAACCACTGATCCCAAGGTCTTTGCCATTGGAGACGTGGTCAGGCCCGGCTTGATCACGGATGCTATAGGGGCCGGACGTACTGTGGCCAAAGCCATAGATGCCAGATTCAGGTCCCAGGACCAGGAACCGGAGGATGTGGACCGGCCCATGATCGATCGCAGCCGGATCACCCTGGAGTACTTCGATCCCCGCCTGACAGCCTTTGGCGGTCTGGAGCAGTGCGCTGGAGAATGCGCCTCCTGCGGCACCTGCCGGGACTGTGGGATATGTATCGCCCTGTGTCCTCAAGCCGCCATCTCCAGGCAAGAGCTTGCCTCCGGGGATTTTGAGCTGGTGGTGGATCCCGAGCGGTGCATCGGCTGCGGGTTCTGTGCCGCCTCCTGCCCCTGCGGGGTGTGGTCCCTGGTGGAAAATACGCCTCTTGAGTAAAAGGAAAAATATGAAAGAATACTAAGTTGTTAGTATTGAATTTTTTTGGGAAGAGACAGGCGAGAGCAGAGGAAGGTTTAAAAAATTTAACATCGCTTCATTTTTGGTACAAAATTGTATCTTCAGGCTTGAGGTGCTTCTTGTGCTTTAACATTCTGATAATACAGTAGAATAATTAAGGAGTTTTATTTCTCCACCTGCCTGGCCTTCTTACCCGGGAATCTTGGATACAACAATGAATGCTGGAAGCAGGGTTAAACAACCAGCTTTGAGGCTTCAGTGAGCAATGCCCTGAAATAGCTATAATTTAGCGGAGGATTTTGCACTCCTTGTGATGGCATGCAAATTGCTTTCGGAAAGATCAGCCCATTTGTGCGTGCAAAATGAGCAGAGGAAAAAAGTCTGTCAATAAGCACCTGGGTACATTGATCAGTCAGAATGCTGTTGCATGAATAAACAGGGAGGAGAAATGAACCTGCATCGTCCCAACGCCAACGAAGCCTTGCAAACCAAGAACCGGTCCAAAGATGTAACTCCGCAATCCGGAATCTGTTCCCGCTGTGTGGATGGATGCCGGGGAAATTGCGATTTGTTCAATGCAACTTTCAGGAGCCGGGAGCTTCTGTACCCCAAGCCTTTTGGGGACATCACGGCCGGGGCGGACAAGGATTATCCACTCGATTATTCCCATTTAAGTATCATGGGCTACGCCCTGGGGGCCGAAGGAACAGTCGCCGATCCGGACTATGCCACTTTCCCCAGCGTGGATACGGTTACCGCTTTTGGGACCATTGATCCGGTGAAAATGAAATCACCCATGTTCACCGGAGCCCTGGGAAGCACGGAGATCGCCCGCAAGAACTGGGAACACTTCGCAGTGGGTGCGGCTATTGCCGGAATCAGCCTGGTGTGCGGGGAAAATGTGTGCGGCATTGATCCCGGACTGCAACTGGGCAGGCACGGATTGATCGAAGAGGCCCCTGACCTGCGGCGCCGGGTGGAGGCCTACCGTAGATATCACAATGGATACGGGGATATTCTGGTCCAATTAAATGTTGAAGACACCCGGCTGGGAGTGGCGGAGTTCGCCGTGGAAGAGCTGGGAGTAGAGACCCTGGAATTGAAATGGGG
>JAWLEI010000075.1:0-15293 GCA_041686195.1 Desulfovermiculus sp.
CGTCAACCGGGAGAGCCTGGCCTACTATTTTAACGGTCCGGAAAAAATATACAGTCAAGAGCCCCGCTATTATTTAGACCCGGAAAACCCCGACGATGAATGGTTTTTTACAACCATGGAGGACTTTGACACTTTCACCATCAACGTCAATCCGGATGTTCATCTTGGAAACGTTCAGGTCTGGATAGATGTTATGGTCTGGAATGATGATAAAAAGATCGGCATGGCAGGGACAGGCCTGGAGCTGTCTCAATTCTTGGAGGAATTCATCGCTGCCGATGAATCAGGGGTAACTCCGATGATCTTGGACGCCAAAGGCCTTATTCAGGCCCATCCGGACGAGAGCTTGATAGCTTACGGTTCAGGGGCTGAAGCTGATACGAAGAAGTCTGACCACGAGCAGTCCTCCCTCCAGAACGAATTTACTGACTCTTCCGACTCCAAAAAGCTGACCCAAGCCATGCAGAGTTCACAAAAAAATCCAAATAATGTTGAGACGTTCTGGGCCGAACTGGACGGCAAAAAGCAGCTTCTGGCCCTGACCTGGATCCCGGAACTCAGCTGGCATGTGGTCAGCGCAGTGGACTTGCAGACAGCCCAAATTTTGGATGGCAAGTGGATCATAGCCGCAATTGCCGCTATGGTGATTATGTTCGGCATTCTCCTCCTTGTCTTCGGCTACGGTGTGGAAAAGCTCGTGTTACGCCCGCTGGGCACCCTGCATCAATCGGCCACGGCTTTGGCCTCCGGCGAGTATAATGTCTCTTTGCCTTCCGGCGGCAGGGATGAGATTGGGGATCTCAGCCGTGCTTTTGCCGGTATGGTTGAAGAGATCAAGAACCACACCAATGAATTGGAAGCAAAGGTTAGGGAGCGGACCAGTGAACTGGAAAACCAGTCAGTGCTCCTGCAGCAGGCCAAGGAATCCGCTGAAAACGCCCATCAATCCAAGACCCAAATCCTGAACAAAGTGATGGAGAGCATCCATTACGCAAAGACCATTCAACAGGCCATCCTGACTCGGGAAATGGACATGGCTGCATTTGTTCCGGATTGTTTTACTGTGTGGAAGCCCAAAGACGTGATCAGCGGCGACCTCATCTGGGGCATGCCCCTTGAGGATGGTTTTGCCGCAGCGGTTATTGACTGCACTGGGCACGGTGTTCCCGGTGGGTTGATGACCATGGCCGCTTTTTCCTCCTTAAACTCCATAGTCGGCCGGATAGGAATGCACAACCCGGGGCGGGTATTACAGGAGGTAAGCCGAAACGTTCAGGAAAAGCTGTGCAATCAGGACAAATCCACCTTTGCCGAGGACGGTCTGGACATGGGGCTCTGCGTATATCAACGCTCCTCAAGCACCTTGCTCTTTTCCGGGGCCCGTTTAAGCCTTTTTTATACGTATGGAAGTGAGCTTGTTGAGATCAAAGGAGATCGGGAAAGCCTGGGCTATCGTTCTTCAAATCCGGACTTTTTGTTTCAAAATCATGTCCTTGAAGTGAATGGCCACTTGACCTGCTACTTAACAACAGATGGGATAATTGACCAGGTCGGAGCTGAAAACGGATTGCCCTTTGGCAAACGGCGCTGGCTCTCCTTCTTGAACAGTATCCGGACGAGATCTATGCCCGAACAAAAACAGGCCTTGCTTGAGATGTGTGAAGCCTTTCAGGGCCAGGAAGAGCAGCGGGATGACATCACGGTTCTCGGATTCCGGTTGACGGCAGGAACAGACAATCCCCTATAAAGAAACATTTTTTTACTTAATGAACATGGGTTGAGATAAAGCAGGAGCATGTTGTGACAGACGAGTCCATCTTTGCCCGGGAAACTCGGGTAATCGAGAAAGCGGAACTCCTGACCACTCAGGATGATTTTTCCGGACACCCTTTACAGCACGCCTACTTGGAACTGCTCACCGAATACAAAAAGCTCTTCCGCCAGACCAGGCGCCTGGTAAAAATGAGCGACCGGATGCAAAAAAACCTCAATGAGCTCAATACAGATCTTCAAGAACATAAGGAAATACTGTCCCGGATGTCTTATGTGGACGGACTGACCACTATAGCCAATAGAAGACGGTTTGATGAGAGTATTGCCACTGAATGGAAGCGCGACAAACGCGACAGCCGCCCACTGGCTCTTCTTCTTTTAGATTTGGATTTTTTTAAGCAGTATAATGATCATTACGGCCATAGTGCGGGCGATGAGTGTCTGATAAAGGTGGCTCAGGCTTTGGACAAGGCTGTGAAAAGGCCTGGAGATCTGGTGGCCCGATATGGAGGGGAAGAATTTGCCATTCTGCTTCCTGAAACAGAGTTGTCAGGGGCAATGCAGGTGGCCACCAAAGTCCAGAGCAACATTCGCAACCTGGCCATTGGGCACGAGTATTCAGCAATTGCCTCGGTAGTAACTGTGAGTATTGGGGTTGCAGTCATGGTTCCGAAGGCAAATTGCGGATTCCAGGAACTTATTGAAGCCGCTGACAGACAGCTTTATGCAGCCAAAGATTCTGGCCGGAACCAGATCAAAGGAAAGGTGATCAGCAATGATGAATCACATCCAGAAATTCTACGAACAACTTAAGGAAGAAGGCATCATTTTCAGCTTCAGCGGCCCAGTATCCCAGAGCCTTTTGGAGGGTATTGGAGAAACCTTGCGTCAGAAAATGACCTTGGAAGAAACAAGCACCAGTGTGACTCAAAAGGTCTTTTCCATTTTTGTCGAAGTCATGCAAAATGTCGTCAACTATTCAGCTGAAAAAGGCCGTTGTGGCGAGGATGAGCAGGATTTGAGGTTTGGAATTTTGATCATCGGCAAACACGATGAGCATTTCTATATTCAATGCGGCAACTATATAACTCAAGATCAAAAAGGCCCTCTGACCGATAAACTGACCAAGATTCAAGCCATGGATAAAGATGAGCTGAAGAAGTATTATAAAGAGCAGCGACGAAAAGAGGCGGCTGACGGGAGCAAGGGGGCAGGGCTCGGGTTTATTGAAATGGCCCGAAAGGCCAGCCAGCCGATAGATTTTGACCTCGTTCCAGCCAGTACTGGGCAGTTCTTTTTTGTGGTTACTGCTGTTGTGTAAGGGAGTGAGCCATGGAAGCTTTTGTGCGCAAGCAAACGAAATCCACGCCCTGGATCAAGTTGGATCCAGAGAGAAATTACCTGGAGATCAAGGGGGAGTCGTACCCGGAAAATTCAGCCAAATTTTATTCCCCTATGCTGGAATGGCTGGAGACGTATCTGGGACAACTCATTGACCAGCCGGTGCACGTGGATGTGGAACTCGTCTATTTCAACAGCAGTAGTTCAAAAATCTTGATGAATTTTTTTGATATGCTTGAGGAGGCGGCCCAGAAAGGGGTGCCGATAAGCGTTCACTGGAAGTACCATGCGGACAACGATACTGCACTGGAGTGTGGAGAGGAGTTCCAGGAAGACCTGGAGCATGTGGGCTTCCACTTGATCCAAACCGGATCTGGAGAGTAAAGGTGAATCATGAAAAAAGTAACCATTGAGACCATGTCCCATTGTGAAGCGGAAGTGATTGTCAAGGATATGGAGGGGGAGGAGTGCCTGGTCAAGGCCCTGAATATCCTGGAGCGGATGCGCTCCAACAGCTTTCAAGCTGTGGTTTGGGGCGGGGATGAGTATTTGGGGGGGATTTGGTACAACCCGATTCACGGCCGGTGGATTGCCGAGATTTTAGATATGCAGTGGGATGATGACCAAGGAGCTGCCCAAGTAAAGGAACAGCTCCAGGCCATGGCAGAAAGTTACTAAGAGGAGTGAAATATTCTTTACATGGTAAGAAGAAGCAATGAGCCGTGTGTTTAAGGCAGCCAGGACTCCACCTGGTCCGGATGGGTGCGAATATAGCGCAAGGCCTTTTCATAGGGATACTGTTCGTCATCATGTATCCAGACCATGAGCTGACCCATGTCTTCTGGTTCCCAGTAAAAATTATCCAAAAATTCAAAGACCTCTGGCATGTCTTCTTCCAATCCCTGGCGGACGACAGTGTTGATGTGCTCTTCGCCGCCAAAGACGTTTTTCGGATCATCAAGGAACTTCAGCTCCCACCTGGCGAATTTCCAATGCGGGATCCAGCCGGTGACCACAATCCATTCCTGTCTGCTGATGGCCCGGCCCAGGGCCCGGGTCATGGTCTGTTCGCTGCCTTTAGTTAAGTCGTAATCATTCAAGCCATAAGCCTCCATAGCTTCTTCAGCCTGGTGCATGATCCCGGCTTCCGGATCTATCCCCACAATCATGCCGTGGAATTTGTCTTTATATTTTCTCAGATCGGCAATCGATTCTGCCTCGATATAGGGCCTGTTGCGCAGTCCGGTGGCCGCAGTCTGCCGACCCAGAGTCACGTTGGGGACCACCAGGCCGGTCTTGGCTCCTTCCAGGTTCGGACCCAAATCCACACAGTCTTCATTGTATTGGTCATAATACTTCTTTTGAGTCTGAGGCAGCCAGGCCGAGACCATTCCGTCCACCTCACCTTCAGCTACTGCCTGCCACATTTCATCAGCCTGCATGGGAATGATCTCACACTGATAGTCCATTTTTTCCTGCAATACAGCCCGGACCAGATTGGTGCTGGCAACCTCTGATGACCATTGGACATAGGCCAGTTCAACCTTGTCCTTGGAAGCCTGGGCCGCCATTGGGAAGCAAACAATCAGGATGGGGATGAAAAATATCATCCATAATCTTTTATCTTTTCGATAAGACATAAATATCCCTCCCCGTTACGTAATATAAAAATTAATGCAGATGCATAATTGGAGCTGCATTATTAATCATCCCACCCGTACTTGTCGACGTAGTTGCGCAAACCGCGGACCACAGCCCAACACATCATAAGTACAATCAGGGCAAAGGGTAATCCGGTGGTGATGGCTGCAGTCTGCAAGGCCACCAAACCTCCGCCCAGAAGGAGCACAGCTGCCACCAGGCCTTCGGTTATGGCCCAGAACAACCTTTGCGGCCTGGGCGGATCGGGGTTGCCGCCGGCAGTGATGATATCGATGACCATGGATCCTGAGTCAGAGGAAGTGACAAAGAACGTAATAATGACCAAAATAGCCAGAAGAGAAGTGAGCAGGTCCAGGGGAAAGCTTTCCAGAAACACGAACAAGGAGACTGGAATGTTGTCCTGCACAGCCTTGCCCAGTCCACCCATGCCGAACTTTTCAATATAAATTGCGCTGTTGCCAAAAACAGTCATCCAGAGAAATGTGACGACTGATGGAACCAAAAGGACACCCAGCAGATATTCCCGGATGCGGCGGCCGTACGAAACTCTGGCGATGAACATTCCCACAAATGGAGACCAGGCGATCCACCAGCCCCAGTAAAATACGGTCCACCCATTCTGCCATGACCCGCCGGTATATGTCTCGTTCCAGGTGGACAGGGTGGGAAAGTTCTGAATGTAGCTCCCGATGTTTTCAATGAACCCGTTTAAAACAAACAAGGTTGGCCCCAAAATGAGGACAAATATCATCAAAGCCGCAGCAAAAGTCATATTCACCTGGCTCAGAAATTTAATCCCAGCGTCCAGGCCGCGGACGACAGACCAGGTAGCCACTGCGGTGATCCCGGCGATGAGCAGGACTTGGATCCAGGGATTTTGGGGGATATCAAAAAGATGACTCAATCCGGCATTGACCTGCTGCACGCCAAGGCCCAGGGAGGTGGCAACTCCAAACAGACAGGAGACTGTAGCCAGGATGTCGATGCCATTGCCCACTGGTCCGTATATCCGGTCGCCAAGCAGGGGATAGAACACGTTGCGGATAGACAGGGGCAGACCTTCAGAAAATCCGAAAAAAGCCAGGCCCAGGCCGACCATGGCGTAAATTCCCCACGGATGCAGCCCCCAGTGGAGAAATGTCAGGTCCATGGCCTTTTGAGCGCTGTCTGCAGTTCCAGCTTCAGTAAAAGGATTGCCCACGAAATGGAACATGGGTTCGGCCACGCCGTAGAACAGGATTCCGATTCCCATCCCGGCGCTGAACAGCATGGCGAACCAGCCAATGGTGCTGAATTCCGGTTCTGCATCCGGGCCACCGATGCGCAGGCTGCCGTATCTGGTGAAGAGGATGCCAAAGCAAAAGATTAAAACCACATTCATGACCAGAACAAAGAACCACCCGGTAAAATTGGCGATCCAGCTCTGCATGTTGCCAAAAACAGCTTCTGCAGTATCGCCCATGAGGAGAGTCAGCAAAACGCAAAGGAAAATAATCCCCGCTCCTCCGAAAAATACCCAGGGATGCACATCGTACTTTAGTATCTTGTTGTCCAGGTTTTGAATGGTACGGGTTGTGCGTCTGGTGTTGGGGTGGGATTCTTCAGCCATATGTGCTCCTTTAGTTTATTTTTTCCAAAACAACCCGTCCATCGTCTTCTTCTTTCATCTCAAAGGCGTCGGCTGGTCTGAAATTGGGGAGGCACAAGGTTGCCGGGGAACAAATATATCCGCGCCGGCGGCGGATTACGCGTAAAGCCGCTGCCTGGTCTTCCAAAAGTCCGGGGATCTCATAGTACTTCTTGTCCTTCATCTGCAGCAAAAGGAGGTGTTCCTTAAGAGTATACCTCGAGATGCCCAGCTCTTTCATGATTTGTCTGGCTGTTTTACCTTCCGCAATCATTCTGCGGAGAAGATCTGGGCGGTATTTGGTGGAATAGTCACCTTTGGCCATGCAACTCTCCCCCTGGAGTACTATTACAGGATGTCTTTTATAAACCGGCAGGTCCCCAAGATATTGTGTGGTCGGACCAATTCAAAAAATGGTTGGTATTATCCGGAGAGAGGATATGAACTCCATGATATTATGAGATTTTAGTTAGGATGATTTTATCTTTTTCCACCGTCATTTCAAACCGATCACCGGGTTTAAATCCGGTCTTATCCAGCATCTTGGGGGAAAAAATAATCCCTTCCCGGGTGTAGGATGGGTGTTTTTCCCGCTCCTCGTCATGGAGACCCGGGATTTCATAATACTTCTTGTC
Source organism: Desulfovermiculus sp. (assembly GCA_041686195.1). GTDB lineage: Bacteria > Desulfobacterota > Desulfovibrionia > Desulfovibrionales > Desulfothermaceae > Desulfovermiculus. The sequence goes on from JAWLEI010000075.1 coordinate 7,039, forward strand.
TCTATGCTGAAGCATGAGCAAATGCTCTTTCAAGGACCAGCGGGAGATGGCCAATTCTTTCATGATTTCCTTGGCAGTCTTTCCTTGCTTGATCAGCTCCCGGAGTTTATCCGGGCGGTAATTGTGGCTGAAATTTCCCATTGGCATTTCATCAGCTCCTTCAAAAGTTACAATTTGTATTTGAACTTTCCATCTCCATTTGGAGCCGTACAAATGTGGATATTATCCTATAAACTGCTTACCAAAAGCAGAAACAAAATTTGCTCATTTTCTAGCAAAGACCCCCTCTGTTGTCAAAAAAGATCTTTCAAGCAAAAGTAGTCTGGTCCACATCCAGGAGGACACTGTCCTGAATGCGGGCAGGTAAAGTATGAATGGCCGCGTACAGGCTCTGTTCCGGGGAAGAAAAATCGAGATGTTTCTGAATGAAGGAATCGATCTGAGCGGCACTTTCTGAAGTTAATTCACGGGCTACAGAATGAGTGGCTAAAGGAGCTCCTTGGTACTTATTAAGCACAAAGGCGAAAGAAAGAGCAGTACACAGCATGGGCATGACCGTTAAGGCCGACAACTCACGTTCCAAACAGAGATGGGCCGCATAAATGGCATCCACAGCTGCATGTTGGAGCATAAATCCCTGATCCCAAACATTGCTGCGTACTCCCTTACTCAAGGCCACATCCCACTGTCGGGTTCCTCCTGCCCCGGCATTTAAAAAATCGAAAAATTCAGCTTGCTCTGAGCCGGACAGGGGCTCCTGAAAACACTCGGATTTGAGGGCTGCTGCGGAGCAGATGCCGGTTAATCCATTAAAGACCATGAGCTGGCCGATGAGCTTGACTTCAGCTCCGGCTGTAATTCTTTCTCCAAAAAACTTGGGCTTTCCAATTTCCTGCAGGGCCGGCTCCAGCCTGCGATACAAGGCCGGGTCTCCACTGGCCAGAATGAGCATGGAGGCGGCCTCTGCTCCGGCCGGTCCGCCGGTCAGGGGGTAATTGGCATAGGCAATGCCCTCATCCTGCAAGTGCTTGTGCGCAGTCTGGACGAAATTGGTGCTCACCGTGGACAGATGCAGTATAAAGGGAAGGTTGGTACATTTCTGTTTGATGCGTGGGATCAGGGCGCGCAGTATCTGAGAGTCGTCCCCGTTCTTTCCGGCGCAAATGACCACCCCATCCAGTTCTCCGTCGCCGATCAAGGAATCCAGATCAGGCACCAGTTGAGCACCATGCGTGATCCATTCCCGGCGGCATGCCTCCCGTCGCGAGTCTTGGGTGCCCCGGTCGTGAATGCGTATAAATCGGGCGGTACTTGAACCAGCCAGGTGTCTGGACGATGGGCTGAGCATAAGACCCAAACCACCTATACCAACAAGTCGTAAGGTCATGGGAAACCCCCTTTCAGGCTTCTTTTTTTCCCACTGAGGCAGATGTATCAAAAAAAATGCATTCCTGGTCAGGCGGGAAACAGCAAAGCCATTTGGTTAAAATAAGGTGCTGAGGAAGAAAAAAGAATAATTTGAAATGCTCATAATGTATTAAGCAGCTGCAATTTCCTTGACAAGGCGGACGTCTGGTTATAATTTTGTGCACTCAGGAACGCATTTTGCATAAGCATAAAATTTTAAAGCTTAAATGGTTTTTGGTTGTTAATCAACCAAGATATAATAATGAAAGTTTGAGCTCTAACCGATAAAATAAATATAGAGCTTGATAACGAATAGGTGTTCGAAATGACCTGGATAATGGCTACAATACTCGTTATATCTTCATTTGCTGCGTATTTTTTATGGAAATTTATGTCAGCAACTGAAGAAAAATCTCTCCCAGCCTCTGCTGGACAAGCTTTTCTCCAGGAGAACCAGGGAGAATTTGAGTCCGCGGCATCCACTGAGCAGCAGGAAGTTGGGAATATAAAACCACAAGAGGTCAGACTTGTAAATGACATCAACTCCATGCTCGAGGCCTTAAGGCACGAAGAGCACGTGCTTGGGCGGCATTTCCTGTATCGGGATATTATCGCCCACAGTTTTCCTAAAAGACATCAGGATCCGCGAATGCGGGAAATTTTTCTCACTGCAGCTCAGGCCCATATCAAGGAAATGCCTGCGATCATCTCCGAACTTTTGACTCGGTTTGGGAGCATGCCGTATTTCTTTACATTCAGTTACTACGCCATTGCTCTCACTGAGACTATGGAATTTGACCTGGCAATTGAAACATGTCGGCTGGCCCAGGATTATGGGGCAAAAGATGGTCTGGGCATAGGTTTTGAGCGCCGCATTGAACAGATCACCAAGCGCAAGAACAAAATGATGGCCAGCCAGGCGGCTTGATTTTGTCCATCCGGCCTGTTGCAGACCAGATGGCGGCTACATTTACAGCAAACTGCAAGGTGGTACAATGCCTTCTGCGTTGAAGTATCTCAGAGTCTGAGCTTATCGATGTTGTTTAAGATCCCCTTGGTCAATCGTTTGGCATAATCAATGTCCTGATCTGAAAAGTCCTGGAAAAGCTTGGCAGTGAACTCCTCCACCAGGCGGGTCAAAGGTTCCTGCAATTCCCTTCCCCTGGCTGTCAGATACAGATTGGTCCGCCGCTTGTCTTCCCGGTCCGGCCTGCTTTCCACCAGGCCTTTCTTGGCCAGGAGATTGACGATGCGGGAGATAGTGTATTTGTCCCGGCCGGTCTTCTCCGTCACTTCAGTTAAGTACAGGCCTTCTTTTTCCCACAGGCAACAGAGAACCGACCACTGTTCGGGTGTGACGCCCATATCGGCCTGATGCAGTGCCCGGTATAAGGCGGTTTTCATGTGCATAGCCGTGCGGACAATGAGATAGTATGTGGACTCATGCAAGGGGTAAGCGGAATGCTCGGAAGTCATATCAGCCTTGGGATAGAAGTGTTTGGTTTTGATTCAAGGATAAGTGAGAACTCTATGCGGGGCAAGCCTTCCTTACTCCGCCTTCCAGGCTTCAAAATGGAGGTTGAAAGGATCGTCCGGGATCTCCCGAACGGAAATGTCCGCAAATCCGGCCTCTTCGAGCATGGCTGTCGCCTTTTTTCGGCCCCACATCATGCCCAGTCCGGCTCCGTTGTTTACCAGGCCCACCGGCAAGCAGTGCATGAGGCTGACGGTATACAAAAAAGGCCCCATAGGATGGTCGACATTGTCGGCCAAATGGCTGCTGGCGGCAATGTCCACCATGGACAACAGCCCGCCGGGCTTGAGCATGGCCCGGATGCCGCGCAGGGCCTGCAGGGGATGGGTCTGATCGTGGATGGCGTCAAAGGCGGTTACATAATCGAAGAGATCCTGCCACTCTGCAATTTCTTCCACAGCAGCTGCATCCTGTTGTACAAAGCGCGAATTGACCAAGTCCAGCTTTTCGACTTCTTTCCGGGCTGATTCAATACTCTGGGCATCGATATCCAGACCCACAAATCGGCTGGCCGGGAAGGCCTGGGCCATAAGCAGGACAGCCGTTCCCCGTCCGCAGCCCACATCGCAAACCTGGATTCCGGTTTGCAGCAGATCAACGAGCTTTCCATTGTCCACAGAGGGCAAAAAGGAATCCACCAGGGTCTGCCTGTGCTTTGCATCAGCCAGTTGGGCCATGAATTCCTGAAAGTCGGGATAATTCTGGTAGCCTACCCCCTGCCCGGTGCGAAAGCCCTGGGCCACGCCGTCATATGCGGACTGAGCCAGTAAGGGAATCTCCTGGGTGTACACCCCCATATTGGCCTGCCCGGAGCGTATGGTAATCAGATCGGCATGTTCAGGCGGCAAAAAAAATAATTCCTGTCCGTCATCGGCCAGAGTGAGTTCGACAATGCCGCCGCACACCATGACTCCCAGCCATTCTTGAATATAGCGTTCAAAGAGGCCGGCCTGCCCGGCGATGTGTGCACTTGGTGCCGGCCGGCCGATGCGGTCCATAACATCAAAGAGCCCAAGACGGTATCCCAGGCCCATGGCCAGATTCAAGGCCCCATAATTGAGAATGCTGGTCATCTTGCGGGCAAAGGCCTGGCCTTTGCCCTTTGAGGAATCGGTCATAGGTTCTCCTGTAAATGAAATTTTCAACAAAGGGTTCACAGCACTTGACAGTCCCAGCCGATGTGCGCTAAACATAGCTCAAAACACGTCAAACAGCAAAGACAAGACCTTAAGGAAACAGATACTGATATGACTCTGCACACAGGCAACTGGTCCACTTATTTTAGCTTTTATTTTTATGGACCTGGTCTGCCTGGCGTTCGCTGAGGAATAACACACAAAACAACCCAGAAGCCGTGGCAGACCGAAAAGGTCCCACGGCTTCTTTCTTTTCAGGGCCGTGGGGACAACCTCACGGCCCTTTTTTTTCTGGCAAACACATTTCACAGCATCAGGAGGACAAGATGATCATTTCCCAAGCACCAGGCCTCGTCAGGTGCGGCGGTCGAAATGACCGTACTTTTGGCTGGCCCGAGACGCAAAAAACGCAAAGGAGGATGTGATGCACACAACAGACGATGTTCGAATCCAGGAGTACACGGCCATGAAGACACCGCGCCAGCTTAAAGAAGAACTGCCCCTTTCCCGGGCGGCCCAGGAATGCGTCCAGAGAGGGCGAAAGGCCATTCAAGACATTCTGGACAAAAAAGACCGCAGACTGCTTATTATTTCCGGGCCCTGCTCCATTCACGACGAGGAAGCGGCCCTGGAGTACGCCCAGCGACTTGCCCAGCTCAGCCGCCAGGTAGATAAGACCATGGTTGTGGCCATGCGGGTCTATTTTGAAAAACCCAGGACTACGGTGGGCTGGAAAGGGTTGATCAACGATCCTAACCTGGACGATTCCTGCGATATGGAGACCGGGTTGTACAGGGCCAGGAAGCTCCTTTTGCAGATAAACGAGATGGGTCTTCCTGTGGCCACAGAGATGCTGGATCCCATCACCCCCCAGTATGTATCCGATCTGGTCAGCTGGTCAGCTATCGGTGCGCGCACCACGGAATCTCAGACCCACCGGCAGATGGCCAGCGGCCTGTCCATGCCTGTGGGCTTTAAAAACAGTACCGACGGCAACCTGGGCACAGCGGTGAACGCCATGCAGGCTGCCCGGGCCGCCCAGACCTTTTTGGGCATTGATCAGGACGGCCGGACCTGTATCGTCAAGACCCAGGGCAATGCATACGGGCACGTAGTTCTGCGCGGAGGGGACAAGCCGAATTATGATCCTATAAGCATAGAAGAGACCAGGCTGAACCTGATCAAAAAGGGACTTCCGGAAGCAGTGATCGTGGACTGCTCCCATGCCAACTGTCACAAAAAGCACCAGGGCCAGGGCAATGTGTTTAAAAATGTACTGGAGCAGATCCTGCAGGGAAATGAGGCCGTTTTGGGCCTGATGCTGGAGAGCAACCTGTTTGAAGGCAGCCAGAAGTTCACCGGGGATTTCTCAGCCCTGAAGTACGGGGTGTCCATTACCGATGAGTGCATTTCCTGGGAGACCACCGAGGAGCTGCTGCACGAGGCACACCGGCGCTTGAGCCGGGTCAAACTGCAGGCAGCGTGATTCAGAGGACAGAAGACAGAAGACAGAGGTCAGAGGACAGAGTTCAGCCCTGCCTTTGGCGGGGCCGCTGGCCGTGACCGCCGGTTTGATCAAATATGAAACTGGCTGTGAAGAGGGCTGGGCCCAGTAGCCTGGTCCTCTCCGAGGGCCAGGGGTTTTAAAATGATGGATGAGGCTGGGTCTCGGAGAGAACCAGCCCTACCCTGAAAAACCAGAGATACCTTAGAGATAAAGTCTTGTTTCATACGAAGTTTCATTTTTGCTTGTGGTTTGGCATTTCAGGAGCTCTCATCAACATCCTCATAGGCTTATCATGCACGAGACCATCGTCCAGACTCAGGGCCAGACCTCCCGTATTCTTATCGGCCGGCATGGAAACGACCTGACCGCTCTGCTCCCCACCCAGCGGGCGGCGATCGTCACCGATCACAATGTATACCGACTCTACAGCTCTCGTTTTCCGGACCTCCCGGTTTTAACCATCGGATCCGGGGAAGGAATCAAAAACCTGGATACCGTAGCCCGGCTGGCCCGGGAGCTCATGGACCTGGATGCGGACCGGTCCTGGTTCATTCTGGGAATAGGCGGGGGGATTGTCTGCGATGTAGCGGGGTTTTTGGCCTCGACTTACATGCGTGGAGTTCGCTTCGGCTTTGTGCCCACCACTTTGCTGGCCCAGGTGGATGCCAGCGTGGGAGGTAAGAACGGGGTCAATCTGGATGGGTACAAGAATATGCTCGGGGTCTTCAACCAGCCGGAGTTCGTGCTCTGCGATCCTGAATTTGTGTCCACATTAGAGGAAGAGGACTTAGCCTGCGGCCTGGCCGAAGTGATCAAGCACGCAGCCATTGCCGAGTTGGAATTATTTTCTTTTCTGGAAACCAGTCAGCAGGCGGTTCTGGGCCGGGAGCCTACGGTGATTGAGCGCCTGATTCTGGACTCGGTGCGCATCAAGGCAGGTGTGGTCAGCCAGGATGAAAAAGAGACCGGTCTGCGCCGGGTGCTTAACTTCGGGCATACCCTGGGGCATGCCCTGGAAAAGGAGACCGGCATATCCCACGGCCGGGCGGTGAGCCAGGGCATGGCTGTGGCTGCTGAGCTCTCTGTCCGCAGAGGACTGCTCTCCCGGGCCGATTGCGCCCGGCTCACGGCTCTGCATTCCGCCTACAATTTGCCCGCCAAACTACAGGTTGATCCTGCTTCTCTCATCCAGGCTCTGGCTCGCGACAAGAAACGGGAAGGCCAGGATATGCATTTTGTCCTTCTGCAAGGGTTGGGGCAGGCCGTTGTCCAAACCCTGCCCCTGTCCGAGGTCGAGGCGGCCTTACAAGGCATGCAGTGATGTAACCGCGGAACACTCGGAATGCACGGAAGAAGAAAATTGCATGGTTTTCAATCAGGTGCCATAATAATTTATTTTACATATTTTGGTTTGCGGACAAAGCACACTTTGACCAGGGGGCCAAGATCCCTGGTTGTTTATATGTTCATTCATCTGAAAGCGGAAGGCCCTCGACGTGGTTCCTGAAAGATACAATGTCTCTCAGAATTATATCTTTTGATTCCAAAACCCGCCGGAGAAGAAAAAAGACCCGCTCATCATCCAGCCCGTAGCTGTAGGCATGGCGGAATACATGTCGAAAGGCCCGCATCTCATTCAGGCGCTGAAAGCTGCTCTCGGAGCTCAAGGCAGCTGGACGCACACCTGGTATTTCTAAACGCATCCTGCGTAACAATTCAATATGATAGGTGGAAGCACTTTCCAGAGAGTTTTCCCAAAAAGCAGCAATGAGCCGAAAAAGGTCTTCATATGCAGAGTACAGATTATGAAGCCAATAACCTATGCTTTCAACCAGTTCGCTGGAAATCGGGGGATGAGCCTTGGCCGATTTCTCCTCCAGTAAAGCATAAATCTTCCTTATCTCCACCAACTGCTGGTCAAAATCGCTCAAAAAAAGAACTACTGCTTCCCTGGTACCCATAGCTGCCCTTTCCTTCGAATCGAGTCCGTTATTTTGCTCTCCTCCAGACGCAACACATCCACCTCACGCCCCAACTCCCGGGAAGCATCAGCAATAAATGAAAGCAGATCGTGTTTGTCCAGGCCCGAGATGGCCATATCGATATCCGAATCGCATGTAAACATGCCCGGAGAGATAAGAGAGCCGAACAGATAAAGCTCATCCCAGTGGTATTTATCAGCCAGGTATTGAAGAACGGTATCGACCTCTTCCAGCACCTGCCGGCGATACCTTTCCCGGGCTGAAACAGAGCGCTCCCGGGCTTGAAGCCAGATAGTAGGTTTGATCATGGAAGTAATCTAAGTGGGCGGGGGATTTTTGTAAAGCTTGAATACCTCCATCGTCAAAAAAATTACTATTTAGTGATCAAAGAGAGTGATCCGTATATTGAATATGATAGAGCTGAAAAACAGATGCGTTAGGGTACACCCTGCCGGGCCTTGATTTTGGCCCGTTCTTCAATGGGCAGACAAAGCCAGACTTAGATGTTCCAGTGATCGGGTGTCAAACAAAGGCAAGCTTGTTCCCCTGGATATTACAACACCACCACCATTCCGGCCAGAAGGGCGGTAGGCATCTGGCCCGAGGAGGGATCAGACACTGTGGACTCCATGGGCCAGCCCAGGACCCCGGCCAGATCTTTGACATTGACCCCGTATCCAGACATGGAG
>JAWLEI010000076.1:0-1194 GCA_041686195.1 Desulfovermiculus sp.
GCCAGCGGCCGGGGCGAGGTGGCGGAACGGATATTGAAGATAGCCCGGGAATCCGGAATACCGGTGCGGGAAGATCCGGATCTGCTGGAGGTTTTGGCCCGGGTGCCGGTGGGAGGAGAGATCCCCAGGGAATTGTATCAGGCTGTCGCCGAGATCCTGGCCTTTATCTATAAGGTGAATGCCGAGATGGGGAAAGATTAGTATTGACGCTTCACTAGAAAAAAATCCAGCTTTTTTTTTGACCAAGAGAAGACTGGATACCCGCCCCCGCGGGAATGACGCAAACGAACAGGAAATGTCGCGCTATTGGCGTGACTCGCGCTACGTCCGCGAGCAATAGCTCATTTCCCGCCCTGCTGAGTACAGCGCCCAAAAAGTAAAGCACTTTCGCCATCATTGGGAAGTCAATTCCTGTAATTTGAGGTTATGACGGAGAGGACATGGAAAAGGTATGGACCAAGGTTGCCGGAGCTCGGTTCTGGATAAGGGGAGCCCTTTTGATGATCCTGGTGCCAGCTTTCAGCTTGTTGTCCGCCTCTCAGATCCAGGCCTGGTCTTCAGAGGATCTGGGCTGGACTAAGTGGGAAAAAGAGCATGCCGTGGCCCGCGAAGAGACCTGGATGGTCATTAAGGAGCCGGGCATGAACGGATGTTATCTCAAGCAGGGCTATGTGGATCAAAACATGATGGATCTGAGTGTGGATGAAAACGGCTCTCCCTGCCTGTGGGGGCCTTTTTCGTCCACCCCGGTCGATGTGCAGGTCCGCTACGAAATCGATGATCTCAATCAGGGCCGAATGACGGCCCATGAGGTGACCAACGGTATACGCCTGCCCCGGGATCTGGTCCAGACCATGCGGCGGGGGTTCTTTATGCGGATAAAAGTAGAGAGCCTGGATCCGGACACCGAGCTGGGCACTGTTTCCGAGCAGGATTTCAGCCTGCTCGGATTCATCGGGGCCACAGAGGTCCTGAATTCTGAGGCCTGCCGGGAGTGAAAGGGGAGCCTTGGGGATTGAAAAGGTTTAAGAGTCATAATCCCAACCACCCCTTAATCCCCTCCTTGCCAAGGCGGGGAGTCAAGAGGGCCGGGGTTGTCTGTTCAGTTTTGATCTGAAAACGCGCGGTTTATCGAATATCGTAATCGGAGATTAAAAGCCAGACCAGGCGGTTAAGAGCCCCATCCTTGGCAAG
>JAWLEI010000076.1:1294-15071 GCA_041686195.1 Desulfovermiculus sp.
CCACCCATCCTCTTGCCAGGATTTACTGCACTGCGCTGGCCATCATGTGCTTGTGGGTCTTGTCCACTATCTGGGCTGGATCTGGAGGATTGGTCAGGATGTCCTGGGCTCCGTACCGGACAGCCTGGATGACTTTGGCGCGGGTCCATTTGGGACCGCTGATTATCAACGGACAACGTCCCTTGAGCATAGACCGGACCTTGATCAGGGTGGCCAGCGAATTGTCGTCAATATTTTTGAGGACTAAAAAAGCACCAAGCACGTTGTACGACTTGAGTCTTTCCCGCATCTTATCCCGCAGCTTGAGCTGAATGAGCTCAACTCCTTCCTCTTCCAGGCTGGTGGCCACCACCTGCCCCTGCTGGCTGTCATCGCTGATAACAGCAATGGCCGGCTTGCCCCCCCCTTCCTGACCGGGAATAAAGATGGTTCCGGTTCCCTGGCCCTGTCCTGTCGCGCCGTTTGAAGGCTGTTTTTTCAGGGCCTGCATATCCTGCTCAGACAAACTGACCAGACTGGGAGGAATGAGGATGTTGAGCTGATCCAGGTTCTGGCTGCCCAGGCGCATCTGATAGGTGGCCAGAAAGTATTCCCCGTCCGGAAAGGGTTCGTCCGAGGATATGTCTACCTTGGTCGGGGCTGTACTGGTCATCCGGTCTTTTTTCAGCCGCAGTTTGTGCGGGAAGTACTCGCCAAAGGCGTGTGAATAGGCCCCGGTCAGGATATTGATCACTTCCCCGAAGGCGTCCTCTTCATCCTCTTTGAGCTGTCCACTCTTGACCTTGCGGGAAATTTCCTCCTGGGGCAGCATGATCAGTTTGCCCCCCAGATTTATGGCGTCGGCCAGGCTGATGATGGAGTAGGCCGTGCCGTAATGGTCGCCGGATACGGCCAGATTGGTGACCACTATCTTGTTTTGAAACTGATGCAGGAAATCTTTTTTGGTTATCACCCGGCTCAGATAATCAGTGAGCTCAAAGCCCTCACCCAGCAGAGCGCCCAGTTCCTCCTCTACCTGGTAGGAGGCCTGAAGCAAGGTCGTGTGCAGGGCATGGATATCTATGATCTGTTTGGTTTCCGCCTTTTCGGCTTGGACCTTCTCCAGGTCCGCACCCTCAGCCTGGGCTGGTTTCAGGGACTCGTCTTGTTCTCCACTCCAGGTCTCCTTGTCGGTCTGCTCTGGGGAGGACTTTGCCTTTTGTTCGACCGTGTTTTCCACAGCTTCGGATTCATTCTCTTTTCCAGTATCCTCCTCTAAATCGTCCTCAGGTTCCTCTGCCTCTTTCCCGGGATCCTCACCCTGGTCCCTGGACTGACTGGAACGGACCAGGACAGCCATTTCTTCCGGCTGGATGTTGTAGCTTCCATCTTCATCCTCAAAGTCGTCTGCCTCAAGATCCAGGTCCTCGTTTTGGAACAAGGCAAAAGGAATGAGGAGAACAGCCTGGCCGACATGAATATGATCTAGGGATACATCTGCATTTACCTGCCAGGCCGGAGTGGAAAGAAAAGGGGTCCGGGAAGGATCTTCTTCAGGACCGGGAAGATGGTCCCGGTCACTGACTGCCACATCTAATTGCATGGCGTGTTCCTGGCCCACCTGATCAACTGTTGTCTGGACCAGGACCGCGACCAGATCTTCAAGTGCCTGAGCCCTGGCTTCGTCCAGGGGTTTGGTTTCATCCACCTCCGAAGGATCGGGCAGAGCAAGCGAGGCATGGGCCAGATTGTGGGCCAGGCTGACGCTTAAGGGGAGATGAACGGATCCATTGAACAGACCGCCCACGGCCAGGCTGATAAAGATTCCCGGGCTCGAGGGCTGATATTCACTGGCTGCCTGGGTTCCACCATATTCCAGTTCAACTTCCAGCCCCAAACGGATGGAGGCGGTTTCGGCCAGGACCGGGAGGAGTTCGGATACCACCCCCTCCCAGTTCTGGACCGGCGGGCACTTTTCATTCCCTGCTGCCTGTGATGCAGCCGAAACTTCGGATTGGGCTCCGGTCATTTTTTATTCGTTTCGCCTGAGTTGCAGTTCGACAAAGAATTGTCCCCAGCTGATGGTGAAGGGAACAATAACCCAGTGGGCATTGGTGAAGTATTTGACCGTATAGTCTCCGTGAAAGACAGAGGGAAGTGAGAGTTGAATGTCCTTGCCGTTGGGAGAGAGGACCGGCTTGACCGAACCGCCGACCATATTGGCCAGTTCGCTGATGGCATCCTTTACATCGTCGTCCACACTTTCCACTTCCATGCCCAGAAAGTCATTGGTTATACCCATGGCCACTTTTTCCGGGGCGTGGATGGCCAGCATGCCCTGACACAGGCCGGCCAGGCCCACAATCCCGGAGACATAGCGGTTAAAGTCCTTGAGCGGTTCATCCAGCAGGTCATGCACCTGAATTTCGGCCATAATCATGGTATCGTAAATCTCAGTTGTAGCCTGGGCCACAACGTGGGCCAGCTCTTTTTGGTTCAGTGTCTGCACAAAGGCCTCCTCAAATTACAGCAAGGGGTTGAGCACTTCTTCCACCTGGTCGGCGGTAAACGGCTTCTTAATGCTGGCAGACGCCCCATTGTCCTTGGCCTCCTGAACCACATCCTCAGAGCCCCCCTCGGTAGTGATCATAACGACTGGAATATCTTTGAGTGATCCGTCCTTCATTTTCTCCTTTAAAAAAGTGATCCCATCCATATTGGGCATGTTTATGTCGCACAGGATGAGCTCGGGTTTGTTCTGGCCCAAAAAATTGAGGGCATCCTGACCATCCTCGGCTTCGGAAATAGTGTCAAAATTCAGACCTGCCTGGCGCAGGGTTCGGGTGATTATTTTTCGCATGGTCTTGGAATCATCGACAATAAGTACTGATTTGGACATTGTATTCCTCCTTTTGAGGTTTTGAAATGCAAGGAAGCGGCCAAAAAACAGTTGCCTGGAATCAGGAAGCAGCCCCAGGCCATTCTGAGCGCACTGCTCTTTTTCGACCAAAAATTGCAAAAACCTTAGGGCGGACCTTGATTCGCATTTCAGTGCCGCCGCTGCCAAAGACCGCCATTTTGATCAAGGGTCAAATTTTGATCCTCTTCGACTTTCCGCCCCAGGATGGACTCCAGGCAGACTGTAACCGGAATTCAGAGGCTCAAAAACAAAGACTGGACCCCGGCCTGCGCCGGGGTGACGGAGAAGGCAAGGTCCAGCTTCATCATTGATCAATCCGGCAAATTCTCTTTTTTGGGCGCTTTGGTTTAAAAAATATGTCAGATTTGCCGGAGGCAAAGCTGACGTCTGATACCTTTGTATCTTGTTCTAAACGAGCCAGGTATTGAGTCCGCTTTTGTCCAGGATGGCCCCGATTTTGCTTTATGCATGGTTTTTCAGGTCCGCTTTTATCTGCCGCTTGGAGCAGCAAATGATACGCACCGCGATGCCCTCAACGCCACAACAAAAGCACAGATGGAAAGAAGTGAAATGATCAGCAAAACCACAATCCTCCTCAGTGCGGCCCTGGTATTCTCCCTGGCCGGATGGGCCTTAGCCCAGGATCAAGCCAAATTATTGTCCATGCGCAGACATTCGGACCTGAACAGCACCAGCATCTGGCTTGAGTTCAACCGAACCCCGGAGTTTGAGACTCAATCCAGCGGACAGAAGGTGGAGGCAACTTTTTCCAATGCCGGAGCCGGGCAGGAACTGGAGCCTTTGGGTCCAGACGGGGATATCGTTGATTCTTTGGTTGCGGAAGAGAAGGGCGATTTGGTGGTCTCCCTGGTACTCCGCCGTCCCCCTGAGCGTGTCGAAAGTATGACACAGGGACAGAGCGAGGTGGGCCTCAGGGTCATCTGGCCTCATGCAGACCAAAAGTCCAGGCCGGCCCTGAGCCGGGATCCAGGCGGCTTCTTTCAGACTGCCAAGGATTCAGCACTTGCCGGGCGTTTTTTGAGCTCAAAGTACTCCGGGAGCTGGGAGCGCTTGTTTGCCGAGTACGAGACGGAGATAGACCTTGATCCGGGTCTGCGCTTCAGCCGCATCCCGTTTCCGCTCACTGGAAGCATGCAGGAAGAGAAACTGCCTGAGGATGTACGCCAGGCTGCTTCCGGCCGGGACTGGGACCAGGCCCTGGAGGCCCTGCGGGCTGAAGCCCCGGATTTACGGCAAAAGCATCCAGGGCTGGAGGCCGAGCTGCTCTGGCGATCCGGCCGGATCCGCGAGGCGCATGAGGCCGTGAACTCCATCTTTTCTTCAGCTGAAAACCCAGAGCAGATATCTGCCCGGATGCACCTGCTGCGGGCTTATGTCCTTCTGGCCCAGCACCGTCCGTATCTGGCCTATTGCCATCTCTTTTCGGACCAGATTCCCCGGGACATGGACCAGCAGCTGGCCAGATATCTGCGTCTGGCCAGGACAGAGACGGCCTTAACTACCGGCAGGCCGGAGCAGGCCCTGGATTTGATTGCTGAGCTGCATGCACCGGAAGACTCCGCCCAAAGTCCAGGCTCTGGGCAGGATGAAAAAAGCAACCTGCCGGAGGTCTTTACCCTGCGCCGGATACAGGCCCTTCTGGCCCTGGGACAAAAGGACCGGGCATGGGATCTTATCCGCAAGACGGATATTTCCATGTCCACCATGCTGACCGCTCCCCAAGCCATGGCCGACCTTGCCGCTGTGTACTATGAGCGGGAAAACTCCACCCGGGCCCGCCCCCTCTACACGCAGCTGAGCGAAGTGATCAGCCCGGAGGAGGGCAGGGCCACAGCCTTGTGGCGGTCCGGGATGTGCCTGAGAAAAAGCGGGCATCTGGATCTGGCCCGGAGGATACTGCAAGAGGTGGTTGATGAGTACCCGGAGACAGCAGGTGGTTTCCGGGCTCAAGTGAGCCTGACCGACATGGCTATGCTCAAATCCTTTCCTGAAGTGAAGATGGATCAGGTGGCCGCCTACCAATCCGTATCCGAGAAAGCCCCGAACCGGCTTATCCGGGAGGAAGCCGAGCTGAAACAGATAGTGGCCCTGTATCAACGCGGAGATCTGGAACAGGCTGTTCAAGGGCTTTCCCGGTTTGCCACTGATTTCGCCGCCGGTCCGTCAAAAAACATTGCCCAGGCCCTGATTGCAGAGCTTGTGCCTGTCCAGGTCCCCAGACTTCTGGACCAGGATCAGATGGTCAAGGGAATCGCCTTGGTGGCCGAGCACAGGGATGTGCTGGTCCGAACCGATCTGCCCCAGGATTTCCTGCTGGCCATGGGGGATGCATTTGTTGAACTTGGCTTGTACCGGCGGGCCTCACGGGTCTTTTTGTACATGCTGGCCCGGGCGGAACGGGAAGCTGAGCAGGGAAAAGTCTATTCCCGTCTCCTGCATTTGTGGTCCCGCCAGGGCAATATGGAGGACACCATTCAATATGCCCGGATTTACCGGGAAAAATTCCCCAGGGGCCGCTACAGCTCCAAAATTCTGGCCCTGGCTGCTCAAACCCTTATAGACAACGCTCATCCGGATCAAGCACTTAAGCTCTTGGCAGACCCCACCCGTCCCTTGGGCCGGGATCTGGATATCCTGACGGCCAAGGCCCTGTATGAGGCTGGAGAGCTGGAACGCATGGACCGCTATCTCCAGCGGGCGGACATGCCCTTTGAGCCGCTTCCGTCCGGGATCAGATTTGATTGGGGCCAGGCCAAATCCCAATTGGGGCAAAAACGTTCAGCCCTGGAGGTAATGCAAGCCCTGGGGGGTGGAGAATCCGGATATGCCCTCCCAGCCCTGTACCAGGCCGCAGAGTTGTCAGCCGATTTGGGGCAAAGGGAAGAGGCGATTAAAAATTATCAGGAACTTGCCGAAAAAGAAGATGATGCCCTGTGGGCTGAACTGGCTGAGCACAGCACCTTTATGCTTGAAAACAGCGATCTTGACTTCGACTAGCCCACATGCCTGCGATGCCGCAGGCACGCTTTCGCGAAAAAACACGAAAACAACAAAGATTCAAGGTCCTATAGCAGGCCCGGCACTCGGATGCAATTTGGAAGTGTCTGTGCAAACTACAAAAGCCTGCCCTGCAAACGAGTGCCGGACAGGCCTGCAGGCTTGAAAGGAAATGGACAGCGGTTGAGGGCAACCGCGTCCTACACAACAACTCCATCCATTTTTCCGGCATTTTTCTTGCCTGCTTTGGGGCAAAAAAATTGCCGGAGGCAAAACTCGTATGAAACTAGATTTTGCTTTTTCCGCCTGCCCCGGACTGAGATCCAGGGTCACCCCGGCGTAGGCCGGGGTCCAGCTCTTACATTTTCAGTCTGGATTCCGGCTGGAGCCTGTGCTGGACCCAGATCCAGTACCGGAATGACGGAGGAGGTAACTCAAAGTTTCTTTCTTGATCAAACTGGGCGGCTGCGGCCAGCGGCGGCGCTGAAAAGGAAGTAAGGTTATGGCTGATTCATTCACTCTCTTTGGACAGGGCTACCAGGTATTGGAAAGGTCTCTGAACCTTCGCAAACAGAATCATCAGTATCTGGCCTCCAATATCGCCAACGCTCAAACCCCGGGATATTCACCCAGCCATCTGCACTTTGAGCAGCAGTTGCAGGAAGCGATTTCAGGACAAGGCGGCCTTCAGGCCACGCATCAGGATCATTTCGGCCTGGGAGCGGAAGGGCTGCAGGAAGTAAAAGGAACTTTGATAACAGAAGAGAACTCCGGAATAGGGGACAAAAACGGGGTGCACATGCAGGAAGAGATGGCCTTATTGGCCGAAAATCAGATTAAGTATGAAGCAGCGGCCAAAATGCTGCGGGGCAAGTTTTCTTTGATGCAGTATGTCATCCAGCAGGGGAAATAATGAAATGCTGGAATGCTGGGATGCTGAAATGCTGGAATGCTGGGATAATGAAATGCTGGGATGCTGGGATGCTGAAATGCTGGAATGCTGGGATAATGAAATGCTGGGATGCTGGAATACTGGGATGCTGGGATGCTGGGATGCTGGGATGGGATTGAAGAGGAAAAAAGCGGTGATCAAAAAAATAAGGAATGGATATGAATTTTTTTCAAGCCATGCAGATCAATGCCACAGCCTTAAGTGCCCAGACTGTGCGCATGAATGCCTTGAGTTCCAATCTGGCCAACGCAAACACGACCCGCACTCCTGAAGGCGGTCCCTATCTGCCCAAGGCGGCCCTCTTTCAGACCAAGCCGGATTTTCAACGCTATATGGAACAGGCCATGCCTGATGAACATGAAGGTGTGGCCGGGGTGGAAGTGGGGCAGATCCTGACCCAGGAAGATGCAGTCAAGGACGTCTATGACCCCAGCCATCCGGATGCCGATGACGCGGGCTATGTGACCATGCCGGATATCAATGTGGTCACGCAGATGACAGATATCATGACCGCAACCAGGGCTTACGAGGCCAATGTGAACGGCATGAAGGCAGCTCAGCGCATGGCCATGAAAGCCCTGGAGATAGGAGGATAAGACATGGAGATCAGCCAGAGTCCGGTATTGGCCGGGGAGCAGGACCCCACCCAGAAAACAGGAAATGGACCCAAGGCAGATCAGCTGACCCAGGACTTTGGGCAGGCTTTGGAAGAATCTCTGCGCAACGTGGACAATAAACTCAAAAGCGCCTCCCAGACCCAGCAGGACGTGGCTGCAGGAGGTGAGACCAGCCTGCATGAGGCCATGGTGGCCGGACAGAAGGCCAATCTGTCCATGCGTTTTGTTTTGCAGATAAGAAACAAGGCCATGGAAGCCTATCAGGAGATCATGCGCATGCAGGTGTAGGCGGGGCTTGGATGAAACGATACTCAAACATGGTCGCTGGCTTGTTTGTCATGAACCGTCAGTCACGTCCTGACGCGTGACTGACGGAATGAAAAGGGCAGCCATACGGGAAACAGTGGCCGATTGACTTGATACATCTGGAGTGGAGCATAGTATGAACCCTCCCCTGACCCCTCCCTCCCGCCTGGAAGACAGGTGGCAAGGAGGGGAACCAGAAGAAGAATGACCCAATTCACTGAGAAGGGGAACCAGAAGAAGAATGACCCAATTCACTGAGAAGGGGAACCAGAAGAAGAATGGACCAATTCTCTGTGAACAATACTGAATGAGAGATCCACTCGTGCTGTGTCAATTGCTTATTGTCGCATCGCAGAGATAATCAGCTCTTCCTCTGGTTCCCCTCCCTGCGGCCGCTTTGGGCCGGAGGGAGGGGCCAGGGGAGGGTTCTCTTTTGCAAAGCATTTCAGATTTAGCCAGTCAAAAGTTGACTGTCAATATATTGTTTTTATTGATCATCTGCATATATTAACTGTCCGTAGTGATAACCGATTGACCATCTGGATTTCTTAGTCTTTGCTTTTAACCTTTTACTTTTAACTTTTAACTCTCAAGTTCAGACGTGTCGGAAGCGAATCTGGCCAAATGTTCAAATCAGGTTGAGATGTGACAATGAATGAAGCTCTTACCCAGGCCCAGGGCCTGATCGAAGAAATCGCCGAAGTACTGGTCATGTTCGATGCTTCAGACCCGGATGATGCTACCGGATTGAGCGCATCCTTTGTCCGTCTCTCAAAACTCCTTGAGGATCAGTATCCCCGGGCAGCTCAAAGCGCGGCCCGGGCAGCCAAGCTGCTTCACGGCGAAGATCCCAGCCCGGATCAACCGGCCGATCAGACCCTGGAGCAGCTTCTGTCCTCTGTGACCTCCAGCTTACAGTCCCTCCTGATCCAAGGGCGCAATGAAAATGAAATCGCCTTTCCCCTGGTGTCTGATCCCCAATCCGGGAATGAAGAACTGGAGGATGGATTTGCCCCAGGGGTGGACCGGGACATGCTTTCCGCCTATGTCACCCAGCAAACATCCATGCTCTCTGATCTTGAACACCTGATCCTGGTCTACGAAAAAGAACGTTCAGATCGACCGCTGAGCGAAATCAAGCGCCTGGTGCATACAGCCAAAGGCGAGTCCGGAGTCATGGGTCTGGATGCCCTGGCCCAGGCCTGTCACCACCTGGAAGATTATATCCAGGATCAGGGCCAGGCCCTGTCTCCGGACTTATTGCTGAGCTTCAAAGACTGGTTTGAATCTGCAGTACAGGCCTGCGACAGAAACGCCCCCATACCAGACCCCAACTTTTTGTCCCTTGTAAAGGCTGATTCACAACCGATGAGCGGATCAAGTGAACACGAGAGGGAATCTGGCGCAGAAGCAAAGGAGCACAGAGCGGTCGATCCAGGTGACAACGTCTGCCGGGATTCTGATCCGGGAACTGAAGACCCTCTCCTGCGGCCGGTGCCCATCAGTGACCCGGAGATCACTGCCGAGTTTATCACCGAGGCTCAGGAACACTTTGATATCGCCGATGAAAATCTCCTGACCCTGGAGAGCGACCCCCAAAACCTGGACGCGGTAGCCGCTGTTTTCCGGGCCTTCCACACCATCAAGGGGACCTGCGGCTTTTTGGGACTCACCCCCCACTCCGAGCTGGCCCACAAGGCTGAAAATCTGTTGGATGAAGTACGGAAAGAACGGATGAATTTTGCCGGCCAGGTCGTGGATGCCACCTTCAACGCCTTGGATATGCTCAAGGCCATGACCACAGATCTCAAATCCGCTTTGGAGCAGGGTGAGGACTATACCCCCAAACCCACCATTCGGGAGGTCTATGATTTTGTGGTCACCGTGCGGGAGAACGGACCGTCCACCCAGGAACAGGCCCCTGGGAGCAATCCTTCTGCAGTTGAAAAGAATCAGGCCGCAGATGATCCCCGAACTGGAAAGGAGGCAGAAGATCCGGTCCAGGAATCCGTTTCATCTTACAGCCCGGACTCCCAGTCTTCTTCCTGTCCGGAACCGGCCAAGGCAGGCAACGGACAAGGTGGAGCGCAGATCAAACAGACCATGAAGATCGACGCGGATAAGATCGATCTCCTGCTGGACACCATCGGGGAGCTGGTCATTGTCGAATCCATCGTGACCCAGGATGAGAGCTTAAACGGGAGCATGTCCTCCCGGCTGGAACGCAATCTGGCCCAGCTGACCAAGATTACCCGCAGCCTTCAGGATATGGGCATGTCTATGCGCATGATCCCCATCGAGCCCACCTTCCGGCGCATGGCCCGTCTGGTCCGGGACCTGGCCAAGAAATCCGGCAAACAGGTGGAGCTGGAAATGCAGGGCAAGGAGACGGAACTGGATAAGGCCATGGTGGAAAAGCTGGGGGATCCTCTGGTGCACATGGTGCGCAATGCAATGGACCACGGAATTGAGCCCAGCCCGGAAGACCGGATCGCGGCCGGCAAGCCGGCCAAAGCCAGGATCACTCTGCATGCCTATCATGAAGGTGGAAGCATCCATATCGCAATACACGATGACGGCCGGGGGCTGAACCGGGAAGTTATCGCCAATAAGGCTCTGGAGCGGGGAATCATATCCGCAGCCGAGGGCATGAGCGATGAAGAAATTTATGCCTTGATCTTTGAACCCGGATTTTCCACTGCCGCCCAGATTACAGATGTTTCCGGGCGGGGAGTGGGCATGGATGTAGTCCGGAGCAATATCGAGGCCCTGCGGGGCAATATTCGCATTCACTCTGTGCCCGGGGAGGGAACGACTTTTACTCTGGTCCTGCCCCTGACCATGGCCATCATTGACGGCATGCTGGTCCGAGTGGGCAGCGAGCGCTATATTTTGCCCCTGTTGTCCATTATTCAATCCTTTCAGCCCACCAAAGATATGCTGGCCACGGTGGCCGGCCAGGGCGAAACCCTGCCCTTCAGGGGCCGGTTGGTTCCAATGTTCCGCCTGAGCAGCTTGTTTTCCGTGTCCGATGCAGCCGCCGATCCTACCCAGGGTATTGCCGTGGTGGTCGAGGACGCCGGCCGCCAGGCGGCCATCCTGGTCGATGAACTCCAGGGACAGAATCAGACCGTGATCAAGAGCCTGGGATCGGCCATGGGTTCTATACCCGGTATAGCCGGGGCCAGCATCATGTCCGACGGTCAGCCGGGCCTGATCATCGACGTCAGTGGAGTGGTGCGCATGGCCACGAGCTGATGACCCAGTTTGAAAAGAGATAATGAGTCCGGAAAAAGCAGTGAGAAACAGAGGAGGGGAGAGAAGGAATGTTGAAGAATGCCAGGCTTGGGGTGCGAATTGGGGTCGGTTTCGCCATTGTCCTGATCATGACCGTACTGGTCGGGGGGATGGGATTTTACAGTTTACAGCGTCTGCACGAAGGATTTTCTCTCTCCGACCGGGCCGGGGATATGATTGCCAAAGTCCTCAGGGCCCAGGAACTGGAAAAAGAATATGTGATTGGCAAAAAACCGCAAAAAGCCGAGGCGGCCTCGCAGGATCTGGATCAGGTCTTCACTTTGGCCAACACCATGCAAACAGAGGTTTCAGAAGGACAGGGCCGGGAGCTTCTGGACTCTATCCAATCCGAATCACAGAAGTATCAAGGTCTGCTCAAGGATTATGTAACCCATGAAAATCAGAAGAATCAGGCTACGCAAAACATGGAAAATGCCGCCCAGGAACTGGAGATCCTGGCTGAAAAAATAATGCGGACTGCTCAGGATAAACGAGACCAGGTAGTCAAGGAGAGTGGACAGCGAGTGGATGCAGCCATGCAGATTGGCGAGACTGCAAATGAGATAAAAGATCTCACAGCCCAATGCCGGGTGCAGGAAAGCCTGTACATCCTGGAGGGACAGGAGTCCAATGTCCAGGAAGTAAACAAAGCTATTGAAGGTATCGATACCCGGATCCAGGACATGAAGGACAAGCTGCAGGGTCAGGCCATGATGCGCCAGGCCGAAAATCTGGATGAATGCCTGGAGGAATATGCCCAGGGCTTTGAGCAGTACCAAAAGATGATGGGCCGGCAGGCCGAAGCGCAGCAGGTCATGAGCCAGACTGCGGGGGAGCTGGTAGCCAATGCGGACAAGATCAAGTCCAGGCAAAAGGGCCTGTTGTTTGTTCTGCTGGCCGAAGACGGCACTCTGCAGGAGGCCAGGGCCAGGATCGGCATCCTGGATAGATGCAACGATATCGTGCACATGGCGGCCAAGGCCAGACAGAAGGAAAAAGAGTACATGATCAGCTCCGACCAGGAGCAGGCAACGCAAGTCAACAGCTGGGCAACCCAGATTCAGACCTCGGCCTATATCATAGCTGATGAAGTGCAAAAGCTGGCCGGGCAATCCGGAAACGAAGATCAAGTCAAGCAGGATATAGAGTATGCCGAAGAAGTGGCCAGCCTGGGCAAAGAATACGAGCAGGCCTTTGCCGAGTTCGTGGAGAGTGACGAGGAGACCCTGGGGGCCAGAAACACCATGCAGGATGCCGCCCGGCGCCTTGGCAGTGCGGCTGAATCCATCAACCGCATCCAGAACATCAAGGTGGCAAAGGTGCGGAGGGAGAGCCGGCAGGCCCAGGACCAGGCCGGCAAAACCGTTCAATCTGCAAATCTTCTCCTGCAACATACCAGGCTCTGCCGCCAAAAGGAGCAGACCGTGGCCTTAAGCGCCGGGGCCTCCGGGGTTGATGAAGTGAGATCAACCGGGCAGCAGATTGTGGATCTGGGGCAGGACATGAATGCACATACCGGGGATGGAGACAGTCAGGGTGACAAAATTGTGGCTGCTGCCGAAAATTACAGTCAAGCTTTTGACACATTCGTGCAGAAGATCACAGCCCAAGGAGAAGCAGGAGATAGCATGGGCCAGGCCGCCCAGCGGGTGGAGCGGCAGGCTGCAGAAATCAGGGAACTGCAGCAGCAGCGCATGGGGAACGTGACCTCAAAGGCCAACCTGATCATGCTCTCCGGCAGCGGCGGGGCAATAGGGCTGGGGGTCCTCTTGGCATCTCTTATTACCCTTGGCGTGACCCGGCCCATGCGCAGGGTCATCAATTCACTGTTTACAGCCAGTGATCAAGTCAACTCCGCAGCCGATCAAATCGCTCATTCCAGCCAACAGATTGCCGAAGGGGTCAATGAGCAGGCCTCCAGCCTGGAAGAGAGCTCCTCCAGTCTGGAACAGATGTCCTCTCAGACCAGGCAGAATGCTGAGCACGCCAAAGAGGCCAAGCGATCCCGGGATGATGCGTACCAGTCTCTGCAAACAGCTGTGCAGGCCATGCACCAGACCACTGAAGCCATGGGACGCATATCCAACCGGGGCGAAGAGATTGGAAAAATTATAAAGACTATCGACGACATCGCCTTTCAGACCAACCTCTTGGCCTTAAATGCGGCTGTGGAAGCGGCCAGGGCCGGAGAAGCGGGCAAGGGCTTTGCTGTGGTAGCCGAAGAGGTGCGCAATCTGGCCCAGCGTTCAGCTCAGGCAGCCCAGGACACTCAGATCCTGATCGAAAAGACGGTCAATGAAATCCAGAATGGATCAAAGCTTCTGGAGCAGACCAGGGAGGCCTTTGAGCATACCGAGCAGCAAAACCAGCAGGTGGGCGGACTGATAGATGAAATCAGCACCGCTTCTGACGAGCAGGCCCAGGGCATTGAGCAAGTAAACACCGCAGTAGCGGAGATGGACAAGGTGGTTCAGACCTCGGCAGCTGATGCCGAGGAGGCGGCCAGCGTGGCTGAAGAATTGTCCGCCCAGGCCAGGGAGCTGGAGGCGTCTGTTCAGGACCTGTTGCGGGTTGTGGGATCCAAGCGCGGAGCAGAGGGTTCTGAAGCGGAAACCGGGGCAGAACCTGCGGCCCTGGAGGATGGGGCTGGAAAAGAAGGTTCGTGATCCAGGGCTAAAAATTCAAGTT
>JAWLEI010000077.1:0-1437 GCA_041686195.1 Desulfovermiculus sp.
CTGAACACCGAACACTGAACACTCCAAATCTTGTCTCATAAAGAATCAGGAGCCAATATGCGCAACATAGACGCCCAGGAGGTTCACGCCAAGGTACGGGACATGGTCAAGCATGCGGCCACCCATCTGCCCCGGGACGTGGAAAAGGCTCTGGAGAAGGCCAGAGATGAAGAGGAAACGGATACAGCCAAAGAAATCCTGGATCAACTTCTGGAAAACGCCCGCCTGGCCCGAACAAGTGGTCTGCCTCTGTGCCAGGACACCGGAGTGGCCGTTTTTTTTGTAGAAATCGGGGCTGAGTGTCGGGTCCAGGGTGAAGATCTGAGCCAGGTCTTAAACCGGGCCATGGTAGATGCCTATGAACAGGGCTATTTGCGCAAGTCTCTGGCCCATCCCCTGACTCGGGCCAATACCGGGAACAATGCCCCGGCTTTTATCCACTACGATCTGGTTCCAGGCCAGGAGCTGAAGATCAAGTTCATGGCCAAAGGCGGGGGGAGCGAGAATATGTCCAGGTGCACCATGCTCACTCCGGCCCAAGGCTGGGAGGGAATCAAAGATTTTGTCCTTCAGCGCATGGCCGAGGCCGGCCCCAACCCCTGCCCCCCGACCATAGTTGGGGTAGGGGTTGGCGGAACGTTCGATCTGGCCCCGGTCCTGGCCAAGAAAGCCTTGTTTCGACCCCTGGGCCAGGCTCATCCGGATCCGGAGATTGCGGCCCTGGAAAAAGAGCTTCTAAATGAGATCAATGGGCTGGGTATCGGCCCCATGGGTTTGGGAGGCAAGACCACCAGCCTGGGGGTGCACATGAACATCTCCCCATGCCATATCGCCAGCTTGCCCTTAGCAGTAAATTTTCAGTGCCATTCATCCAGACACCAGGAGGTTGTGCTTTAATGCAGACCCACAAATTGACCACTCCACTCACGGATGAGGCAGTAGGCCAGCTCAAAGCCGGTGATGTGGTCTTGCTGACCGGGACCATCTACACTGCGCGAGATGCAGCCCACAAAAGAATTGTGCAGGCCCTGGACAGGGGTGAAGAACCACCGTTTCCCTTGCAGGGCGCTGTCATCTATTATGTCGGCCCTACCCCGGCCCCTCCGGGCCGGCCCATTGGGGCAGCCGGGCCGACCACAAGTTATCGCATGGACTCCTTTGCTCCTCGTTTGTACAGTCTGGGGGTCAAGGCCACCATGGGCAAAGGGAAGCGGGCTCCTGAGGTCAAAGAGGCCATGAAAGAACATAACGCGGTGTATCTGGGGGCGACCGGCGGGGCCGGGGCTCTGCTCTCGCAGCGGATCAAACAGGCCAGGGTCATTGCCTATGAAGATCTGGGACCGGAGGCGGTTCGGGAGCTGGTGGTGGAGGACTTTCCTGCTCTGGTGATCAACGATGTGTATGGTCAGGAGCTGTATGTGAGCCCGAAGAGGTGAG
>JAWLEI010000077.1:1537-8530 GCA_041686195.1 Desulfovermiculus sp.
GACCGGAGGCGGTTCGGGAGCTGGTGGTGGAGGACTTTCCTGCTCTGGTGATCAACGATGTGTATGGTCAGGAGCTGTATGTGAGCCCGAAGAGGTGAGTGTTCAGATTTGCCTCCGGCAAATCTGAAATATTTTTTTGCCCCAAGGCGGGCAAAAAAAGGAACAATGTTTATTTACCTGTTCCATAGTGTTCAGCGCAACCAAGGGAGTGATTCATGAGCGTACCAGCCAAGAAGGTGGCCGCCATTGCCTCGGCCATATACACCTGTTTGGGAGAGGAAGGCCGGGTCCAGTATATGGAGCCGCAGGCCCAGACTCAGCCTCCCAGGTTTTACGGGGGCAGTCCCTGGGCCATGTCCGGGCGGCAAGCTATGATGGACAGACAGTATCACGTCCAGTTTCGGCTCAATCGTTGAGTTTAAAAGTGAAACCAGAATTGTATGCGCAAGGACCCAAGAGTGCAAGGAGAAGAATATGAGTGAAGAACACGGGAAACTTGTAGCCGGTTCACTGGATGAGTCGGTGGAGGTCAATAATCCCCTCAAGATCCAGGACCTGACCTTTCGGGACGGGCATCAATCCCTGTTTGCCACCCGGGGACGAACCGAAGATCTGGTGCCCATTGCCGAGGAGATGAACAAGGTGGGCTTTTTTGCCATGGAGGTCTGGGGCGGGGCCACCTTTGACACCATGCACCGTTTTTTGGGTGAGGATCCCTGGGAAAGGATCCGGACGTTAAAAAAATACATCCCGGACACTCCTTTTTCCATGCTTCTTCGGGGCCAGAATCTCGTCGGATACCGCAATTATGCCGATGATGTCGCCGAAGCCTTTGTGGAACGCTGTTGCGTGAACGGAATTGATGTCTTCCGAGTCTTTGATGCCTTAAACGACTTTCGCAACTTTGAAACCGTAGTCAAGGTAATCAAAGAGAATAATAAGCATTTTCAGGGCTCCATCTGCTTTTCTCTGACTGAGCGGCGCATGGGCGGGCCGGTGTACAACTTGCAGTACTACACAGACAAGGCCAAAGAACTGGAGGACATGGGTGCTCATACCATATGCATCAAGGATATGGCCGGCCTCATAGCTCCTTATGATGCCTATGAATTGGTCAAGACCCTTAAAGAGACGGTCCAGGTTCCCATCCATCTGCACAGCCACTTCACTTCCGGAATGGCCGATCTGTCCATGCTCAAGGCCATTGAGGCCGGGGTGGATATCATAGATGTCTGCCTTGCTCCCTGGGCCTACAGGACCTCCCATCCCGGGCTGGAGCCTTTGGTTGTGGCCCTGCAGGGTACAAACCGAGATACCGGTTTTGATCTGAAGCAATTGACCAGGTGTTCTGAACATTTTGTCAAAATTACACCCAAATACAGGCATCTGCTCGATGACCGCATATCGGTCATTGACACCAACGTCCTCCTGCATCAGACCCCGGGTGGAATGCTCTCCAACCTGGTCAATCAGCTGCGGGAAATGGACGCCATAGATAAGCTGGACGAGGTGTTCAAGGAACTGCCCCGGGTGCGCAAAGAACTGGGCCAGGTCCCGCTGGTCACCCCCACCAGTCAGATCGTCGGTACCCAGACTGTGAACAATGTCCTCTTTGACACTGAAGAAGAGCGGTACAAGATGATCACTGCCCAGGTCAAAGATCTGTGCTACGGACTCTATGGCCAGACCCCGGCCGGAGTGGATCCTGAGGTCCAGAAAAAGGCCTTGAAGGGGTATCCGCGTGGAGAAGAGCCCTTTCATGGCCGGCCTGCAGATATCCTGGAACCGGAATTGGACAAAGCCAAAAAAGACGTGGAAGACTTGGCCAAAGACATCGACGATGTCCTTATTTATGCCCTGTATCCAACCACAGGCAAGCGGTTCTTGAAATGGAAATACGGGTTGGAGGAGATGCCGGATGAGGTCAAGCCCCGCAGCCTGGAAGAAGGCCAACGCATAGTTGATCTTATTGAACAGGCCAAAAAGGGCCTTGTAGCGGAGACATCAAAAAAACCAGGACCAGCCAAAGGAGACGATGTGCGTACATTTAATGTGTATGTAGACGGTGAATACTTCAGTGTAGAGGTGGAGCAGGTCGGCGGAGAGCCTGTGGTCAGCTCGATCGCTCCGGCAGGGCAAACGGCCGGACAACAACAGCCGGCCCAACCGGCTGCCCAGCCAGCTGCTCAGCAACCGGCAAAACCCCAGGCAGAAGCAGCCCCCAAGGCTGCACCAAGTGCGGGAACCACAGTAGAAGCGCCCATGCCGGGCATGATCATTCGGTTTGAAGTTGATGAAGGCGAAGAGGTCAATGAAGGCGATCCCTTGCTCATTTTAGAGGCCATGAAGATGGAAAACGCCATCAATGCCCCAACTTCCGGCACGGTCAAAGAAATCCGCTTCAAGGAAGGGGAGAGCGTGAAAAAAGGCGATGTGCTTGTGGTGATCGGCTAACGTGCAAGGAGGACTTGAGATGAAAACGCGCAAAAAAATTACTGTGGTCGGAGCGGGATTTGTTGGGGCCACTGCCGCGCATTGGGCTGCCCTCAAAGAGCTGGGTGATGTGTGCCTGATCGATATTGTGGAAGGCATGCCCCAAGGAAAGGGGTTGGACCTTCGCCAGGCCTCACCTATTGAGGGTTTTGACTCGGATGTCATCGGGACCAATGATTACGCTGACACAGCTGACTCGGATATCGTGATCATCACTGCTGGCCTGCCCCGCAAGCCCGGAATGAGCCGGGATGATCTGCTGGCCAAGAACACGGACATTGTCAAAAGTGTGACTGAGCAGGTGGCCAAGTATTCCCCGGACGCGGTTATTATTGTCGTGGCCAATCCTCTGGACGCCATGGTCTATGTAGCTCACAAAGTGAGCGGTTTCGCGCCGAACAAGGTCATTGGCATGGCCGGAGTATTGGACTCAGCAAGGTTTCGTACCTTTATTTCCATGGAGCTGGACGTGTCTGTGGAAGATATCAACGCCTTTGTCCTGGGCGGACACGGAGACAGTATGGTTCCTTTGCCCAGGTACAGCACTGTGGCCGGCATTCCCCTGCCTGATCTTTTGCCTGAGGATAAGATCGAGGCCATGGTGCAGCGTACCCGGGACGGTGGAGCGGAGATCGTGGGCCTTTTGAAGTCCGGAAGCGCCTTTTTCGCCCCTTCGGCCGCTGCTGTGGAGATGGCCGAATCTATTCTCAAGGACAAAAAGCGCATCCTGCCCTGTGCGGCTTATTGCGATCAGGAATACGGTGTGGGGGGGCATTTTGTCGGCGTGCCGGTCAAGCTCGGGGCCAATGGAGTGGAGCAGGTGATTGAGATCTCCTTGTTGCCGGAGGAAAAGGCCGCTTTTGAAAAGTCGGTGCAGGCCGTCAAAGGCCTGGTCCAAAAGATTGATCTCTAGGCCTGGTAATCGCCGGGCATGGTGCATGCCCGGCTGCCGGTTGAATCCTTGGGGAGAAGGAGCACATTTATGGCTCAGGAAGAAAAACGGTATCGAATTCTGATCGGAAAACCTGGGTTGGACGGACACGACCGGGGGGCCAAGTGTATTGCCCGGGCCTTGCGGGACAATGGATTTGAAGTTGTCTACACCGGCATCCGGCGAACTCCGGAAGAAATCGCTGTGGCCGCCATTCAAGAGGATGTCGACGCCATTGGTCTTTCCTCTTTGTCCGGGGCCCATCTGCAGCTTTTTCCGGAAGTTATTGAAAGCCTTAAAAAGCACGATGCCTCCGACATCCCGGTCATTGGCGGAGGCATCATCCCGGAGGAAGATGTGCCGGTACTCAAGGAGCACGGAGTAAAGGCCGTATTTAACCCCGGAACCACTATGGAAGAGATCATTTCCACTTTTCGCGGCCTCTGTGGGTGACAGAAGACAGAGGACAGAAGACAGAGGTCAGAGATCAGAGATCAGAGATCAGAGGTCAGAGGTCAGAGATCAGTCCCGCCATGGCGGGACCGCTGACCGCAGACGCTCAGTTTGATTGGATATGAAACCGGGCATGAAGAGGGCTGGGCCTCGGAGAGAACCAGCCTACCCGGAAAAGCCACGGCCTCAGTAGCCCGGCCATCTCCGAGGGCCGGGGGGGAACCTGGATGAGAGGGCAGAGGACTGACGGGACAAAAATCTCACATTTGAGGCCGGCTTACAGCGAAGGCTTAAAGGCAGGAAACTGCATTGGGAAAGGAAATGGATATTCAGGCCATAAAAAACGGGATCGGGGCCAGAAACAGCCGGGCCCTGGCCAAGGCCATTTCACTGGTCGAAGATGGAGCGGAAGAAGCTGATGAACTCCTGGCTTCACTGGATCATTCACTCATTGACTCCAGTGCAGTGATAGGAATCACCGGAGCTCCGGGGGCCGGGAAGTCGACCCTGACCGACAAGCTCGTCGCTGCATGCCGGGAACGGGAAAAACGGGTGGGGGTGATCGCTATTGACCCCTCATCACCCATATCCGGGGGGTCCATTCACGGCGACCGGATCAGGATGATGCAGCATGCTCTGGATATGGATGTGGTGGTTCGGTCCATGGCTACCAGAGGCCGGCTGGGCGGATTGTGCGCAGCTGCGGGAGCTGCATCCCGGATCATGGCCAGTGCCGGGTGTGATCCGATTATCATTGAGACGGTCGGGGTTGGCCAGTCCGAAATGGATATCATCCGTATTGCCGATGTCACGGCCCTGGTTTCCGCACCCGGCCTGGGTGACGATATCCAGGCCTTGAAGGCCGGCCTTCTGGAAGTGGCTGATCTCATGGTGGTGAACAAGGCGGACAAGCCCGGGGCGGACATGCTGGCCATGGAGCTGGGGGAGGTGGCTCGGGCCAAAGGGAGGCAGGTCCTGATGACTGTGGCCTCCGAGGGCAAAGGAGTACCCGAACTCTTGGACTCCATGCAGGAGATCTTTGATGCCAAGCGGGCCTCCGGGCAGCGGGACAAGCAGCGGGCTGAATGCCGGAACATGGAAGTCGTGGACTGGGGCCTGGAAATGCTCCGGCCATATCTCTATGCCCGGAGCCTGGCGCAGGAAAATTTCAAAGGAGATCCCCGGATTAGAGCAAAGCAGATTGTTGACCGCTTATTGGAGAACACAAAATCGCTTTGAGCAGAGTTCTCAAGGTGTTGACTTGTTGTACGGGCATCGTTTGTGCGGGCCAGAAAGACAAAGGGGTAATGAGTTATGTCCAAGCACCCGAAGTTGCAAGAATGGGAAGACAAGGTTCTGGCCAAGACCCTGGAAAAATTTCCCGAGCGCAAGCCGGAATTCAAGACTGTGGGCGGATTGGACCTGCCCCGTCTGGGATTGCCCAAGCAGGTTGATGACGAGTATCTGGAAAAACTCGGGTTTCCGGGTCAGTATCCTTTCACCCGCGGTGTTCAACCGACCATGTATCGGTCCAGGCTGTGGACCATGCGCCAGTACGCCGGTTTTTCCACAGCCAGGGAAACCAATCAGAGATACCGTTATCTCTTGGAACAAGGCCAAACCGGACTCTCTGTGGCCTTCGATCTGCCGACCCAGATCGGCTATGATTCAGATCATAAGATGAGTAAGGGGGAAGTGGGCAAGGTCGGGGTGGCCATCGATTCCCTGGCGGACATGGAGATCCTTTTCGATCAGATTCCTCTGGGAAAGGTGTCCACGTCCATGACCATCAATTCTCCGGCTGCTGTCCTGTTGGCCATGTATGTGGCTGTGGGCGAAAAACAAGGGGTTTCCAAGGAAAAAATCCAGGGCACGATCCAAAACGATGTGCTCAAAGAGTATGTGGCCCGAGGCACGTTCATCTTTCCGCCCCGGCCCAGCCTGCGTTTAATCACCAATATATTTGAGTGGTGCAGCGAAAACACTCCAGCCTTTAACACCATCTCCATCTCTGGATATCATATCCGCGAGGCCGGCTCCACAGCGGTACAGGAGGTGGCCTTTACCCTGGCCAACGGATGCGCTTATGTCCAGGCAGCTATGGATGCCGGTTTGGATGTCGATGTCTTCGGCAAGCGCTTGTCCTTCTTTTTCAACGCCACCACCGACCTGGTGGAAGAAGTGGCCAAATTCCGGGCCGCCCGGCGTATGTGGGCCAAACTGATGAAAGACCGCTTCGGGGCCAAGAATCCACGCAGCTGGATGCTTCGCTTTCATACCCAGACAGCTGGCCACACCCTCACTGCCCAGCAGCTGGACAATAATGTTGTCCGGGTGACTTTGCAGGCCCTGGCTGCAGTCCTGGGCGGAACCCAGTCCCTGCACACCAACTCCAAGGATGAGGCCTTGACTTTGCCGACTGAAGATTCAGTGCGCACGGCCCTGCGCACTCAGCAGATCATTGGCCATGAGTCCGGCGTGGCCAACAGCATTGATGTCTTTGGCGGTTCCTATCTTATGGAAGAACTCACGGACAAGATTGAACACGAATCCTGGTCCCTGATGCAGAAGATTGAAGACATGGGCGGGGTCATCCCGGCCATTGAACAGGGATTCATCCAGCGCCAGATCGAGGACTCTGCTTATGATTATCAGATGAAGGTGGAGAACAAAGAACGGATTGTGGTCGGGGCCAACGAGTTTCAGAGCACTGAGGATATCAAGGTCCCCTTGCTGCGCATTGATCCGGAAGTAGAAAAGGCTCAAGTGGAACGGGTTCAGGCAGTGCGGGAAAAAAGAGACAACGATCAGATCCAGAACACCTTAAATGCCCTGCGCCAGGCGGCCCAATCTGAGACCAATGTCATGCCGTCAATTGTTGATGCGGTCAAGGCCTACGCCACCATCGGCGAGATATGCGACGTGATGCGCGAGGTCTTTGGCGAGCACAGGGAATAGGCAGAAATCAGCGCCGCCTCTGGCCTGAGACGTCCAGCTTGATCGGGAAAGAAGCTTACGGATAATTTAATATAATGCTGGCGAACAAATTTCTTTTTTTGCTCGCCTTGGAGCAAAAAAAAGAAATTTGCCGAAGGCAAATTTGAAAAAGGAAGCAG
>JAWLEI010000077.1:8630-14972 GCA_041686195.1 Desulfovermiculus sp.
GGATAATTTAATATAATGCTGGCGAACAAATTTCTTTTTTTGCTCGCCTTGGAGCAAAAAAAAGAAATTTGCCGAAGGCAAATTTGAAAAAGGAAGCAGAGATATGTCTACGCAGACCACCAAGCAGAAGATCGAAGAGCTTGTGGAAAAAGAAAAGGCCATGACTGCCCTGGGCGGGGAAAAGGCAGTGGCCAAGCACAAGGAAAAGGGCAAGCTGACCGCCAGAGAGCGGCTGGTGCATCTTTTCGACCCAGGGACCTTCGAAGAAACAGACATGTTCGTCAAGCACAGGTGCGTCAATTTCGGTATGCAGGAGGTGGATATTCCTTCTGAGGGCGTGATTACCGGGCACGGGCTGGTCAATGGGCGTCCAGTGTGCGCCTATGCCCAGGACTTTACCGCCCGGGCCGGCAGCCTGGGGGAGATGCATGCCAAGAAGATCTGCAAGATCATGGATCTGGCCCTGAAGTCCGGAGTGCCCATGGTCGGCTTGAACGATTCCGGCGGGGCCAGGATTCAGGAAGGTGTGGACGCCCTGTCCGGATACGGCCAGATTTTTTTCCGCAACTCCAACGCCTCCGGGGTAATCCCTCAAATATCTGCCATCATGGGGCCCACAGCCGGGGGGGCGGTATATTCACCAGCCATGACCGACTGGATCTTCATGGTCAAGAACACCAGCTATATGTTCATTACCGGGCCGGAGGTCATTAAGTCCGTGACTGGGGAGGAAGTGAGCTTTGAAGACCTGGGCGGAGCCATGTCTCATAACACCAAGAGCGGGGTGGCGCATTTCGCCTGTGACAGTGACGAACAGGCCCTTGACGAGATCAAGCGGCTGCTCTCCTTTCTGCCTCTGAACAATATGGAAGATCCGCCACTGGGACCGGCCCAGGATAGCCTGGATCGGGAAGCCGAAGAGCTGGACACCATCATTCCGGACAATCCCAACCAGGCCTATGACATGAAAGATGTCATTCGGGCCGTGGTAGATAACCAGGACTTCTTCGAGCCGCACGAGCACTACGCGCAGAACATCATTGTCGGCCTGGCCCGGCTGGATGGTCATCCCGTGGGCATAATCGCCAATCAGCCCCAGGTCCTGGCCGGGTGTCTGGATATCGACGCATCGGACAAGGCGACCCGGTTTATCCGCTTTTGTGATGCCTTTAATATCCCCTTGCTGACCATAGCCGACGTGCCGGGGTATCTGCCCGGAACTCATCAGGAATGGGGAGGGATTATCCGGCACGGAGCCAAGCTGCTGTGGTGCTATTCGGAAGCCACAGTGCCAAAGATGCTTCTGGTGACCCGCAAGTCCTACGGTGGTTCCTATCTAGCCATGTGCTCCAAGGATTTGGGTGCTGATCTGGCTTTTGCCTGGCCCACAGCCGAGATCGCAGTCATGGGGGCCAGTGGTGCGGCCAACATTATCCATCGCAAGGAGATCAAGGAAGCCGAGGACTCGGAGGCCAAACGCAAGGAAAAGATCGAGGAATATGACGATCTCTTCGCTAATCCTTATCGGGCCGCCAACCGGGGCTACATCGATGCGGTTATTCTGCCCAGACAGACTAGGCCACGCCTGATACGGGCCCTTAATATCCTGAAGAGCAAGCGGGAAGTCCGTTCGCCCAAGAAACACGGGAATATACCGGTTTAGGTCAGAGGTCAGCTTTGCCTCCGGCAAATCTGACCTATTTTTTACCCCAAAGCGGGCAAAAAAGGAAATTTGCCGGATTGAACTTACATGAAACATACCAAAAGAACCGCGCTTAATTCGAAATAGAGTGGGGGATAACCTCAGCCTTCAGGGTAGGGGCAGGCCTAGGCGTCTTTCGCCGTATGGCTGCCCTCTTCATCCTGCCAGTGGGATCCTGGCAGTCCCGGACGGCCAAGCCAGCAACCGGGGTTGAGTCTTGTTTCATGCGAGAGATCAGAGATCGGACATCAGAGATCAGAGGTCAGAAGCCAGCAGGCTGAGGTCGGCGGGTTACGTGTTCAGAATTGCCGGAAGCAGTTGTGTACCTTGTGTGATCCGGCATGCAGCAGAGTTGTCCTCCGGCTGGTATCGAAAATACACATCAGTGGGCGCAGCCGCACTATAGAAGGGGAAAATTTATGTTACAGAAGATCGATCACCTGGGGATTGCGGTCAAGTCTCTGGATCAGGCCATTTCTTATTATGAGCAGGCCTTGGGCTTGGAGTGCGAAAAAATCGAGGAAGTCGAGTCGCAAAAGGTTCGCACCGCGTTTTTCCAGGTCGGGGATACCCACATCGAACTCTTGGAACCCACATCCGAAGAGAGTCCTATTGCCAAATTTCTGGACAAAAACGGTGAGGGTGTCCATCACGTGGCCTTTGCCACTGATGACATCAATGCCCAGCTTGAAAATGCTCAACAGGCCGGATGCAAGCTCATCAACCAAGAGCCTGTTCCCGGAGCTGGGGGCAAGAAAGTAGCCTTTCTGCACCCCAAGTCCACCCATGGGGTCCTTACCGAGTTCTGTTCCAAGTAGGATTGGACTGGGAGTTGCGATAGTCCATCTGTATCAATCAGTTCCAGGAGTACGAGTGAATGAAGATTCATGAATATCAAGCCAAAGAGCTTTTTTCCAGGCAACACATACCTGTTCCCGTGGGCCATTTGGCCACTAGCAAAGATGAGGCCCTACAGGCCGCGGACAGCCTGGGTGCATACCCGGTGGTGATCAAGGCGCAGATCCATGCCGGAGGCAGAGGTAAAGGGGGTGGAGTTCAGCTGGCCCGGTCCCGGGATGAAGTTAAAAATGCTGCTTCCACCATTTTGGGCATGAATCTGGTGACCCATCAGACCGGCCCCCAGGGTCAGCCGGTCAAGAAAGTGCTTGTGGAGCAAGGGCTGGATATTGCCCGCGAGCTGTACATAAGCATCCTACCGGATCGGACCTCGGCCCAGGTGATGATCATGGCCAGTATGGCCGGCGGGGTGGATATTGAAGAGGTAGCGGAAAAGACTCCGGAAAAGATCATCAAGGTAGCTGTTGATCCTCTGCTGGGCATTCAGCCCTACCACTGCCGGCAGGTGGCCTTTGGCCTGGATCTGCCTCCTGAAGCCAGAAAGGAGTGTATGTCCTTGGTCGGCAACCTGTATCAGGTTCTGACCAGATATGATTGTTCCCTGGTGGAGATCAATCCGCTGGTCTTGACCTCTGACCATCGTCTCCTGGCTCTGGATGCCAAGATGAATTTAGACGACAATGCTCTATTTCGGCACAAGGATATCCTGGAGTACCGGGATGTGGACGAGGAAGATCCCCTGGAGGTCGAGGCCTCCAAATACGGCCTGAACTACATCAAAATGGACGGCAATGTGGGCAATATGGTCAATGGGGCCGGTTTGGCCATGGCTACCATGGATATTATCAAGAAGGCCGGGGCGGAACCGGCCAACTTTCTGGATGTTGGGGGAGGGGCCAGCGCAGAGATGGTGGAGAACGGCTTTCGGATCATCCTGGGAGATGCGAATGTGAAAGGGATCTTCATCAATATCTTTGGAGGAATACTGCGCTGTGACGTCCTGGCTCAGGGTGTCGTCCAAGCGGCTTCCAAGGTCGGCTTAAACGTCCCGGTGGTGGTGCGCATGGAAGGAACCAATGTGGAGCAGGGCCGTCAGATCCTGTCCGAATCCGGTTTGGATTTGCGCACAGCCAAAGACCTGGCGGACGCTGCTCAGCAGGTAGCCGCCCTGGTCAATTAATATGGCCTGCAGGCAGCAAACCTTTCCGAGTGACTGCAACCTTTAAGGACGGGATATGAGTATATTTGTGAATAAGGACACCAAGGTCATTGTACAAGGGATAACCGGCCGGGAAGGGCAGTTCCATACCCGGCAGTGCGTGAGCTATGGGACCAATGTGGTGGCTGGATCAACACCCGGCAAAGGCGGACAGGAAATGGACGGTATTCCGGTCTTTGATACCGTGCGCAAAGGGGTAAAAACGACCGGGGCGAATTGCAGCCTGATCTTTGTACCCCCGGCCTTTGCCGCAGATGCGATTTTAGAAGCTGTGGATGCCGGGGTGGAGGTGGTTGTGGCCATCACTGAGGGCATTCCGGTTTTGGACATGATGCGGGTCAAAAACTCTATGCAGGGAAGATCCGTTCGCCTGATCGGGCCAAACTGTCCGGGAATCACCTCTCCGGGCGAATCCAAGGTGGGGATCATGCCTGGCAACATCCATATTCCGGGCGGACCGATCGGTGTGGTCTCCCGCTCCGGAACCCTGACCTATGAAGTGGTGGATCAGCTGACAAAGCAAGGAATCGGCCAGACCACCTGTCTGGGCATTGGCGGAGATCCGGTCAACGGAACCAATTTTATTGATTGCCTGCAGGCCTTTGAACAGGATCCAGAGACCAAGGGCATTGTTATGGTTGGTGAGATTGGCGGTGATGCCGAAGAACGGGCCGCTGAGTACGTACAAAGCCATGTGACCAAGCCGGTGGTCGGATTTATCGCCGGACTGACTGCTCCTCCGGGCCGGCGCATGGGGCACGCCGGGGCGATTATCAGCGGCAAAAGCGGAACAGCTCAGGGCAAGATTGAAGCCATGCGGGCAGGTGGAATCCATGTCTGTGAGGACCTGGGCAGCTTTGGTCAGTTCTGTAAGGAAGTTTTTTTATGGTAATTTTTTAAAAAAGGATTGATCTGAATGTATGAAGCTGTTAAGAGTCAATTACACTAAGGTCTAAGGAAGATGATAATTATTCATGAAGAATAAAAAGTATATAATGAGCCAAGTATGAGTAAAAAAGTGCAATTTCTTACCCGGACTCGAAAGGATATCTATAAGGATGCTCCTGTCTCCGGCTTCGGTCAGCGCAGTCCTGATTTTTCTACTCAGGGCCGCAAAATGGATAACCAGTATGCCAAGCACCGGGACGTGGTCGTAGTTCAGGCCTGCCGGACTCCGTATGGACGTCTGGGGGGCAGGCTGTCCGGCTACGACGCTCCTCAGCTGGGAGCCCTGGCCATCCAGGAGGTCCTGCGCCGGGTGGAGGGCAAGGTCTCTGGCCAGGATGTGGATTACGTGATTATGGGCCAGGTGGTCCCGGCCGGCTGTGGCCAGGTGCCGGGCCGCCAGGCTTCCATTCTGGCCGGGCTGCCGGAAAGCGTGCCCTGTATCACAGTGAACAAGGTCTGCTCCTCCGGGATCAAGACCGTGGACCTGGGAGCCCAGATGATTCAGCTGGGCCGGGCGGAGATCGTCATCGCCGGGGGTCAGGAGTCCATGTCCAACTGCCCGTACAGCCTGCCGGAGATGCGGGAAGGAAAGAAGATGGGCCTGCCCACTGCCCCGGCTTATGATCTCATGGTCTATGACGGGCTGTGGGATCCCTTCTATCAGCGGCATATGGCCCTGCACGGCTCAGAGACCAGCGACGAGTTCGGTTTTACCCGGGAAGAGAACGACGCCTGGGCCCTGCATTCCCAGCAGTCCGCAGCCAGAGCTATAGCTGAAGGCCGTCTGGAAGAGGAGAACTTTCCGGTTCAGGTCGGCAAGGGCAAGAAGCAGGAGGTCATGGATACTGACGAGCAGCCCCGGCCGGATACCAGCCTGGAGGGCCTGGCCAAGCTGCCCCCGGTCTTCGGGCACACCAGCGCGGTGACCGGGGGTCCGGGGAGTGTGACTGCGGGCAATGCCCCGGGAGTGAACGACGGGGGAGACGTATGCCTGCTCATGAGCCGGGCCAAGGCCGAGGAGCTGGGGCTTGAACCTTTGTTCTCCATTGTGGACTATGCCGAGGTCTCCCAGCCGACCAAGGACATCGCTACGGTTCCAGGCCTGAGCATAAAGAAGGTCCTGGACCAGAACAACTTAAACATCCACGACGTGGACCTGATTGAGATCAACGAAGCCTTTGCCGCCGTGGCCCTGATCAGCGCCCGGAGCATCCTGGGCTTAAGCGACGAAGAGATGAAGGCCAAGGTGAATGTGAACGGCAGCGCTATTGCCTACGGCCATCCCATAGGAGCTACCGGGGCCCGGATCGTAATGACCCTGGCCTATGAGCTGGGGCGCCGGGGGGGCGGCCTGGGAGTGTGCGGGATATGCTCCGGCCTGGCCCAGGGGGATGCCATGTTGATCAGAGTGTAGAAGACAGAGATCAGAGATCAGAGATCAGAGATCAGAGGACAGAGATCAGAGGTCAGAGGACAGAGGACAGAGATCTTTCTTTGTCCGTCACCCCGGCGTAGGCCGGGGTCCAGCTCTTACATTTTCAGTCTGGATTTAGGTCCCGGATACCGATCCGGGACCAGAATTCAGAGCAGATAGAATGACTTTACCCTAGATTGC
>JAWLEI010000078.1:0-3530 GCA_041686195.1 Desulfovermiculus sp.
CTCTTTGGTCCCGGATTTCGTCAAGCGGTTCGAGCCCTATGTGCCCAGCCGGCCGGATGATGTGCTCAAGCGGTTCTATGGCTGTGACACCCTGTACCGTATGAACAACAATGAAAATCCCCTGGGGCCTCCACCGAGTGCGGCAGAGGTGGTCAGGAAGTTTCCTCCTCCCTCAGCCTCGATCTACCCCAGCGGAGATTCCTTTCACCTGTGCAACGAGCTCGCCCGCCACCTGCAGGTATCGCCGGAGCAAGTCATTGTGGGCAACGGGGCCAATGAGGTTATTGCCTTTGTCATCAAGGCCTTTTGCCGGGAAGGGGACAACATCGTCACTGCGGATAAAACCTTTGCCGTATACGAGTGGTTGGCCGAGTTTTCCGGATTCGAAGCCCGGCTGGTCCCCTTACGCGATTACAGCTTCGACCAGCAGGGCCTTCTGGGCCAGGTCAATGCGCGGACCAAGATCATTTTTATATGCAATCCCAATAATCCCACCGGGACCTACTGGAGTCAGGAGAAGCTGGAGTCCTTCCTGGATCAGGTGAACGGCCGGTGGATAGTGGTTGTGGACGAGGCCTATTTTGAGTTTTGCACCGCCCGGGATTATCCGGACTCTATCAGGCTCATCGAGCGCTACCCCAACTTGGTGGTCTTCCGTACCTTTTCCAAGATGTATGGCTTGGCTGGTTTACGCATCGGCTATCTGGTTGGCAGCAAAGAGCTCGTGCAAGAGGTGCGCAGGACGGTAGTGGTCTATTCAGTAAACTCAGTTGCTCAGCAGGCCGCTTTGGCCGCTCTGAACGACGATGCCGGACATCTTTCCCGAAGCAGGGACATGGTGGCCCAGGGCAAAGAATTTTTGGAAGGGGAGCTGTCTGCTCTCGGTCTGGAGGTGGTTTCCGGCCAGGGCAATTTCGTCATGGCCAAGCTGCCGATCAGCGACGTCTATGTCTACCAAAAGCTCATGGCCAAGGGAGTCATGGTCCGGACCATGACCGGCTTCCGGTTTCCCAACTGGATCCGGATCACCATTTCCCACCCCGAGGCCTTGCAGGCCTGTACCCGGCACCTGGGCCGTATTCTGGAACAAAATGGTCCAGACAAAGGCAGGGAGCGGGGTTGATGGACCAAACACCTTGCACTTCACCCATTGGCACGGATGCAACCCGGCCCGACGCTTGGACCAAGGTCTCTGGTCGGGAAACCTATGCCGCTGATTTCTATGCCCCGAACATGGCCTGGGCCGGTTTGAAGAGGTCCCAGCTTCCTCATGCCCGGATCACATCCCTGGACACATCCAAAGCCAGGCAACTCACCGGAGTGCTGGCTGTATTGACTGCCGAGGATGTCCCGGGATCGAATGCTACAGGACTCATTCACAAGGACCAGCCCATTCTGGTTCAGGACATAATCCGACGCCAGGGAGATCCTGTGGCCCTGGTGGTGGCCGAGACCCGGAAGGCCCTGGACCAGGCCCTGGAGAGCATTGATCTTGAACTGGAGGAGCTGCCCGGGGTGTATGATCCGCAGGCCGCCCTTGCTGACGGGGCTGTCTTGGTCCATGCCCAGGCTGCGGACAATGTCATCGCCGAAATCACCGCCCGCAAAGGCGACGGAGCCAAAGACTTTGCCCGCTATCCCCTCTGTATCGGACATACTGTGAGTCTGCCCCGCCAGGAGCACGCCTTTCTGGAAACCGAGGCCGGCTGGGCCAGACAGGAAGCAGACGGCCGGATAACCCTGACCGTCTCTACCCAATCCCCGCACCGCGACCGCTTGGAGCTGAGCGAAGCCCTGGAGATCGATTTCCAGGATCTGCGCATCACGGCCCCTTTCCTGGGCGGCGGCTTCGGGGGCAAAGATGGGTTGAACGTCCATCCCTACCTGGTCCTGGCTGCCCGGCAGACCAATGGCCGGCCGGTGAAGATGCACTGGCCCCGCTCCGAGAGCTTTCTGGCCGGGACCAAACGCATGCCCGGGACTCTGACCTATCGCCTGGGAGCTGAAGAAGACGGACGTCTGGCTGCCCTGGACTGCCGGATCGTGCTGGACGGCGGTGCGTATTCGCATTTGAACGGGGAAGTCCTGTCCATGTGTGTGGAACACGCCGGAGGTCCGTACCGCATTCCTCATGTGCATATCCACGGACGGTGCGTGTATACCCATAATCCTCCCGGCGGACCGTTCCGCGGTTTTGGAGCACCCCAGGCCGCCGCCGGCATGGAGCAGTGCATGGACATCCTGGCCAAGCGGCTGGATATGGACCCTCTGCATCTGCGACGGATCAATGTCCTGCACAAGGGGGAGAAAGCCCCTTTGGGCAATACCGTGAACCATTCAGTAGGCATAAGTGCCTGTCTGGACAGGACAGCTGAGCATCCCCTGTGGCGGGAGCGGAACAGCTGGCGGGAACTGGCCGGGAGGTTCAAGCGCCGCGGAGTGGGTCTGTCCTGCGCCTGGCACGGAATGGGCTACGGACCCAAAGTGGCCGACTACGCCACAGCCAAGATCGAATTGACCGAACAGGGCGCTTTCCGGGTGGATGTGGGCGTGACGGACATGGGCCAGGGCAATGCCGCAACCTATGCCCAAATAGCGGCGGAAATCTTGAACCAGGACCCGGGAACCATGCAGCTGGTTCTGCCGGATACCGACCTCACCCCGCCCTGCTGTTCCTCTGCAGCCAGCCGGACGACCTATACCTACGGCCGGGCCTTGGTTGAGGCTGCCCGGGCCATGCATAAAAGACTGCGGGAAAAAGCGGCGGTCATGTCCCTGGGAGGCCGGTCTGAGGATTTTGTTCTCATCCCCGATGGCATTCGGCACCTGCGTTCAGGCCGGGAAATGTCCCTGTCCGCTCTGAGCAGGAAGCTGAATCCGGCGGAACGGATCAGCCACAGCCATTGGCAGGCCCCCCAACCTCCCGACGTGTTGGACATGGAGACCAAAAACGCCCTGGGTCTGCCCCATAGCGTGTTTTCCCACGCCGTGCATGTGGCCTTTCTGGAGGTGGACGAGCTGACCGGCCAGGTCCAGGTCCTGAACTATCTGGCCGTGACCGAAGCCGGACGGATAATCAATCCCCAGCTGTTCCACCAGCAGATCCAGGGTGGGGTGGCCCAAGGTCTGGGCTACGCTTTGTTTGAAGACTATGCAGTGCAAAACGGCCGCACCCGATGTCCGGGTTTTGGGGCCTATGTCCTGCCTATGTCCCTGGATATCCCGGACATCTACTCCCAAGCCGTACAGATTCACGAAGAAAGCGGCCCCTTCGGCATGAAGGGGGTGGGCGAAATACCGGTAGATGCGGTCCTGCCGGCTGTGGCCAACGCCTTGACCGATGCCTGCGGAGCACGCCCGGACCGACCTCCCTTCACTCCGGAACGGGTGCTTGGTGCCCTCAAAGGCAGCACAAGGAAGGATTAAGCTGAACATAGAATTCACCCTCAATGAACAACAGATGAGCCTGGATGTCCCGGCTGATCGTCCAGTGGTCCGGGTGCTGCGGGAAAACCTGGGGCTGACCAGCG
>JAWLEI010000078.1:3630-14871 GCA_041686195.1 Desulfovermiculus sp.
ACATAGAATTCACCCTCAATGAACAACAGATGAGCCTGGATGTCCCGGCTGATCGTCCAGTGGTCCGGGTGCTGCGGGAAAACCTGGGGCTGACCAGCGTCAAGGAATGCTGCGGACTGGGCGAATGCGGCGGCTGCACCATCCTGGTGGACGGGCAAAGCCGGCTGTCCTGCCTCATGCTGGCCGCCCAGCTGCAGGGACGACGGATTCTGACCCTGGAAGGATTGTCCACATCTGAAAAGCTGCACCCCCTCCAGGTAGCCTTTGTTCGGCACGGGGCGGTCCAGTGCGGATACTGCACCCCGGGAATGGTCCTGGCCGCCTGCGACCTTTTGCAGCGCAATCCACATCCAGCCAGGCAGGAGATAAGGGCTGGATTGGCCGGGAACATCTGCCGCTGCACCGGATATCAAAAGATCGTGGACGCCGTGGACGCGGCATGCACAACAGACCAGGATTTTGGCCGTGGGTACTGAGGTTTTTCTTCCTCAAAGCCTTCCTGAATTCTGGGATGTGCATGGTTCCCATCCTGATGCGGCCATATATCACGGGGGAACCGATGTCCTGGTCCGGCTCAAGGAAGCGGGCCGGACACCGCCGGCCTATATCTGCCTGGAACGCCTCCCTGAGCTGCAAGTGGTGCAGGACTGCGGTGAAACTCTGTTCGTGGGTGCGGGCCTGACCCATGCCCAGATTTTGGAGGAACCAATTATTGCGCAGCACTGGCCGATTTTGCCTCAGGCCGTGGCTGTCCTTGGCTCTCCCCCCATCCGCCACGCCGGCACTCTGGGAGGCAATCTGGGCACAGCCTCTCCGGCCGGAGACACCCTCCCCCCTTTATATTGCCTGCAAGCCGAAGTGCATCTGGCTTCCGCCACCGGAAAGCGGAGTCTGGATATCCAGGACTTTATCCTCGGCCCGGGGCATACGGCCCTGCAGCCCGGGGAGCTGATCCTGGGGGTGCAGGCCTCCAAGTCTGGGGACTGGGATATCCATCACTTTGAGAAAGTAGGCAGCCGTCAGGCCATGACCTGCAGCCTGGCCAGCCTGGCCGCATTGATCAAAACAGCTCCGGACGGCTGCATTCAGGACATCCGGCTGGCCTGGGGCAGCCTGGGTCCTAGGATTATATGCTCAAAAGCCATACACAAAAAGACCCTGGGAAAACCTTTGAATGCCCAAACCCTGAACAGCTTGGCTGATATGATTGAGGAAGAGATTTCCCCCATCGACGATCAAAGGGCCTCTGCCCATTATCGCCGGCAGTTGGCCCACAATCTTGTCCTGCGTCTGGTCCAGGATGCCTCGCATGAAACGAGATATTAAATTATATTTTTTGCCCGCTTTGGGGCAAAAAATATATCAGATTTGCCGGAAGCAAAGCTGAATTAGGTCGGATTCGTGACTATGGAAGCATCCCCCTGCGGCAGAGAGCAAGGGCTTTGGTCCCGGGAGCTGATCCTGTTGATGGGGGCCAGTTTTCTGGCCTATGCCAATATTTCCGTCTTTTTTCAGTTCTATCCTTACCTGCACACCCTGCCTATTGATCCCGGACGCTTTGGTCTGTTGATCGGGGCCTTTTCCGCTGCCTCTCTTCTGGTTCGCCCTTTGGTCAGCCCATTGATTGCAGATAGTAATGCCCGCAAATATGTGCATTCGGGGACCGCTCTGGTCATTGCCTCTTTGTTGGCCTATGGATGGGTGGATGGCTTTTGGAGCCTCCTTCTGGTCCGCAGTGTGCATGGCCTGTCTTTTGTTTTCATGGGCACGGCCCTTATGGCTCTGATCGTTGTCCGCATCCCCGAAGGACGAAGCAGTCAGCTTTTCGGAATCTTTTCCATCGTCATCATGCTGCCCAATACAATTGTGCCTCCACTCTGGCCCTGGCTGGATTCTGTATTTCACGGCTTTCCCAACGTGCTGGCTGCTTTTGCCCTGTTCACCGCCTTGCTTTTTCCCTTCATGGCCAAAATCGGAAAACAAAGCCGCACGAAAACAGATCCTGGCCAGACCCGAGCATCTTGGGACCAGATCAAACAGAATCTGGCCGATTTCCGGCTTTGGGGGCTTTTGCTGGCCATGCTCAGCTTATATTCCGGGGTGGCCCTGGTTTTCTTTTTCGTGGCCGGAATGGCAAAAGCCCATGGCTTGGTCGGGGTAGGCGTCTTCTTTACCCTGACCACGATCTGCGAGATCGGGGTTCGCCTGTTTGCCGGGCGTCGATTCGATCAGTGGCCCAAGACACCGCTTTTGGCTGTAACCATGCTTGTCCTGACCGGGGCATATATCCTCCTGGGGCAGGTATCTTCCCAGGCCGACTTTTATCTTTTAGCCCTTATTCTGGGACTGGGCTGGGGCGTGGCCATGCCTGTGTTCAACGGCCTGATGTTCGACTGGTCCAGGCCAGAGTTCCGGGCCTTGAATACCAATCTGGGATTGCAAATGTATCAAGCTGGCTTTTTTTTAGGGCCCATTGCCGGGGGACTTATTCTGGACCATGCGTCCTTTGAAATGCTTTACTCCTCAGCGGCTGCCCTGGCCCTGGCTGCGGCGAGCATCATGGTCTATCTGGGCAGGATGGTGCGGGAGTAAGCAGGTTACCTTAATTATTCATTGCAGTAAGAGGGAATTGTTATGCATGACAACGATATTCAACCCGGACAGTCCTGGGAAATCGATTCTTTCCGCCCTGAGGACTCTGAAGGCGTCTGCAGCCTGTTTCGTTCGGTGTACGGTGAGGACTATCCTATCAAAACCTATGTCCGGCCTGAGGAGCTGATCCGGGAGAACGAGGCCGGTCGGGTGATATCCTCTGTTGCCCGAACTGAAAATGGTAATATTGTGGGGCACAATGCCCTTTTTCACAGCGCCCCCTCCATGCAGGTCTTTGAAAGCGGGTCTGGAGTGGTGCACAGGGCCTACCGACAGGGAAATATTTTTGTCCACCTGGTGGCCCACGGTCAACGCTTGGCCAAGGAAGAGATCCAGGCAGCCGCCATCTGGGGTGAGCCAGTCCTGAATCACGATTTCTCCCAGAAAATGTGCCGCTCCCAAGGCTGGCACAGCTTTGCCCTGGAAGTGGACCTGATGCCCGCGGCCGCCTACACCAAAGAACGGTCGGCAACCGGGCGGGTGAGCACCTTGATGGATTTTTTGGTCCTCAATCCCAGGCCGCATTCGGTTCTACTCCCTGCAGCATATAAGGACTACTTGCAGACCTTGTACAGTCATTTGCCGGCAGAGAGAGATCAGGTCCCGGCAGATCCAGACTTTAACCCGGAAGGGAAAACACATCTTAGTTCCCAAATATTTTCTTTTGCCCAGGTTGTGCGTACGGCTGTTCACCGTGTGGGCACAGAATTTCAGGAACT
The DNA here is from genome assembly GCA_041686195.1 of Desulfovermiculus sp. Lineage (GTDB taxonomy): Bacteria > Desulfobacterota > Desulfovibrionia > Desulfovibrionales > Desulfothermaceae > Desulfovermiculus. The sequence goes on from JAWLEI010000078.1 coordinate 7,002, forward strand.
CTTGGGGCGCAAAGAAAAAGAAGCTCAGGATCAGGGAGCGGAAGTCTTTCAGATTTGGCTCAAACTGACAGATCCCGGTGTGGGGCGGACCGTGGATTTTTTGCGCACCCAGGGCTACTTTTTCGGCGGTCTGCTCCCCAGGTGGTTCGATGACGACGGCCTGTTGGTGCAGAAAACCCTCAGTCGTCCCAGGTGGGAGGACATGCACATTACCTTTGATCAAGGCCGCATGCTGGCGGACATGGTCAGAGAAGATCGAGAAGTGGTTATGCGTACAAGGGGAGGTACGGGCATGTAATGAGAAAAGTTGCTGGAACCGATATTCGATCTGGAAAACCCAAGTCTTGGGCCTCAGGTGCCAAACCACCCCGGGCACTGATTCCTGCCTGGCCTGCAGATACTAACCCACATGCCTGCCAAAGCACAGACACAACGAAGCATGAAAACAATGCTTTCAAAAAAAAACAGGATGTTAGAGCATTATTTTCATACTAAGTGAAGTGCTCCATTATCTGGAGACCGAGGATACATCAATAGACACTTCCTCTAAAAGTCCACAGATGCCGAGACAACAGCTGAAAATGGCGCTCCTGCGTAATAGCTGGCAGCTCCTCCCCGGTTGTAGTCCATGGCCGTGATGCTGGAGATGTACTCCTCATCCAGGATATTATTCAGCTCCAGGCCCAGCTTGAGATCCTTGTCCCCCCACACCCTGGGCATTGTGTACTTGGCGGCTAAGTCCACAACTGTATAGGAGTCGATCCTTTCCTGGTGCTCTATATCCCCGTAGCGTCTGCCGGTATACCGGATTGAAGGAATGATTTCCAGATTCTTCCAGTTAAATATAAGCCCGCTTCGAACCATGAACTCAGGCGTGTCGACGACCTGGTTGCCCTTGGTATCCAGCGTTTTTCCCTGGAAAGTGATGTCCTCGTCGTACTCCATGAGGGTATAGGTGGGATTTATAAACAAGGTCAGATTGTCGTGGAGGAAAAAGCTGGTTTCCAGGTCCAGTCCATAGCTCGCGGCCTCCCCAACATTCTGATTATAGGTCAGATCCACGCGGGGATCGTATACCGGGGTCAGCAGGTTGGTGTGCTCGGCATAAAAGACCGTAGGTGCTATCTCGCACCAGGAAGAGGAATAGCGCATCCCGAGATCAAAGTTGTCCGACTCTTCTATGTCGTAGCCATCAAATAAATCGTTGAGTGTTATTCCGTTTTGCTGAAAGGTGTCTCGATTATTGTTGTACAGGCCGACAATAGGCATATAGGCATAGGGCCGAATGAAATTTTTGCCATAGCTGGCATAGAAGTAAACACTGTCCGAGGCCCGGTATCCGAGTCCGGCCGTAGGCAGCAACACGTCGTAGCTGCGTGATTCCCGGTCCAGGTCTTGGGCTCTTTCCAGGGAGTAGTCTGATGGATCGGTGACATATCCCTTGCTCGAGGTCTCGTCGTAATAAAAATACTTCAGCCCGGCCTGCCAGTCGAGCTTTCCTAGGCTGCCGGAGAGCTTGGCATAGGGGCTGTGTACATAGCTGTCCCCGCTGGGACTGGCCATGATGCCGTATCCGCGGTAGGCAAGGCTGTCAGGGGTGATGGCATAGTTCTGGGAGGAGATGTCCATATCTGATCGTTCAAACAGGTAGCCCACAACGGACTGTACTCCCCACTTTTCCAGGGCCAGCTCGGAAATGGTTCCCTCGCGGTCAATCTTCCGTTTCCGCTTCTGGACTTTGGCCCCCTTCTGCCCCTGGGCTGGTACACCCTCATATATTTCAGAGTCCTCCCTGGACAGGTAGGGCTTAAACGTCAGTCGCAGTCCATCTGTGGGCCGAATGTTGACGATCCCCAGCATATCCGTATTTTCATAGCTTCCCTGATTGTATTTAAAGTAGTCTATGTCCTGATCCGGATCTCCGGTCAGCCGGGATCTGTAATCAAAATCATGAAACGTGGAGAGATCCTGGGCCTGATCAATATTCAGAGCCCGATACAGATCCTGGTCCAAGTCATTATAATTAAACAACAGCTTGGCATCCACCATATCCCCGAACTTCTGGGTCAAGGCGAGGTTGGCATTGTTTCTGGGACCGATCTCCCCCGGCCCCTTCCACTTGTCCGCCTCTGCGTATGAGTAGGAAGCAGACAGTCTGGTTCCGGTGCCGGGCAGGGACCCTGAATCCAGGCGCACAAAACTGCGGTGATATGAATCCGAGCCCACATTCTGAGACAGCTTGACCCCGAAGTCCTCTTTTGGCCACAAGGGCTTTAAGACGACGGCTCCACCCCTGGAACCCACTCCGGTACCGATGTCCCCTGGGACAGCACCCTTATATACGGACATGGACTCAAAGTTCTCCATGTCATACAGGTAGTCCCGGGGACCGATGGGGTTGCCTCCGTAATTGGGGACCCCTTCCACAGTCATGGCCCCAAAGTACCCTTTCACTCCGCGGACCCTCACATTTCGCTGCTCCGCCCCCAGCCCGGACTGATCGGCACTTTCCACATTCACCCCGGGCAACACCTTCATGCCTTGGTACACACTGGTCTGAGCCTTGGTTCCCTGGGCCTCCAGGCCCTTGGTGGTGATCTCGGTGCCGGTATACACGGTCTCGTCAGCCTGGCGGGTGGGAAGGATGATTCTGTCCGAGGTCACGGTGATCTCTTCCAGGCTGGTCACGGCATCTTGGCCCCCATCCTCGTCCTCGGTGTGTGCGGACTGCGGGCAGATGAAGAGCACTGCACACATGAAAACGCCCAGCCAGAGAGAATACACTGTTCTGCATTGCCAGGAGTTTGCCTTTGGCCCTTGAACTTTTTGGTCCCCACGTCTTTGATCCATGCTTCCCTCCAGTACGTGGCATCAATTCATTAAGAAAAAGGTTGATCTGCCTGATCTGCCTGGATAAATTCAGCTCTCTCCTTCCGGACAAAGGGACGAGAGAGCTCTTTGCGGTACAAGTTCGGCTATCGCGTAACACTATTTATTATATTGTGCAACTCATTGAGAATGATTCAAGAAAAAAAGTACTTTTGAAAAGACTTCTTTTGAGGAATTGGTTTCATGTTCTTGACATTTTCAGGAAGCGGCCTTTATGATCAATACCTGATGAAGGGAATGTTGGTAGCATAACTACCGGAGATCTTTGTCAGCCAAAAAGCGGACAGCTTTTTGCGGTCAATGAGACAATGCTGAGGTGCTCGTAACAGAGCGTAAAAGGGAACCCTGTGTAAATCAGGGACGGGCCCGCCGCTGTGACCGGGGACGAACGCCGCAATAATGCCACTCTCATAATGTTGGGTTGAGGGGAAGGCGCGGCAAGCCCAGTTGAGTCCTGCCAAAGGCAGGGCGATTACATCGCATTCAACCGGGCAAGTAGGATGATCCGGAAGTCAGAAGACCTGCCTGAGCATGAGTGAGGGGAACTGCGAGGACACGGTTGCCCCTAAAGCGTATCTGCGGATAAAAAGGGAAATCCCGGATCGATGTTTATCGGTCCGGGATTTTTTATTTTGGCCGGAGTCTCTTTTTCGGCCCCAAGCCAAACAAACTTGGAGGAACGTATGTATCTGTACTGGAGAATCCAGCAGGATCTGAACTGCCTGGGAGAATTTATTTTATTTCACGACCCGGCCTTGAAAAATGCCATGCACAAATGGGCAAAAAGAAACTTTAAGCGCATGGCATTGGCTGAGTCCATTGAGACTGACCGGGTGGACACATATGGACCCGACAATGGACCAGCCCTCTATAAAACACGATAAAACTTTGGGGAGAAAATATTATGCAGGATAGGGGAGCAATGACCAGCCCGGCTCAAGACCAGACCATGACTACAAGCCAGGCTGAGCATGACGAGCACCCGGATTATTCTGCGGAGGCATTTATTGTCCATACGCAGGATATCTATTATTTGGCCATATTGTATACAGACGAAAATTGGCGGACGTACGGCAACGGATACGCCCGGTTCGCCAATGGCCGGAAGATGACCTTCCACCTGGATGGCAACAACGATCCACATGTGCGCGAAAAGTGTATTCAGGCCTCCATACAGATCGCTCAGACCTACCAGGGCACTTTGCGTCAGGGCCTGATGGACAGTTCGGGCCATTTCTGGCCGGAAGGCGCAGAAAGCACACCTGATTACCTGATGTAGATGCGAGGGCAAACATAGCAAAGAAAATGTTTGGTGATCCAAATTTTTTCTTGACAGCACCAAATTCAGGCCATAGATTGACTTTTCGCAAAAGAGAACTCTAACTTTGTTTTGGATTTCTTTAGGCATGGTCAATGAGTTCATGAACGGCTGGACATTGCACTGACCATGCACAGGCAGTCCCAAATACCTGCGGAGGTCAGCAATGTTTCAAGCTAAGGATGCCCCCGGAGGATGGAGATCGCTTCTGCGCCGAGCGAGTTGCAGCGGGCTTTCGGCTTCCTCCCCCACAACCGGGGCAGATGATGAAGAAAAATGCCTGGCCCAAGTCGATCCCGGCCAGACCTTTCGCATTGCCCGGGTCAAAGAGGGCCGTGGGCTGTGCTGCAAGCTGTACGGGATGGGTCTGGTACCAGGGGTTATTCTTACTGTGATCAGCAATTCCGGCCGCGGACCGGTGGTGATCTCTGTACAGGGCTCGCGCATCGGTCTGGGCCGAGGCATGGCCGGGCATATCAGGGGTTGTGTCTGCAGCTGACAGGCACGTAAGCCTTGGGCGAAAAAAAACAGCAGATGAAAAAAAGTTTGGAGCCCCAAATTTTTTCTTGACAAAACATTTCGTCACAAGCTAAAAATGCTCGCATCACAAAAAGGCAATTCAAATTGCCTTTTTGTTTGCTTCCCGAGTTAGAACAATCTAATTTTGCTGATCTAAAGCCTCGCATGCCTGCGAAGCCACAGACACAAGGAAGCCTCCATATATGGCCTCCCGCTGGGGCAGCGGGTCCTTCGGGTGCCAATTCCAGACGCTCCTGCCCCGGTGCATGAACAGGGCACCCGTGGCAGTCCCATGGCTCAGGGGGGGAGGCCTGTCTTATAAACCAGAGAGTAAAGAGTTACGTAAATTTTTTCCATACAAAACAAACAATCCTGGAGAAACAAAGAGATGTCTACGACCTTAAGGCACATCCTGCCCGGCAACAGTTGCACCATTACCGCAATATCAGCCGCCAGCGGCCTGGGACAACGTCTTTTTGATCTCGGTCTGCTCCCAGGACAAAGCGTCAAAGTGCTGCGCAATGCACCGCTGAAAGACCCGGTTGAGGTCGAGGTGGGCAATACCCTGGTCAGCCTGCGCCGGGAGGAGGCCGCCCAGGTGGAGGTCCGGGCATGAGATCCAAGCGTGCGGTGGTTGCTCTGGCCGGTCAGCCCAACTGCGGCAAGTCCACGGTATTTAACAAGCTCACCGGAGCCCGGCAGCACGTGGCCAACTATCCCGGGGTCACGGTGGAGAAAAAGACCGGCATCTTCACGGCTCACAGCCAGAGCTATGAAGTCGTCGATCTTCCCGGGACCTACGCCCTGACCTCCTATTCCCTGGAAGAGAGGGTGAGCCGGGATTTTCTCTTTTCCCAGGAGCCGGATCTGGTGGTAGGAGTGCTGGACGCCTCCAATCTGACCAGGCATCTGGCCTTTCTGCTCCAGGTCATGGAGATGGGCCGGCCGGTTCTGGCTGCGGTGAACAAAATGGACGTGGCCAGGCGGGCCAACATACAGCTTGATCTCTCAGCCCTGGAAAGCATACTGCAGGTGCCGGTCATACCTACCGTAGGCTCTTCCGGGCAGGGCAAACATGAGTTGCAGGAGGCTATCCACCAGAGTGTGCAGGGAAAAGCATCTATTGCTGCAAATCCTGTGGACTATGGCCCTTTGGAGAAGGACATCCTGGCTCTTGGCTCCAGCCTGGAACAATCCAGGGTCGCCTCCCCGGCCACTTCCCGCTGGCTGGCTCTCAAGCTTCTGGAAGGAGATCCCCAGGCCAGGAGCTGGCTGGAAGAGCATGCTGATCAGGCCCAGGAGCTTCTGTCCGAGGCCGAATCCAGGAGCCGGGAGTTTGCCGAGGCCAACGCTCATTCTGTGCAGCAGCATACAGGGCTGTGCCGCTACAACCGGGCCAAAGAAATTTACGACGCAATATGTTCAGCCCAGAGCACCAGGCTGGCCAGGCTCACGGACCGCATCGACAGCATTGTCTGCCATAAACTCCTGGGGCCGATCATCCTGGTGGCGGTCATCTATCTATTGTATCAGCTGTCCATAGTCCAGGGCTACAAGGTGACCGACTACACCTGGCCCATCCTGGAATGGATCAAAGGCCTGGTGGCCTCTGTCCTGCCCCAGTCAGAATTTCTCTTCGATCCCGTGCTCCGCAGCCTGGGCCTGTGGTTCATGGACAGTGTCAACGCCCTTTTGAACTACATCCCCATCTTCCTGATCCTTTTCGCCCTGATCGCCTTTTTGGAGGATGTGGGCTACATGCCCAGAATGGCCTTTCTCATGGACCGCCTGTTCAAGCGCTTCGGCCTGCACGGGCAGTCCACCCTGCCCATGGTCCTGGGCGGGGTCTATGTGGGCGGGTGCGCGGTCCCTGCGGTCATGTCCACCAAAGGCATTCCTGACGACCGGGCCAGGCTGGCCACTATTTTGATCATCCCCATGCTGAACTGCATGGCCAAGCTCCCCCTGTACATCCTGCTGGTCAACGCCTACTTCTCGGGGCACAAGGGCCTGGCCATGTTCTTTATCTCCACCATCACCCTGTTCATGGCCCTGCCGGTGGCCAAGATCTTGAGCATGACCATACTTAAAAACCGGGAAACCGCACCGTTTATCATGGAGATGCCCAGCTATCACCTGCCGACGGTGAAGGGTGTCCTGGGCCGTGCCCTGGAGCGGACCTGGCTCTTTGTACGCAAGATTGTGACTATTGTGGCTGCTGTGGCAGTCATTGTCTTTGTCCTGCTCCGCTTTCCAGGCTTAAGCGATGAACAGCAGGTCGAGCTTGAGCAGCAGGGGAGTGAAGCGGTGTCTGATTTTCGACACGCCTTGGAGGACACCCCATATGCTGGACAGTTTCCGGATCAAGCGGCTGTGATGGGCCTGCTCCGCTTCCAGGATGAATACAAGCAGGCCCGCAAGCAGGTCGGCAGCCGGAAGGAAGTGGAGCAGCTCAACCAGAGATTTGAAGCCAAGAATTCGGACTACTTCCAGATAGTCAAGCTGGGCAAAAAGCCGGCTGAAGCCAGAGAGGCCGGACGGGCTCTGCAGGCCCTGGACCGGGAGCGCAAGACCCTGCGGCGGGAAATCCGTTCCCAGCAGATAAATGCCAGCTTCCTGGGCCAGATCGGCCGGGCTATGGAACCTGTCACCCAGTGGGCAGGATTTAACTGGCGGATCAACGTCTCCCTTTTGAGCGCCTTGGCGGCCAAGGAGTCCCTGGTGGCTACCCTGGGGGCCATTTACCAGCAAGATGAGGACAGCTCCGGCAATCTGGAGTCCAGGATGAAAGCGCAGGAGCATGACTATACCCCCCTGCACGCCCTGGCCCTGATTCTGTTCATGGCCCTGTATCCTCCATGCCTGGCCACATTTATCGGGATCAAGATTCAGACCCTGTCCACCAAGTGGATGCTCTTTTCCCTTGCGTATCAGATCAGTCTGGGCATCGGGGTGGCTGTTTTGGTCTTTTCCGGCGGGCAGGTCCTGGGCCTGAGCGGCCTGGAGGCCATGTTCGGCTTCTACGCCCTGATGGTCCTGATCACTGTCGGGCTGGGGCTTATGCCTCATGCGAAACGTCTGGATGATAGATGACAGAGGACAGAAGACAGAAGACAGAGGTCACCCATTAAAGGTCCTAGGTCA
>JAWLEI010000079.1:0-14869 GCA_041686195.1 Desulfovermiculus sp.
AAATTCCGTACCAGGGGCGCATCTCCAGTCCATCCTTTCTGAGCTGCCAGCCGGGCTATGGCTCTCTTCTGACCGTCGCCACCCTTTCCATCCCTGAACACAACTTCTTGATACGAAATGATGCGCAGGCTGAGAAAGGAATGCAGCAGTTCATTGGTCCGAAAGAGGTAATCGCGATTTCCAGGCTGATTGATCAGGGGCTGATCACTTTCCATGGCCGACTCGTAGAGCAATATGCCGCCAGGCTTCAAGCTCTCTTTTATATACGGAAAGAGCCTGCGATCCAAAAAAAGGCAGCAGACAATAAGATCGAAGCACTCCCCACGCAAGGGGAATGTGTCCAAATCGGCCTGGACTGGAACCAGCCCGGGGAGATTCTGGGCTTTGAGACCGTGCACGGCTTTGTCTGACAGGTCCAGGGCCAGGACCTTGAACCCTTGCCGGGCTAAAAAGACTGCATTTCGACCTTGCCCAGCCGCCAGATCCAAAACCGTGGGACCGGGGGCCATCTTATACATACTCTTTACCCACTGTGATGTGTCTCCCATGTCCCGCTGGGCATCAAATTTTGCATTCCACCGCATTCTATCTTGCTTCATGCCTGCCCCTCAATATTCTCTTCTCCACCTGTCATTATTTTGCTCATTATCTGATAAAAGCTGGAAAAAATGACAACTTTTAAGAACAGAAGTGCTTAATTCTGTCAAATTTATGTCTTTCCTGACTTGCTTCTGCCTGGACTTATCTCTTCTCTGATACCCAACGCATCCCCTTCTGAATATAAAAATAAAATTGTATTTTTTTTTTCATTTATGCTAAATTGAAGCCTGTTTCATTTTGGCACCATCGATTTATTGAACCTGCCGGGCATTTATTTCTCTGTCTTCCAAATGGACAAATATGGGTGCATTTCTGGATCCGCTTGAAAAGGTAGTGTATGAAGAAAATACAAGTTCTTTTGGCTGACGATCACAAAATACTGCGGGAAGGATTGCGGGTCCTGCTGCAGCAACAGCCTGATATTGAGGTTGTGGCCGAGGCGGACAGCGGGACAGAGGCAATTCGCAAGTCCCTGGAGCTGCTTCCAGAAGTGGTTATCATGGACATCAGCATGCAGGACCAAAACGGCATGGATGCCACCCGCGAGCTCAAAAACCATCGTCCGGAAATTCAAGTCCTTTGCCTGTCCGTACACCGGGAACCCCATCTTATTACTTCCATGCTCGAGGCCGGGGCATCCGGCTATCTGGTAAAAACCAGTGCAGCCCGGGAACTCATTGCAGCAGTTCGGGCCGTGGCTTCAGGGCAGACCTTTCTGAGCCCCTCCATCACCAGTGACTTTGTAACACACAATGTGCAAAGAAAAAAAGACGGTGCTTCAACCTCCTCCAAAGCACTGACCAAACGGGAAACAGAAATCCTGATCCTCATTGCTGAAGGGCATAACACCTCAGAAATTTCACACCGCTTGTGCATCAGCCCCAAAACAGTTCTGGCTCACCGGCACAAGATAATGGACAAGCTCTGTCTGGATTCTACGGTGGCCCTGGCCAGGTACGCCCTGCGCAATGGACTCATCGCACCCTAAAGTCTGTCCGCAGGATCGTTCAAGCTCATCACATCCTATCCGAAGCAGGGCCTCCACCATATACTAGAATTTTTCTTACAAACTTTTTGAAATTTGCCTATTGTCCACCTTTCAAATTTTCCGCTATAAAAGAGACATTGTGCTCCACAACTGCAAGGAGGTACCCATGAACGAAATTTCACATCAACCCCTCTTTCATATTCGGACGGAAGAACAAAGGCTACAGACACCGCGAGCCAAGCAGAAAAATAGGACGAAGCCAAAATATGAGCAACACGGTCACAGCTTTGGCCCCAAACAAACAACGTCAGGCCGCGGCTTACATGTCCTGGTGGTGGAAGACAATGAAATGGTCAATACTTTGATCAAAGCCATGCTTGAGCTGCTCGGACATGAAGCCATATGCGCCAAGGATGGCTTTGAGGCCGCTGAATTGTTTCATAATCAGCAAAACGATATTGGTTTGGTACTCTTAGATGTGGTCATGCCGGGGCAAAGCGGCTGGGACGTTTTGTCGGCTCTCAGAAAAACCGGTTCCCAGATCCCGGTCATCATGATCAGCGGATACTACGAAAACCCGGCCCATCCCAAAAAAATCACTCTGCAGCCCCAGGCCTTCCTGCATAAGCCCTTTACAATGAAGGCCTTAGAGGAAGCTATACAAACAGCATTGACAACCAACACGGTGAATGACCGGAAGGCAATGGCCCATTACCACAGACTGTAGCGCATTGGGAAAACTGCACCTCATGGAGTTAACAGATGATGGCCGAAGCAAAGCCGAGCTATGAACAGCTTGAACTCCGGATCTCTGAGCTTGAACATATCACTCGGGCATCTCGGGCTGCCCGTAAGCTGAATCGGCTTTATTCCAGGGAAAATGATCGTGATCAATTGATCCAAAATACTTGCGATACGCTTTGTGAGACCGGCGCGTACCTGAATGCCTGGATTGCCCTCTTCGATGCTGCCGGCGAACCGATTACCTGGGCTGAGGCTGGCTGGGGCCAGGATTTTCTGCCCATGGCCGAAAAGCTCATTCGCAAAGAATCCTTTTACTGCAAACACAGAGTGCGGAGGCATTCGGGATTCATTGTGATCTACGACCCCTGCTTTCGCTGCGCTGATTGTCCGCTGGCCAACACCTTCTCCGACCGGGCGGCAATGGCGGCCGCTCTGAGGCCCGAGGGAAAAACCCATGGTCTTTTGATCGTGTCCATTTCCAAGCTCTTTGCAACTTCAGGGGAAGCCCATTCTTTGTTTCAGGAAATTGCAGCCGAAACAGCCGGTGCACTTCACAGATCAAGCCTGGAAAATACGTCCATTTACAGAGAGGAAAATTTTCATCACAGCCAATCTTTCCAAAGATTATTGCTGGAAACAATCCCGATTCCTGTCTTCTATAAGGACAGACAGGGTCGTTACCTGGGTTTTAATAAAACTTTTGAAACCCTGTTCGGATTTGCCGCGGCAGATTTAATCGGGAAAACGGTCTTTGACGTATACCCGGACGAACTGGCCCAAATCTATTATGCCAAAGACAGGGAGCTTTTCGAGCATGGAGAAGAACAAGTATATGCTTCTCAGTTCTGTGCAGCGGATTCCACTCGACGGGATGTCATCTTTCATAAGGCTGTCTATACCGACAGTCAGGGCAGTATCTGTGGCCTGATTGGAGCGATCCTGGATGTGACCGACCGCAACCGGTCTGAACAGGCCCTGCATGAAAGTGAAAGAAATTACCGCAGTATATTTGAAAACACAGGTACAGCCACCGTCATCCTTGAGCAGGATGGCACCATTTCTCTGGCCAACAGAAAATTTGCTCTCCTTTCCGGGTATCAAAAAGATGAGCTCGAGGGGCGCAAGAGCTGGGAGGACTTTGTCGCTTTTGCTTCTGAGCTCCATTGGATGAAAAAGTATCATGATCACCGCCGGGTCGATCCACAAAGAGTCCCCCAGGAATACGAGTATCATTTCCGGGATCGAAAAGGGAATGTGAAGAGTATCTCCCTGACCGTTGATATTATCCCCGGAACCGGGAAAAGCGTGGCCTCTCTCATGGACATCACAGAGTTGAAACAAGCCCAGAAGGCCTTGTCTGAGCAGGAAAAAAAATACCGCCTCCTGGCTGAAAACACGGCCGATATTATCTGGAGCACTGATGCTGACGTAAAATTTACCTATATCAGCCCGTCGATTGAGCGAATCCTGGGATACAGCCAGGAAGAAGCATATGAGGTCAGTATAGAAAAAAGGGTGACCCCTGCCACATATGAAATACTGATGGAGAAATACCATCAAGCCAGGACTGGCCGGCTTAATGAAGCCTTGTCCCTGGAGCTGGAGCAATTCCATAAAGACGGCAGTGTTATTCCCACAGAAGTGAACATAACTCCACTCTACGACCAGAACAACGTCCTGCTTGGATTCCAGGGGGTTACCCGGGATATCACTTTCCGCAAGCAAACCGAACAACTTATTGTCAAAAAGCAAAAGAGACTCCAGAAGCTGGCCGCCAAGTTGGCTTCGGCCCAGGACAAAGAACAGCGGCGTATTGCCGACGGACTCCATGATGATGTGGCCCAGCTCCTGTCTGCCTGCAGTGTCAAGCTGGCCACTTTGCCCCACAATGATGACCCAGTCCAAAAAGGGCAGATACTCGATGACATCCAGGAACTCATCAATACGGCCAATGAAAAGGTTCACCTGCTCAGCTTTGAACTGAGCACCTCTACCTTGTACAAGTTGGGTCTGCGGGCCTCGATTGAAGAACTCTGTGAAAACATGGGTCAGCAGTATGGAGTTTATTTCTCTTTTGACGGACACAGGGGCAGTGATGAGCTGAATGAGGATCATGCAATTGTAATGTTCAAGGCGGTGCGGGAGCTTCTCTTCAATGTGGTCAAGCACGCCGGAGTCAATCAGGCCTCTGTGACCACTTCATGCGAGGACAATATCCTCAAGCTGGAGGTTGAGGACCATGGCGTCGGCTTTGCCAAAAAAATCAGTAATGAAGAATATACAGCAGGTAAAGGTTTAGGATTGTTCAGCATACAAGAACGTCTCCGCGATTTCGGGGGCAAAATGCACATCGAATCTGAACCCGGGCAACGCACCCGAATAACTCTTTTGGCTCCCTTGAACATTCGCACTCAACATTGAGACCCCTTCACAGGAGGCCACCAAAAAAAGGAGGAACGACATGGAGCTCGCAATCCAACTCATTGCAGATCTGATAGACCACTTGAAAAAAGAATACCAAAAAAAAGAAACAAGGTGTTTTTATTGTGGGGGGCTCCATAAAACAGTGGACTGCTGTTCGCAAAAAAGAGAAGAGTTTATTCAAAAACTCCTTGAAATACAAGCCATAGCACAAAGCACACGGGATGAATATCTTTTTGACGAAAACAACTTGAATTCCAATGAGCCACTTTTTTCTTCTGAAACACAATTTTCAAAACCCAAAAAGGTAAGACCTGATATATGTCTAAGTTAAGCTTAAAAACTCAGAGGACGTATCCCGATCAAGAGTCGTTATGTCCCGATAACACAGTCTTTATCATTCTTTCCCTGGAAGGTCCTGACAGCTACTCCCTGGCCGGAGGGCTCGGCGTCCGAGTCAGCAGGCTCTCTGAGGCCTTATCCAGACAGGGATATGAAACCCATCATTTTTTCATCGGCGATCCCTGGCTGGAAGGCTGCAGTGTCAGCAGTGACAAAAATTTGCACCTGTATCGCTGGTGCCAGTGGATCAGCCGATATCACCCTTACGGCGTATATGACGGGGAGGAAGGCAAGCGAAACGACTTTACTGCTTCCGTGCCAGAATATGTCGTAGATACCATAGCCCGTCCAATTGTAGCCATGGGCAGGCAGGTTGTTCTCATGGCTGAGGAGTGGCATACGGTTGAAGCTTTGTGCCGCATCAGCGATCTTCTCGCACATAAAGGCATCAGTGACAAAGTCCACCTGCTATGGAACGCCAACAATACCTACTCGTTTGATCGCATCAACTGGCCGCGATTAGATCAAAGTTCAACCATCACCACAGTCAGCCACTACATGCGTCAGCTCATGAAGCCGTACGGTGTTGAACCGCTGGTCACTCACAAGCTGTTCCCCAAGCTCAAACGCCTGACCTGGGAACAGAGCCTGGCTTGACTTTATAAAGGCGCAGGAATTAAATTTAGTAAAAATTTACGACAATTCAGTGATATGACAGGTATGTGAGCATTCAGGCAATTCACCATAACTGTTGAAGTAAAACAATATCATTCATGATCAATCCGGCCAAATTTTCTTTTTTGCCCGCTTTGGAGCAAAAAATATGTCAGATTTGCACTCTCATCTATTTTTCCTCAAATGACATTATCGCCAGAAATGCCTGGACCAGCTGGGGATCAAACTGGGTCCCGGCACATTTCTCCAGCTCGACCAAAGCCTCCTCAGCCGGCATGGCCTTCCGATAAGGCCGATCATTGGTCATAGCATCGAAGGAATCGACAATGGCCAGAATGCGGCACTCGATGGGAATATCCTCGCCGGCCAGGCCCAAGGGATAGCCTGTTCCATCCCAGCGCTCATGATGCTTTAAGATCAGATCTGCGATCCCGGCCAGATCGGTGGTGGCCTGGGCAATGCGATAGCCTTTTTCCGGGTGCTGGCGCATGATCTCCCACTCCTCCACAGTCAAAGGCCCCGACTTGAACAGGATAGAGTCCGGAATGCCCACCTTGCCCAGGTCGTGCACCTGAGCCAGCAGGTTCAGATCTGAGAGTTGGGAGGACGAAAGATTGGCCTTGCGACCCAGTTGAGAACACAGTGTTTCCAGCCTGTGGGCATGGCCGCTGGTGATAAAATCCCGCTCTTCCAGGGCAGTCATCAAGGCCTTCATTATCTGCGAACGCGAATTCACATCCCGGTGGAGCTTGTCCCGGTACATGAGATCATCGGCCTGCTTGAAAATCTCAACCAGGTCCTTTTGACTCTCATCTGCACAGGCTATACCTATGGAAAGGCTTAAAGGGATTTGTTCCTTATGTTCTTGGTTGTAGCTCTCTATCCTGGATCGGATTTGCTGTACAGCCAGTTCCCCGGCCTCAAGTTCAGTCCAGGGCAAAAGAATCACAAACTCATCACCCCCGGCCCGGGTCACAATATCTGAGGCCCGAAAAGAATCCTGCAGGATGTTGGTGCAAACTCGAAGCTGGTTATCGCCGTGATCATGTCCCAGGGTATCATTCACCAGCTTAAGTCCGTCCAGGTCGATGCAAATAATGGTGATCGGATAGTCTCTGCTTTTGCCCAAGCGCTCCAGTTCATTCTCCAGATAGGCTCTGTTGAATAATCCGGTAAGCTGGTCGTGCATACTTAAGTATTTCAATTCACTTTCATATTGCCGCTGCTCGGTAATATCCATCCCGCTGCAGACCACATATTCCACATTCCCATCATCATCCAGCTTTGGGGTCTTGGTTATGGCCAGAAGCCTTTGTTCGCCGTGAGCACTGGTCACCCATTCTTCAGATTGGATCTGCTCCTTGCTTGTGTAAACTTTCACGTTTCCTTTTTTGCAGATCTCTCCTTCTTCCTGAGGCAAGAAATGGTCTAGGCACTGAAACTCGATTTCCTCTTTGAGATATCCCAGAAAGTCAGCATGAGCCTGGTTCACAGCTCCATAAGTCTCAACATTACATAAGTACCAGAGCTGTGTGGGAATGAAATCTAAGAGCACTGCCTGTTCTTTTGTTTTTTGCCGCATGGCTTCTTCGGACCGCTTCCTTTCCGTCTCGTCATAAAGCATGGAGAGCATCATTTCATGCCCTTCAAATGAAATTTTTTCAGCAGACCACAGGGCTTCAATAATTTTTCCCTGTTTTGTTCTATAAACAATCGGTTCTTCTTTAATATACTCATTTGTTTGCAATTTCTGTACAATCCTATCCCGTGCACGAGGATCGTCCCAGATGCCCACTTGTTTTGACGTCCTCCCAATCATTTCATCTTTGCTATAGCCAAGCATCGCCGCCCAACTGTCATTGACGTCAATGAATCTGCCCGTGTCAATATCTGAAATGACCTGGGGCGCCGGACTGGCCCGAAAGGCCTTGGCAAATCGCTGTTCACTTTCCCTTACTGCTGCTTCGGCTTGTTTGCGTTTGCTAATATCTGTTGCAAAGCCCTGATAGTAAGTGATTTCACCTTCTGCATCCCGTACAGCCCGGACATTTTCAGCCACCCACAGGACGCACCCGTCCATTCTCCGGAGTCTGTATTCATAATCGACCACTTCACATTGCTTATTTAACAAGTGCTTGAAGGACTCCCTGTCTCGTGGATCATAGTAGATTTGGGTCGCGATATCTGTGACAGAATCAATCAGATCCTGAGGTGATTCATAACCGCACATTTGGGCCCAAACCGGATTGGCGGCCAAGAATCGACCTTCAGGGGTAGATTTATAAATTCCTACCGGAGCATTCCAAAAGATATCCTGAAATTCTTCAAGACTCTGGGTAAATAACGAAAGTTGAGATTGATTTCTCATGAAATGCGAGGACATTAAAAGCTCCATGTCAAAATATCCCTCATAACAAGCCGCTCAATATATATTGGATGAATTCTGCCTTGTCATTTGTCGGACATTAGTTGAAATAAATTTATTTGTCGAGTCAAGCATACTGCGTCTATGCCTGGAAAGATGTAATCGCTAGAAATTTGTCCATCAATTCCGGGTCGAACTGAGTCCTTGTGCAGCGTTTTAGCTCAGCAATCGCCTCCTCTCGGGACATGGCCTGGCGATAGGGCCGGTCGCTGGTCATGACGTCATAGACGTCGGCAATGGCCAGGATCCGGCAGGCCAAAGGGATATCCCAACCGGACAGTCCCAAGGGATAACCCTGCCCATCCCACCTCTCGTGGTGCATCAGGATAAGATCCGCTATGGCTTCCAGCTCGGGCACAGAGGAGGCGATACGGTGGCCTATCTCGCAGTGCTGGCGCACCAGTCCCCACCACTCTTCCGTCAAGGGCCCAGGCTTGAACAGGATTTGATCAAGGATTCCCACCTTTTTCACGGAAAGTGGCCATTCAACTCTCGCTGGTAATGGCCACAGATGAACCTTGCAAGATATAAGGGTCTGTAGTCCATCTTCTAGACAGCGAGAAGTTCACTCCCTACTCCTTATATTCAACCCGATTCCGACCAGCATCCTTGGCTGCATACAAGGCCCGGTCAGCTCGTTGCCACAAGGACTCCACACCCTGATCATCCTCCTTTAAAGAGGCTCCCAAGCTGGTCGTAAATCGAATGGTAGCCCCATTCTCTGCTGTAACCTTTAGTTGCTGTACCAACTTCCGGATGCGCTTTGCCGTCTGCACCGCTTTCTCCGGTCCGGTTTCCGGCAACAGGATCCCAAATTCCTCGCCGCCCATGCGGGCAAAGACATCCTTCATCGAGCCAAAGGACGTTGGGAAAAACTGCCTTCGGAGACGGGTGGAAAAGCTCGCCACTCAGCTTCAGGTTCATATTATCACTGCGGACACCTTCGGCAAAGTCCAAGCCGCTTTGGAAGGCTGGGCCTGCTCAGTAAAAATCCTGGGCCAAGAAGACCAAGTGGGGCAGAAGCTGGCCTTTATCCAGGAGCTGGGAGCAGATAATTGCGTGTGCATCGGCAACGGCCGCAATGACCGGATGATGCTGGAGGCTGCCGCCCTGGGGCTGGCGGTCATGCTGGAGGAAGGCACCTCCAGGGTAAGCCTTTTGACTGTCGAGTTCTTAAGAGATATCTGGCTGGAGTGTTGTGGACATCTGAGTGATTTTTATTACGGATCCCCTTTTACATCTGATGAAAATGAATGACAGTGTTGGCCTTGAATCTGGGACATGGGAAGTCCGAAAAAATCCCGGCAGGCCTTGTTGGCCCAATAGAAATTGAGCTCTTGGTCATAAAGGCGGAGACTATGGCCAGGATACGGCATTCGATGGGAATCTCTTCCCCGGTCAGCCCGAGAGGATAACCCTGACCGTCCCATTGCTCATGATGTTTTAAAATGAAGTCTGCTACGTGCTGTAAATCCTTGCAGGCGGTTGCAATACGATACCCCTTCCGGGGATGCTGGCATATCATCTCCCATTCATCAGAGGTCAAAGGGCCGGGCTTGCGGACAATATCTTCCGAGATGACAACCATCCCCAGCTCATAGACCCGGGACAAGAGAGCCAGATTGGAGAGTTTGAGTGATGAGAGACCTGATTTTTGACCCAGCTTACAGCATGCGTCTTCCAGTTGCTGAGCACTGTTTGCGGTCAGAAAATGGTGTTGAGGCAAAGAGTTTCGAAAAGTGGAAACCATCAGGGAGCTGATCCGATCTTTGTTCTGCAGTTTATCCTGATACATGCGATCATCGGCCAGCTTGTACGTCTCTTCCAGCAGAGCCCTCTTGTCGGTGGCAGTGGCCAACCCATGGACAGGCTCAGAGGCAAGTACCCTGGATGGGCTTGATTGTACTTTTGGACCATGGACCGGATGCGGTGGACGATCTTTTCTCCATCGGCAAAATCGGTCTGGGGCAAAAGAGCCACAAATTCATCTCCACCCACCCGAGCCAAGATGTCTGACTCCCGGAAACAGCTCTGCAAGGTTTGGGCACTTATTTGCAAAAGCATATCCCCGTGTTGATGTCCCAGGGCATCATTGGCCAGCTTCAATCCATCCACATCACAGGTTATAATGGAAATGGGAAATTCCCGGCTTTTCTGAAGCCGAAGCAGTTCATCCTCAAAATTGGAAGGCATACAAAACTCCACTGCAAGGCGGATGCAATAAGATAGGACAAAAAAAGACGCTGCAAATAAGCTAAATAATTTATATTCTTATAAAATGTCAATATGAGGAATCCAAGACCTCCCTGACCTTGCGGGCCAGGCTGTTGGGAGTAAAAGGCTTTTGGATAAAGGCCACTCCTTGATCCAGGATGCCGTGATGGACTATTGAATTGGCTGTATATCCGGACATATACAGCACCTTGAGTCTGGGTTGATTTTTTTTGAGTTCTTGGACCATTTCCTTGCCTCCCATTTGAGGCATAACCACATCTGTGAGGACCAAGCCGATCTGTCCATTCTCTTCCTGTAACATGTCCAGGGCCTGATCCCCGTCCGGTGCAGTGAGTACCCTGTACCCATACAAACGCAGGCTCTGGGAGGCTATATTTCTCACTGCCTGATCATCTTCAACAACCAGAATAGTCTCTGTCCCCAAATGATCCTCTTTTTGTTCTGTGCGGTTCTGCTCTTGGCTGGGATGTTTTTCCACCCGGGGCAGATAGATCTTGAAAGTGGTCCCTGCTCCGGGCTCACTATAGACCCAGATATAGCCGCAACTTTGTTTTATTATCCCATAGACCGTGGAGAGTCCAAGCCCCGTGCCCTTGTCTTTGTCCTTGGTAGTAAAGAAGGGCTCAAAGATCTGGGCCTGGATTTCAGGGGACATACCCTCGCCGGTATCGCTTATAGCCAGCAGCACATAGGGACCAGGGCTGACCACCCGGCCATGGCTCTCTGAATATATATGGTCCAAATCAGCATTGGCTGTTTCTATGGTCAGTTTTCCCCCCTCAGGCATGGCGTCCCGGGCGTTGATGGCCAGATTCATGAGCACCTGTTCCATTTGCCCGGGATCAACCTCTACCCGACCCAGGCCAGGGTTTAGAATGGTTTCTAAAATAATGTCCTCGCCAATCATACGGCGGAACATCCGGCCAATATCCGGCAAGATCTCATTCAGATCCAGGACCTCGGGCTGCAGAATCTGCCGCCGGCTAAAGGCCAAAAGCTGCCTGGTCAGACCAGAGGCCCTTTCCCCTGCCTTCTTGATTTCGTCCAGAATATCGTACAAGGACTCATCACCGCCAAGTTCAAGAAGGCCCAGCTCGGCATTGCCCACAATAGTGGTTAATAAGTTATTAAAGTCATGAGCTACTCCCCCGGCCAACCGTCCAATGGCCTCCATCTTTTGGGCCTGAAGCAACTGAGTTTGCAGCTTCTCTTGCTCTTCCTCGGCCTGCTTGCGATCGGTCACATCCCAAACCGTTGAAACCATGTATTCATTATCTGGAAGGATGATATTTTGGGCCGAAATATAGAACAGGGCCTGCCCCGGCCTGGAGATGGGCACATCTTGCCAAATCATGCGATGAGGATCTCCACTGGCGCAATCATCCAGTACTCTTTGTTTGATTTTTTCCCGAAAATCAGGATCAGGGTATACAACCTCCCAGAAATCATTGGGCGGAGCCAGAGCCTCCCGGGTAGTACGGTAGAACTCGACAAACTTATCATTCATATAGGTAAAATGAACTTGGGGATGAACTGAGTTTATGGCCACCCCCACTGGGAGATTATCCAGAGTTGACTTGATGAATGATTCCCGTTCCCGCAAAGCTTCTTCTGCCTGCCTGCGGTCCACAATCTCCCCTATGAGCCGGGCCGCAGTTTCCATGCGGCGTTTGGCATTTTCGATCAGGAAATATGGACGTGGTTCGTAGTCTTGGGCGTACTGCAAGAGATCTTGGACATCTACTTTATATTCGGCAGCCAACTTGCTTAAAATGGCTCTATCCCGAGGTGGATCCCCATACCCTAAGTTGATGGTCCCGATAACTTTACCAGCGCAATATATGGGTACAGCATAGAGGCGAATCCCGCCCACGCACTCCATGTCCACCGGTTCCCCTTTTTCCATGCAGGCCTGAGCAGCTCCCCAGCAGGATTCGTGGCACAACCACTTGCCGCAGGTCAGGGCCTGGCGATTATCCTCGGTATTGCATAATCTCCTGGAAGCCTGATCCATAAACCGGCACCACTTGGAGGAAAATATACCCAGGGCATAATCTCCATTGGCCTCATATACGGCCACCGAGGTCTGCAAAAGGTCCAGGAAATCTTTGACAATATCAGAAAGAACATCCTCGCCCACCGCATCCAGGATAAAGCGACTGGTGTTCAAGGCCAGAAGATTGCCATATTCCGGGCAGGTGTTCTCTTTAGGACCATGCCCGGGCTGGAGCATCCATTGGATGCGCTGGAGATCCTCCTCGGCCCGCTTTCGCGTATCTATATCAGAAATAAAGCCTTGAATAAACCTACTATTCCTGCTTTGATCTTTTACAGCCCGGGCGTTTATGGATACCCATAGCGGGGTACCGTTTTTATCCAGGAAGAGGCACTCATAATTAACTACATGACTATGCATCTCCAGACGACGATTGACTTCTTTTTTGTCCACAGGGTCGGCGTATACCTGTGTGGCTATGTCGGTTATAGAATCCATCACCTCCTGGGGAGATGCATACCCCAATAACTTGGCCATGGCCAAATTCACGGCCTGAAAACGGCCTTCAGGTGATGATGTAAATATGCCCACCGGGGCATTGGTGATCAGATCCTGGAACTGCTCCAAGGATTGGCCTGAGAAAAATGTATCATGTGATGGCGGGTGGTCGTTAGGAGACATGCCATAATCCTCATCAATTTTATTTAATCTTGAAGTTATACAGGCTTTGGGAGGAGGCAATGTAAATACTTGGGAAAGTCAATATATATTGCCATCTTTTGATCACTTAATGACGCGGAGGTGGACATGGATCAGCTTTTCTGAAAGCCTAATACTTCACGTACTGCAACGGCCAGGGTCTGCATGTCCAGTGGTTTTGGCAAGTATTTGGCAAAGCCGAGATCTTTGGCTGAGTCCTCAGAGACTCGGTCGGAATAACCGGTACACAGGATGATGGGCATGCTTTGCTGAAACTTCAGAATCTCCTGGCTCAATCTGTCTCCAGTTATCTTGGGCATGGTCATGTCCGTTATAACCAGATCGAATTGATCCGGGTTAACTTTTATCATTTCCAGAGCTTGAAGGGGAGCAGTTGTAAAAATCTCCAACAATATTGTAAAGATAGATAATGTGTTGTCCTTCCAAAAACTTTTCATCAGAGAAACCCATTGATATCTCACGTTTATTCTGGGTCACGGCCACCTCCTGATCTCTCAGATGCTGGTCATAATACAAATGAACCTATATGCTTTACACGCAAAGTTCAAGGCAGACATTTACCCCCCTTGTCCAAAAGTTCAAGCCCCAAAAGCACAACCAACGTAAGCATTTCTGCCCTCTGCTCCTTATCTAGATAACAGCAGTCTGTTTTCAGCGCAGCCTCTGGCCGCAGACGGCCAGTTTGATCAAGGATGAAAATGGTGGGTAACCCCCTCCGTCATTCCGGCGAAAGCCGGAATCCAGACTGAGGGGCCGGTCACGCGTCTGCGCGAAAATTGCGGTTTTGAAAGGCCAAGCCGGCAATCGAGGTAAGCGCTTGTCTCCATACGAGCATAACAGCTGGAGATTCCTCATGTTCATTGATTTACTTGCCGGATTCCTGAACCTGTTCCCTGGATAGGTGCTGTTGAAATCCTGCACCGCTTGGCGCAGTCTCTGACTCGACTTTCACCCATGAGGGGTTAATATTCCGCCAAATATCAAGCATGACAACAAGTTACGGACGCGTTTCGTGTAAGACCCCATTCTCCACCTGGTGGCCAAGGGCAGCCAGGATCGCCGCCTGTTCCGGGTCCGGCTCCTCGAGCATTCGGGTCGGTTTTCGCTTGCCGCTGTGCCAGCACAAGCAACTGGCTAGATTGCGCATGGACTGCATTGCACTGTCCGGTGTGCAGTCTACCCCGGCCCGGTTCAGCCAGAGCGTAAGTAACCGGAGGTAGGTTAAGGCTGCAAAGCAAGAAAAGATGTGGCAGCGGATCTTGGAATCGGTCCAATGCCACATGGGGCGGAAATCGCCGAACTCTCCAGCCTTTGTCTGCCGAAAGGCGTTTTCGACTTGATACCGGTCAAGACTGGCCTTGACGATATCATCCGTAGACCAGTCGTGATGAGAGGTCACGATAATGTTCTTTCCAAACCTGGCTATGTGCTTGCTTATCCGGTAGTGGTTCTTGCGAAAATACAGCTGGAGCTTCTGCTTTGAGGTCCTGAAATCAAGGTCATAAAGATCTTTGGGCAAATACAAGGAGTCGCAGAGTTCCTTGTAATGCAAAAGCACCTGATGCTTGGTGGACCAGTTCTTTCTGCCGCCCCTGACCTTGGAGCGGATCTCGAAAAGACCGTTTTGAAGACGTCGCAGCTTTTTTTCAAAATTGTACCTCTGCTTGGCGGCTGTTCTGGGGTTGTAGGTGACCACCACTGTGCGCAGTCCTCCCCAGTACTG
>JAWLEI010000080.1:0-14667 GCA_041686195.1 Desulfovermiculus sp.
ATGGAATCAGCTGCTCCCACAGATTGAATAAAATCACAAAGCATGGCCCGAATGCCGGGCACATCAAAAGCCTGCACCCGGCCTTGCAGTTCCTGCCCCCAAGTTAAAAGATCCCGGGCCTGGGCTTTAAGGGCTGTCTGGTTGATATCTTCTGCCAACTCAAAGGCCTCATCCATTATCAAGGCCTGGTCCAGCTCTTTGCAGCGGGGAGCAAACTGTGTCTGCAGCTTATACAGGGTCATGGAATCCAGGGCCTGGACAGCCGGTTGCAGATGCAATGTTTTGGCTTGAGATTGAATACAGACATTTGTCCTCTTTTGGTCAGGATCATCATGTCCCTGGTCCGAGCTGGAAGCTAAAAAACAGGAGCATATGGATAAAATCTTGTTCTGGGTCAGGGGCTTGGATAAAAAATCGTCACATCGGTCAGCAACCATCTCTTGCTGTTCTTGTCCCCCAGTAGCAGTAAAGACCACCACCGGCAAGCCGGGAATCAGCTTTTTCATCAGATCAGCCGCATGCATCCCGCTCAAATCCGGCAGACGCAGGTCCAGAAACACCAAGTCCGGACGTTCCCGTTCACATATTTCTAAAGCCTCATTCGCGCTTTGAGCGCTCAGAACACGAAGAGGGGTGGACTCTAAAATCCCGCTGACCAGTTCGGCATTGGCTCTGATTTCATCCACAACCAGAATCTTGGCCGGAGAAAACTGCATATTTTCCCGGCCTGGATAAGATCTGCGCAGGCCCTGGGGCCGGCTGGGCACTGCTGGCAGTACAATCCGAAACAAGCTGCCTTGATTCACCTCACTGACCAGGGAAATATGCCCGCCCATCATGTCCGTAAGTTTTTTGGTAATGGCCAGTCCAAGACCGCTGCCCCCAAATTCCCGCGTGGACTGAGAGTTTTGTTGTCTGAAATTCTCAAAAATGATCTCATGCTGGTCTTTGGCAATCCCGATACCGGTATCCTCCACTGCGAACTCCAGATCCACACACCCGGCATGACCAGGGCTATGGGCCCAGGTCACCTTGAGACAAACAAACCCCTGGGCCGTGAACTTCAGGGCATTGCCCACCAGATTAATCAGAATCTGGCGGATACGCACTTGATCCAGGACCAAACCTTCGGGCAAGCCGGGCTCAATCTCAGCCATCAAGTCTACTCCCTTTTCATTAAAAGAAGGTTCAAACATGGCTTCCACATCCTGAACCAAGCACCGCAGGCTCAGTGGTTCAGGTCTGATCTCCAGTTTGCCGGCCTCGATCTTGGACAGATCCAGGATATCGTCGATCAAGGTGAGCAAAGTCTGCCCGCTGGACAGTATGGTCTGCACATATCGTCTGCTCTGTACATCCTGGATTTTGTGCAACAGGGCCTCGCTAAAGCCCAAAATGGCGTTCATCGGGGTTCGGATCTCATGGGACATATTGGCCAGGAACTCACTCTTTGCCCGGTTGGCCGCCTCTGCCTCTTCTTTGCTCTTTTGCAGGGCGGCCTGGGTCTTTTTGATCTGGGTTAAGTCTCTGGCCACGCACACACTGCCGATGGTTCTTCCTTCTTCCCGAAGCAGGCTGATGGACATGCCCAACGGCAATATATGTCCGTACTTGGTCCGGAAGGAAACTTCTGTATCCCGCACATACCCGTTGGTGCGTAAATCCGTGAGCATGGAGTGAAGTTGCAGCTGATCAGCGTAGAGATCAAAGGCCGATTTGCCCCGCAACTCTTCAAAACTGTAGCCAAAGAGCTCTTCGGCCCGCTTGTTCCAGCGGATAAAGCGGCCCTTGGCGTCCACAATGCCTATGGCGTCCGCCGAGTTATCAAGCACATTCTTAAAGTAGTCCCGCTCTTTTTTCAGGGCATCCTCCGCCCTCTTCAGCTCAATGAGATCCTGGGCCACCTCATACAGGGACTTCATGTTTGTATTGGCGTCCACAGCCCGCTTGCACTCAATAAGCATGGACTCCAGCTCTTCGTTGCGAATGCGGAGATCTTCCAGTTCACGCATCATCTGGCTCGACATAACCTCATCCATACAAGCCCCACCCGGCTCCAGGCCATGTTTTTTCCGCTTCATGTATCCAGGAACATTTTGATTTAAACCTCAGATAAATAGCATTTGGTTTCATAAATGATCAAGCCGCAAAACAGCATCACATTTTTGCCCCGCTTGGGGGCAAAAAAATATTTCAGATTTGCCGCAGGCAAAGCTGAACGTGGTCTACTCTTGTTTTGAGGCCTGAATTCGGGTATGAAACGCAAGTCAGCCCTAAATACTAAAGGAGAACAGGCATGGCTTTTGAGTTGAGCAAAGAACAGCGCATGATTCAAAAAATGGCCAGGGAATTTGCCCGCAAGGAGCTGGCTCCCATGGCTGCGGAAAGGGATCAAAAACACGAATATCCAGCTCAAAGCCTGGAGAAGATGGGAGAGCTCGGCCTGTTGGGGATGCTGGTTCCAGAGGGCTACGGCGGAGAGGACATGGATACAGTGTCCTACGCTCTGGCTATGAGCGAAATCGCCTATGCCTGCGCCTCCACGGCTGTGATCATGTCTGTGCACGATTCCATTTGCTGCGGCAGCCTGGTAAAGTTCGGCACCGAGGAACAAAAGCAGAAATATCTGGTTCCCATGGCTCAGGGAGAATTCATTTGTTCTTTTGCTCTCTCCGAGCCGGAAGCTGGATCAGATCCGGCCGGCATGACCACGACAGCCAGCAGACAGGGCGACTGCTACCTGTTAAATGGAACCAAGCGCTGGATTACCGGTGGGGCCACCTCAAAGCTGTTCATTGTCTTGGCCAGGACTGACCCGGAGGCCGGACACAAGGGAATTTCCGCCTTTCTGGTCACCAGGGATATGCAAGGCTTTTCCACCGGCCGCCTGGAGGACAAGATGGGGCAGTGCGCCTCGGACACCACGGACTTGATCTTTAACAACTGCAAGGTGCCGGCCGACCACCTTCTGGGAAAGGAAGGCCAGGGCTTCAAGGTGGCCATGTCCGGCCTGGACGACGGCCGGATCGGGATTGCCGCATTGTCCGTGGGAGTTGGACAGGCTGCCCTGGATCAAAGTGTGGAATACGCCAAGCAACGGGAACAGTTCGGTCGGCCAATTGCCGAAAACCAGGGCTTGCGCTGGATGATAGCCGACATGGCCACTGATCTGGAGGCTGCCCGGCTTTTGGTCTTGAATGCGGCCTCGGTCAAGGACCGGGGAGAAAAATGCAGTAAAGAAGCTTCCATGGCCAAGCTCTACGCCTCGGAGATGACCAACAGGATCACCGCCCAGGCCGTGCAGATCCACGGCGGCTATGGCTATACCAAGGAGTTTGCTGTGGAACGCCTGTACCGCGACGCCCGGGTACTGACCATTTACGAAGGCACTTCCCAGATTCAGAAGATGGTCATTGCCAACGAGGTTTTGGGGGATAGGAAAAGAAAGAAGAAATAGTGTTCAGCTTTGCCTTCGGCAAATCTGAAATATTTTTTGCCCCCAAGCGGGCAAAAAAGAAATTTGCCGGAGGCAAGGCTCGTATGAACAAGATTTTGCTTTCTCCGCCTGCCCCGGACTGAGATCCGGGGTCACCCCGGCGTAGGCCGGGGTCCAGCTCTTACATATTCAGTCTGGATTCCGGCTGGAGCCTGTGCTGGACCCCGATCCAGTACCGGAATGACAGAGGGGGTGATTCAAAGTTTTTTTCTCGATCAAACTGGGCGTCTGCGGCCAGAGGCGACGCTGAATACTGAACACTCGCGTATCCTTACCTCACTTTCGCCAGCTCCTCCAACAACCCCTCAATCTCCTCCCGGGCCTTGAGCTCCTGCATCCACACCTCCGGGATGGCCTGCATGCCATGATAGGCGCCCAGAACCATACCCACCAGCATGCCTCGGGCGGCTGAGTCCCCGCCGGCCATGACGCACTGGATCAAGGCCTCAGCCAGATCCTCCTCATGCCGGGCGATGAGCTGGATGGTTCCGGGAAAAGCATGTGGAATATGACAGGTCTTGCCCAGTTCCTGGATGGCCGGCCCACTTTCCTGATCCGCTGCATTCAGCCCGGCTTGCACCCATTCAGCAGCCGGCAGGCCGGAAAATGACTTCCCAGCTGTGTCCTGCACGGCCTGAACAGGCTTTTTCCCGGCCAGGACATCCAGCGTCACTCGGGCAAAAAACTCCGCACTGTCCACAACTTTGTCATCCTGATGGGTCATTTTTGTCTGGTCCCTGGCTGCCTGGACTGTAGCCTGTAGATTTGAGCCCAGGAAATAAATAAGCGGCGCAATGCGGGCTGCACCAGCCAGATCGTTACTTTTTGATCCGGCCTGAGCCAGGTCCTGTTCCTGGTCCATATTGGCCAGGGTCTGTCTGGTGGCCTGATCCACGTAGCTTCTAGGGGTGACCCAAAATTCCCGCCAGCGGCGGGCAAAGTCCTGGAGGTCAAATTTCTGGGTTCCAGCTAGAGATCTGAGCAGGAGCAAGGCCTGATCTCCGTAATGAGTGAAGTCACCGGCCTGCTTCCCTGCATGCTGGGAACCAGAAGGCGGGGGCTGCAAGGTGTCCACCCGGCCAAGTCTGCGCATTATCTTGTCCTGATCATAGATCCAATGGGCCCCCAAGGCCAGAGAGTCGGCCAGAAAAGAGGCCCACACCATTGCGTTGGCAGTGGATGCAGTCATACAAGCCTCCGGTAATTAAGTGATGAAAACAGGTTTGATTCTTCTCCTCACCCATGCTATACATATGTACAAAATAAAATGTAAGCTGTATTTTTGAGTTGAAAAGCACTTCAGCCAAAGCCAACAAAGGAGAATCTCACATGAGCGCGGAACAAACCACACCTCAACATTGTCCCGGATTTCAAAGTTTCAAGAACTTGAGTTCTTTTGTCTGCAACTGCCCGCAATGCGGTGAAGAAATTGAAATCTTTTCCGATGAGTTTGACCGTCCTCATACCTGTCCCAAGTGTAAAAAACAAGTTGACTTCACGCAATGCACTTTGGATGCCAGTGGCGGGACGAGTACCTCCAGCTGAAGATTTGGCCACATTTCACAGTTTCGAAATCATCGGCTCCTCGGTGCTTACCAATCCATTTGACAAAGGTCGCGATATTTGTATCGTCGATCCGTTCGAAGTCACCCAGTCTGACCCCCTGAACTCAGCCCGGCTCTGGGGGTCAGCTTTTTATCGGCCAGGCATACGAGGTAAAGGCGTGCATAAACACCAAACCAAGATTCTCATTGTAGACGATTCTCCAGGAGTCTGCGATCTGCTCAGCGAATTCCTGGAAAGCACATATCACGTTGAAACTGCAAAGGACGGCCATCAGGCCCTGTCAACCTATACGTCCTATGAACCGGACATTATTCTTTTAGACATGCATATGCCCGGGATGGGCGGTTTTGATGTTATTTCCCACCTGCGTCAAGAGTGGCAGGATCAGGAAGTATACATTCTGGTCATAACCGGCGAGACCTCCTTTCAGCTCAAAAAAGATTCTCTGGAACTCGGGGCAAATGACTACCTGATCCGGCCCTATCATTCTGAAGAGCTGCTGGCCCGGGTCAAGGTGGCTGAACGCCAAATCAACCTCCGCAAAAAGCTGAAATCAGCCTATCAAAAGATTGAGCGGGAGATTGATATGCTCGGCGAGATCCAGTCCCGCCTGCTTCCCACTCCCCTTCCGCCCCTCCCCAATGTCCTTATTGACACGTTATTTAAACCCTCAGGGCGGGCGAGTGGCGATTTTTTTGATTATTTTTCAATAGATGAAAATACTGTGCGGGTTGCAGTCTGCGATGTCTCCGGGCACGGAGCCAGGGCCGCGTTTCTCATGGGCGTGGTCCGCACCCTTATTCGCTTGAGCGAGAAGACCAGTCTGGATCTGGCCCAGGTTGTCAAGCTGCTCAATGACTCTCTGGTGGACATTATTGGAGAGGAAAGCGATTTCGTTTCCCTGTTTTTAGCTGATGTGAATATCCAGACCCTGACCATATCCTACATCAATGCCGGACACTGCCCGGGATTGATCACCAACGCCAATGGCAATGTGGCCGCCTTGGAGGCCAACATTCCGATATTGGGCATTACCAGCATTGCTCCGGAAATACAAACCCGTCCCCTGCATGCCAAAAGCTGTCTTTTTCTGTACACCGACGGCATATATGAATGGCGTACCCCGGATGGAACCTATTTCCAGCAGGATCAATTCCTGGATTTGGCCAAAGATCTCCTGCTCCGCAACGACCACCCCTTCTTGACCAATCTGATGCAGGCTCTGCAGTCCCAGACGTCCAGCATCCCTTTTCGCGATGATGTCACTGCCTTGTACTTATGCCTGACCTCAGAATCCAATATGCAGAGCGACACTGGCAGGCCACAGGAATGCCTTGATCCAGCCCTTGTTTCTGCCAGCGCCGAGGAAAACCTCTGATCAAGAGGAAATGATGGACTGCAGAGAACTTTTGTCCCTGGAATCCACAATATATGTCTTTGAACAGCACCATATTCAGCCAAAGCATTGATCCCCATTTCAAGCTCTTTCATGAGCTCATGGCCCGGAAAATCAGGGAAATTCTTCTGGTTTCCACCCCTTATGACGCATGGATCATGGAGCAGGACTGCTGCCTGTCCGAGCGGATCATCAACGAGTACCGGGGGCTGAACTTAAGCCACCCCCCTCGCCTGACCTGGACAGCCACAGCTGAAGACACCCTGCGCAAGCTGCAGGAAAAAAAATTCGACCTGGTCATTACCATGCCCAGGCTGGCGGATATGGACGCCTTTGTCTTAGGGCAAAAAATAAAGCAGCAGGCTCCTGATCTTCCGGTAGTCCTTTTTTCTCATTCATCCATCCCCTCCCGGGAATGCGTGATCAGCAAAACCCGCCCCCCGGGAATCGATCGCATCTTTGTCTGGACCGGAACAACAGATCTTTTGCTGGCGGTCATCAAGAGCACTGAAGATGCCATGAATGTGGACGCAGACACCGAACATGGGGGAATCCGGGTTATCCTTTTTGTCGAGGACTCCCCTATCTATCTCTCTTCCCTATTGCCCATCTTTTATAAGGAGTTGGTCATCCAGACCCAGGAAATCATGGAGGAAGGCCTCAATGAAGAGCACCGCTTGCTGACCATGCGGGCTCGGCCTAAGATCCTGGTGGCTGAAGACTATGAGGAGGCCATTTCGTTATACCGGAAGTATGAACCTTATATCCTGGGGGTTATCTCGGACGTACGTTTCCCCAAGCAGTGTCATCTCCAAGATGACGCCGGCATTCAATTCCTACGCCAGGTCAAAAAAGATCACTTCGATATTCCGCTCATACTGGGCAGTTCCGAACCGTCCAATGCAGCTTTAGCCAAAACCATTCCCGCCGACTTTGTGGACAAGAACTCCCCCTCTCTGCACGACGAGATACGCACCTTCTTTAAGCATCGTCTTGGATTTGGGGACTTTGTGTTCAAGATGCCGGACGGCAGGGAAATTGCCCGGGCCTCCAATTTGCGGACTCTGGAAAAACTCTTTGCCACCATTCCGGACGAGTCCTTTGTCCAGCACTGCAACAACAACGATTTTTCCAGATGGCTTTTTGCTCGCACTGAGGTCGAACTGGCCAGTAAGGTGAGGCCGTTGCGGCATGGAGACTTCGAAGATGTGGAAAGCCACCGCCAGTTTCTGCTCGAGGCTATCCGGGCCAGGCGGCGGGAACGTCAACGCGGAGTGGTTGTGGATTTTGACCCAGAATCCTTTGACCCGGATACGGATTTTCTCAAGCTGGGCAAGGGTTCTCTAGGGGGGAAGGCCCGGGGGTTGGCCTTTCTGACCACTCTTCTGCGCCAAAGCCCGGACGTATTTTCTGAATTTGAAGATATCCGCATATATGTTCCCCAGACCCTGGTCTTAACCACTGATGCATTTGAAGAATTCGTTCAGCTTAACAGCTTGAGTGATCTGGCCACAACAGACCTGCCCGATGAACAGATCGCCCAGTGTTTTGTCCAGGCCTCCTTCCCGGATTGGGTGCTTGAGAACTTAAGCGCCTACCTGGAGAAGGTAAGATACCCCCTGGCCGTTCGCTCTTCAAGCCTTTTGGAGGATTCGCAGTTTCGGGCTTACGCCGGACTGTACAGCACATACATGCTGACCAATGACTGCCCGGCCCTGGCAGAGCGGCTGGAACAGTTGCTCCGAGCCATCAAGCTGGTCTACGCCTCTACCTACTATCAGGCCCCTAAGGCCTTTTCCCGCCGGGTCGGACAGCGGACTGAAGAGGAACAAATGGCGGTCATTATCCAGCAGCTGGCCGGAAGGGATTACAATTCATACTTCTATCCGGCTATCTCCGGAGTGGCTCAATCCCACAACTACTATCCCTTTGCCCGCATGAAGCCTGAAGATGGAATCGCCACCATCGCTATGGGGCTGGGGAAAATGGTGGTGGAAGGCGAGCAGTCCCTGCGCTTTTGCCCCAAGTATCCGCAGATTCAGCCCCAGCGCTCCACTGTGGACGACATGCTCAACAATGCCCAGCAGAATTTCTACTGCCTGTCCATGCAGCAGGTCTGCCAGGCCTTAGACATCAACGATTCCTGCAACCTGACCCGCCGGGATATCATGGACGCCATCCATGACCCCCCCCTGCGTCTTTTATCCAGCACGTATCTGCCCCAGGAGCACCGCATCCGTGATTCCCACACTAATCGGGGGTATCCGGTGCTGACCTTTGCCCAGATCCTCAAACACAACCAGGTTCCTCTGGCCGGCATTTTAGAAGCCGCCCTGAGCTTAGGGCAACAGGGTATGGGCACCCCAGTGGAGATTGAATTCTCTGTCAACCTTCCTGACTCAGACTCTGCACAGGCCGAGTTCGCTTTTTTGCAGGTCCGGCCTATGACCGCCCGGGCCGAATCCAGACAGGTGGATATCACCCCGGAAGACAGAGAGAAGGCCTTTTGCCTGTCTACCAAGGCCCTGGGCAACACTCAGCGCGGGGATATGCAGGATATCCTCTATGTGAAGCCTGACGTGTTCGACCCGGCCAGAACCAGGGAAATCGCCCAGGAAATTAGCAAAATCAATGCCAAGTTGGCCAGGGAAAACAGCAATTACCTGCTCATTGGACCGGGACGGTGGGGTTCAGCCGATCGTTTTCTGGGCATCCCGGTCAATTGGAGGGACATCCATGGGGTGGGGGCCATTGTGGAGAGTGGATCAGACAAGCTCAAAGCAGAGCCGTCCCAAGGGTCTCATTTTTTTCACAACATCACCACTCTGGGCATCAACTATATCACTGTGACTGAAAAACGGTTTGGATACCTGGATTGGGACTGGCTAACCAGCCTGGAGGTTCTGGAAGAGACCGAGCATGTGGCCCATGTTCGCCTGCAGCGCCCGATTATGCTTAAAGTGGACGGACGCAGCTCTACCAGCGTCATGTATCTCAGTCAGGCCGAACAGGATACTGAACTGGCCCAGGAGGAATCTGCATCCTTATAAATCATGCCGACTGCATTATCCGGTTCCTGACCCCGGCCCCATTGAGCTGGAGCTGAACATCACCTGCAGGCAGAGATTCCGGGATATGCACACCCTTTACCTCTCCAGCCCAGGCAATCCCCACCACCAGCAACAGCCCAGCACTCATCAGCAACATCCAGCCGCGCATCCTGCACCTCCAACGCTTGAAAATTTTAACCGGCCGGACAGTCGAAAGCTAGCAGATATTGTCGATAATAATAAGCAGAATCCAAAACCCTTTCTGCTGCACCAGAACCCCTTGTCAACCGCGTCTGCTCAACGTACAATTCTGTGTAAGTAGATATGACTGTTCCCATAATCCCAGTTCTGGCTGCAGGGTCGCCAGTATCGGAGGTTTCCGTGGGCCGTTTTCATCGCTTTCTGCTCCCTCTTGCTTGTCTGTGCCTTATCTGCTGGGCTGTTTTTGCCCTGACCTGGAACATCTTCACCCCCACCCACGTGTCCCAGGCAGCTTCAGCGGACAATTCCCAAATCTCAGCCCTCTATGCTCGTCTGGATGGAAGCATTAATCCAGCCAAAGAGGATTTTCTGCAACAGGCTCTGCAGGCATGTGCCAAGGACGGTCACCACTTGCTGCTTTTGGGCCTGGACACCCCGGGAGGCTTAGGACAAAGCATGCGGGACATGGTCAAGATGATCCTCAATGCAAAGACCCCGGTCGCTGTCTGGGTCGGCCCCAAAGGTGCCAGGGCAGCTTCGGCCGGGGTCTTTCTGGTTGCTGCGTCCAGCGTGGCCGGCATGAGCCCCCAGACCAATATCGGAGCGGCCTCTCCGGTGGGTATGGGCGGCAAGGAGATCCCGGAAACAGTGGCCAAAAAAATCACCAATGATTTTGTCAGCTTGATTCGAGGAGTGGCTGAAGCCAAGGGCCGCAATGTGGACTGGTATGAAAAAGCAGTGACCGAAGCTGAAAGCATTAGTGCTCAGGATGCAGTCATGCTGCGGGTTGTGGAGTTTTTGGCCCTCTCACCTCAAGACATGCTGGATCAAATCGGAACCCAGGGCCTCCAAGTTGAAGGTCAGAAAATCACCTTTGAAAGCCAGGATGTGAACCTGGTCAACTTTGAGCCGGGCTTTCGAATTACCTTCCTCTCCTGGCTCCTGCACCCCCAAATCGCCTATTTTCTTCTTTTGGGCGGTATTGCCGGGCTCTTCTTTGAGCTGAGCAATCCCGGAGCGATTTTCCCAGGCGCTTTTGGAGCCATTTGCCTGCTTCTTGGCCTATACGCCCTGGCGGTTCTGCCTACAAACGCGGCCGGAGTGCTGCTCATCTTCCTGGCCCTGGTCCTGTTCATCCTGGAACTGGCCGTGGCCAGCTACGGACTGCTCAGTATCGGAGGGGTGGCCTGCCTGGTCTTTGGCTCAATGATTCTCTTCAAGTTCGAATATGGGTTTACCGGCCTGTCTCTCCAGGTCATCTTACCCACTGTTCTGGCTGTGTCCGCTTTTATCCTTTTGGGTCTGTACCTGGTAACCAAGGCCCAGGTTCGGCCCCAGAAAACCGGATTTGAAGGTATGTTGGACTTGACCGGCCACATCATTTCCTGGGATGGGGACGAAGGAAAGGCTCGTATCCGCGGAGAGATCTGGAAAGTCAAGTCAGACGAAAATACGTCCTATTCTCCGGGCACTCCCGTCCGGGTCACCGGAGAAGAGGGCTTAACTCTCTTTGTCCGGGAAGACAAGAAATAACTCGGCATTCAACCAAGCCCCCAAAACCGACGTAGTAAGGAGATGAGCATGGAAACTCTGTACACATTTGCCCCTATCATTGTTCTGGTCGTCCTCTTTCTCTTCTCGGCCATCAAGATCTTAAACGAATACCAGCGGGCGGTTGTTTTCAGGTTGGGACGGGTCCTGCATGCCAAGGGGCCAGGACTGATCATCCTCATTCCGGTCATAGACAAGATGATCAAGGTCTCTTTGCGGATTCTGGCCCTGGACGTCCCGGGCCAGGACGTGATCACCAAGGACAATGTCTCGGTCAAGGTCAACGCGGTCATCTATTTCCGGGTCATGGATCCGGTCAAGGCTATCCTGGAAGTGGAAGACTACATGTTCGCGACCTCTCAGTTGTCCCAAACCACCTTGCGCAGTGTATGCGGAGCTGCTGAACTTGATGAGATTTTGACCCACAGAAATCAGATCAATGACCAGATTCAATCCATTTTGGATGAACATACCGATCCATGGGGCATTAAGGTGACCAATGTGGAAGTCAAATACATCGATCTGCCCCAGGAAATGCAGCGAGCCATGGCCAGACAGGCAGAAGCCGAACGGGACCGCCGCTCCAAGGTCATCAACGCCGAAGGCGAATACCAGGCCGCCACTCGCCTGGCCGAGGCGGCGGAGATCATCCAGAAATATCCCCAGGCCTTGCAGCTTCGCTATCTGCAGACCATGCGCGAGATGACTTACGAGAGCAAGGCCAGCACCATCCTGCCCATTCCGTTGGACTTGTTCTCCATGCTAAATCCCCAGACCACTGCGGCACAACAAACTGAAAAAGAATAAAAAAGAGCCCAGCCGACCAAAGGGCTTGGTCGGCTGGGCTTTTTTATGGGCATGAGTATTCATACGAGCAGCGGCTATTGCTGTCCCTGTCCCTGCCCCATGCCTTGCTGCATGCCTTGCTGCATGGCCTGCATTTCTTGCTGCAGCTTTTCCAGCTCCTCAAGCATGGACTTCGTCTCGGGTTCCTTTTCCTCCATAGCCTGGATCATATCATCCCGGAATTTCTCTTGCTGCTCTTGCACGTCTTCATTATTCATGGTTTCCATCCGGGCCTCTTGATAGGAGTTGATCTTTTTCTCCCATTCAGCCTTGAGCTCTTTCTCCTGTCCTTCCTCCAGGTCTTGGGACTGCAGCTTGGATTGCAAGGATTCAAGCTCTTCCATATTTATACCCTTCTTTTCCATATTCTCGTCCATTTTATTCTGGACCATAGCATCCAATTCTTTTTGCCGTTCCTCAAGTTTCGGGTTATCCTTTAAAGTTTCTTCCTGAACGGATTGCAACCGCTCCCCTATTTCCTGCATCTTCTGCATCTTTTTTTGCATTTCCTGTTGACCTTCCTGTCCCTGGTCCTGGGCTGAGACAGGCAATGATGCCGCGAAAACCAATCCCCAAGCTATAAAGCTGATGAGGATGAAAAATGGCAATTTGCGTAGATACATACATACTCCTTTTGGTACAAGATCTTGTTACGTGTTAAAATGTTTTTTGCAAACCAATGCCGTTAACCGAGAAAGCAGTCTATCATGAGCCAGGGGTATTTTGTCAATCTGGACTGGACCAGGGATCACGGTTATTTTGTTCTCAGGTCTAAGGTGCAAGTCCCGCCGTTGGCGGGATCGCTTGCCGCAGACGCCCAGTTTGATCGAGAATGAAACTTTGAATCACCCCCTCAGTCATTCCGGTACTGGATCGGGGTCCAGCACAGGCTCCAGCCGGAATCCAGACTGAATATGTAAGAGCTGGACCCCGGCCTACGCCGCTGGCGGTCTTTATACACACTTCACACCGTGGGATAAGGAAGTTGTCACTATGACGACCCGCCCCTGTCCCCGCCCTGCCCAGGGCGGGGAACCTTGACCGACTGCTCATGCTGAAAATCCAATGATCTTGGTCTACGTAAGATCTTGACGCCCCAGCCACGAATGTGCTTATAAGCTTGATCCTCTGGTTCCCCTCCCTGCTACGGCTTTGCGCAGCTTTACAGGGAGGGGATAGGGGAGGGTGCTGTGATTCCAAATCCTTATCTAAACATTTCTATCACCCCGCGATGTCAAGTGTGTGCGACGCCCGGCCTACGCCGGGGTGACTCCGGATCTCAGTCCGGGGCAGGCGGGGAAAGCAAATTCTTGTTTCATACGAGTCCCGCCTTGGCGGGACCTCCGGCAAGTCTGAAATATTTTTTGTCCGCTTAGGGGCAAAAAATTGGCCGGACCGCATTGCATTTCCTGCTCTGCATCTTGATTCAGCCAGCTTCTTCAGTCATCCTGAGCATGCAGTCCAGTCATAGGAGGATCTTATGCACATTGTCTTTCATGAACGCTACCGCGAAGTGTACGCCTCGGATCCGGCTGCAGCCAAAGGCAGGCTGGATCAGGCTCAGGCCTTGCTACAAGAAATGGCTCACACCTGGGTCAGCCCTGAAACGGCCACCGAGGAGGACATCCTCTTGGTCCACACCCAGCAGCACCTCCAGCGCATCCAACAACGGCCTCACCTTTATGAACTGGCCCTCCTGGCTGCTGGCGGTGGAATCACCGCCGCACGCCTGGCCTGTGCAGGAACCCCGGCCTTCGGCTTGATCCGGCCCCCGGGGCATCATGCCAGCATAGATTCATGCTGGGGATTTTGCTGGTTCAATAACATGGCTGTGGCTATGCAGGCTATGCGCCGGGATGGTCTGGTCCAGCGCGGGCTTATCGTGGATATTGATCTGCATTTCGGAGACGGAACCAGTGGTTTTTATTCACAAGATCCCGATATTACATATTATCACCTGGATTCTCCTCAGGAGCTGGACCAGATACTCGCCGCTCAGGAGAAATGCGATGTGATCGCCATATCGGCGGGATTTGACCGGCACATTGAGGATTGGGGCGGAATGTTGAGCACTGAGGACTATGGACAACTGGGGCGGACAATCAAAGAGTTCGCAGACCAAAAGTGTCCTGGACGCATATATTCCCTCCTGGAAGGAGGCTACAACCACCGCGTACTGGGCCAGGCCATCCAGGCCCTGATCCAGGGTCTGGAGGGGTGAGAGGAATATATAATCCATGAGTCAGGGCAGCCGATGGCTGCCCTGACTCATGGATTATTTGGTGTAGGAAAAGTCCAGCTTTTCCTCTCCATTCTCATCCGTGGACACATCAACTTCAACTGTCCCGCCTTTTTGCAGTGAGCCGAACAGGAGTTCATCCGCCAGACGATCCTTGATCTCGCTTTGCACCACTCGGGCCAGGGGCCGGGCCCCATAGTCCGGGTCAAAACCTTTTTTGGCCACCCAGGCCGTTGCCGCCGGCTTGAGCACCACTTGCACCTTTTTCTCCCGCAGCTGCTCATTGAGCTCAACGATGCTCTTGTCCACAATCCGCTCCATG
>JAWLEI010000081.1:0-14509 GCA_041686195.1 Desulfovermiculus sp.
CATCAGGCCGGAGCGCACACGGTCATGGATCTGTCCACTGGAGGAGATTTGGATGCCGTCCGGAAACGTATTCTGCAGGCCACGCCCATGCCTCTGGGCACGGTGCCCCTGTACAGTGCGGCCCAAAAATATATTGCCGGAGGCGAAGATCCTGGTTTGATGAAGGCTGAAGAGATGTTTGCCGAAATCGTAAAACAGGCCGAACAGGGAGTGGACTTCATGACCCTGCACTGCGGGGTGACCGCTCAGGCCGCGGCTATGGCCAGGGAGGGGGATCGCAGTCTGGGCATAGTGTCCCGGGGCGGATCTATCCTGGCCCGGTGGATGGAGGTCAATGGACGGGAAAATCCTTTGCTTGAGGACTATGATCGGCTTTTAGATATCTGTTTGGCCCACAACGTAACCATCAGCCTGGGCGACGGGCTGCGGCCAGGGGCCGGGTCGGATGCCGGAGACCGGGCCCAGTGGGAGGAGGTCATCGTTTTGGCCGGGCTGGCCAGGCGGGCCAGGCAGGCCGGGGTACAGGTCATGATCGAAGGTCCGGGACATGTGCCTCTGCATCTGGTCCAGTCCCAGATCCAGGGCATGAAGCGGCTTTGCGACCAGGCCCCGCTGTATGTCCTGGGGCCGCTGCCCACAGATATAGCTCCGGGTTACGACCATATCGCTGGGGCTATCGGCGGGGCCCTGGCCGGTATGGCCGGGGTCGATTTTCTCTGCTACCTGACCCCGGCCGAACATCTGACCCTGCCCAATGAGCATGATGTCTGGCAGGGGGTGAAGGCCTCCCTGGTGGCAGCCCATTGTGCCGAGGTGGCCCTTGGCCGCAAACAGGCAGTGGACCGGAACAATGCCATCTCCCAGGCCCGAAAGGACCTGGACTGGGAGAGGATCACCGAGCTGAGCCTGGATTCGGACATGGTCAGCCGCAGAAGGGAGACCTTTGCCTCCAAAGAAGAATGCGCCATGTGCGGGGACTTTTGTGCGGTAAAGTTGTTGCGGTAAAAAAAACTTGTTCCGTTTTGCTTCAAGCAAAACGGAACAAGTTTTTTATTGCTCAAACATCCCGGTGTATTCAGCCTGATCCAGGACCTTGCCTTCAATGGCTTGGTAAAATTGGTCCAGATTGGCGGTTTGAGGCAGATCCAAAGACTCCACGCTCAAGGCATAGAGGGTGGCCACATAGGGGTGACCTCCAGTCCCTGCCGGGGGTTGTGGTCCTCCATAGCCTGTTTTTCCAAAGGAGTTTTGCAGCTCCTGGCTTCCTGGGGGCATGTTTTGTCCTGAGGCCCCTTCCGGCAGGGATGTGGTCTGGGCCGGAATGTTCACTACCAGCCAGTGGATCCAGTTGTTGGCTACCGGATGGGGGTCAATTAAGGCCAGGGCCAGAGACTTGGTCCCGGCCGGGACATCTTCCCAGGCATAGGGAATGGATACGTTGTCCCCTCCGGCTCCGGGCATAACGTACTTGGTAGGAATGGTGCCTTGATCCTTAAAAGCTTGAGAAAACAAACGCATGGCTTTTCCTCCTTGCGGTTTGATCGGTAGTGGATTTCCCGTCTCCTGTTCCTTAATGTATGTTATCATTGTTGCCCCTCGCGTCTACCCCTGATAAACATTCTTTATCTCTTTGCTGGTTCCCTGAAGGTGGCCTTGAGAGATGGGCCTGCAAAAAGCAGAAATTCCAGGCCCGGGAAGACAGATGAAAAGGCAGAAAAGCAAGAAGGTTCTGTTTCCAACCCGGGCCTCATCTCGGCACAAAGAGACTGGTTGCAGCTTCATCTAAAGAAGGAGGCGGATATGTACAGGCTGGTATTTTTGGTTTTGGCGTGTTCTCTGTCCTGGGTGTATGCCTGTGCAGGACAGCCTGAGTCAAAAGGAAAGGAGCTGCTTATGGCCAAGTGTGTCTCCTGCCACTCCAATCAAATCACCTGCATCAATCTGGGGGAAGACCGGGCATATTGGGATAAGACCGTGGCCCGCATGGTGAACAAGGGTATGGACATGACTCAAGAGGAACAGGACCTGGTCAGTGAGTATCTGGCCGGGTTGGAGCCCGGGGCCGGGCCGGTATGTGAGTAAGTGCGCCACAAGCGCGGCTCGCGCGCGAAGCGAGCGGAAATTGATTTCCCGTCCTGTGAGTGCAGCGGGCAAAAAGTAAAGCCTTTTTGCCCTTGTTTGTATCAGGGAGAACGCATCTCTTTCGGCAATTGCAGGAGCTGAAAGCCAAGCTCGGGGTTTGCCACTCGTTGCCCGTGGCAGTGGGTAAGTTCAAAGAGTACCACTTCCATAATCTGCCAGACCTGCACCCCGGACCGGATGCAACCGGTGCGGGTGGCTTCCCCTCTGCCGCAGGACATATGCATGTGCAGCACCGGCTCTCCCTGCTCATTGGGAAAGATGGTCCCGGTCCCGGCGACCTCATGGGCCGCTTCCAGAGTCGTGCGCATCGGATTGACCGGCCTTGCGCCGTCCTCTTCCGGCCCCACTACCAGCCTGCTGCTCTGGTCCGCCCCACCGAGAATGATTAAGCCTGCGGCCCGGATGCCATTATCCCGGGCAAATTCTTCAAGGGCTGCATGGACGATTTCTCCGTGTTCCAGACGGAGGACAAAAGTCCTGCCCTGCTGTACCTCTGCTGCCTGCATTGGATCTCCCTGGGAAAAATGGGCTGATATAAAAATTCGGGTTTTCTTTACCCCACTCGTTTTGCCTGGTCAATGGTCAATTCAACTAATTTTCTCGGTCCTTTTGATGTGTTTCGTCCATAACCTGCCAACCTCTGGATGATCGGCCACTCTTTTGGGTTATGGGCCTGCGGGGAGCAGCTGGGCCCCAATACGCTGGGAGTAAGCGCAGTTTTTCCTGCCTGGCCCACTGAATATCAGCCAAAACAGCATCCAGCACTTCGGGAGCCCCTTCTCCGCCCATTTCCAGATATTTGTCCCGCAAGGGCTCGGCTTTTTCTTTAAACGCAGCAATCTCTTGGTCTGTCAATTCAATATAGGTCATGGACGGCTTGGCTTCCATTATCATCTGTTTCCGTTGACGATTAAGCTTTGGTTCCAAGTCAAAAATGAATTCATTCGCGGTCTCTATGGATTCCTTGATAAGCGTTTGAGTATCATTCGGCAGTTGGGTCATAAAATCGTGGTTGGCCACAAAGGTGGCGATAAAGGGAAGCTGATTGGCCTTGATCATATAGTCCTGGACTTCATAGAATTTCATTTCCTGGAGGGCAAAAAAAGGCTGGGACTGGGCGTCTATCCGGCCTAAGGCCAAATTGTCGTAAATTTCACTGTAGGGGACAGTGATCACATAGGCCCCGTACAATCGATAGGCGGTGATCAAAAACGGAGAGGACATGACCCGAAAAGTAAGACCTTCAAAGTCGGCAGGGCTGCGCAAAGGCTTGTTGGCCGTCCAAATTTGCCACCCCTCTTCAATGATGGATATGAGTTCCAGGTCATGTCGGTTGTAATATTTTTGCAGCGTATTATAGGTTCTTGGTCCGTGACGAAGGATTTTTTCCAAGAGTTCAAATTCCGTGGGAAAGAGATAGTGGATGGAAAAAACCTGGACCTCGGGGATCTCAGAACCGAGATGTCCAGGGGACTGAAAGGCAAACTCAATGTCTCCGGCCTGCAAGAGCTCAGTGATATCGTCGGAGGTTCCCAACTCCCCGTAAAAGCGGATCGAGCACGTGATTCGGCCATTGGATTTTTCGTTCAGGGTTTGGGCGAACTTGCGGGCATATTCGTGCTGCATGCTGCCCTCGATCTCTTCCAGAGCGATTTGCCACGAGTGATGAGCTTCACTGCCCTGGACAGGGGATCCACAGGCCAGAATGCTGCTGATGGCCAGAAAAATGAATCGTCGTTTCAGGATCATGATTTCGTCTCCCAACATCAAAAATATCCAATCTATTCAAAAAGATAATTCTTTGCTTATTGTCAGCAAAAGCCGTTCGACCATATTCTTATCCTTACCTCTGACTCCGACGGCTGACCTCTGATCTCTGACGTCTGGCGTCTAGACCCTTATCCCCCCATGGCCATATTGGGAAGCCACAAGGCAAGTTGGGGGAAAACGATGAGCAGCACCGTAGCCATGAGCAGCATGAGCAAAAAAGGCAGGGAATGGCCGATGACCTCCAGGTAAGGTCGTCGAAATATTAACTGTGCGGTGAAGATATCGCAGCCAAAGGGTGGTGTGGCCGATCCAATAGCTGCCTGCAAAGTGACCAGGGTCCCCAGGAGAATTGGATCCACGCCGGCACTGACCACGTATGGCTGAAAGATGGGGCTTAAGATAAAAATGGCCACAATGGGATCCACAAACATGCAGGCTACGAAATAGACGGCAACGACGATAAGCATCACTCGAAGCATCGAGGGATCAGGTCCGAAGAGAGGAGGCAGCAATTGCTGAGGGATCTGCATGAAGCCGATCATCCAGGAAAAGGCCTGACCAGCCCCAACCAGGATAAAGACCACCCCGGTGATGACTCCGGTCTGCAAGAAAGAATCCACCAGGCGGTCCTTGGTTAAGCTGCGATAGATGAGCGTCTCCAGAATCAAGGCGTAAAAAACTGCTGCGGCTGCGGCTTCAGTAGGACTGAAGATTCCAGTGTAGATGCCTCCGACAATAATGATCGGAAACCCCATGACTGGAAGGCCCTCTTTGATAAACGTGATTTTCTCACTCCAGGAGGCCTTGGGGAGTTGCCCCACGTTTTTGATTTTAGAGTAAAGAAAACAGTAGATTGAAAACATGACCAGGATCATCAAGCCGGGGAGAATGCCAGAGAGAAAGAGCATGCCGATGGAGGTGCTTGTAGCCACACCGTACACAATAAAGCCAATACTGGGCGGGATCAAAAACGCAATGTCACTGGAATTTACGATCAGGCCCAGGGTAAATGAACTCTTATATCCTGCATCCAGGAGCATTGGGCGCATGGTTCCGCCGATAGCGGCCACTGTGGCCTGAGTGGAGCCGGAGACTGCACCGAAGAGGGTGCAGCTGACATTGGTGGTAATAGGCAGCCCCCCGGGCAGATGGCCGACAAAGGCCTTGATCATCCGGATCAGGCGACCGGCGGATTCACCTGAGGTGATGATGCTGGCGGACAGAATGAACATGGGCACGCAGACCAAGGCCGGAGGCGTGACCCCATTGATCACCTGCTGGACCATGGTCATCATCAGCTTGGGGGCAAAGTCCGGCATGTAGATATATATATACAGGGCCAGAGAGCCAAGGAGGGTGACCATGAAGGGGAAACCAAAAAGGAGCATTGCGGCCAGACTGATTGCAAAGAGCATCATAGTAGCGACCTCCCGATCTGTTCGTCTTCATACTCGCTTTGCTGCTCAGGAGATTGCCAGACATCTTTTTCAGTCAGGTTTTTGATGATGGTTCGAATGTACTGGATACAGGCCAGGCCAAAGCCAATGGGGATGATGATGTAAAAGGTCCAGGTGGGGACGCGAAGGGCTGGGGTCATATGCCCTCTGGACATGGCGTTCATTAAGTATTCATAGGAAAACCAGGCCATCATGCCCATGACCCCTGCGCTGACTGCACAAATAATAAGAATGAAAATTTTTTCCATTTTAGCCGGCATGGCGTCCAGGAAAGCACCCATTCGAATGTGTCGTGCCTTGCGTACCGCGTAGCTGACTCCGGTGAAGGTGGTCAGCATGATCAGAAATCTGGAAATCTCATCTGCAAAATACCAACTTTGAAAAAAGGTTCGGGCAATGACATTGCCAATGAGCAGAACAGCAAGGGCAGCAACACAAAAAACCAAAATCGATACTTCAATTGTATTGATTGCATGCCCTATGTATCTGTTCCACCGCTGAAAGAAAGTCCTCTTTTTGTCCTGGGTCGTATCCTGGTTCATGGGACACCCTTTTATGACCTCTATCGCTGCAACCTGGGCGGCTGCAGCGATAGACAGGCGAATTATTCGATGTTTAAGGCCTCTTTGGCCTGTTCAATATCCTGGAGCAGAACCTCCAGGATTTCATCTGAGCCTTCACCGCCGATTTTGGTAAACTTGGGATACACGGTCTGGGCCTTTTTTTGAAAAGCACTGATAGCTTCATCGTCTAAGTAGTTGAATTCCAGCTCCGGCTTGTCCTTTTTCATCTTTTCCTTATCACTGGCATTCCTGGCCATGATCCATTCCCCGGCTTCAATGATGGAATTTTGCCAGAAGTTGAACATTTCCTGCTGAACATTTTCCGGCAAACTGTCAAAAAATTCTGCGTTGGCTGTGGGAATGCCCAGGAATGGTTCATTGTTCAGTTGGGTGCAGTAGTCTTGCACTTCATAGAATTTCATGCTGTAGATGGCGAAAAGGGGATTGACCTGTCCGTCAATGAGGCCCATCTGCAGCCCGCTGTAGACTTCCCCGTAGTCCATGGGTGTGGGCGACGCGCCATAGGCCTTGTAGTCTTCCACCAGTAGCTTGGAGTCCATGACCCTGATCTTCAGCCCTTTTAGGTCTTCAAGCTTCTCTATTTTCTCATTTGTGCTCAGCCACTGCCAGCCCTCGAACATGACCGACATGGGCACCAGGCCTTTGTCTCTGAAGGCCTGGACTAATAGAGGATAAAACTCCCCGTTTTGCATCATCCAATCCAAAGTTTGCGGCACTTTTTCAGTGGGAAAGATATAGTTGAGGGCCAGGACTTGGGCCTGGGGAACAAAGGAACTGATCCAGGCGTAATCCGAGAATACAAAATCCACGGTCCCCATTTGGCAGAGTTCGTTGATATCGCCCAGCCCTCCAAGGGATCCATAAGGGTAGACTTCAATATCAATCTTGCCGTCCGACCACTCCCGCATGTGATCGGCAAACTTCTCGGCCCAAACGGTCATGAAATCGCCCTCGATTTCTTCAGACGCCAGCTTGGCTTTGATGGGTTCCCCAGTGTAGTTGGCCGCTCCGGCATAGGTTGCCGCTGCACAAAACATAATCATAAGTGCGATAACGATCCATTTTTTCATAGCCGGTCTCCTTTTCTGAGGTTTACAAAAGTTTTGAATGCTTCAAATGTTCATGTATGCAGTCGTCACCTCCTTACTTTGCAGGCTCAAAGTTCCAGGTTCACAGCTTAAGGTTCAAAAAAGACAGAGGAAAGAACCGATACGTCGAACCTCTGAGGGGCTGGGCGTTATTTATACGTTCAAACGGTGTTTTGAAAAAAGGTGAACACACTGGAAACATAGATGGAAACGCCCAGGGGAAGGACGTCCTCGTCGATGTTGAATCCCGGATTGTGGTGGGCAATGTCCGTGCCCTTGTCCGGATTGCCGCAACCCAGAAAAATAAATGATGCCGGGATCCGGGCGCTGAACTCAGAGAAGTCTTCGCTGGCAATGGTCTGCATGGTGGTGATGTAGTCCGAAGGACCTGTAACTTCAGCCACGGCCAGATGCATGATCCGGGTCAGCCCGGGATCAT
Source organism: Desulfovermiculus sp. (assembly GCA_041686195.1). Classification (GTDB taxonomy): domain Bacteria; phylum Desulfobacterota; class Desulfovibrionia; order Desulfovibrionales; family Desulfothermaceae; genus Desulfovermiculus. Next base: position 7,481 of record JAWLEI010000081.1, read on the forward strand.
TGATCAAGGGAATGTTTTCCCTGTCCATATTGATATGGCATGAACAACGGTGCGTTTCGCAGACGCTGTGCACAATGCGCTGGAACCGCTGGGCCGGATGGTCAGGACTGTCCGGACCTGCCGGGTATAAATAACGGATGGTCCCTTCCAAAAGGACCTCCTCAGGGATGATGTTGCTTTTCGTCCCCCCTTCCAACTTGCCGAACATGATAGTCGTGGGCTGCAGGTTGCTTATTTCCCGGGTCTGGATGGTCTGAACAGCCATGACTACATGAGCAGCAGCGATGACAGGATCTCTGGCTTCTTCCGGAAAGCCGGTGTGTCCGCCTTTGCCTTTGATCAGCAGCTTAAAGACGTCCAGGCCGCCCATGACCGGTCCAGGTGTGACGGCGATTGTTCTGGAAGGCAGCTGGCTCCAGATGTGGATTCCGAAGGCGGCGTCGACCAAAGGGTCCTCCAGGACACCGGCCCGTATCATGTCCCGGGCGCCGTTGACTTCCTCGTTGGGTTGAAAGACGAGCTTGACGCTTCCCCGGATGTGCTCCTTGTTTTCGACCAGGACCTTGGCAGCCACCAGGAGCATGGCCATATGCGCGTCGTGCCCGCAGGCGTGCATCAACCCTTCAGTGCAGGAGGCATAATCCACATCCGTTAGTTCACATATGGGGAGGGCGTCCATGTCCGCCCTGAGCATAAACACCGGACTTTCAGCGCGGCCCTGGATGAGAGCCACAACGCCGGTGCCGGCCACTCTGGTTGTTTCCAGCCCCAGGTCCTGGAGATATCCCTCGATAACCGAGGCGGTCCGGAATTCCTGGTATCCGAGTTCCGGGTGGGCGTGAAAATCGCGGCGCATGGCGATAATCTCATCTTTAAGTTCGGCTGTTCGAGATTGTATCTTGTCCATAACTCTACCATCTTACATTTTTTCCGGGAAGCGTTTTTTGAGCAAAGAGGCGGCCAGGTGATCGATCATGCTCAGGTAATCGAAGACCGGGAGTCCTGTGGCCTCTTGCACATCTGCCGCATAGGGAGGCAGCATGCTGCATTCCAAAAGCAGGGCCCCGAGGTTCGGGTTTTCTTGGTGCAGGGTTTGAGCGGCCTGGACCACCTCTTGGCGGACGGCTTGGCTGTCCAGGAGGCCCACGTCTTCGATGGCCGCTTTTTTGAAGTCTTTGGTGTCTTCCAGGCCGGCGATGATCAGTCGATCCAGGTTGTTCAGGTCTAGAGAGACAAGAATTTCCCGGGTCAGGGATTTGGAATTGGCGGTCAGAACCCCCACCCGGGAACTGGGTTTGATGATTGAATTTATAAACGGAATTTGCAGCAGGCTGGACAGGAGCACTGGTATGTCCACCGCTTCCTGAACCTTATGCTGATAAATGGCCATAAAGCCGCAGTCACCGGTAATTGCCCTGACCCCTTCCCGTTCCAGTTCGCGGGCCCCGTCGATCATGGCCTGCACAAAGCTTTGGTCGTGATCGAAGATGCGGCCCGGGGTCAGGCCGTCTATACGCTTGAACCGCACCGGATAGCCGTAACTGGCGGCATTGCCAACGTCTCCCTGGATGAAGGGCGTGTTGGTGTCCAGCATGAGGATGCCGATGAGTTCCCCGTATGAGGTCTGTCCTTTTCTGGCCTTGAATATCATGGCTGTATCACATCTCTCTGTTAACCAAGAACAAACAGTTTACGCGGGAAGTCGGCAAAAGTCCGGCAGCCATCGTTCGTAACTTGAAAGGACTCACTGCACTCAAATCCAAAGTCATCCATCCACATGCCCAAAATCATGTGATAGGTCATGTTAGGTTTGAGGATAGACGTATCCCCGGGGCGGAGGCTCATGGTATGCTCGCCCCAGTCCGGGGGATAGTTCAGGCCCATGGAGTAGCCGATCCTGGATTCCTTCTCCAAACCATACCTGGCAATGTGTCTGCGCCAGACCAGTTCGACTTCCTGGCACTGCATGCCTGGCTTGATGGCCTCCAGGGTGAGATTTAAGCCTTCCACGGTTCGGTCGGCCAGATCCCGGAGTTTTTGGGGTGGGTTGCTCCCGACATAGGCAGTCCGAGCGATAGGACAGTGATAGCGGAGACGGCAACCGGCCAGCTCCAGGTTGACGGCCTGCTCCTTGCGGTAGGGTTCGTCGGTCCATGTCAAGTGGGGAGCGGAGGTCTTTTCTCCGGTGGGCATCATGGGTACAATGGCCGGGTAGTCCCCCCCGAATTCCGGCAAACCCTGCATCTGAGCCCGGTAGACCTCAGCCACTGCATCGCATTCACGGACACCGGGACGGATATGGTCCAGGGCGGTTTGCATAACTTTTTCTGCAATCTTACCGGCTTGCTGCATGTAAGAGATTTCCTGTTCAGACTTGACACTTCGTACCCAGTTGACCAGGAGGCTACAGTCGGCAAAATCGATTCCGGGAAGGGCGATCTGCAATTCTTCCAACCAGCGCACGGCAAAGTAATAGGCGTCCTTTTCCACGCCGATCCGCTTGGTGTGCAGTTTGCATTCTTCCAAAAACTGGCCCACAAAACGCAAGGGGTGATTGTCCTCTACTTGGACCAGACCGTCCGGATAACCGATGATCTGCTCCTGGTCCATCCACACCGTGTGCTTGGCTCCGTTGGCGTCCATGCCCCGGCCGATCCAAAAGGGCTGATCATGATCCAAGCTGAGGACAACAACTTGCGGGGTATAGAAAGACCATCCGTCGTAGCCGGTCAGGTAGTTCATATTGGCCGGATCAGCCACCAGGATGACCTCTAGGCCCCGTTGTTGCATGGCCTCCTTGGCTGCCTTGACCCGTTGTTTGTATTCGCTGAGAGGGAAAATGGGCATAACTAGCAACCTCAGTGTTTAGATTTGCTCCCGGCAAATCTAAAATATTTTTTGCCCCAAAGCAGGCAAAAAAAGAAGAATTGCCGGATACAAGGTCTTTCTGTTCTGTCTAAAACCAGAAACTTGGCATGAAACAAGATACTGACTCAATCTGTACAGCATAGAGATCCTTCGCTCGCAGACTCGCCGCTCGCAGACTCGCTCAGGATGACAGGAGAAGGCTGTAGATGTGTTTTGTCATTCCTTCTAAAGAATCAGGACAAGTCTGAACGAGTCTTCGAGTGAAGAGTCTCTCTTTAGATCCATCCCCGCAGAAGCATGGCCTTTTCCAGTTTTTTCAAGGCATGGATCCAGGCCCCAAAGCGGAGAGACCCGGTGTTGGCTTCCTTGGCCCGGTCCCGGGACTGGGTATAGGCGGCAATGATTCGCTTGCGCAGGGTGGCGTTTACCCGCTCGAGATCCCAATATTCATCCGAAAGCCCCTGAGAGCGCTCAAAATGGCAAACCGTGGCCCCGCCGCTGTTGGCGACAACGTCCGGGACTACAGTGACCTGTTTGTCCATCAGGATCTGGTCCGCTTCCGTGGTCAGTGGTCCATTGGCTGCTTCCACAATCAGCTTGGCCTTGATATTGCCGGCGTTTCCAGCGTGGACCACGTCATGGACAGCGGCCGGGACCATAATGTCCACCTCAGCTTCCAGGACCTGATCGTTGGTCATGGCCTCAGATCCCGGGAACTGTGCCACACTGCCTGTTGAGTGGACGTGTTCCTTCAAAGACGGAATATCCAGCCCCTTTGGATCATATATACCGCCGTATACATCGCTGACTGCAACCACCCGGCATCCGGTCTCATACAGATGGGTAGCCAGTTCCGAGCCCACTTGGCCGAACCCCTGCACAGCAGCAGGGGCCTGATTGAGCTCCAGCCCCATGTCCTTGGCAGCGGCCTGCAAAACCAGGAATACACCCCGGCCGGTGGCTGCCTCCCCGCCCAGAGACCCGCCCAGGATGGCCGGCTTGTCGTTGATGGCCGCAGGGCAATGAGTGCCGGTGATCTGTTCATACTCGTCCAGCATCCAGGACATGGCCTGCTCTCCGGTGCCGATATCCGCACCCGGGACATCCACCCACGGTCCCTTGGGGGTCAGGTTGCGGACAAAGGCCCGGATAAGGCGTTCCTGATCCCGCTCGGTGAGAGCTCTGAGGTCGGCCTTGATCCCGCCCTTGGCCCCACCGGCGGGAATATCGGCCACACAATGCTTGACGGTCATAAAGATGCCCAAGGCCTTGATTTCGTCCAGGGTCAGTTCCGGACGAATGCGGGTCCCGTCCCGGAAAGGCCCCATTGCATCGCAGTAATGGACCCGGTAGGCCTGAAAGACCTCGAATTCCCCATTGTCCAGCTTCAGGGGGATGCAGAAGGAGTTGATCCTTTTTGGCTTTTGCAGGACCTTCAAGGCCCGGGGATTAATCTGTCCCAGATGCCCGGCTTCGTTCAGGGTGTCCAGGGCTACGTCAAATACTGTTTTGGGAGAAGACATACGCATGTCCTTTGGTTCAATGATCTGAGAGATTATCCGACCACAGGCAGGATCAGGTCCTTGGCCCCTTTGTCCGAGGTCTTCAGCTGGGGAGCATGTCGGGTCATCATTTCCTGGATTACTTGGGCCATTTTGACCTTTTCCCGGATCAGCTCCTGATGGAAGGATTCAAAGGCCCAGGGCTTGTATATGTCGGCCTCGGATGTGCCGGGCTCGATCTTGAAGTAGACGGGCGAGGCCACCCGCGCGATTTCCGGGGCTTCATAGGCCCGGTACATGCCGCCGAAGGCGTCGACGATTATCACGTAGACATCCAGGGGCATGTCCACTGCCTTGCGTATGGAAGATAAGATGGGCAAGGAGACGTCAGACAGGGGGTTCATGGAGTTGGCCCCCAGGGATTCCACGATCTTGGCCCCGGCCGCACTGCACTGCCCGCCAAAGACCGAGTACTTGAACACTGTTTCCTTGGGTATCAGACCTTCGTTTCGCATCTTGTTGACAATGTTTAAGACGCCTTCATCGTAGACCAGAAATCCGCGGATTCCGGCCTCAATATTCCGCATCATGTCCGCAATATGGTACGAAACATTGTCCGAACCGCGCAGGCGCATGCCCTGCATGACCCCTTCCGGAGTGGCTGCCTCCTTGGAGCCTGGGTCCCAGGCCTTCCTGTGCCCAACGACCATAACCACTTCGATCTGTTCATCCCGGGCCATTCTGGCCATGGCCTTGAGTTCATCGAAGTCGCAGTAGGTTGAGCCGCCCACCGTGGCGACCACTCGGTGCACAGTCACATTGCGCTTTTGGGCCTCGTCGATCATGGCCTCCATGGTTGAGGCCCGCTCCACTCCGGCAATCTCGATCCTCCACTGGGCTCCGTCGGGAAAGGACTTGGGAGAGTCGGCCAACTCATAGCCGTCGCGGCCGGGGATGCCCATTTTTTCCATAAATTCGCGGATGGTTTTTAATGTCTCGGACATGGTGTTCTCCTTGTGAGCGTAAAAGTGGAATGTTCAGAAAAGAAACGAAGTTTCGCTGCAGAATTACTTCAACAACGTATGCAGCTTGTCCAATTCTCCATCCACCATTTTGTAGGTGTGCTCCTCTGCAGGAAAGGACTTGTTTTTCACATCGGTAAAGTAGCTCTCAAAGGCCTTGATGCATTTGTCAGCAATATTTTCGTACTTTTTGACAAACTTGGGGGTGAAGGCCTGGAATTGGCCCAGAACGTCGCTGCAGATCATGAGCTGACCGTCGGCTTCTACCCCGGCCCCAATGGAGTAGACCGGGATGGTTAATGTGTCGCGGATGATCTGACACACTTCCGGGGGGACGGCCTCAACCAGCAGGGCAAAGGCTCCGGCCTCTTGAATGGCCAAGGCATCGTCGATTTGAGCTTTGGCTGTTTCAGCCGTTCGGCCCTGGGCCTTGAATCCGCCCAACTGACCTGAGCTTTGCGGGGTCAGCCCAATATGGCCCATGACCAGCATCCCGCCGTCGGCAATGGCCTTGATCTGTTCGCAGACCCGGTTTCCGCCTTCCAGTTTGATTGCGTCTACCCCTGCTTCCTTGTGAAAGCGGCCGGCATTGTACACAGCCTCGCTCACGCTGACCTGGTAGGACAAAAAAGGCATATCCCCGATGATGAAAGTATTCGGGGCAGCCCTGCGCACCGCCTCACAGTGGACAATGCATTGCTCCATGGTCACCGGAACGGTTCCGGAATATCCGTACACGCACATGCCCAGGGAATCTCCGACCAGGATCATGTCTGTACCTGCGGCTTCTGCAAACTGGGCAGTGGGAAAATCGTAGGCTGTTATCCAGGCCGCTGGTTTTCCATCTGCTTTCATCTTCTGCAAATCAATGCGCGAGAGTTTCTTTTTACTCATGGGGTCACTCCTTGGTCGTATTTAAATTATGTTCTCGTTCAATATGTTCAGCACCCTACTTGCTGGAGACGTTGAGACAGGCTCTTTCCCACCTTAAGCAGTTCCTGGCTCATTTGTTCCATGCGCTGCGAAGACATGCGCATGCTGGGTCCGGAGATGCTGATTGCATAGCGCGGGTACTGGCGGTGATCGAAAATTGGCACTGCTACACAGCGAAGACCCAGGCAGAGCTCCTCGTCGTCCACAGCGTATCCTCTTTCTTGTATACGCTGACATTGCTCCATGAAGGCTTCTGGAGTGGAACAAGCTTTTCCAGTATGAGGGGTCCAGTTCACCTTGTGCAAAAAGATGTCCATTTCTTCAGGGGGCAGAAAGGCCAATATCGCTTTGCCCAAAGCGGTCAGATGCGCTGGTGCTCGACTGCCGATCTCTGGGTCAGGACGCAAAAGTTCCGGGCTGTCGATTTTGTCCAGATGGACCACGTCCTGCTGGTTCAGGAAGCCCAGGTTGATTGTTTCATGAAAGGAAGCCGAAAGATGGCGCATGTAACTGGATGCGCTTTTGCGGATCTCAAAGCGGCTGGCCAGCTTCGTGCTCAGTTCAAGGAGCTTGAACGTCAATTCGTATTTCCCATCTGCATTTTGTTGCACATAGCCGAGATCCTTGAATGTGGAGACAAAACGGTGCGCTCCGGCCCTGTTGTAGCCTAGGGAGGCAGCAATTTGACTAACGGACATGGAGCC
>JAWLEI010000082.1:0-14028 GCA_041686195.1 Desulfovermiculus sp.
CCGCAAGTGAGTGCCGGACAATCTAGGGTAAAGTCATTCTGACTGCTCTGGATTCCCGCCTACACGGTAATGACGGATTAAGCGGTGCCTCGTTTCATACGAGTCCCGCCAAGGTGGGAGTGAAACTTTCATTCTCTATTTCTTCGGAGCAATCAGTCTTCTTTTTTATTCCTGTACAAGAAAATCCATATAATTATCAGGTGTTATGATTTGCGTTACAGCCTTGGGGTATGCTTTGAAAAATGTTTTGGAAAAGTGGACCTTTTTCTTAGGACTCCATTTGAACTCGAAGGCAGAAAGAGTTTCATCAGCTTCTTCAATATAATCGATTTCCTGTTGTTGCTTTGTCCTCCAAAAAAATTGGCCGGCATACTTTTGATTGATGTACAGCAGTTTGGTGCGCTCACTGACCAGGAAGTTTTCCCAAAGCGCGCCAATGTCTACGCGTGTTTCGGGGGGTGAAAAGTTGGCAATGAGAGCGTTGCGGATGCCGTTGTCATAAAAATATATCTTGCGACTTTTTTTAAGCTCGTTGCGGACATTGCGGCTGAATGAACGGAGCCGAAATACAACAAAGGCTTTTTCCAGCAGATCCAAGTAGCGTTGCACAGTCGCCGTGTCCACTTGAATACGTTGGGCCAGTTCACTGTAAGAGACTTCAGCTGCAACCTGAAGGGCCAAAGATTCTAGCAGTTTTTCAATGGCTTCGGGTTTGCGTATTTCCTGAAATGTAAAAATATCCTTGTACAAATAACTGCTGGTCAAGTTGTACAGTATTTCCCGTTCCTCACCTGGATTGATGACCACATCCGGATACATACCGTAAACCATCCGGTGTTTCAGCAACCTGCTTTCTTCCAAAAGACCATGATTTTCTCGCAGTTCTTGTGTACTCAAAGGGAGTAACCGATATTCCCATTTCCGCCCAGTGAGAGGTTCGTTGATTTCATTGGCAAATTCAAGGGCTGAAGATCCGGTGGCAATAAGTTGAATGTGTTTGAAATTGTCAATAATGAGCTTCATGGTCAGCCCAATGTTTTTAATTCGCTGGGCTTCATCGATCATGACGATTTTCGCATTTCCCATCAGCTGCGAAAGGGCCGAAGAAGTGGCCTCTGTGAGCAAACTGCGGACATCTGGTTCATCACAGTTCAGATAGAGGACCTTTTGTGCAGCTCTTCCCTCAAGTGCCCGGAGGAGGGTTGTTTTGCCTGCTTGTCTGGGTCCGGTGACAAGAATTGCTTTGCCCCGGAAAAGTTTTTGCTCAAGCTTTTGGAGCAGTTTTCGAGATATCATATGAAATAAATCTTTTAAAGATTGTATTCTTAAAAAAGTATAACTTTTATAGCATACAAACTTCAAATGTCAATACTGACCCGGTCAAAGCTGAGATAATTGAACCTGGTCTTTGAATTGATTGACAGATATGGGTGCAGTATTGAGGGAGGCTTTATCCGGTTTCAAAAAGTTATGATTCGTTTTCTTGTTTTCGAGGGACCGGAGGCAGGCCAAGTCTGGAGAGATCATCTACCAGAAATTGAATCAAATCTTCCAGCCCATTTCGAACTGTCTCCGAAAGTTCCAGTCCGGTGTCCAAATGCTGGGGCTGTATGCCCAGGAGGATAATAGCGGGGGGCAGGCTCCCGCTCATTTCAGCCACAGCCAATACCTCGCTCAGGCCCAGCTGATGGGGGGAGATCTTTTGCCGAAAATAGCCTGGCGACTGTGTCAGATCCAGGATCATTATCTGACCTGGTTTCAGGTCTTTTTGCTGGACTACGTCGATGATGTACACATGGGTCCTGTGGTCCAGGGCTGGTAAAAGCTCCAAACCGCTGGTTCCACCGTCCAGAAGCTCCACCTGGGGGGGGAATGTGTATCGGTCCTCCAGCAGCTGAAGGGCCCTGACTCCGGCCCCTTCGTCTGTAAGCAGGATGTTGCCCACCCCGAGGATGAGGACGTTTGCTTGGAATGGGTGTTTCATATTGGTTTGGGGGAAAGTTAAGAAATTTGGGAGTGGGAAGTGCTTCCCAAAAAAATACACGCCTGCAATAGATTTCGGGCTTTGAAAAACCCCGGCGTTTCCTGGTAGGGCTGGTTCTCTCCGAGGTCCAGCCTCTTTGATTAAAGCACTCCCGGCTCTCGGAGAGAACCGGGCTACTGGGCCCAGCCTCTTTGATTCTGCTCCAGAAGCCAGCCCGGCACTCACTGGCTTTTCGAACGTCACTGCAAAATTCAAATGCCCATCCTGCCAGTGAGTGCCGGGTGGTCTACAATACCTTGACCTTGACGATCTCCTGCTCATCCTGGTCCATCATGTGCACGGCACAGGCGATACAGGGATCAAAGGAGTGCACTGTGCGCAGGACTTCCAGGGGCTTCTCCGGATCGGCGATGGGGTTTCCAATCAAGGAAGCCTCATAAGGTCCGAGCTCGTCGTTTTTGCCCCTGGGTCCAGCGTTCCAGGTGGATGGGACCACGCACTGGTAATTGTCTATCTTGCCATCTGTGATCACCACCCAGTGGGAGAGCATTCCGCGCGGGGCCTCATGAAAGCCGAATCCCCGCACTTCGCCCTTAGGAAACTGGGGTTGGTTGCAGATCTCGGTATCGCCTTTGCCAATGTTGTCCACCAGGGCCTGCCAGTTTGTATTTAAGGTGTCGGTGAGCACAGCTGCCCGTACGGCCCGGGCGGCATGGCGGCCGATGGTGGAATGCAGGGCCTTGACCGGTATTTCGGTCCCGGCCAGGGAACCGGCGGTCTTCAATGCCAGATCCAGGTAGTCCTTGGTTGGTTTGTGTCCGGCCGCAACCATGGCCAGGACATTGGCCAGGGGCCCGACCTGGGCCGGTCGATCGTTGAAGCTGGGGGCCTTGACCCACGAGTATTTGCCCTGGTCTTCAAAGCCGGTGTACTCGGGAACGGTCTCTTCAGCATATGGATGCCGGTCCCATTCGCCTTTATACCAGGCATGCTTGATGCTTTCCTTGACGTTCTGACTGAAAAATTCATCTTGAAATGAAGTGACAGGCTGAAAGGAGTCAATATCTCCTTCTGGAATGTACCCGCCAGGGAGCATGAAGGACTCGCCCTTGGTGTCTGTCGGCAGGTCGGGCACGCTTAAGTAGTTGAGCACGCCGGCGCCGTATTCGGTCCAGTCGGCGTAGGACGCACCGATTGCGGCCACATCCACCAGATAGACCTGCTTGATGAAGGCGTCAATCTCGTTGATCAGGGACTTGATCTGGTAGAGCTTGTCCACATTTAAGGCGGCCGGGCTATCCTGGTTGACCGGATTGGCCACACCGCCCACAGCCAGGTTCTGGATGTGGGGAGTCTTGCTGCCCAGGATGGCCACGATTTGATTGATCTTGCGCTGATATTCCAGGGCCTGGAAATAGTGGGTCACAGCCAGGAGGTTGACCTCAGGTGTGAGTTTCATGGCCGGATGCCCCCAGTATCCGCTGGCAAAGATGCCTAGCTGGCCGGAGTCGACAAATTTTTTCATTTTTTGCTGGATTCCGGAAATCTCGCTGACACTGTTTCGATGCCATCCAGAGAGTTGCTGGCCCAGTTTGGCCGAGACTTTGGGATCGGCGTCCAGAGCGGAGACGATATCCACCCAGTCCAGGGCCGAGAGGTGGTAGAAATGGACCAGATGGTCGAAGATGCCATGCCCGGCAATGATCAGATTGCGAATGTACTGGGCGTTTAAAGGGATTTCCAGATTCAGGGCGTTTTCCACAGCCCGGACTGAGGCGATGGCATGGACTGTGGTGCACACTCCGCATATTCGCTGGGTAAAGAGCCAGGCCTCTTTGGGGTCCCGGCCCTGGAGGATGACTTCAATCCCCCGCCACATCTGACCTGATGACCAGGCATTATTCACCCGGCCATTGTCCACTTCGCAGTCTATGCGCAGGTGTCCTTCAATTCGGGTAATGGGATCAACAGTGATTCTCTTGGCCATTATACAGCTCCTTTACAAGGTCATATACTTACAGTTGTTCATGTCATCCAGTAATAAGCAGGTCGAGTTTATGCCCGTTGGGTTCTTTCCGGGAGGGCCAGGACAGGGAAACGCTTGACAATCCACAAATAGCCTAAGATTTCCACCGCAATAATCCCCAAGGTGATGATCAGTTCGCCAAAGGTGGGAAAATAGTGCCATCCGTTGCCGGGATCATAACCGATGATGTAGGAGCTAAACCGGTACAATCCAACTCCGAGCAAGAGACAAAAGGCAGACCAGAGGACAATTTTCGGATTGTCCCGGTTGGCCGGCGGGGCGATCAGAATCAATGAAATAACCAGCAAGGCCATCTCCACCAGGAACATGTTCCCGGCCAGGTCTCCTTGAAAAGCCAGGCCCAGGGCGCCCTGAGCATTTATGTCCTGAATACGCATGATGATAAAGGCCCCCAGGACCCAGGGCACGATATTGGCCAGTTTGCGCAGGATCTTCAGCTCTTGGGGGTTATTGAAGCGAATGCTGGACAGGGACGTCTCAAAAATGACAATGGCGTAGCCCAGGAGCATGGCCCCCATGAGAAAGAAGAGGGGCAAAAGCTTGCTCCACCACAGGGGAGAGAGCTTGGCTCCGGCCAGGACCATCAGGCTGCCCAGAGAGGACTGATGCATGGTGGGCAGGAGCATGCCTAAGGCCACAAAGATGAATAAGACCCGGTTCAGCCTGGCTTCCAGGTTCTTGATCGGATAGCGCTTGAATATGACCGGGGCGAACTCAATGAGCAAGACCAGACAATAGGCCGCAATACACAAAGCCACTTCGAACAAGGCGGAATGGACATTGGCATGCCAGGGCAAAAACACATTGTGCATCTGCCAGTAGCGGCCGATGTCGATGAACACAGAGAAGCCTCCCAGGATATAGCCGAACATACTGGTCAGGATGGCCGGCTTGAGCAGAGGGGAGTACTCAAAACGGTTAAAGATATAGATGAGCACTGCCATGGCGTAGCCGCCGCAGGCAAAGGCGGTACCCACATTCACATCATAAGCGATCCACAGGCCCCAGGGAAACCCGTCATTCATGCCGGTGACCGGTCCCAGGCCGTATATAAAGCGTTTTGCCAGGTACAGGCCGGCAATCAAGAGGACCACCACCCCCAAGACAAAAGGGACGGTCAGCACCCTGCCGCCAGCTGGTCGTGCTTCTGCCATAATCGTTCTCCTTGTCCCGAATTTTGTGCCTTTCCTGGACAGGCCAAGGCCTATTTATGTTCCCCGCGTTTGTTGACCACATACAAAAGGCCACCCAAGGCAACGGCCGGATAGAGGAGATACTTGTACAACCCCTTGGTTATGCCTTCCAGGTCCTGCACGTACGAGGTTTTTTTCAGCTCCGGCAGACCCAGCTTTTGAAAGTCTGTGCCGGACAGGAGCATGACCTGGGTGCCTCCCAGTTCCTCCAGACCGTAGATATGATTGACATACTCCTTGGCCTGATGGGACACTCTTGCCCCTTCCTGGATATGATTGACCGGGAACTCGTAATACTGGCCGGGTTCCATCAACAGGCGCCGTTTGGCCTCTTTCTTGAGCTCATCCACCGGGCCGAAGAGGGAGGCCCCGGTTGGGCAGGCCCAGCAGCAGGCGGCATAGCGCCCTTGATCGTAGAGATGATCGCAGAGCTGGCATTTACGGATCTGGGGGAAGGGGTCGTCCCACTCAAACTTGGGCACATTGTAGGGACACGCTATCTGACAATAACGGCATCCAATGCAGGCGTCCTTGTCATAGGTGACCACTCCGGTTTGCGAATCCTTGCGCAGGGCAGAAACCGGGCAGGCAGCCACGCAGGAAGGTTCCAGACAGTGCAGGCACTGGCGTTTGACAAAAGCGCGCTCTTCGCCCTGTGAATACATCTTGATGATGTTTAAAGTTTTGGCCGACAGGTCCAGTGGATTATCCCACAAAGTTGTTGCTCCGGAGTGTTCCGCCGGCATGTTGTTGGCCTGCTTGCAGGCTGGCATGCAGGCCTGGCAGCCGATGCACAGGTTGGAGTCATAGAGAATGCCCACCGCCTGGGGGGGCAATTCCGGTTCAGCCGACGCGCCCCAGGCGGGCGAGGTTCCGGCAGCCAGAACCAGTCCGCTGCCAGCGGCTGTTTTTAAAAAATCTCGCCGTTTGATGCTCATTTTGCCCCCCCCTTTAGTTGTCCGCATCGTCAGAAGAAGACTTGAGCTTGCTGGCGGCCACGGCGGTGGCACCAGCGGCGGCTCCGACTGCGGCTCCGGCCAGGGCGGCTGCTCCGGCGGAAATTCCTCCACCCCGCTCATATTCAATATCGGCTGGAGTGGCTGCCGGTGTGATCAGACTGTTCTGGGTCAGGTCAGCCTGAGTGAACTGCGGCACATGGAAGCCAATGCCGGCTTCACTGCAGCCAAAGCAGGGATGACCGGTATCCACCGGCCAGGTATCCACATCGTTATAGCCCTTGATGGCGCAGTTGTTGTAGGTGACCGGGCCCTTGCACCCCAGCTTGTACAGGCACCATCCCTTTTGATGCCCCTCGTCTCCAAAGGCCTCGGCAAAACGGCCGGAGTCGAAGAAGGCGCGGCGTTCGCAGTTTTCATGGATCAGACGGTCATAGGCAAACTTGGGACGGGCTTTGTCGTCCATGGCCGGCAGTTTGTTGTAGGTTAAAAAGTAGGCCACAGTAGAAACAAAATTGTAGGCATTGGGCGGACATCCCGGGACAGTGAGGACAGTCTTGTCCTTGAGGACCTGGGGGGCGCCCTGGGCTCCAGTTGGGTTGGGCTCGGCTGCAGCAATACCTCCCCAGGCAGCGCAGGACCCAATGGCTATGATGGCTGCTGCCTTGTCTGCAGTTTCTTTGACAATGTCCACAAAAGGCCGACCGGCTACCTGGCAATAGACACCCTTGTCCTTGGTTGGAATGGCTCCTTCCACCACCAGGATGAACTTTCCTTCGTACTGTTCAATGGCCTGTTCTTTATGTTCTTCGGCTTGATGTCCAGCTCCGGCGTTCAATGTTTCATTGTATTCCAAAGAGATAAGGTCCAGGATGAGGTGTTCTAAAGTCAGATGAAAAGGTCTGAGCAGGGATTCCGTGCATCCGGTGCATTCCTGTCCGGAAAGCCAGATGACTGGAGGCCGCTGCGGGTCGGTGACCGCAGCGGCCAGGTCTTTCCCTGCGCTTAAGGGCAATCCCATGCCTGCGGCCATGATAGAGCAGAACTTGATGAAATCCCGTCTGGACACCTCTCCAAGTCGGTTTTTTACTGCCTGAAAATGCTGATCATCCATGCTTCCCCCTTTTTGCTTGAAATCGTAATTGCCGCGTACAATAGAGATCTTATAAGGAACAGACGAAACATCTGAGAGGAGAGACATTTTATCGACTCTTTCGGATATCTTGTTACTGCTTTCACAAGAGAAGAAATTCATTGCGGTTTTGAAAATATATTTTGCACAAATTGCACAATAAATCTCTGGGTAGCAGCTAACCAGACGTGTTTTGGCTCGCAGGCTTTATAATCCTACCATGCTGCTATGAATAAGGAATTAGCTTGAGGCGCTCAGCATCTCTTTGTGCAAAAAGGGCATTACTGTGTGTCCTTGAGGATATTGACACAGAATTCACAAATACTCAATACCCTTTTGCAGGCACTATTTTAGTACACTATAGGCAAGTTACAATCATGTCAATCTGTTGACCAAAAAATAGGAACTGTGCGCAGCATCTCATTTTGTCCCAGGCTTAAAAAAGCACACATGGTTGCAGTCAGACAGGATTTCTGTCTGGACTCTTGACCATGCTATTGGTAGGAAAGGGGGCATACGGTCGAGCGAGAAAGCTTAGGGACGCGAATGCTGTACAGACCTGGTTTGATCATCCTGGGGCTGGATCAGCCAGGGCGCCAGGGCAGATATATGGCAAGGAGGGAGAGATATGGGAGAGACTATCCGTTTTGGGGTGTCCTTGGACTCGGATCTCTTGGAGCGTTTTGACAAGATATGTGAAGAACGGTGTTATCAGACCAGATCCGAGGCTATCCGGGATCTGATCCGCAAGGAGCTGGTGCACAAGGAATGGGAGAATCAAAACCAGGAAGTTACCGGGACTCTGACCCTGGTTTACAATCATCACCAAAGCGATCTGGCCCAAAAGATGACCGAGATCCAGCACCAGGCCCTGGATATTATCATCACCTCGCTCCATGTGCATATCGATGCACATAACTGCATGGAGGTCCTTGTCCTGCGGGGACCGGTCAGGGATGTGCGCTCAGTTGCTCAGCGCTTGACATCGACCCGCGGCATCAAGCATGGGAAACTGAGTTTATCCACTACAGGAAAGGACTTGAGTTAGATGCAAGATGTACAAAACAGTCCATCAGGTGTGCATATGTCCATTGATCGGGTTGGGGTCAAGGGGCTGCGATATCCTCTTGTGGTCCGGAATAAAAATAATGGAGTGCAGCATACTGTTGCTCAAGTGGATCTGTATGTGGATTTGCCCAGCCAGTTCAAGGGCACCCATATGAGCCGTTTTTTGGAAGCCTTACAGGCCTGGACCGGGGTTTTGGATTATCACAGTTTCAAACAATTATTAGAGGACGTCCAGGTTCGCTTGGAGGCCAGGCGTTCGCACCTGACCTTTGAATTTCCATTCTTCCTGGCCCAGCAGGCCCCGCAGAGCGGCAGCCCGGGGCTTATGCAGTATGTGTGCAGCTTTTCCGGGGAACTGGAAGCTGGAAAGCCTACCATGTATGTCAGTGTGGATGTGCCGGTAATGACGGTCTGTCCCTGCTCATTGGCCATCAGCCGTCAGGGTGCGCACAGCCAGCGGGCGATGGTCAAGGTCAAGGCCCGGTTCGACGGGCTGCTCTGGCTGGAAGACCTTATTCATATCGCCCAGGCTTCCGCCTCTTCACCAGTATATGCGCTGCTCAAACGGGTGGATGAAAAGTTTGTGACTGAATGGGCCTTCGACAATCCGGCCTTTGTGGAAGATGTGGTCCGCAATGTGGCCACCCAGCTCAAGGAACACCCCCTGGTGCTGTGGTTCAAAGCGGAAGTGGAGAGCTTCGAATCCATTCACAATCACAATGCCTATGCCTGCATTGAAATGGAAACCTGAATTTTGTCCACCAAACGTAAGTTCGGAGGACAAATTTCAGGTTTGAGCCTTCTGTTCTTTGTGCAAAAGCGTGACCACTGCATTGACTAATTCGGCGGTCAAACCCCATACAGTCTCTTCCGGGTTCTGGTAGACCAAAACCCGGTGGGCTAGTCCGGGCCAGGGTTGTTTGTACCTGGAAGGCAGCCCGAGGTCGTCTACCGGCAAATGTTCGACCCCCATTTTATCCTGTGTTATCTGCCAGGGCTTGATCTCTAACTCCAGTTCATACTTCTGGGCCGGATTTTGCTCAAAAAAGGAGACCGGGAGCATAAACAGCCGTTCCACCTCACTTTGGTCCGGGTTCAGCTCATCAAGGGAGGCCACGTCCAGGGTGGCTACAAAGCTGTCCACCGTCACTCCTCTGGCTGATACCAGAGTGTCCAAACGTCCTTGAATGTGTATTTTGTCCCTGGAAATGCCGATCTCTTCGACAGCCTCACGCAGGGCGGCCTCCCGGCAGGACTCATCGTTCTCCGGCTCAAACTCCCCGCCAGGAAAGCTGACTTCTCCCCCCTGCCGAATATGGGCCGCTCGTTTTTGAAACAAGAAATAAAATTCATTCTCTTGTTCAATCAAGGGGATAAGAACAGCGGCGTTGAGGTATCTGCTCTTGCCCATGATATTGGGATGGTGAGGCAAACGGGTGCGCAAAAGTTCGAGATCTTGATGTTTCATCTTGGCTATGTTTTGTGGGACTGATACCCAGCTGGAAGAGGGCAAAGGGAAATTTTATCCATCAGAACATGACCACCTGAATTATTTGTAGCAAAGAAGACCTCCAGGGTAAACAGACGCTCGTGATAGGCTCGCATGAAACTCAAAGTGTTCAGGTGTCAGGAAAATCAAGGGAGTATGAGAAAATCTTCTGTTCTTAACTGAAACCAGAAACCTGACACCTGAAACCTCTGGTAAACCGTCAAATCAGATTCTACGTTTCATAATTGATCAACCCGGCAAATTCACTCTTTGGGCGCTTTGGCCCAAAAAATATGTCAGATTTGCCGGAGGCAAAGCTCGTATGAAACTAGATTTTGCTTTTTCCGTCACCCCGGCGTAGGCCGGGGTCCAGCTCTTAAATTTTTATTCTGGATTTCGGCTGGAGCCTGTGCTGGACCCAGATCCAGTACCGGAATGACGGAGGAGGTAACTCAAAGTTTCTTTCTTGATCAAACTGGGCGGCTGCGGCCAGAGGCGGCGCTGAACAGAGTCAGGAAAAACAGGTGATCCAGCATGCCTTCCGGGTATTGATTCAACCCCCGGTTTTTGATACATAAAAGTATGACAAAAGCACGATCTGCTCAGCGGGCTGTTGGTATGGACAGATTCTCAACATTTTGCATCCAGC
Source organism: Desulfovermiculus sp. (assembly GCA_041686195.1). Classification (GTDB taxonomy): domain Bacteria; phylum Desulfobacterota; class Desulfovibrionia; order Desulfovibrionales; family Desulfothermaceae; genus Desulfovermiculus. Next base: position 10,519 of record JAWLEI010000082.1, read on the forward strand.
TTTGAGGAGAAAAGAGGTGTGAGCCTGGAGCAGGAACTCAAATTTAAATATTCGGACTTCGATACCCTGCGGAATCGATTGGCGGCACGTAAAGCGCAGTTCGTGCACAGAGTCTTTGAGCAAAATCAGGTCTTTGACACAAAAAGAGGAGATCTGAAGCAGGCCGGAAAACTTCTTCGCCTGCGGCAGGCTGGCAAAGCGGTGCTTTGTCTGAAGTCTGCGCCCAAAAATCATACCCCAGATCGTGACTTTCAGGTCAAGATCTGGGAGGAATTCGAGACCCAAGTCTTTGATGTGCATGAAATGCAGGCCATTTTGGAAGGCCTCGGCTACAGGGAGGTCTTTTGTTACCAAAAGGTGCGGGAAAAATGGCATCTTGATTCATGCGCCATCTGCCTTGACCATCTTCCTTTTGGTCATTTCGTGGAGATCGAAGGAGATCCGCAGGCCATTTGGGAACTCGCCAAGGCCTTGGGTCTTAATACCTGGACCTGGACGGCCAAGAGCTACCACGAGCTGCATCAAGAATGGCGGATTCAAAATCAGCTGCCGCGTGAAGAATCTTTTGTTTTTGGTTCGGAAGAGCAGGCCAGGATCCGGGCAGAAATGGATGAAAAGGGTTGAAACCTAAAAATATCCTCAGCCAGAGAGATGAAAGCAATCGTGCCTTGTGCTTTGACATATCTCACGTGTTGCAAAAAAAGAACCCTCCCCTGGCCCTCCCTCCGGCCTGGAAGACAAGCGGCAGGGAAGGGAATCAGAGAAAGAAAGGTTTCGGGCCGATACCGGACAATGCACATAAGACGCTTAACTCAGGAGGAGCCTGGGAAGGCCCTGAATGTGAGGCCAGACTACTGGAATTTATAGACCTTTGCATGTTAAATCTTTACACCCTTGTATCAGGAATTATTATTTCGTACAATGGTATCATTCACACAGGACAAAGACTGCAGATAAAGGTATAGTCAGTCTTGCCCCCACACTTTACAGACATATGGAAATTGGAGGCCTGGGAGCCGCTTTTGGTTCTAATAAGGTTGAAATGACTGCAGTTCTGTTCGTGTTCGCTTGGGTGTATAGAGGTAGCTTAACAAAGACAGCCGCGAGTATGCTGAGATATATTGGGAGATGGAGCGTCGGATGAGTAATTCAGTTCAAAGACCTGAACTCGAACCGGACACTGATCAAGAAGTAGCAGAACCCCCACAGTATAAAGTTGTTTTGCACAATGACGATTACACTACTATGGAGTTTGTAGTTTATGTGCTCAAAAACGTTTTTCTCAAGTCCGAGGGGGAAGCCATTCAGATAATGCTCAGTGTACATCGCAACGGCTCCGGTGTGTGCGGCATCTACACCTATGAGGTGGCGGAGACAAAAGTGGCCAGAGTTCACAGTATGGCCAAAGAAGAAGGGTATCCACTTAAATGCACAATGGAAGAGGTATGATATGTTGAGCCGGGATCTGGAAAAAATATTTGCCTTAGCTGTACGCGAGGTACGCAGCAGGCATCACGAGTTTTTAACCTTGGAGCATGTCCTTTATGCCTATCTTTTGGACACCAAGGGCAAGAATCTTCTGTATAATTGCGGAGTAAACGTCAGTCGGCTGCGCAACCAGCTGGAACGCTATTTTGTGGAACACATGGAAGTTTACCCACAAGGTCAGGCCAAGGAAGTGATCCAGACCTTGAGCGTTCAGCGTGTGTTGCAACGGGCCATCGTCCACGTCCAGTCTGCGGAAAAGGGGAAAGTCGAACTTGGCGATTTTCTGGCCGCAGTCATGGATGAAGAAGACTCCTATGCAGTCTACTATCTCAAGTCTCAGGGCGTGGATCGTCTGGATGTTTTGGAGTACATCTCCCACGGCCAGGCCAGAGAACAGAGCGAAGGATGTTCCTCCTGCCAAAAGGAGAAAAACACGAACACTTCGCTGCAAAAATATACCCAAAACCTGTCTGAACGGGCCAAGTGCGGGGACATTGATCCCCTCATCGGCCGCAGTCAGGAATTGGAGCGAACCATTCAAATACTGTCCAGGCGGCGAAAGAATAACCCTCTGTTTGTCGGGGATCCGGGAGTGGGCAAGACCGCTCTGGCCGAAGGACTGGCCTTGCGCATTGCCGAAGCCTCTGTTCCGGAACCTTTTTGGGAGACAGAGATCTATGCCCTGGATATGGGGGCCTTGCTGGCTGGGACCAAGTTCCGCGGCGACTTCGAATCCAGACTGAAAGGGATAATCAATGAACTGTGCAAGCTGGGCAACCGGGCTGTCCTGTTCATTGATGAGATCCATACAGTGATTGGAGCCGGGGCCACCAGCGGAGGTTCCATGGATGCGTCCAATATCCTCAAACCGGTTCTGGCTTCAGGCCAGCTCAGGTGCATCGGATCCACCACCTATGAGGAATATAAAAACCTGTTTGAAAAAGACAGGGCCCTGTCCAGGCGCTTTCAAAAGATCGATGTGCCTGAACCTACTCAGGATGAAAGTGTGGCCATCCTGGAAGGGCTCCGGCCGTATTACGAGGAGCATCACGGGGTAAAATATACCAAGACAGCCTTGAAGTCGGCCGTGGAACTCACTTCCAGGCATTTGCCGGACAGGTATCTGCCGGACAAGGCCATTGATGTCATGGACGAAACTGGAGCCCTGCTCAGCCTGGACATCCATAAGCGCAAGCGGAAGCAGATCTCTCCCAAGGATATTGAGAATGTAGTGGCCGGCATGGCCAGAATCCCCATTCAGCGGGTCAGCAGCTCAGACCGGGAAAAGCTGCATAACCTGGAAGGGGAGCTCTTGAACTACATATTCGGCCAGGATCAGGCGGTTCGGTTTCTGGCTCAAGCCATTAAGCGTTCCCGGGCCGGCCTGCGGGAGGCGAACAAGCCGGTCGGCAACTTTCTCCTGGTCGGACCGACCGGGGTGGGCAAGACCGAACTGGCCCGGCAACTGGCCGATCGCCTGGGCATCCATTTTCTGCGTTTCGACATGAGCGAATATATGGAGCAGCATGCTGTGGCCCGTCTGATCGGTGCTCCTCCAGGCTATGTGGGATTCGACCAGGGCGGCATGCTCACAGACAGCATACGTAAACAGCCGCATTGCGTCTTGCTCCTGGACGAGGTTGAAAAGGCTCATCCCGACCTGTTCAATATCCTGCTGCAGGTCATGGATTATGCCACGTTGACCGATAATGCCGGCCGCAAGGCTGATTTCCGCCATGTCATCCTGCTCATGACCTCCAATATCGGAGCCAGGGATATGAGCAGTCACAATATCGGCTTTGGGCAGGAAAAGGCGACCAATCGGGCTCAGAAGGGGGTTAAGGCTGCAGAAAAGCATTTCTCCCCAGAGTTTCGAAACCGGCTGGACGGCATTGTGCCCTTTAATGCCCTCTCTCCTGAGCTCATGGAGCGGATTGTGGACAAGAGCATCGTTGAGCTCAATGAGCAGCTGCGGGAGAAAAAGGTGCAAGTGGTGCTCAAGCCGGCGGCAACGGCCTGGGT
>JAWLEI010000083.1:0-13835 GCA_041686195.1 Desulfovermiculus sp.
ACCGAATCATACCGGGATTTCGTTCCGTGTTGAAACTTCAAAACCTGCCTGAATGCTTTGTTAAGTTGTTTGAGAAGAGAAAAATATTAACTGAATCCAGCTGAGTTTTGTGGCAATAGGAAATTCCAGACATATTTCTCCTTATCCCGAATTTTGCAGCAACTGATCAAGGGCCTCAACTTCTTCTTGCTTCATGCTGAAGCTGTGTTCAGAACCTGGAAAGGTTCCTGCTTCCACTTCCTGTTTATAGCTTGATACCGCCCGACGCATCTCCTGGCCCAGCCTGGCATACTGTTTGACAAACTTGGGCAGGAAACGATCAAAAAGGCCCACCAGGTCGTGGAGCACAAGAACCTGCCCGTCGCAGCCTGCCCCGGCCCCGATCCCTATGCTCGGAATAGAGATGGCCTGGCTCACTCGTTGGGCCAAAGTCGCAGGTACTGCTTCCAAGACCAAACTGAAGCAGCCTGCCTGAGCCAGGGCCCGGGCATCCTCCAGCAGCTGCTTCCCGGCTTGGGCCGACTTGCCCTGGACCTTGAAGCCGCCCAACTGTCCGGCACTCTGCGGGGTGAGCCCCAGGTGACCCTGGACCGGTATCCCGGCCTGGACAATGGCCTGAACTTGGGGAAGCACCGCGGCCCCGCCTTCCAGCTTCACTGCCTGTGCTCCGCCTTCCTTCACCAGCCGGCCGGCATTTTCCACTGCCTGCTGCACACTGACTTGATAGGACATAAAGGGCATATCACTGACCACAATACTCCGCTTGGCCCCTCTGGCCACTGCCCTGGTGTGATGGATCATCTCCTCCATCCCTACAGACAGGGTGTCTTCATGGCCAAGGACGACCATGGCCAGGGAGTCTCCGACCAGAATCATATCCAATTCGCATTCATCCACTATCCTGGCCGTAGGATAATCATAGGCAGTGAGCATACTCAGTTTGCGCTGACCCTTGGCGGCTATCACATCCAATGTGCTCAAACGACTCATAATCAACTTTCCTCCTGGTTCTTGCGCTCAAGGACATGAACCAAATTTTTCAAGGCCATATTCACTGGAGTAGAGATATTGTGCTCCTGCCCCCAGCGACAAATGATTCCATTGATAGCATTGACCTCGGTTTGATTTGCATTGCGCACATCCTGGAGCATGGACGAATGATTCCGGGCCGTGGCCTGAGCTATGGCCAGTACCCGGTCCACAGTATCAAGTGATGGCTTCATTCCTCTGGCTTCAGCCACCTGCATAGCTTCGCCCACTGCTGCCTGTGCCACTTCCCGGGCTGGAGCACACTCCGCGATCCTGCCATTGGGCACTCCGGTCAGGGCAGTTATGGCATTTATCCCAATATTCACGAAGAGTTTGGCCCAGATATGCTCAAGAGTCCGGTCAGTAGCCTCACACTTCAATCCAGCCTGCCGGAACGCCTGGATCAGATCCCAAAGCACATCAGAAGGCTCAGCCTGAATTGCGCCCAGGATTGTGGTCCCATTGCCTCCATGCCGGATATGTCCCGGCCCAAGCCGTGTTGCCCCCTGGGCAGTCACTCCAGCCAGGATTCGTTCCGGAGGCACATGGGCTGCAATTTGCTCCCAATTGCCCATCCCGTTTTGCACAGTTACAAAAACAGTCTGCTCATGACAGAAGGGAACAACAGAAGAAACCGCTTCATCAGTGGCATACGACTTGACCAGGACCAGAACCACATCCGGAAGAGTGCTGATATCCCCTGGGGTCTGACAGACATTTGCGATCCAATTGCTCCGGGTCCCGTCCAGTTCATCTACAAGCAGGCCCTGTTCGGCAATAATTTCCATCCGATCAGCCTGCCGGCCCAAGAGAACAGGGGCGTAGCCAGCCGCCTGAAGACGGGCACCGAACAGAGTGCCCATGGCTCCGGCTCCCAAAATTAAAATGTTCATGAACAGATCCTCAGTACAGCCTATTCTCCGTCAGATTGATTCTCAGAATGAATCTCCTGCTCTTTCCACCTGATAACGTCGATGGGCATACGGTTCATGTCCAGCCACAGCCCATTTGAGTACGAGCCCTTAACCAGGCCATTGCGTCCCGAAACCTGGCATACCACAATCTCGTCTTCAGGGGGGAGGACATATTCGGGATCTTGCCAGTTCATTTGTAGCTGCACCGGTCCCTCCTTGTTTCTTATCAAGTTGATTATGTATAACTCTTTATTGTATTCTTGCACAGTACATAACCGGATGCAACACACGTGGCAACTTCCCGCCCCTGGGCTGCATTATCAACAGCTGTCTAACTTTTGGCCCTGCGTTGTTCCCTTGGGGGACAAAATATTTCAGATTTGCCGGAGGAAAAGCTGAACCAGGTCCAGGAAAGAATCATCGTTCATAGTTGCACAAACCGCTCCCTTCCTGAGCCACCAAGGCAAATCCCACTCGTTTTGTTCTCAAAAAGCTTTTGGATCTCAAATGGAAGACCTGTCTTGCTCTCCCGGCTGTCTGCATGGAAATACGTATGGAATGCCAATCTGTTCAGAAAACCTGATAATCAAAGGTTGCTTGCTAGTAGTTCATGGTGCTACAAAGGTTTGCTCCCAAGACAAAAGCCATAGACACATGATCAAAAGCAATCAACCCGGATTCACAGTTCAGCGCCGCCGCTGGTCGCAGACGCCCAGGTTGATCAAGTAAGAAACAGGGTATGAAGAGGGCTGGGCTTGGGGTCAAGCCCGCCCTACGCAAAAGCCAGCTCACCAGTAGGCCGCCCTTGCCCTCAAGGGCAGGCCATCTTAGGATTAAATCTTGTTTCATACGAGCCTTGCCTCCGGCAAATCTGAAATATTTTTTGCCCCAAAGCGGGCAAAAAAATGAGAAGTTTGCCGGATTGATCAATGATGAAACTTTGGGATGTCCTTCTCCGTCATTGCCCGGCCCAGATCCTTTGAATACACCGGGGGCAGGCTCATCACGTGAGACGCGTGACAATCCAGGGTAAAGTCATTCTATCTGCTCTGGATTCTGGTCCCGGATCGGTGTCCGGGACCTAAATCCAGACTGAAAATGCAAGAACTGGACCCCGGCTTACGCCGGGGTGACCCCGGATCTCAGTCCGGGGCAGGCCGAGAAAGCAAAGTCTGGTTTCATACGAGGCACCAAAGTGCCTTTCTAAAAGCAGGATACATATCAAGATATTGGAGGATGGGATTTAAATATGCACGGAAAAAAAATAATCGCCACCGGCGTCCATGTATATACCAGTCTGGGCCTTTTGTTTGCGTTCACCGCTGCTATGGCCCTGGTTGCCTCGGATGTGCGCCTTTTTTTTGTCTCCTTGTGGGTAACTATTATCATTGACTCCACTGACGGACTCCTGGCCCGGTATTTCGGAGTCAAGGAGATCCTGCCCCATTTTGACGGCCGGCGCCTGGACGATCTCATTGACTTCATCACCTATGTCTTTTTGCCTTGTCTGGCCTTGGTTGTCTTTGACGTCCTGCCCTCGCCATGGGAATGGGCTGCCGTATTGCCCCTGCTGGCCAGCGCATATGGGTTTAGCCAGGATAATGCCAAGACTGAAGAGTCATTTGTTGGATTCCCATCATATTGGAATGTGGTCATCCTCTATTTGTATGTCCTCTCTCCTCCTGCCTGGATGAGCGTGGTCCTCTTGTTGATCCTGTCTTTGTTTGTCTTCATCCCTATTCATTACATCTATCCGTCAAAAACAAGATGGCTGAAAAAGGCCACCCTGCCCCTGACCGGACTCTATGGCATAGTCTACGGGATTGTATGTCTTTACCTCAATGCTGAGTGGGTAAAAGTCTTGACCTTGATCTCTCTGGCCTATCCAGCATATTATTTTTCAGTCTCTGCAGCCTATCACCGCCGGATCCAATTGGCCGAACAATAACTTTCAAAGCTGGCATGTGAAGAAGGCTGGGCCTAAGTAGCCCGGGCCTCTCCGAGGGCCGGGAGTGTGTTGATCGAAGAGGCTGGATCTCGGAGAGAACCAGCCCGGAAAAGTCAGAGCTAGCAGTAGGCCGCTCTTGCCCTCAAGGGCAGACCATCTGAGGGGTAAAATCTAAGTAATATCATTCCATCTCAGACTCTTATACTCGTATGAAACGGGATGTTAGGTTACTTGTCGATCTTCTTGTAACATAGCGAAAGAATTAAGAGATAGCCGGAGCCATAAGAGGGAGAACCATCATGAACCAAAAGTCTCCGTCCTGCGCTCTTTGCCCCTATGAGGCAGCAGAACGGGTCTGCCAAAGAGCAACAGGCAAAGGACCGGAAAACTGCCCCACCCTCCATCTGGCCCATCTTAAGCGAGAAGCGTTAGCTGCCTTGAAGGAACCCCGAACATTTGAATTTGCCCGTCAGGCTTCTTTGCAGGAAGCCTCTGGTTATATGAACCGGGACCAAGGCCATGCCCGCATCCGACCCATCAAGCCCCGTATAGTAGAGACAGTGGAATTCGCTCGTCGCATGGGGTATTCAAGGCTGGGACTCGTTTTTTGCATGGGGCTGCGGCATGAAGCGGCCATTGTACATCATGTCTTCGAAACCAACGGCTTTGAAGTGATTTCAGTCCTGTGCAAGGTGGGGCGGGTCTCAAAATCAGAGCTGAATCTCGGAATACAAGACCAGATCGATATGCAGGCAACTGAGGAAAGCATGTGCAACCCCATTTTGCAGGCTTTGATCCTTAACCATGAGCAGACTGAATTAAATATTCTCCTTGGTCTATGCGTAGGGCATGACTCATTCGTTTTCAAGCACGCTCAAGGCATGTGCACGGTCTTAGTGGTTAAAGATCGAATCTTGGGGCACAACCCTTTGGCGGCAATATACACGTATGACAGCTATAGTCGCTATCTTAAAAATCCCATTGAGGAGGACAATGGAACATGACTCACGACGTCATAGCATTGACCAAAGAGCTCATTCGATTTCAAACCATGCATGCCAATCCAGAGGAAATCCATCGGTGCATGGACTTTATTCAAGAATATCTGACCGGACACGATGTCCATTTTCAGCGCTTAAATCACGACTATGTCCCATCCCTCCTTGTCCTGCCTCAGCCTGACTCTGCCCCCATCACCCTGATGAGCCATATTGATGTGGTGGACGGTCCGGACGATCTCTTTTTTCCCTTTGAAGAAAACGGCCGCCTGTATGGCCGGGGAAGCATAGATGACAAGTATGCCGTAGCCCTGGCCCTGGTCCTCTTTACCTCGCATTTGGTCCGGGTGAGAGAAAAGGGATTGGATCAAAGTGCTGTTCCTTTCGGTCTGCTCATTACTGGCGATGAAGAGGCCGGGGGATTCAATGGTGCCAGGTTCGCCCTGCAGCATTTTAAAACCGATTTTTGCATTGCTCTGGACGGAGGCAATCCGAACATGGTGGTAGTCAAAGAAAAAGGAGTCATCAAGCTAAGGCTCACCTGTCGGGGCAAGGCTGCTCACGGGGCCAGACCATGGCTGGGAATAAACGCCATTGATGCCTTGATCCAGGACTACCAATCCATGCGTACCCTGTTTGCCGATTTAAATCATCACGCCCCTGATCACTGGCATCGAACCATAAACTTCGGCACCATTCATGCCGGAAGTTCACATAATCAAGTACCGGAATATGCCGAAGCAGTTTTTGACATCCGGTATACGGAAGACGATGATCCTGACCAGCTTATAGCTTCCATCCGCCAGGCAGTCCAGAGTGATATCACCGTGGAAATGAAAGAACCTCTCTTTCATAGCGGCCATTCTCCATACCTGGATATGCTCCAAGCGAGATTACAGAATGTAACTTTCGGATTTGAGCATGGAGCCAGCGATGCCCGGTTCCTTTCTGAACATAATATTCCAGGGATTGTCTGGGGTGCGGAAGGGGAAATGAGCCAACACTCGGAAAATGAACACGTGGTTGTTGAGAGCGTTCACCAAATGTACGCTGTCCTGGACGATTTCCTCAGTCAATTAGCCGGCAATTAAAGGATACGCACCGGCCCGTGAAAGAAGGACATACTGCATGGTTCTGGCCATTTTCGATTTAGACAGCACGTTGCTCAATGGAGACTCAGACCACGCCTGGGGTGAGTTTCTGGCCCGGAAAAGGATTGTGGGCCCAAAATACCAGAAAAACAACGACCGGTTTTATCAACAGTACCTGGCTGGAAAATTGGATATTGCCGAATACATTGAGTTTATGGTCCAGCCTCTGCTCCGTTTTGACCTGGAGGAACTCGAAGAGCTGCGCCAGGAGTTCGTACCGGTCATGATACAGCCCATGCGCCTGCCCAAAGCCGAGAGGCTCTTGGCTGATCACAGGAATCAGGGCCGGACTCTGGTCATTATTACCTCCACCACTCGACTGATCACAGAGCCCATAGCCCGGCTCTTGGGGGTTGAGTATCTGTTGGCCACAAATCTGGAAACAAAAGGGAATCGCTTGACCGGAAAGCTGGATGGCATTCCCTGCTTTGGCCCCAACAAGGTAACAAAGCTCCAAGAATGGATGCAAAGCACCGGGCATTCCCTGCACGGCAGTTTTTTCTACTCCGACTCCCACACCGATCTGCCCCTTTTGGAACTTGTGGAGCATCCAGTAGCCGTGGACCCGGACCAAAAGTTAAGGGACGTGGCTGAGTCCCGCCATTGGCCGGTGATCAGTCTGAGGTAAGACACTTTGTTTCGAATTTTTTCTTTTTTCGAATTTCGTTCTGATTGTTTGGAATTTGGAATTTCTTTCTTATTGGAATTTTCAACACACAGAGACTGGTCTGTCCCTCGTTTGATCATTGCAGGCCCAGAGATGACGACATAAAATAAGCTAACTTCTTGTTTCATATGAATGCCGGATTGATCGAGAAAGAATCTTTTGCGTGCCTACACAGTCACGAGCTCCATCCCACTTCCGTAATACCCTAATACCCTTGTTCCGGCTGATATACATTACGCATCTCTTCCAGCCGTCCATTCAGGTAGGCCTGGAGATTATCCCGGATGATAGGCATGGCTTTGTGCATGTAGTTTGCATTCTCCCCTCCGATGTGGGGCATGATGATCAGATTGTCCAAATCCCAGAGCGGGCTATCCGCAGGCAGGGGCTCCTGAGTAAAGACATCGCTGAACGCCGCCCGCAGGTTTCCTCTTTCCAGGGCCTGAATCAGGGCCTTTTCGTCCACGCTCCCGCCACGACCCAGGTTAATGAAACAGCCGCCGGCAGGCATGGACTCAAACTGCCGGGTTCCAATGCACTGCCTGGTTTCCTCGGTCAGGGGGAAGAGATTGATGACATAATCGCTTTGGGCAAAGACCTCATCCATGTCTTCCAGGAAATATACGCGCTTCACTCCTTCCACCTCCTCGGACCGTTTCTTGACCCCAATGACCTGCATGCCCAGGAACGAGGCCTTCTTGGCCAATTCCCGACCGATGCCGCCCAGGCCCAAAATGCCGAGAGTTTTTCCGGCAATTTCATCCTGGGGAACCTTCCGATCCCATACTTTCAAGGCCTGGTTTCTGAATATTTGATGCATATTCCTGGCCAGCATGAGCATGGCCATGAGGGCCAATTCAGACATGTGCCCGGCGTGCATCCCTGTTGTCGAGGTAAGAATGATGCCCCGATTTCCCAGCTCTTCCACTGGCAGGGTATCCACTCCAGTGGACAGGGCCTGGACCCATTTCAGGTTCGGGGCCTGCTCCAACATGGCCTGGTCACACTTGAAGGTGACCAGGATCTCGGCCTGAGGCAGAGCATCCTGCAGAGTCTGTTGGGATGTGCATTCCTGCATCTCAACTGATGGAAATTCTGCCTGGATCTCCTGCATCAATTCCTTGGGAATGGCATGGAAAAAGACAAGCTTGGTCACAAGTTCCTCTCTTTTGCTTACGTATCGAATTCCATTGTCTCACTTACTGGCTTAAAAAAATGCATAAACGCGCTGCAGCGCAATATTTCCGGGCATTATTGCATTTGATAATGTGCTCAACTTAATGTCCATTCACTTCAGCATACACCTGACGTAAGGCTGCCAGAGTCCGACTGTGCAGAGAGAGCTTTCCCGGGGTGTTTTCCCAGCGGTAGACACTGGCTGCTGAGACGTTCAGGCGCTTGGCGAACTCAGGAGCGGATTGGGCGCATTGCTTGCGCAGACGGACGATCTTGTTCCCAGTCGGCGGGTTCAGGGGAGTTTTGCCATTTCTGGGCCGGCCTTCGGCCTGGGCAGGCGTTTGTCGTGAAGCTTTTGGATGCTTTGAGTTCCCGGTTCTTTGCCTGCCGTTCATGCAGGAGGCTTGCGATGTGCCTTGTTGGCATTCTGTATCTTGAGGGCCGGTTTTTGCTTGTTTGGAGGCCTTCTGTTCCTTGGGCTCAAATGCAGGTGCACGATCATCTTCTGATTTCGGATCCTGAACCTGGATCTCCTCGTCCAGTTCAATGCCGAATATATGGCCCACCTCATCGTAGCTGAGAGTATCTTCACCCACTTGAGATGATTGATCCAGGAAAGAGAGGTCAGAGGAAATAAGCTCCCTGGCTTCTACTCTGCGCAAAGTAAACAAGAGCTCCGGTTCCTGGTCCAGCCGATGCCCCACCCCGTACAGGACAGCGGCTACATGCTTGCACATCACCGCCCAGTCCGGACAGTCGCAGTGCAAGCTGATCTCTTCAGGCCGAGGGAAAAGCCCCTTACGGGCATCGGTGACCACCTGCATCACTTCATCTGAGAGCCTGCCTTGCAAAAGCTCCAGCATCGAGCCGATGCTGCCGGCACACTTGTGTTTCACTTCTTCCCAAACTGCACAAGGGAGCTCTCTGATCCCAATGGTCACGTTGTATATCTTTGATCCGCTGACCATAGCCCTCACTTGCCCCGGCTCTATCTCCAGATGACAGACTGAACCGTTGCGCACATATGTCCGCCCTCGGGGCAGGCGGTTGGAAAAGTCGGAAAACGACTCCAAATGCGTACACCACCCCTGGCCCCAAAAGCTGCGGGCAATGGTTCGGCCCTCAATCTGGATGGGGCAGATGTTTTTGCCTTTTTTGCGCAGCTGCTGCACCTTTTTTTGGGCCTTGGCCCGGCGCTCAGCCACCGGCACATATCTGGGCCATCTCCTCCATCGAGACATCACTTCCCCCTGTCCTTGAACAGTTCAGTGCTTTCTGGATATTCCCGGGTGCAAGACCTGCAGGGCTTTTTGGTTTAGATTGATATTTCTTGGTCTGCTCGGGGGGTTTCTGCTTAAAATGGCTTCACATAAATTTTAAATTTGATCTTTATCACTGGACTTGACTCCAATTTCCGAAATATCGATTTGCTCATCCCATTCAATGCCAAAGATGTCCCCGGCCTGATCAAGGCTGAGCATATGCTTTCTTTCCCCCAGATGTTCGCGCAGCTCCTTAGCCCATGAAGTCACCAGATCCTTAGCCTTCACTCCCCGCCATTTGAAAAGAAGCTCCGGGTGTTTATCCAGCCGGGATCCTATGCCATACAAAACTGCCGCCTTATGTTTGCATACCTGGACCTTCTCAAAACACTCACAGCGCAGGCTAAACTCATTGGACAAAGGGAAAAGCCCTCTTTTGGCATCCAGAATCTTGTGCACAACCTCTTGGGGCAGGTTTGCCTCATACACTTCCTGCACTGAGCCAATTTTTCCCAGACAAAGATCCTTTATCTCCTGCCACACATTGCCGCTAACCGGCAAAACCGGAATGGTCACTTCATAGACCTGGGTACCCATAACCAGGGCTTTCACCTGCCCGGGCAGGATCTCCAAATGCAGAATGGACCCGTTGCGGGCATAGATTTGCCCCCGCGGCAAATGCTTACCGATTTTGGGTAAAGATTGTACATGCTGCATCCAGCCTGTGCCCCATACACTACTGGCCATATTCCGCCCTGTCGCCTGCTCGGGCTGGATAGTGACACCTTGGGCGCGCAGGGCTTCGAGCCGCTTTTCGGCCCAGGCCCGCCGCTCCGATACCGGGATGAACCTGGGCCAATTGACATGATTCATGGAGTATCACCTATTTTTTTGCTTGTATGAAGCAAGACTCAGAGGCTTCAGGTGTCAGGAAAATCATGAGAGTATGAGAAAAGCTTCTATTCTTGACTGAAACCAGAAACCTCGTATGAAACCAGGTTTTAACCTGAAGAGGCCAGCCCTTGGGGCAAGGGCGGCCTACCTGCGAGCCGGGCTCTTCCAGTAAGACGGGCTTGACCCCAAGCCCTTTCCTCTTTGCCAGTTTCATCCTCGATCAAACTGGGCGCCTGCGGCCAACGGCGGCGCTGATCTCTGACCTCTGACCTCTGGCATCATCCCATGGCCCGGTTCACATCCAGGCTGACCAGATCCAGGATTTCGTCGTCCGGCAATTCACTCAGCTTGATCTCCCCGCTGCCGGACAGGACGTCTTCAGCCAGCTCCTTTTTCTCTGCTATGAGCTGATCGATCCGTTCTTCTATGGTCCCCCGGGTCACGAATTTATGGATCAAAACATTCTTGCGCTGCCCGATGCGATAGGTTCGGTCTGTGGCCTGATTCTCTACCGCCGGATTCCACCAGCGGTCAAAATGGATGACATGGGAGGCCGCAGTGAGGTTCAGGCCTGTCCCCCCGGCCTTGAGAGATAATATGAAAAAGGGAGGTCCGTTTTCATCCTGAAACTGCTCCACCAGGGCATTTCGTTTCCTCACCTGGGTGGATCCGTGCAAGACCAGGCCTGGCTGACCGAAAATCCGGGCCAGATGCTCTTCCAGGGCCGGGATGATCTCCCGGAACTGGGTGAAAACCAGAACCTTTTCCTGCCGCTCGGCCAGTTCGGTACAGAGCTCCTCAATACGGTGAAACTTGCCGCTTTTTTCTGGTCTGTACTCCCCGTCCCCGGTCAACTGACTGGGATGATTGCAGACCTGCTTCAGGCGGACCAGGGTCTGTAAAACAAGTCCTCTTCTGGCCATGTTATCCACAGTCTGCAAGCTCTTGTTCAGAGACTGGACAATATGCGTGTAGTGCTTGATCTGCTGTTTGGTCAGGTTGCAGTAGCGCACGGTTTCCGTCTTTTCCGGCAGATCGGATATGACCTTTGGATCAGTTTTCAGTCTGCGCAGGATATAAGGTCCGACCAGCTTGCGCAAGGGTCCGAACTGATCCTTCTCCCGGGACTGCATTGTCTTCACAAATCCCTGGAACACCTTTGACGAACCTAAGAGTCCAGGATTTAAAAAATCAAAGAGGGACCACAAATCCCCGAGGCGATTCTCTATCGGAGTTCCGGTCAGAGCGATCCTGGCCCGGGCCGGCAGTTTTTTTACCGCTTTGGTCTGCCTGGTGGCTGAGTTCTTAATGGCCTGGGCCTCATCCAGGATAACCAGAGACCAGGTCATCTCTTTGAGCCAGGACAAACGATGGACCATGGAGTAGGTGGTCATGACCAGATCATATTCAGACAGCCGGGCCTGGACGTCTTCAGCTATGACCTGCATTTCTCCCCGGCTGGTCTCTGCGGGATGCAGGGTCTTTATCTTCAGACCAGGGGCAAAGGTCTCAGCCTCGTTCCTCCAGTTGCCCAGCAGGGAGGCCGGGATGATCAACAGGGCCGGGCTGGAGCCGGGCTGGCCGTTTCGCCAGGCCAAAAGAGCCAGGACCTGCAACGTCTTGCCCAGCCCCATATCGTCTGCCAGGCAGGCCCCCAGTCCAAGCTCAGTGACAAAGGCCAGCCAGCTCACGCCCTCCTGCTGATAGGGGCGGAGCTGGGCCGAAATTCCATGCGGGGTGCGCACAGCCTGCAGGCGGCTGGGATCGCGCAGCCTGCTTAAAATCTCCTGCACAGCATTTCCAGCCCCAACATGCACCCACTGCTGTTCCTCCTCGCTTTCATCCCGCTGCAGATCCTTTGAGGCTCCGGCCAGCAGGCGCATACCTTCAATAAAGCCTATCCGCCCCTTTTTGGCTTCAGCCTCTACCTGCTTCCAATGTTTGAGGGCCTGGCCCAGCTTGGTCTGGTCCACTTCCACCCATCGGCCTTTAAGCAAAACCAGCCCCTCTTTCTGGGCCAAAAGAGTATCGATTTCCTCCTGGCTGAGCTGCACATCACCTATGGCTACATCAACATTGAAATCCAAGAGGCTTTGGGCATTCAGTGATGTTTGCTTCTCGCTGCCAATGGTGACCTGGACCTGGGCCCTGGGCCGCTTCGACCACCAGTCCGGCAGGCGAACGGATAAGCCGCATTCCTCCAATACAGGGGCCGATCGCAGCATACGATAGGCTTGCTCCGCTTTCCAGGCCATGGGATGATATATCTGGCCGCTGTCAACCAGGTTTTTCACCCATTTGCAGCGTTTGGCCGCTTCGTGGACCGGAGAAAGAAGCTTGACCAGCCCCTGTTTATTGTCCGCCCCTGAATACAGCTCCAAGGCCTTGCGCAAGGGCACATGCTTGGTGCGCCCTTCTGATCCCAGCCCAGTCGTGAAGGTGGCCATAAAGGCAAAAGGCCGGCTGGCATCCTGTTTGTTCTCTGCCAGATGAAAGGTAACCCGTCCCACCCGTTTCCAGCCTGGAGCCTGCTGGCGAATAAAGGCCTCAATACCTCCGGCCTGGGCAATGGCCTCCTCCCCCCAGGCGGACAATGCTTCCCAGATCCAAGCCAGCATTTCATTGCTTAAATATTCACCTCCAACCATGGGCGGAGCTGAAGAAAGCCAAGTCTCAATTTCATCAGCCGCAGGTCTGCCTACCTGCCCAGGGCTTTCGTCTTCTGGAAAATGACAGATTTTGGTAAGATAGGAGGCTGCTATGCGGCGCCAAAACCGTATGGTCAGGGAAGCATGAGCAGTTTTCATGTCCGCGGCCAAGGCAAAGAGCCCGGCCCGCCAGTCAGAGGCAAAGGCATCCCGCAGCCGTTTCAGGGCCGCTGACTCACTCATTTCCTGATCAGAACAATCAAAAGCAAGTCTGCCCTGGGGATGAAGTCGAATTTCACTCATAATAAAGCAAATCAAGGTGTTATGAAGTGGATGAACGTAGCCTCCAATTCTTTCCTCAACTGCTGAATCCTATGCAGGCGGTGGAAAAAATAAGCCGGGTTTGGAGGAAAAACATCACCTATGATCTCCATCTGCCGGGGGCAAAGATACCAGGTACACAGGAAGGGTCGCAAGGGTCTGGGCACTGCGCAGCCATTAGGGGTCAGAAAGGAGCATTGCCGGTCCGGCTGCAGCTTCGGCTGCTGCACGGGCAGGCCTTCCTGCCGGCAGTGGAGGAACACAAGATCCCTGAAGTCGTAGCGCACATCGGCATGCAGGCAGCATGGATCCGGACAAGAAGGACAGGTCGCGGCGCACAGTTGTTCCATGACCGGGTCCACCGCCTGGAGATTGCCGGCTATGGCCTCTGCCAGGGAAATAAACGCAGCATTCTCAGCAAAATAACGCCGCATATGGTAATCCAGGGCCGAGTGCACTTCCCGCCAGTTGCTGGGCTCTAACCATAAAATGTCCGCTGAAAACATTGACCTGCACCTTGCACTCTTTTAGCCTTTCTCGTATGAAACGAGACATTGACTTACCAGACTATTCCATTGCAACATGCCGGAATGATAAGAGGATGGCCGGAGCCATAAGAGGAAGACGTTTCCAGGGAGGACCCTGGGAACGAAGAGAATCCAGAAAGAATATTAATTCCTCGCTCTGCTCGACCTTGTGGGCGAAGACAAGCTTCGCCCCTTATATCAAAACATACGTTTCATCCTTGATCAATCCGGCAATTTTTTTGCCCGCTTGGGGGCAAAAAAAATATTTCAGATTTGCCGGAGGCAAAGCTCGTATGAAAC
>JAWLEI010000084.1:0-13800 GCA_041686195.1 Desulfovermiculus sp.
GACCTGATGAGCAAATTCATTGGTGAACAAAAGGCGGAGACCGCTATCAGCTCCTTTTTAGGAGACCGCAAGATTGGTGATCCGGACCTGCCGGAGATCAAGGAGTTTACTGAACGTACCCTGGCCGGGTATGTGGGCAGTGCTCCGGCCAGAATCATAGTTGAAAATTATCTGGCCACCCGGGGCAGTAAGATGGAAGATGTCTTTGACGTCTTTGGTTCGGTGAATATCAGCCGAACCGTGTCCAGGGAGCAGTTGCAGGTCCTTTTTGAAGCCGCCAAGGTCGTGGCCAGCGGACTGAATCTGCAGACCATTCTGGACAATCTCCTGGATCTGTTGAACCGGCAATTTCCGTTCGACTTATGCGTGGTCAGAATTGTGGATCAGGAAGGGAAAAAGCTGAAGGTCTGGAGTCAAAAGGGGATGAGCATTCAGCATCTCAGTGACTCCGAGCGGGAAGTGAATATGGACACCGTGATCGGAGAAGCCTTTTTGACCAATTCCATCCAGGTAGTCAATGATACGGAGGAGATCACCCGGCCGGTCACGGCTCAGATCATGCAGAGGGAAGGTATCAAGTCTTTTGCCCATGTGCCAATTACCATAGAGGACAAGCCCATAGGAGTCTTGTCTGCTTTTTCCCGTACCGATAAGGGGATCTTTACTCAAGAATTTATAGATGTCTTTCAGAGCATTGCCGCCCAGTTGGGTATTGCCTGGCGCAACGCCAGGCAGACAGAACATCTTATTGCCGCCCGCCAACAGGAAAGGGAACTGGAGATTGCCAGGAATATCCAAGTGGGACTTTTGCCTGTGCGGCCGCCCCAGGTGGAAGGAGTTTCCCTGGCTGGAACCTGCGTGACCGCCTACCAGGTGGGCGGCGATTATTACGACTTTTTAGTAAATGACGACAGTACGCTGGACCTGGTCATTGCCGACGTCTCCGGGCACAACATCGCAGCAGCCTTGATCATGGCCGAAGTCCGCACCTTCATCCAGGCCGAGGCCAAAAGCAGGCAGAGCGCAAGTCAGCTGGCTGCGTCCTTAAACAGTTTCTTTTATCCCAATCTGGTCAAGGCAGAGATGTTCATCACCCTTTTCTATGTGAAGTATTTTCCGCAAACCCGGAGGATTACCTATGCCAATGCCGGACATAACCTGCCCCTCATCTGGCGGGCCAGAGAGCAGAAATTCCTGGCCCTGGACGCCGATGGGCTCATTCTGGGAATCAAACCCGAGGTGGAGTTCGAAGAAAGGGCAGAACAACTCGAAGACGGAGATCTGGTTTTCTTATACACGGATGGAATCACAGAAGCCAGAAACAGGCACGGAGAGTTTTTCGGAGAGCAAAGACTCCGGGCTCTGATCAGGCAACGGCAAACGGCCGGACCGCAGGAGCTCATCGATCATCTCCTGCACCACGTGCAGCTGTTTACCGGGAGCCGGAGCTTAAAAGACGATATCACCATGGTGGTCATGCGGGTGGAGGAAGATGGACAATGATCAAAATCCTGCTTTTCATCCTGGCCGGCTATCTGCTTGTGGTCTTTCTGGCCTTTGTGTTTCAAGACAGGATGGTGTTTTTTCCTGATCCCAACCTGACTGGAAATCCCGGAGACATTGGGCTCGATTATGAAGATGCCTGGGTTGAATCTGGGGACGGATACCGCCTCCACGGCTGGTTTATCCCGGGCCCAAAGGAGGATGCCCGGGCCACGGCCTTGTTCCTGCACGGCAATGCAGGAAATATCTCGCATCGGTTGGAGATGCTCAAGATTGTGCACCAATTGGGTTTGAACTGTTTCATTCTCGACTACCGGGGATATGGGCAAAGTGAAGGTTCGCCTTCTGAACAGGGCCTGTACGCTGATGCGGAGGCGGCCTGGAACTGGCTGGTGCAAGAGAAAGGGCAAAGCAGCCGGGATATCATCTGCTGGGGACGATCCCTGGGTGGAGCGGTGGCCGCTTATGTGGCCAGGGACAAGAACCCCGGGGCCTTGATCATTGAATCAAGTTTTACCTCCCTGCCGGAGCTGGGACAGAAGCTGTATCCCTTTCTCCCGGTGAAAATGGTCTCCCGGATGAGTTTCTCAACAGCCAAGTATGTGAAACATGTGTCCTGCCCGGTGCTTATCGTGCACAGCCCGGAGGATGAAATCGTGCCTTTTGCCTTGGGGCAGAGATTGTACCACGCGGCCAAGGAGCCCAAGGAGTTTCTTCAGATTCTGGGCGGACACAACGAGGGCTTTCTGGTGTCCGGAGAAACCTATGTCCGCGGAGTCAGGGATTTCCTGCAAAGGTTTGGGGTCCTGCCATCCTAGTACTCTGGACCAAAGGTTCTGTCTTTGATAGTGGTAAATTGAGAGAGGGACAGTCTCATTCTCCCACAAAGAAAATTCCAAATCACAAACAATAAGAAAAAATTCGAAATAAGAAAAAACGCGTTCTGGAAATCTATTCATAAAGAAAGATGCCAAAGATGAGTATAAAACTTATAAGACGCGGTACTAGTGCCGAGCCAACAGCGCGGCATGTTTTTTGCGGGTTCTGTCCCATATAGTGACAATTTCTCATCAGAGGGATTCTTCACTCGAAGACTCGTTCAGAATGACAAGGCACAAGCCTTCTCATGTTAGTTTCCTTCGAAGATTCAGGACAGATCGAGTTCTTCGTTCGCAGGGGTTTATCCTCGTGTGAAATGAGAGTTTTATCCCTCAGGTGACTCTGGCTTTTCTGGGTAGGGCTGGTTCTCTCCGAGACCCAGCCTCATCCATCATATTAAAACCCCTGGCCCTCGGAGAGGCCCGGGCTACTGGGTCCAGTTCTCTTCACACCCAGTTTCATATTCGATTAAACTGGCTGTCTTTCCTTAACGCCAGAGGCGGCGCTCGTATGAAACAAGAATCCAGAAAGAACATTAATGCCTCGCTCTGCTCGGGCTTGTGGGCGAAGACAAGCTTCGCCCCTACATATCCATGCTCACGTTTCATCCTTGATCAATCCGGCAACTTCTCTTTTTTTTGCCCGCTTTGGGGTAAAAAATATTTCAGATTTGCCGGAGGCAAAGCTGAACACTCTTCCAGTGCACCTGGATCCTTTCTTGGAACGTCATCCTCTTATGGCCCCGCCCATCCTCTTATTGCCCGGCGCGTCACAAGGAGATCGGCAGATAAGCTATCTTTTTGTTTCATACAAGTCCCGCCATGGCGGAACCTTTGGCAAATCGGATAAATTTTTTTCTTGACAAATCTGTCTGAGAGCCTCTATGAGTTAGCTCATGAAACATCGTTTTTTGGGGGAGCAAAGATCTGATCTTGTATTCTGATCGTCTTTTTGAGGACTTCATGTTTTTGAGTATTTCCAGATCCAATACAGTCAATCAGAACTGGTGGTGGCAGATCAACATAATGGGGTCTGCCTTTGGATCGGTTTGAACAGCACATAACACAAGCCCAAAGACCGAGGCGGCCCATGCCCCTCGGTCTTTTTTATTTTGGAGCAATCCAAAAAGGCCGCGGGGTGAGCCCGCGGCCTTTTTTTGTTCTTGAGTTTGGTTTGATCCACGATTGATCCGGCAAATTTTTTTTGGGCGCTTTGGCCCAAAAATATTTCAGATTTGCCGGAGGCAAAGCTGAAAAGGAGCATATTGTATGCAGCTGCGACAGTTTCCGGACCAAAAAACCTTTGCCCGGTATTTTCAGAACCACAATGTGGTCCCCATTTGCCGGGAAATTCTGGCCGACATGGAAACACCGGTATCGGTGCTCAAAAAACTCTACGCCCATCAGTCACCGGCATTTCTGCTTGAAAGCGTGGAGGGCGGGGAGCGCTGGGGAAGGTACAGCTTTTTAAGCACCTCGGCCCGGACCAGGGTCCGGGTGTTTGCCCATACAGTGGAAATTGAAAAGAACGGGCACAAGGAACGAATCGAACATAACGGCTATCCCCTGCCTTTACTGCGCCAGCTGATGAATCGCTACAACCCGGCGGTCATTCCGGAACTGCCCCGGTTCTGGGGCGGATTGGTCGGGTATTTCTCCTATGAGATGGTTAGTTTTTTTGAGGACATCGCAAACCGCCTGCCAGCGGATCAGCCAGTGGCAGACTTTGTGATCCCGGATGAGATGCTTATTTTCGACAATATTCAAAATACCCTGAAGATGGTGGCCATCTGCTTTGCAAACGATTATGCCGACGCAGAAGCTGCCTACCAGGCAGCAGAAAAGCGGATCAAGGCCCTGGAACAAACGATTCTGGGACAAATGGCGTCCAATGGATCCCAAAGATCCACGAGCGGCTCCATTACCCTGCAGCCAGTTTATGAAGCATCGGTGTACAAGAAAAACGTCGAGACCGCCAAATCCCGCATCCGGGAAGGCGAAATCATCCAGGCAGTTATTTCCCAGCCTTTCTGCGCAAACTCTCCCCCCCCTGACCCAACCGCCCTGTACCGGGCCCAGCGGTATATCAATCCCTCGCCGTACATGTTTTTCATGCACCTGGATGACACAGTGCTCGTGGGCTCGTCCCCAGAGACCATGGTCCGGCTGGAAAACAATATTGCCACCTTGCGGCCCATTGCCGGCACCCGGCCCAGGGGCAAAACCGAGCAGGAGGACCGGGCCCTGGCTGATGAGATGCTCCAGGATGAAAAGGAGCGGGCCGAGCATTTGATGCTTGTGGATCTGGGCCGAAACGACCTGGGGCGAGTGGCCCAGACCGGCACGGTTCAGGTTACAGATCTTATGATTGTGGAGCGCTATTCGCATGTGATGCATCTGGTGTCTAATATCACCTCCGATCTTATGGAGGGTTTGGATGCCTGGGATGTTCTGGCTGCTTCCTTTCCGGCCGGCACCTTGAGCGGTGCTCCCAAGGTTCGGGCCATGGAGATTATCTCCGAGCTGGAGCCTGAGCCCCGAGGGCCTTACGGCGGAGCGGTGGGCTATATTTCTTTCCATGGCAACATGGATCTGGCCATTACCATCCGCACGGCAACCATTGCCCAGGGAACCCTGACTGTGCGGGCCGGAGCAGGAATTGTGGCTGATTCCGATCCTGATGCTGAATACAGCGAGACAGTGAATAAAGCCATGGCCATCGGCAGGGCCCTGGAGCTCATTTACGATCAAGTCACATAAGGGGCGGATATGATATTTGTCATCGACAACTACGATTCATTTACTTACAATCTGGTGCAATACCTGCGACAGCTCGGGGCAGAGGTGGAAGTGGCCCGGAACAAGGCCTTTGAGGTCCAGGAACTGGCCACAAGACCGATTTCCGGCATTGTGGTCTCCCCTGGTCCGGGAAGCCCGGAAAAAGCCGGTTTATCAGTGGAGGCCATCAACAGGTATTCAGGGAAAATCCCTATACTTGGTGTCTGCCTGGGCCATCAGGCTATTGCCTATGCCTTTGGGGGACAGATCGTGCAGGCCCAAAAACTCATGCACGGCAAGGTGTCCACAATTACCGCGGACGGAAAAAGCATATTTTCACGCATCAACAAACCCTTTGGAGCCATGCGCTACCACTCCCTGGCCGTGGACCGGGACAGTCTGCCATCATGTCTGGAAATCAGCGCACGGACCGAAGACGGGGAAATTATGGGCCTGCGCCACCGGCAGCACTCCACTGAAGGCATCCAGTTCCATCCAGAATCAATCATGACCCCGGTGGGCAAGCGGATCCTGCGAAATTTCTTACGATTGTGCGAGAGCTCGTGAGGGGTCATATGTGCATTGTCCGCTATCGGCACGAAGCCTCTCTTCCTCTGATGCCCCTCCCTGCCGCCTGGCTTCCAGGCGGCAGGGAGGGGCCAGGGGAGGGTTCTTTTTTTGCGACATGTGAGATATGCCAAGGTATACGCGTCAATTGCAGGTGAAGAACCAAGGTGACAGAGATACCTTTCAATGAGGACGGGTCACAGAACGGGATTGCTGCGGCGAAGACGCCTTTAAAAAGCTTTAACCGGAGAGAATAATGTTTCGAGAATTGCTGTACAAGATCTACCAGCGAAAGGATTTGACTGAGGAGGAAATGTCGGCCCTGCTGGGTGAAATCTTTTCCGGAAATACCACAGACGCCCAAGTAGGCGCTTTTATGGGCGCATTGGCCACCAAGGGGGAGACCTATGCCGAGCTTGCCGGCGCGGCCCGGGCCATGCGCAAAAAGGCCATCCGCATTGAAACCATGGCCCAGGACGTGATCGATACCTGCGGCACGGGCGGAGATACCTCCGGGACCTTTAACATCTCCACAGTGACCGCTTTTGTGGCTGCCGGCTGCGGGGCAGTGGTGGCCAAGCACGGCAACCGGTCCATCTCCAGCCAGTGCGGCAGTGCCGACGTGCTGGAAGCCCTGGGGGTGAATCTGGATGTGGACCCGGAAATCGTGGAAGAGGCGATTGCCGAAATAGGGATCGGGTTTTTGTTTGCTCCCAAATATCACGGAGCCATGAGATATGCGTCCAATGCCAGAAAGGAGGTGGGACTGCGCAGCATTTTCAACATGCTTGGTCCTTTGACCAACCCAGCCGGCACCAAACGCCAGCTGGTCGGCGTGTTTGCCCCGGAATTGACTGAAATGTTTGCCCAGGCCCTTAAGCGCCTGGGGGCAAAACGGGCCCTGGTGGTTCACGGCCACGACGGGCTGGATGAAATCTCGGTCTGCGCCCCAACCCGGATATGCGAACTCTGTGATGGGCAGATCTCAACCTATGACCTCTTTCCTGAGTCCTATTTCGGTCGCACAGCGGCAGCTGAAGAAATAGCGGGCGGGAGTCCGGCCGAAAATGCTCAGATCACCAAAAATATTCTTTCCGGCCACAAAGGGGCCAGACGGGATATCGTGCTCATCAATTCAGCCGCCGCCCTTATGGCCGCAGGCCGGGTCGAGAGCATTGAGCAGGGCATTGAAATGGCAGAACAGGCCATAGACAGTGGAGCAGCCATGGACAAGCTCACGGCCCTGATTGAGTTCACCCGGGAGAATGCATAAAAAGGGGGGCTGCAAAAAATAGTGAATTGCAGGCGCAGAGGCTTGTATGAACTAAAGGGGTCAGGCTTCAGCTTTGCCTCCGGCAAATCTGAAATATTTTTTGTCCCAAAGCGGGCAAAAGGAGAAATATTTGCCGGGTTGAATGAGGATGAAACAGACCAAGAGGGCAACCACGCGCAGACACGTGGTTGCCCCTACCAGGAGGGCCTTTCTTCGTACCCGGGGTTTATCCTGTGAACCTTCTTCCAGTTCACCGGGATCCTCCCTGGGAACGTCTTCCTCTTATGACTCCGGCCATCTGCTTATTTCTTCTTTGGTCGCATGGTCTCCAAAGATGGTGGAGAAAGGGGCTGGAGCCCCAAGAAAAGACGTTACGAGGGGGGACCCTTGTAACGAAGAAGAAATGTCAGGAGTGATAACGGATTTAACATCTCGATTTCTTTGTCTTTACTTTTAACCTTTTACCTTTAACTTTTAACTCTCAAGCTCACAGGATGTGCTCCAGGAAATCTCTGGCCCGCTCGGTCTGAGGATTTTGGAAGAAATCTTCGAACGTTCCCCGTTCCACAATTTTTCCCTCATCCATGAAAATGATCTCGTCAGCCACCTCCTTGGCAAAACCCATCTCGTGGGTAACGCAGACCATGGTCATGCCTTCCTTGGCCAGGGCGATCATGACATCCAGGACTTCCTTGATCATCTCCGGGTCCAGGGCCGAGGTGGGTTCATCAAAAAGCATGGCCTTGGGTTCCATGGCCAAGGCCCGGGCAATGGCCACCCGCTGCTGCTGTCCGCCGGAGAGGTTGGCCGGGTAGTCATTGGCTTTTTCCGGGATTCCGACCCGCTTGAGAAGCTCGTGAGCCTTTTCATTGGCCGCTTTTTGGGACAGGTTGCGCACTTTTCTGGGGGCCAGGGTAATGTTCTCCAGGGCGGTCATATGCGGATAGAGTTCAAAGCGCTGAAAGACCATGCCGATTTTTTGTCTGAGCTGGAACAGATTGGTTTTGGGATCGGCCAAAGAGGTCCCGTCAACGATCACGTCTCCTTCCTGAAAGGGTTCCAGCCCGTTGATGCAGCGAAGCAGAGTGCTTTTCCCTGACCCGCTGGGGCCGCACAGGACGATGGTTTGACTTTTTTTGACCGTTTCAGAGATATTGGATAGGACCTTGAAGTCTCCGAACCATTTGCCCAGATCCTGGATATCAATCATCACATCGCTCATAGGACGTTCGCCTTTCTGTATTTGGTTTCAAAGTGCAGGCTGATTCTGGAGCCGATAAAGCATATGATCAGAAAAACCACGGCCACAAAGCTGTATATCTCGATGGACCGGTACTCCAGGTTGTTCACAACATTGGCCCGGGTGACGAACTCGTGCAGGCCGATGACAAAGGCCAGGCTGGTGTCCTGAAAGGTAATGATGGACTGGGTGATCAGACTGGGCAGCATGCGGCGAAAGGCAATGGGGATGGTCACGTACCTGGCCACTTGCCAATAGGTGAGTCCGGTGGCATAGGCCGAGCCGACCATGTCTTTGCTGATGGACTGGTAGCCGGCCCGAAAGATCTCCCCGAAGTAGGTGGCTTCAAAGATGATAAAGGCGATGACCGAGGATATAAAAGGATCAAGGTTGCGGCCCACGATAATGGGCAAAATGAAATACACCCAAAAGATGATGATAATCAAAGGGATATTGCGCAGAAAATTGACGTAGGCGCTGACCGGGTAATAAATCCAGTTTTTGTCCGATATCCGGCCCAGCCCGACCAGCATCCCGAAGAATATGCCTCCGGCCAGGGCCAAGCCGGCAAGCTGAAAGGTAACCGCCAGGCCTCCCAGCAAAAAGGGGAGATACTCGAGAATGACCTGATAGTCGAAAAACATGTTCTTATCAACTCCTTCCGCTCATACCCGGGATTCTGAACTTGGCCTCCACCAGGTCCATAAGCTTGACCACTGCCATGCCGATGAAGAAGTAAATAACCATGGCTGCAGTGGTGGCCTCAAATCCGTGGAAGGTCTCGGCATCTATCTGATAGGTCATAAAGGTGGTCTCACTCACGCTGATGACCATAGCGATGGACGAGTTCTTGAAAATAGTTAAAAACTCAGTGGTGATGGGGGGGATGATCAGCCGCAGGCAATAGGGAATAATCACATAGCGATACATCTGGACCTGGGTCATACCCGTGGACAGGGCAGCCTGATACTGATCCCGACTGATGGAGGCGTACCCGGACCGGACATGCTCGGCCACCCGGGAGGCGGTATACAGCCCGAGTCCGACAATAGCCACATAAAGGTTGAAGTTCGGGATCTTATTGACAATCGGAGTCAAGGTGCTCCCGAAAAGCATGGGGAAGGCATAATACCAGAAAAAAAGCTGAACCAGAAAGGGAATATTGCGAAAGATCTCTGTGTATAACGTGGCCAAGAACCTGAGAATGCGGATGTTTGTGACCCGCATGGTCCCGATGAGCACTCCAAGGAGAAAGGCGATGACCCAGGCGCAGGCCCCGATGAGCAGGGTGTAGCCGATCCCTTGTACAAGCCACATTCCGTACGGGTCGCTCCAGAGGATGGACCATTTGAAGTTGTAGTCAAAGGCCATTTGGTATCTCGTCTGGTTAGAGTTCAGCGCCGCCGCTGACGTCAGCCGACAGTTTGATCAAAAATGAAACAGTTTATGAAGCTGGCTGAGCCCAGTAGCCCGTGCCTCTCCGAGGGCCGGGAGTGCGTTGATCAAAGAGGCTGGGTCTCGGAGAGAACCAGCCCTACCCGGAAAAGCCAGAGCCACATTTGGGATAAAATTTCGTTCCACACGAGTCCCGCCATGGCAGGACCTGCGGCAAATCTGAAACATTTTTTGCCCCAAAGCGGACAAAAAAGAAAATTTGCCGGATTGATCAGTGATGAAGCGCGTGATTTCCCCTCCGTCATTGCCCGGCCCGGCACTCACTTTCAATTGGAGAGTCATCGTCAGGAACAGGAGCCCATGCTCAAAGTGAGTGCCGGGACCGGCCTACCGGGAAGACCACGAGCTGGGTTGCAGCCCCGTAGGCCGTCCTTTGCTGAAGGAGGCCAGGACTTATTCCTCCCACCATCCTTCCTCAATGGGATAAACGCTCATCTCGAGGTAGGTCTTGTAGTCTTCGCTCATAGTCATGGGCAATTCTCCGTCCGGGCCCATCCATTTGTCGTAGAGCTCGAAGAACTTCTCGGTCTTGATGCTCCAGACAATGGTGTTGTTCACAAAGTCCCGGAACTGGGAGTCGTCCTGGCGGACAATGAAGGCATAGGGCTCGTAGGCAATGGACAGGCCCACGGTTTTCCAGTTGTCAGGGTTTTTGGATTTTAAGCGGATACCTTCCAGAAGGCTCCTGTCCGTGCTGTAGGCATCTATCTTTCCTGTCCGCAGGGCCAGCATGCCGGCCGGATGGTCATTGGTGACGTGGATGTCGGCCGGCTCAAATTCTCCTTCATCGACCAGGTTTCGAATGGCCCGGATGTTGGTGGTGCCCCGGGCCGCGCCGATTACTTTATCATTGAGATCCTGCAGGGAGTCAACCTCCATGTCTTTGGAGACCAGGAAGGTGGTGTCAGAGAAGAAAAAAGGGATGCTGAAATCGACCACTTTATCTCTGGCCGCTGTCCAAGTGGGGGATCCGCAGACGATATCCACGGTACCCGTGGAGGTCATGGGGATCCGGGTCTTGGGGGATACAGTATAAGGTTTGACTGTGATCTCTTTTTCAAAGTGTTTCCCCAAGTATTCGGCGATGAGATAGGCCATATCCACTGAAAATCCTACCTGTTCTTCGGCTTTGGGGTCCATGTAGGAAAAAGGTACAGCTCCTTCCCGCAACCCCACACGCAGTTTCCCTGTCTCTTCGATCCGTTTCATGGTGTCACTGACTTCGGATTCTTTCTCTTCGGCCAAAACCGGGGTTGCCAGCCACACAAACATGGCCACAACCACTACCATGATGCTGGTTATCCTTTTCATAAGACCTCCTTATAGGGTTTGGGTTGAAAAAGACAGACGCAGCAAAAACTTCTGGCTCTTCATCTCTATATTGTCTTGTTCGATCAAACTGGGCATCTGCGGCCAGCGGCAAAGCTGACATTAGAATAGGCAGTTCTTCCTCTGGTTCCCCTCCTTGCCGCCTGTCTTCCAGGCGGGAGGGAGGGGCCAGGGGAGGGTTGTCCTCATTTGCCTCCCCCGGGTTGTGTCAACTTTCCTCCAATGATGCTGCCTTTTTTTACGGATCTTGTAAGGCATCATTACTGTTTTCGGATCAGCCCCTTGCCTCTTGAACTATGGCTTCGGCTAACATTTGGGAGCCATCCCGGCAGGGAATGGCAGATTGAAGTCCTTGGGCCAGAATGGACAGTTCTGTACATGCGATCAAAAGGGCTTTGGCCCCTTTGTGCACCAGGTTGTCTGCAGCATGCTGCAGGGCCTTTTGTTCTCCTTCTCCGTACCGGCCGGTCTTAATGTTTTGAATGGCCCGCATGAGCCTGTTCTGTAACTGGGTATCAGGGTGCAGGGCGGTGATACTTTGCAGGGCAAATGCACGATCATACAGCCCCAGATTCAGGACTGCGGTTGAGGCCAGAAGGCCTATGGCCTGCACCTTGGGTGAGAGGCTCAAGATATTGGCTACAGAAACTTCGATCATATCCAACAGAGGAATGCCCACAACGCTTTGAATTCGGGCGTGGTAATAATGGGCGGTATTGCAGGGCATAGCCAGGAAATCCACACCCCAGGCCTCCAGCTTGCGGGCCATTTCCTGCAGGCAGGGCAGGGGATCCTGGCCCGTTTTTTCGATCAAGGCCTTGATCCGGGAGGGCACCTGAGGATTACTGTCCACCACCAGGTGAATGTGATCGCAGTCGTCAGTGGCCGGAGTGGCCCTGATCACCCGGTGCATCAAGTCCACTGTGGCCTCAGGTCCCATGCCGCCCAATATGCCCACTGTCTTTTGATAGCTATTCAATCGGCAACCTCTGTCAGGCCGAGCACAGCCTGTTGATAGGCATACAGACCAGGCGAACCCCCGGTATGCACGAAAAGAACATTTTCACCTTTCTTGAAGTATCCCTTGCGGCAAAGATCGATCAGTCCGGCCATGGTCTTGCCGGTATACACAGGATCAAGGAGAATCCCTTCGGTCTGGGCCAGCATATTGACCGCTTCGACCATCTTTTTGTTCGGAACGGAGTACTGCGGCCTCCAGTAATCGCCGAAAGTTGTTACCGCCTCTCTGGGTATGTCCTGTCTGACGCCCACCCTCTCGGCTGTTTTCCGGGCCAGATCAAAGACCAGGGGATCCTGGTCCTGGGGATCGCGGCTCACACCTATGCCGATAATGGGAATATTCATATTACAGCCGATAAATCCGGTCAGCAGGCCGGCGTGGGTACCGGTGCTTCCGGAGGCCACCAGAAGACGATCAATGACCAGGCCTTGTTCAAAGAGCTGTTCTTGAAGCTCCTGGGCGCAGGCAACGTATCCGGTGGCTCCGATGGGATCGGAGCCGCCTCCGGGAATTATGTATCCTTTGCGGCCTTCAGCAGCCAGTTCATCGGCTTCTTTTTGCATAGCAGCCATCATGTCCGATCCACCGGGCAGGACTTCAATCTTTTCCACCCCCAGGAGCCTGAACAGAAAGTTATTCCCGCTGGCCTGGGGATCGTAGCTCTGGGGGACGCGTTCTTCCAGGACCAGCCGGCATTTCAGGCCTTCCTTAACTGCTGCGGACAGGGTCAAGCGGCAATGGTTGGACTGGATAGCCCCGCAGGTAATCAGGGTGTCCGCCCCCTGGGCCAGGGCATCGGCAACTAAAAATTCCAGCTTGCGGGTCTTGTTGCCCCCGCTGGTCAGACCGAGAAGGTCATCTCTTTTGATATAGATATTTGGACCACCCAGGGTCTGGGTGAAGCGGGGTAAAAATTCCAGGGGAGTCTTGCCTGGGGTATACAGACGACGGGGAAATCGGGCCAGATCCATTGAATTTCTCCTGAGTTAGAGGCAGACGACAGCTTCAATCTCGATGTCCGCGTTCTTGGGGAGCCCGGCCACTTGGATGGCCAGTCTGGCCGGTGGTTCTCCGGGGAAGTATTCCGCGTAGACCTGGTTGACCCGCTCAAAATTGCCCATATCGGTTAAGTAGAGATTTACCTTGACGGCGCGGTGTAGATCAGTGCCTGCGGCTTGAGCAATGGCGGTCAGGTTTTTCAGGCATTGATGGGTGCGCTTTTCTATTCCACCCTGGGCGAACTCACCTGTGTCCGGATCAATGGGCAGCTGTCCGGAAATGAACAGCAGGTTGCCTGCTGATGCGGCCTGAGAGTAAGGTCCGATGGCCTTGGGGGCCTTGGGGGTGGTATACATTTGCGGACTGTCAGCTGAGCTCATTTGTCTTTCCTCCGGGATAGCGTGTTCCATTAACAAACGGCACTGTAAAAAATCGCTTTACGTTCTTTTACGATACCATTTGTAGTTATAACTCTTTGTTTTTGCTGATCTCTGACTTCTGATATCTGATCTCTAGCGAGTGCAAAAAAGTTTTTGCACTCGCATCTAAATAGGGCCCAGTTTCATGCGAGACGATTCAAAAATTTGAGAATTATAAATAGTACACAAGAAAGCAGGTTCTTTGTCAAGGCGGTTTACTCTTCCCGGCCGGGCTTTTGGGTTCTGCTTTCCATTTTCAAAAATTTCAGTTGATTTGCTCTGTATCTGGATAACAGCAATTTGTGTTCAGTCCCGCCTTGGGCGGGATCGGTGTTCAG
>JAWLEI010000085.1:0-2320 GCA_041686195.1 Desulfovermiculus sp.
AAAGTTATAAAGCTTGGCTTATATTTATTCATGAAAGCAGAATGAAAATATCACCCAAAAATCACTATGGTAAACAGCTATATATCTTGTTAATCTTGTATAAAAGATCAAAAGGATAAGTGCTGCAAACATCAAGTAAATAGAATGATCATAGGAATCAGGATGATCTGGACGCCTTGGTGGTGATTGGCGGCAATGGTTCACAAACAGGTGCTCATGAACTGTCTAAGATGGAAGTGCCTGTTATCGGAATTGCGTCCACCATTGATAACGATCTTTACGGTGCGGACATCACAATCGGAGTGGACACAGCCCTGAACGTGGCCCTGGAGGCCATCGATCGATTGAAGATCACCGCCACCTCCCATGAACGAGCCTTTCTCATTGAAATGATGGGCAGGGATTGCGGATACTTGGCGCTTATGGCCGGCATTGCCGGAGGAGCCGAGGTCATCGTGATACCGGAATCCGAGGCTGATCCGGATACAGTGGCTGCCAAACTTAGAAGGGCTTATGAGCGGGGTAAAGGCCATGCCATCGTTGTCGTTGCTGAGGGTGCCCGCCACAATGCAGAAGCGATTGCCCAGCACTTTTCAAAACATAAGGAACGACTGGGTTTCGAACTTCGGGTGACGAAACTGGGGCATGTCCAACGAGGCGGATCGCCTGGATCATTCGATCGTCTTTTGGGCACTAGATTGGGGGCATCGGCAACAGAGCATCTTGCGGATGGTACCCATGGGATTCTTTTGGGCCAAAAAGGTGGAAGGATTGTTGCCACGGACCTCAATGAGGTGGTCACCCAGCATAAGTCGCTTGATTTGGACCTCCTTGATCTAGCGGAAATTCTAGCCAAGTGATCAACGGCCCTGTGAACATCGGGCTGGCCAGGTAATAGCCATAGCGATGATCGATATCTCCGCCTGACTCTTGTATTTTTACCAGCAATCCAGGAGGCTGCCATGAACAATGAGGGGTATGACGTGATCATATTGGGTTCAGGGCCTGCGGGACTCCAAGCGGCAATCCACGCGGTGCGCAGAAAAGTTTCCGTTTTGGTTTTGGGGAAGCTTCCAAAGAGCAGTGCCCATCAGACGCACATTGAAAATTTTTGCTGTATCGAAGGGAAGAACGGCACTGATCTCTTGTACCATGGTCACATCAAAGCTGAACAGGCTGGGGCACACTTTCTTGAAGAGGACGTGACAGCAATTTCTTCGATCAAGGACCGTTTTGCGGTCCAGGTGGAAAGTGGGAAAAGTTTGCGGGCCGGTGCACTTGTCCTGGCTATGGGCATTTCCCGCAGAAAGTTGGGCCTGGAAGGGGAAAAGCGGCTTCTTGGCCGCGGAGTCAGCTATTGCGTGGACTGTGATGCAGGTTTTTACAAGGGAGAAACAGTGGCCATGATTGGATGTGAGAGCGCAGCAGTCACAGGTGCCCTGACCATGCTGTTCTATGCCAAAGAGGTGCACTTGATCTGTGAAAAACTGGATACAGTCAATTATCTTGTTGATAAAATTAAAGAAAGCCCCATTCAGGTGCACGAAGGCAGAAAAGTTGTTGAGATTGTAGGGGATCAATCTGTTCAGGGCCTGAAGCTGGATAACGGACAGCAGATCGATGTGGGTGGCATTTTCATAGAGCTGGGAGCGAAGGGGGCCACAACTTTGGCAGCAAACTTTGGGGTGGCGCTGGATACCGAGACTATGAAATATATTGCCACAAACAAAAAGCAGGAAACCAACGTCCCGGGTGTGTATGCCGCTGGTGATATCTGCGGTCCACCGTGGCAGGTGGCCAAGGCCATCGGCGAGGGCTGCGTGGCTGGTTTGGAAGCCGCGGCCTACGCAAAGAAACTGGAAAAAGAGACTGACTGAATATACATGGAGAGTGGAGGTCATTACAATGAATATATCCGGCATGAGAAAGTGGCATCGTAGCATCGGCATCGTCCTGGCCCTGTTTATCATGCTTCAAGCCGGCAGCGGTCTCTTGCTTACAATTTCAGAATTCAGCGAAACATCTGCTCACACAAGTGAAGGACATGGACATGATGAAAATAGCGTACAATCTTTTACCTGGCACACTGTACTCGGATGGATCCATCACAGTGAAAGCATTTGGATGGGTGTTTACCGCATTCTTTTAGGTGTCGGGATCCTTGCTCAGACTGTTATCGGGGTCATGATATTTATCGAGACTAGGCAACGTGTCAAATCAAGAAAGTCATGAACCATCTGGTTGGGAGGTGCTGAATGAAGAATCACCATGTCTGGATGTTGATCGGCTGCCTCTTGCCGCTCGCTCTCATCTTCTTCCT
>JAWLEI010000085.1:2420-13478 GCA_041686195.1 Desulfovermiculus sp.
GAAAGTCATGAACCATCTGGTTGGGAGGTGCTGAATGAAGAATCACCATGTCTGGATGTTGATCGGCTGCCTCTTGCCGCTCGCTCTCATCTTCTTCCTCCCCCTGTTTGGGGCTGGTGGAGATATTCATCATCGGTTGGCTAACGGGTGCCACCATCGCCAGTATCTATAACTACGGGCTTGGAAAACATAATAAGCAAGAGGAATCGCGGAAAACGTCATGAATACTGTTACGCAATTAGAGGGCACCACCCTCGGGGGGCACTGGGTACTGACCCTGATCATGATCGTGTTCGGGCTGTGGATCGTTTTCAAGTATCTGATGCCGAAGGACTGGAAGGAGTGGCGCAGCGCCGGTGCCCTCCAGGCCTTTATCATCGCCCTCTATGTGGAGATGTACGGCTTTCCCCTGACCATTTACCTCCTCACAACTTTTCTGGGTCTTGATATCCCCTGGCTGCATTCTAAGGGGCATCTATGGGCGGCTTTGCTCGGCTTGGGCGAGGCTGGGGCCATGGTTGAAATGTTCATTGGACTTGGCATCGTAGTCGTGGGCATAGCTCTTATCTTCAAGGGATGGTCCCAAATTTACCGAGCTCAGGCGGAGGACGAACTGGTCACCGAAGGAATCTACAGATACATGCGGCACCCTCAGTACACTGGCATCTATCTGGCCCTGGTCGGCCAGCTCATCCACTGGCCGACTCTGCCGACACTGGTGCTTTTTCCGCTTATTGTCTGGTTGTATTACCATCTGGCCCAAAAAGAAGAACAGTCATTACTGAATAAATTCGGTCAAGAGTTTGAAAACTACAGACAACAAGTGCCCATGTTTTTCCCACACATTGCAGACTGGCGAAAGGTATTATCCTAAGACATTACTGGATAGTGCAAATGAGGAGGGCCAAACCGTGGATGAACATCAGCCGCACAGTAGTCATAGAAATCAACATGCATCCCATGACATGTCAGGCCATGGGCATCAAGACATGGGAAAAGACCACAGTAAAATGCAACACAAAGATCACAAGGCAGGCAAAGGGCATCAAGGCCATGGAAGTCATCATGGCGGCGATCACCATGCGCACATGGTGGCCGATTTCAAAAAACGGTTCTGGATATCCGTAGCAGCCACCATCCCCATTCTGATCCTGTCGCCCATGATTCAGGCCTTTCTGGGCTTCAAGCAGGCCTTTGGCTTTCCGGGTGATATGTATGTCCTGTGGGCTCTGGCCTCGTTCGTCTTTGTTTACGGCGGATGGCCGTTTCTCAAAGGCCTCTTTGATGAGCTGGGAGAAAAACACCCCGGAATGATGACCCTGATCGCCGTGGCCATTACCACGGCCTATGCCTACAGCAGCGTGGTCGTCTTCGGCCTGGCCGGCAAGGTCTTTTTCTGGGAGCTGGCCACCTTGATCGACATCATGCTCCTGGGGCACTGGATCGAGATGAAGTCGGTCATGGGAGCCTCCAGGGCTTTGGAAGAGCTGGCCAAGCTCATGCCCTCTGATGCCCACAAGGTCATGGAGGACGGCAGCACCAAAGACGTTTCCATCGAAGAGCTCCAATCCGGGGACAAGGTGCTCATCAAGCCGGGTGAAAAGGTGCCGGTGGACGGAGAGGTGATCGAAGGGGAAAGCGCTGTCAACGAGGCCATGCTGACCGGGGAATCAAAGCCGGTGGCCAAGCAGGCCGGCTCCAAGGTCATCGGCGGCTCGATCAACAGCGAAGGCTCTCTGACCACAGAGGTCCAGAAGACGGGCAAGGACTCTTTCCTGTCCCAGATGATCGAGCTGGTGGAGCAGGCCCAGCAGAGCAAGTCCAGGAGCCAGGACCTGGCCAACCGAGCCGCCTTCTGGCTGACGATCATCGCCTTGACCGCCGGGGCCGTCACCCTGACTGTCTGGCTGGCCGTGATGAGCATGGACTTCGCATTTTCCCTGGAACGCAGCGTGACGGTCATGGTCATTACCTGTCCCCATGCCCTGGGTCTTGCTGTCCCGCTGGTGGTGGCCGTTTCCACGGCCCTGTCCGCCAAAAACGGCCTGCTGATCCGGGATCGGGCCGCTTTCGAGAGGGGGCGCAACATCCAGGCCATTGTCTTTGACAAGACAGGCACCCTGACCAAAGGGGAGTTCGGGGTGACCGACACGATCGCCTTCTCGGAAGGATGGGGAGAAAAGGATCTGCTCAGCTATGCCGCAGCCATTGAGGCCCATTCCGAGCACCCCATCGCCAAGGGCATCGCGGCTTCGGTGGAGAAACCGCCACAAGTGGAGGGCTTTCAGTCCATACCCGGCAAGGGCGCCCAGGGCAAGGTGAACGGCAAGGAGATCAAGGTTGTCAGCCCCGGCTATCTCAAGGAAAACGGCATTGACATGCAGGACGAGCGGATCGAGACCTTCAACTCCCAGGGCAAGACCGTAGTCTTCGTTCTGATTGATGAAGAGCTCAAAGGTGCCGTGGCCCTGGCGGACATCATCCGGGAGGAATCCAAGCAGGCCATTTCCAAACTCAAGCAAATGGGCATCCAGTGCATGATGCTCACCGGGGACAACAGACAAGTGGCCCAGTGGGTAGCTGAGGAGATCGGCCTGGACGACTACTTCGCCGAGGTTCAGCCCAAGGACAAAGCTGAAAAAATCAAGGAAGTCCAGTCCAGGGGTCTGATCGTGGCTATGACCGGTGATGGGGTCAACGACGCTCCGGCCCTGGCCCAGGCCGACGTGGGCATCGCCATCGGGGCTGGGACCGATGTGGCGGTCCAGAGCGCGGATATCATCCTGGTGCACAGCAACCCTCTGGATGTCGTGGCTATTCTGGGCCTGTCCCGGGCCACCTACCGCAAGATGATCCAGAACCTGGCCTGGGCCACAGGCTACAACGCCTTTGCCATTCCCCTGGCCGCAGGGGTTCTCTATGCCTGGGGCATCCTCTTGTCCCCGGCCATGGGCGCGGTGCTCATGTCCCTGAGCACAGTCATCGTAGCCATCAACGCCAAATTCTTGAAGGTGGAAAAGTAGTAAGGTCAGGGACCCGCATCTTTTTCCCTTTAAAACCTATATCCCCAGGAGCCGGCTTATGATTCGATCGGGAATCAACGGATTTGGCCGCATTGGGCGGACAGCCTTCAGGATATGGCTGGATCGGCCGGAGCTGAAGGAAAAAATGGAGATCACAGCCATCAATACCTCGGGCAGTATTGGGGTTGAAGGATGGGCCAGTCTGCTCAAGTACGACACTGCTTATGGGCCGATCAAACAGCCATTTGAGTGGGAAGAGACTCGAAAACCGGCTGACGTGACAGAAGATAACCCGGAGATCGGGATATTCAGGATCGGCGATCGAAAAATTCCGGTCCTGGCCCAGCGGGACCCGGCTCGAATTCCCTGGAGTACTTACGGGAATGAACGGCATCTTTCAAAAGGCCGCACAGAGTGATGAACTGCGGGGCATCCTGGCCGTGACCCATGAGCCTCTGGTCAGCTCTGACATCATCGGTCGTTCGGAGTCGACCATCGTTGCCCTGCCCTTCACCAATGTCATAGACGGCGACCTGGTCAAGGTCCTGGCCTGGTATGACAACGAGTGGGGCTTCAGTAACCGGTTTGTCGAGGCCACGATCCAGATGGGAACCTCGATCTAAACCAGAAGTTGACATCCATTGCCCTGTTGAATCTGCCATCTATGAAAACAGTCAGGGAATGGTCCAGGTAAATCGCACACATGAACCGACGTATCTTCATCCTCTTGAGTTGCCTCTTTGTGGTCATGACCGGCTACGGAGTCACCCTTTCGGTGCTCCCCTTTCACATCGAAAGGATGGCTATGGCCGAAGGAGCCGCCTCCAAAGAAGCATCCGTTCATGTTGGGCTGATCACCGGTCTCTTTGCCTTGATGCAGTTTTTTTTCGCGCCCGTCTGGGGCAAGCTCTCGGACAGGATCGGTCGGCGGCCCGTCCTGATGATCGGGATGATCGGTTTTGCCCTGGCCAATGTCTTCTTCGGACTGAGTCCCAATCTCCTGATGCTTTATGTCAGCAGATTTCTCGGGGGGAGTCTCTCCGCTGCAGTACTGCCCGTGACAGCGGCCTTTGTTGCGGACTTGACCTCTGCCTCACAGCGGGGCAAGGGCATGGCCTGGATGGGCAGTGCCGCCGGTCTGGGGGTGATGGTCGGCCCGGCCCTGGGGGGCTGGCTGGCCGAGGTAGATTTTTCCCGCGAGTATCAATTGTGGGTGTTCGTATTGGACGCCTTTTCAGTGCCTTTTTTCACCGCGGGGGGACTCGCTCTCCTGGCCCTGGCCGCCACCATCATTTGGGTCCGAGAACCACCCGATTTACAGGCCGATCGGACGGGCGTTTCCCTGATGGGCATGCTTTCCGGGTTGATGGCCAGGAAATCGTTTCGGACACTGCTCTATTTTTCTTTCTTGGTCCAGTTTGCCATGGCCCTGTTCGAGGGGACTTTTGCCTTGCACGCCAAGGAAGTTATGGGCTTCGGCCCTGCGGACATGGGCCTGGTCTTAATGGTCTGCGGCTTGGTGATGGCCGTGGCTCAGGGAGGAGCGGTCTCCTGGTTTATCGACCGCCTGCGTGATGCTCAGCTTGTTTTTACTGGTTTTATCCTGATGGGCTTAGCCCTGATCCTGCTCATGATTCCGAGAGCCATGCCCTTTATTGTGTTGCTGACCGCGGTATTCGGGTTCGGCATGGCCCTGCTCATCCCGATTCTGGCTACAATGTTCAGCAGATATTCGAACTCAAGCGCCGGGACGGTTCTGGGGGTGCAAAACGCAGTCAACAGTCTGGGTCAGGCCATGGGACCCCTGGCAGGGGGGCTGCTGTTTACCTTGTCGATTCACCTGCCGTACTTGTTGACCGGACTTCTTTTGTTAGGTTCGACCGTCTTACTCATGAAGGAGTTTGGCGAAAAACACTATGGAGGTCTCCCGTGAAGAAAGTATTCTTGATTATTTTCCAGCCAGCTGTCGTGATGCTCTTGTTCGGATGCCGGCACCACTCGGGAGTTCGGCCCAGGGAGGGATGGGATCATATGATGGAGTATGGAGGTTATGGTGGTATGCTGATGTGGCTGATTCTGATAATTCTTGTCGGCATTATCATATATGTGGTTATCACTCGGGGCAGACGATCGGGCAATTGGGATGACCAAGCCAGTGAAAACCCGGTGGAGATCTTGAAAAGACGATATGCCAAAGGGGAGATCAGCAAGGAGGATTTCGAGCGGCAGAAAAAGGACCTTGAATCCTGAATTGGCCGATTTCTAATATAATCCAGACAAAATATGTGCACATTTTTAATCATTGCAATATGTAATAACTTATAAAAAGAGGTTATAAAAATGAAAGTAGAGCTTGCAGTTACAAGAACATGTAAACATTGTCCAATATTAGAATCTGAACTCAAAAAACTGGGAGTTCCCTATTCAATTCGTTATATTGAAGACGATAAGGAGATTCAAGAAAAGTATAACTTAAAGAAATCGCCAAACATTTTAGTGGATGATCATCTCGTTTTTAGAGGAATGCCAGAAATGTCGGAACTCAGAAAGTACTTCAAAGAGTAACTTGAATGTTCTTTCCTCATCTCAAGAGTTACCTCTGACTCAGAGAATGATCGAGATTTTATGAACCATTTCATGGTCATCCAAAAAGAGAGGTGATGAGTCATGGCTATAGATCCAGTCTGCAAGATGCAGGTGGAGGAACAGCAGAATAAGCACACCTTGGACTACAAGGGACAGACCTACTACTTCTGCTCCGATCACTGCAAGAAAAGCTTCAATGAGAATCCGGAGCGCTACCTGACCCCGGAGCGGGGCTTTGTCAGCGAACGCAAGGTGGCCATTGTGGGCACAGGCAATGTGGGGGCAACATTTGCCTATGCACTCATGATGAGCGGCCTGGCCAATGACATCCCTCTGATCGGACGGACCCCGGAAAAGGTCAAAGCCCATGTCATGGACCTCAATCACGGTATGATGTTCGTTCCTCCCGCGAGGATATACCAAGGCGCATACAGCGACTGCCGCGATGCGGACCTGGTGGTGATCACGGCCGGAAAGCCGCAGAAGCCCGGTGAAACACGCCAGGATCTTGCAGATAAAAATACAGAGGTCTTCCGGCAGATCATACCTGAAATAGCCAGGTACAATCCCAGAAACCTGCTCATCGTGACCAATCCGGTTGACATCCTGACCTATGCTGCCATCAAGTTCTCCGGCCTGCCTATGAACCGGGTCATCGGTTCGGGCACAGTGCTGGACACGGCCCGGTTCCGGTACTTGATCAGCAGTCACTGTGAAGTCTCACCCCGAAACGTCCAGGGGTACATACTGGGAGAACACGGGGACAGCGAAGTACCCATCTGGAGCAACGTGCGCATCGGCGGTGTCCCCCTTCGCCAGTACTGCCCTGCCTGCGATAAGAACTGCCCCACAGGAGAGCTGGAGGACATCTTTTCCCAGGTCAAAAACGCGGCCTATGAGATCATCAAGGGCAAAGGATCTACATATTACGCCATCGGCCTGGCTTTAGTGGACACCGCAGCCTCCATTTTGCGCAACGAGAACAATATCCTGACAGTGTCCACCCTGGTGGATGGTTTTTATGATATTCATGACGTGTGCCTGAGCATTCCGGTCCTGGTCAACAAGAACGGGGTGGCCAAAACCGTCAAAATAGGCCTTGAAGATGCAGAGGCTGACCAGCTTCGCTCGTCGGCAGACTACCTCAAGGGCATTCTGCACAAACTGGATATTGCTTGATTGAACGCTCGCATATTGGTTCATTCCACTGACTTAACATGGATGTTGATTGGCATAGAAAATATATTCAAAACACTACAAGAATGGAGGTCAATTATGAAAAAGTATTATCCACGAATTTTTTGGCTGATGTGCATGGCTATTCTTCTCTCTATGCAATCTGTTCCGGCAAATGCTCAAGGCAAGGAGGGTATGCAACATGGTAAAGGTATGCATGATCCAAACCTTATTAAGGAAAATTTCCATGATTTCATGAAAAAAGAATTCCAGACTTTCATGCAGGAGTCGGAAACGGTTCGCAAGGACTTCGCAGTAGCTGTAATGGAGCTTCGAACTTTGCTGTCCCAGGATTCTCCGGTTCAGAATGAGGTGAGAGAAGTCTTCAGCAGGGTAAGGGAAAACAAAGCCAAGCTTATGGAAATGGCTGAAGCCAGAGGCCTGCCGCATCACGCCCTGAAAAAAGCTTTGGGGCCTCTCGCCGACAGCTTTACCATGGGCCACATGATGGGTAAGGGCAAAAACAAAAAAATGACTGGAAAAGGTGCCAAGATGGATGGGAAAAAAGCATCCCCCGAAAAGGAGAGCAAAGAACATTAGCCACTAGCTGTTTCAAGAAAAGGCTCAAATGGATATCCCAATTCGTTGAAATTGCCAGGGCTTCGGCCCTGGCTTCAAAGACCTCGTCCTTTTCGCTGACGTCCCTCTCCAATCTTTAGATTCGGATTCTCGGCCACATAATCATCAGCAAGCTGCTTGGCTTTACTCTGAGCCAGAGGCTCCATCTGCTGTTGTCCGCCTGATGGGCCGTATTGACCACGACCCCATTGATCACCCATCATGCCGGGTCCCATGCCCCGACCGCCATGCACCATGCCCAAGTCTTCATGTCCCAGGTTGTGGCAGTGATACAGGTAGAATCCCTTGTGAACAGTCGATGTTTAATCGACAATCAAGTCAAAGAAGGGAAAGCAGAATGGACATATCCTTTCTAATTTGTATACAATTTAAAGAGATCATGCCCTTAAGGCAGCTCATTAAGCACACCAAGGCTCAGTAAGGAGGCCATTATGAGTGAAAACAAGAAAATCGATTTTCACACCCCATCGGCAGATGACAACGAAAAGGAAGGAGCTTTCGAACCTTCTCCTGACGGAATGAGCGACAGCACGGCCAGATTGGTTATTGACAAGAGTTTGCGTGAGAGGCTCCAGAAAGAATACGACATATTGTCCATAGAGAACAAGGGACAATACTATGCTGCCAAAGTCACCAGCAAGGGGGAGCAAGAAGCTTACGATCTT
This sequence comes from Desulfovermiculus sp., assembly GCA_041686195.1. Classification (GTDB taxonomy): domain Bacteria; phylum Desulfobacterota; class Desulfovibrionia; order Desulfovibrionales; family Desulfothermaceae; genus Desulfovermiculus. Next base: position 10,510 of record JAWLEI010000085.1, read on the forward strand.
CTTCTTAACAAACAGACTGGAGAGGTGCAAATTATTAGTCAAGTCAAACGCGGCTAATAACTCGCTCAGCGTGAACATCTCCATACCCCCCTGGGATTGAATATGTCAGCATCAAATAATCAGCTCCTTGAAGAGGGGCACGTCGTCAATGGAAAATGGGAGATCCTCGATCTCATCGCCAAAGGAGGAAAAGGTGAGGTCTATCTGGCCAAGCAGATCAACCTGAACCGTCAGGTAGCCTTGAAGGTCATGTCCAAGGACTTTCTGGACAGTCTTAAGGGCAGGGAAGAGGAATACCAATCCGAGTTGCAGCGTTTTCGGCGGGAAGTCCAGGTCATGGCCAGGATTCGACATCCCAATGTGCTCCAGGTCTATGATTTCGATCAGGTCCAAGTGAATGGCAACTCCCTGGATTACATCGTCATGGAATTCGTTCCTGGCCCGACCTTACGGCAAACCATGCCCCTTGAAGGATTCAAGCAGGACGAACGGGCTGTTGTCGGTTGGCTCACCAAATATTTCTTTCCGGTTCTGCACGGGATGGAGGCTGTCCATGCCCTGGGGGTCGTCCACAGGGACATGAAGCCTGAGAATGTCCTTATTGACGAGGAGGTACCTAGAATTGCCGATTTCGGCCTGGCCGGCGGCCACCAGCTCGACGATATCACCCGCAGCTATCACATCATCGGAACGCCTCCCTATATGCCCGAAGAGCAGTTTCTTGACCTGGCGACAACAGATGCCAGAACAGATGTCTATTCCCTGGGCAAGATCCTGTATGAAGTCATTGAAGGTAAAATGACCCAGGAACGGAACAAGCCATTTGAAACCGTTCATCTGAGTTCAACATCAACCAGGATGCTCTTGCGGCTGGACAAGGTCGTTCGCAATGCAACGGCCAAGGACCGAAATCAAAGAACATCTTCGATCAAGATTCTCCGCAAAGAGCTGGAGGATATAATCCAGGAATCCGCATATGCTGATAGCTTATCCACGACCAAAAAGCACAAGAAACAAATATTGCTCATCAGCGGAGTCGCCACGGCTTTGCTGCTTTTGCTTGCTACGACCTTTGGGGTCCATCTCATCAACATGGAGTCCGATCAAGGGAAAAACCAGACAAATACAAACAGCGCTGTTCATTCAACTGAAATATTCGACTTTGGTTTTGAAACCACAAGTCCCACGCAAGTCCCTGATGCAGCCAGGGATGAACCTCTTCCGGAAAAAATCCTGGGAAGCGACGGTATGACCCTGCGTCTGGTTCCTGGTGGCAAAGCCCAGGTTGCCATCGACCAGCCAAGCCAGCCAGACCGGGAGCACCTTGAGTTGATTGAATCCGTCTCAGCCTTCTACATGGACGAAACCAAGATCACCAACCATCTCTATGTCGAATTTCTTCACAACGTTCAGGACTTGGTCATCAATGACAGGACAGTTCAGAAAAACGGGCAGATATGGCTCCTCCTGGGTGAAGTCCGGGAGGGCTATGAACCCCTTGTCTACAAGGATGGAAAGATCAGGATCAAGCCAGGTGCAGCCTCAAACCCTGTTGTCCGGGTCACCCCTGCTGGAGCAATGGCCTATGCCAGGTTTTATGGGCGGGCATTACCGACCATGGCCCAATGGCGGCGGGCATTACAGGCTGGGTGGAGCGACCTCCGCGCACAAGGTTCGGCTGAAGAAAATGCGGATTCGGGCATGATGATGCACCAAACAAGTCAAAATCAAAGCAGCGAACGAAAAGTCACAGAGCGCCTGAGCATCAGAAACGTTTCCGCGTTTGAGAGCAACCAGCTCGGCATTTTCGGGCTTGGCCGGAATGTGAATGAATGGACCATCTACAAGCCTGCCGATCAACAGATCGAATTCCACATCCATGGAGGTCTCGGAGAGCTTGGACGCGAGGAATCCTATCTGCAACGCCATCCATGGGAAGCCTTTGCCCGGGTAGGCTTCAGGACCGTGATCAATGTGCCGGCAAAGGAGCAGTGAGATGCGATTATGGGGAGACCGTCTCTGGGCACAGTCCCACACCGGTCACAAGCGAAAGACCAATCAGGACCGCTTTCTGGTCCGCGAGGAAAAAGAGGGTCAGAAAGTTCTACTGGCAGTGGCCGACGGCATGGGAGGTGAAGCCGGCGGGGAGATAGCCGCCCAGATGGTCATTGATTTTCTTGATGCAGTTCCGGTTGGTGCTGGGGAATTTGGACACGACCTGAGCCAAATTCTCACCGAGTCTAACGAGAAAATCAGGCAACGGGCCAAGGAAAACCCCGATCTTGAAGGTATGGGAACCACGACCACGATAGTCCTTGTCAGCCACGACACTGCATACTGGTCTCATGTGGGCGACAGCAGACTCTATCATTTTCAAACCGGTTCTCTCAAACAGATCACCACCGATCACACCTTTGTACAGGATCTGGTTGCAGACGGCACCCTAAGCCAGGAGGAAGCAGACCGGCACCCCATGCGGAACGTACTTGATCAGTGTGTTGGGTGCGGCAGCCTGAAAGTAGAGAGCGGCAGGTTCAAGGTCATGGCCGGGGACAGGCTTCTGCTGTGCTCTGACGGTTTGATCAAGCACGTATCTGATGACTCCATCAAAACTGTCCTTGCAGAAGGCAATGCCCGGCACGCTGTTGAAGAATTGTTGGATCAGGCCCTTCATGCAGGGGGCAAAGACAATGTCACGATCGTCATCATGGATATTCCGTCCTGAAGGACATCAAAGCGCAAGGCGGCAGGCTCTTGTGGAGGTCGACTTCGGCCTGAAGATAGCAACGACACAAAATAGGATGGTTTTGTAAATACCATGCTTAAAGGCGTCATTTTCTATATAATCGGAGTCGGCCTCTACAACCTTTAGGACGCATACGAAGCAGCATTCGCATGAGATGGTGGAACAATGCGAAGATTTCCTGGCCTTGGGTCTGGACCGGGAGACCGACGAGAAGACGATCATC
>JAWLEI010000086.1:0-1768 GCA_041686195.1 Desulfovermiculus sp.
GAAACTGGCTGCGAAGAGGGCTGAGGGCAGTAGCCCGGGCCTCTCCGAGGGCCGGGAGTGCGTTGATCAAAGAGGCTGGGCCTCGGAGAGGGCCAGCCCTACCCGGAAAAGCCAGAGCCATCTTAGGGATAAAATCTCGTTTCATACGATGGGCCTGTATTGCGTGAAGTTTTTGAAATACTGCTGGGAGTACGATATGGACGATAGTTTTGAGCCGGTGATCATCGGATTTTTATGCAACTGGTGCGCCTATGCCGGCGGTGATTTGGCCGGGGTTTCCCGTCTGCAATATCCCTCCAACATGCGGCCCATCCGTGTAATGTGCTCGGGCATGGTCCCTCCTTCCCTTGTTGTAGAGGCCCTGCACAAGGGGGCGGACGGGGTGATCGTCATGGGCTGACACCTGGGTGAATGTCATTACCTGGACGGTAATCACAAAGCGCTTTCCCGGGCCGAGGTCTTGCCTCTGGTTCTCAGTGAACAGGGGATGGACCCCAAGCGTTTCGCTATTGAATGGGTATCTTCAGCCGAGGCTTCCAGGTTCGCCGAGGTGGTGACCCGGTTTACGGAAACCATTCGGTCCTTGGGACCCAATCCCTTGAAACAGAACAGGGATACAGAGGTCAGAGAAGAGGTATCATTGGAGCTATAACTCCTTGTTCTTGCTGACGTCTGATCTCTGCCAATGGAGACCTTATGAAGACCTTTTTTCACTTGGTGCAGGAAGTGCAAAAGCCCGGACTGTGCCACCGCTGTGGAGGGTGCGTCACCTTTTGTACAGCCATCAATTACGGAGCCCTGGAGCTGAATGCAGATGGCAAGCCCCAGTATGCAGACATGGAAAAATGCATCGAGTGCGGGCTGTGCTATGCCATTTGCCCGGAAATTAACGAGTTTGAGGAAGAGACCAAACGCCTGGTGGCCTGGAGCGCTCCACTAGGCCGGGTTATTGAGACCAGTGTGGTCCGGGCCCGGGACGAAGAAGTGAGAGAGCGGGCCACGGACGGAGGGGCAGTAACCGCTCTACTGGTCCATCTCTTTGACACCGGCCGCATCGACGGGGCTGTCGTCACCCGGCCGATCAATCCGTTTCAGCGTGAACCCTTTCTGGCCCTCACCCGCCAGGAGATTCTGGATTCGGCCGGCTTTCACATCGACACTTCCCACGGCATGAAGCGTTTTTCCGACCGCTATCTGACCTATGCCTCAATCGAAGAGCTGCAGCCTGTGCTGTCTAAAGGGTTGCGCCGGGTGGCCTTTGTAGGCACACCCTGCCAGATCAAAGCAGTACGCAAGATGCAGGCCATGGAGATAGTGCCCTCAGAAGCTATCGCCTATTGCCTGGGCCTGTTCTGTTCCGGAAATTTTATTTTCGGGCCTGAGCAGAGAACACAAATGGCTGAACTGGGTGGTTTCAGTTGGGATGAGGTGGTCAAGATGAACATCAAGGACAGCTTTCAGGTCCATTTGACCTCTGGAGAAGTCCTCAGCATTGACCTGGATCAGCTGGAATTCATGAAACGGGTGGCTTGCCGCTATTGTCCGGACTATACAGCTGAGTATGCGGATTTGTCTTTTGGTGGATTGGGAGCCGAGGAGGGCTGGACTACGGTTTTGACTCGAACTCCCCTGGGTCGGGCCATTTTGGCCGATGCCCGGGGCGAGACCCTGGAAGAATTCGATCGTAAGGCCAATCCGCAATATGCGACCCAGGCCTTCAAGGCTGCCCTGACCTGGTCGGAGCATAAAAAAGCCGCAGCTGCGGAAA
>JAWLEI010000086.1:1868-11420 GCA_041686195.1 Desulfovermiculus sp.
TGGAAGAATTCGATCGTAAGGCCAATCCGCAATATGCGACCCAGGCCTTCAAGGCTGCCCTGACCTGGTCGGAGCATAAAAAAGCCGCAGCTGCGGAAAACCGACAGGAACTGGGCCGGCCGAATGTTCGGCTGAAGGGGTGAGGCCGTTTTCAGTGTTCGGTGTTACTCAATACGACGGAGTGTTCAATGAGCATAAAAGTTGCTGAAGAATGGCTCAATGCCTGTTCCGGGTGTGAAATCTGCATACTGGATATGGGTGAGCGGCTCTTGGAGGTCCTGGAACATCTGGAATTCGTGCACATTCCAGTGCTTATGGACCACAAATACTACGGCCAGACCGGAAAAGAGAAGCACTTGTCCATTCCCAAAGCGGAAGTGGGCATCATCAGCGGCGGCATCCGCAACCAGGAGCATCTGGAAGTGGCTCTGGCCATGCGCGAGCAGTGCGAGGTGATCATAGCTTTGGGCACCTGCGCCACCCATGGAGGGATTCCGGCCTTGGGCAATTCATGGACTTCAGAGGAAATCCTGGATCGCTGCTACCATACCCAAAGCACAGACCCGGGGCAGGCTTATCCCGGCAATGGTATTCCACCTCTTCTGGATCGGACCTATGCCCTGGATGAAAAGATCGCAGTGGACATGTATATGCCCGGGTGTGCACCGCATCCGGATCAGGTTTACGCAGCGCTCATGGCTATGGTCCAGGACAAGGTGCCAGGGCTGTCAGGTTTCAGCGTGTGCGATACCTGCCCTACACACAGAGAAGGCAAGGGCGATCTGAAGCGCCTGCGCCGTTTCTTGCAAAATGTGCATTATACCGCACCGGATCAGCCCCTGGATGAAATGCGCTGTCTGCTGGAGCAGGGGGTCTTATGCATGGGGCCGGTAACTCGGGCCGGGTGCGGCGGCGATGCAGGAACTCCCCGCTGCATTTCCGCCCGGGTACCCTGCCGGGGGTGCTACGGTCCGGTGAAGCATAAGGGGAATCAGATGCTGGATATGCTGGGGGCCATGGCCTCGAATAAAATTGATATTCATTCCCTGCCCGAGTATACCTCCCTGCTCAGGTTTTCCGGAGCCCACAATCTTTTGCATCCCAAAGCCTCCAAGGAGCATTCATGAGCGAGACCATACATATATCCCCTCTGACCCGCATTGAGGGGCATGCTTCCATCGCTATTCATCTTGATGAAAGAGGGGAGGTGGAAGATTCCAAGCTGCACATTATGTCTCTGCGCGGGTTCGAGAAATTTGTGGAAGGCAAGCCGGCAGAAGAACTGCCGCGTATTGTGAACCGTATCTGCGGCATCTGTCCCTGGCATCATCACCTGGCATCGAACAAGGCCGTGGATGCATGTTTCGGAGTCACCCCGCCCCCGGCCGGGAACAAGCTGCGCGAGCTCATGCATACCATTGCCCATGCCGAAGACAAGCTTTTGCATTTCTTCTTTCTGGCTGCTGCGGATTTTGTCCTGGGGCCGAATACAGACTACCAGGCCCGCAATGTCATCGGACTGGCCAAGGCCAACCCGGATTTAGCCGGCAAGGTGGTCCGCATGCGTCAAAAGGCCAAGATGCTCTTGGAGCGCTTTGCAGGCAAGGCCATTCATCCCATTGCCGGAGTGACCGGCGGGTTTTCCAAACCAATGACCGAACAGGACCGGCAGGACATGTTGGAGCAGGTACAGGAGCTTCTTGATTTTGCCCTGTTCACCATGGATTTCGCCAAAAATACTGTTTTCCCCCCTTATCTGGATCTCATCCAGTCCCTGGGCCGGATTGAGACCGGATTCTTGGGCACAGTGGGACATTCGGGGAGCTTAAGCCTGTATGAGGGCAATATCCGGCTCATGCGTCCCAGCGGTGAATACCAGGATTTTGCCCCCACAGATTATGCAGACTATATCGGGGAACAGGTGGTTGATCATTCCTACGCCAAGGTGCCGTATGCCAAATCCTGGCAGGAGGGAATGAGCATGGATCTGGATCAGCCCAAGGGCATGTACCGTTCCAATTGCCTGGCCCGGATGAATGTTGTCGATTTTATCCCCACCCCCAGGGCCCAGGCCGAACTGGAGGAATTTCGGGAACGTTTCGGCCGGCCAGCCCAGGCCACCATGCTCTATCACTGGGCCAGGCTCATTGAAGAGGTCTATGCCTGTGAGCATGCCCTGGAGCTGTTGAAAGATAAAGAGATCCTGGATCCAAATATACGCACTCCGGCTGAGCCCCGGGCCGGCCGTGGAGTGGGCTGTGTGGAGGCCCCGCGCGGAACCTTGATCCATGACTACGCAACGGATGAGAACGGATTGGTGACTGGGGCGAATATGATTGTGGGCACTACGCACAATATTGGGCCCATGAACATGAGCGTGCATCAGGCAGCCAGGTCTCTGATTCACAGCGGAGAGGTGAATGAGGAAATCTTAAACTCCATTGAGATGGCGGTCCGGGCCTATGACCCGTGAATATCCTGCGCCACTCATCGCCTGGATGGCGATCACCTGACCACTATCACTGTATACAATGCCCAAAGCCAGGTAATCAGACACTGGCCGAACTGATAAAAAAAAGCCCGGTTGCAACCGGGCTTTTTTTATTCATGCGGGACAAAAATTTTTTGGAGCTTGAAAGAAAAGGACGCCGAGTCTATTATTAAATTATAGACTCTGGACTGGAAAATATTCTGGACTGTATCCAGAAACGCTACGGTCAGGGAAAGTGATCAGAGGGGGGAGAAAATTGGGTCATTTGGGCAGAGCTGGTATGAAGCAAGATCCAAAGGTGGCAGGTGGCAGACCCGCCGCTGGCGGGTCTGTTATTCTTTATTTGTTATTCGTAACAAGTCGCCAGTTTGATCGAGGATGAAACTGACTTTACCCTGAAGAGGGCCTGCCCTTGAGGGCAAGGGCGGCCTACTACTGACAAGCCGGGTATTTCCATTAGGGGGGGGGCGGCACTCACTTTTGGTTGGAACTCCCTACAAAAAAACAAAATACCGGACGAGAAGTGAGTGCCGGGCCCTGCCCCGCTTGGTCAGTTTCATTCATGATCAATCCGGCAAATTTTTGCTTTTTTGCCCGCTTTGGGGCAAAAAGTATTTCAGACTTGCCGCAGGCAAAGCTGAAACCTGAACACTCTGCAAAGCCTTCAGGAGCTCTCACATGGACCTGTCCCAGGTATTTACCACCTCCACCACCCAGCACCCCAAGAAAACCTTTGTTCTCATCGGGATTGTGACTCTGCTTTTGGCCTTGCTGGCTGCACTTCCTACCCTATTTCCCCAATCCTTCTCTTTCCTGCATTCGGTCCGGGTGGACACTGATCCAGAAAACATGCTCCAACAGGATGAACCGGCCCGGGTCTTTCACAACCAAATGAAAGAGACCTTTAGTCTCAACGAAATGATTGTGATTGGGGTGGTCAATGAGGATCATTCCCAGGGGGTGTTCAATTCTCAGACTCTGGAAAAGGTATATGAGTTAACAGAATTCGCCAAGGGCTTGCGCGGTCAAGCCATAGGTGCAGATGATCCCCAGGCCGGGGTGGTCCGGGCGGATATAATCGCTCCATCCACAGTAGACAATATCGAGCAAGCCGGGGTAGGGACGGTACGTTTTGAATGGCTCATGAGCACGCCTCCAGAGAGCGACAAGGAAGCAGCGGAAATCAGGGACAATGCCCAGCGCATTCCTTTTTTAAACGGGACCTTGGTATCAGAGGACGGCCAGGCTCTGGCCATCTACCTGCCCATCACGGCCAAAAATCTGAGCTATGGCATATGGTCCAAGCTCAATGAAAAGGTTGAGACCTTTGATGGACCGGAAGAGTGGCACATAACCGGGCTGCCGGTGGCCAATGATGTCTTTGGGGTCGAGATGTTCAAGCAGATGGCCATCTCCGCCCCCCTGGCCATGCTGGTTATTTTTCTGCTCATGCTGTTTTTTTTCCGCAAAATCCTGCTCATTCTTTCCCCCATGATTGTGGCTCTGGTTTCAGTGATCGTGACCATGTCCGCTCTGGTCATCTCCGGGAATACCATCCACATCATGAGCTCCATGATCCCCATCTTTATTATGCCCATTGCGGTTTTGGACTCCGTCCATATCCTGTCCGAGTTCTTTGATCGCTATCAGGCCACCCGGGACCGGGTGCAGACCATCACGAGCACGGTGCAGACCCTGTTTCTGCCTATGCTGTATACCTCTATCACCTCAGCAGCCGGCTTTGCTTCCCTGGCCTTGACCCCTATTCCCCCGGTTCAGGTCTTTGGTCTGTTCGTGGCTCTGGGTATCCTGGCTGCCTGGTTTTTGACCCTGACCGTGATCCCGGCCTATATTATGTTTATACCTGAAAAGAGGCTGGAAAACTTCGGGGTCATGCAGAGTGAAGGAGAATCGGCTCAGACAGGCATCTTTTCCCGGCTTCTCCAGGCAGTGGGAAGCAGCACCTACCGCCGGTCCAAGTTCTACCTGGGGGGTATAGTGCTCCTGGTCGGAGTTGCCCTGTACGGCATCAGCTTGATTCAGATCAATGACAACCCCACCAAGTGGTTTCAAGAAAATCATCCCATCCGGGTGGCGGATCGGGTTCTAAATGACCATTTCGGGGGCACATACATGGCCTATCTGTCCCTGCAGCCAGAGGAAGAACTGTCGGGGCCGAAAGAGTATCTATCCGGTTTTGAGTCCCGCTTGTCCCGATTTGTCCAGGACGAGGCCATGGAGCCGGGCACCCCGGAGCTGGAAGATGAAGTGTTCGCCAAGGCTCAGTCCTTGGCGAACACTGTAATGAGCCCGCAGGAACTCCGGCTGGAGTTGAAGACTTGGCTGGAGACCAAAGCCGAACAAAGCGAAGGTGACCAGGCCTATGCCTGGGAAGAATTTACCTATTTTCTGGATCAGGAGGCCCAGCGCGGGGAGGTCTTCAAGCGTCCGGATGTTTTAAGATATATGGCTGAGATGCAGCAGATGCTCAAAGAAACAGGGGAGGTAGGGAAATCCAACGCAGTAACCGATATTGTGAAGACGGTCCACCGAGAGCTTCTCGGAGGCCAGGAAGAGGCCTTTTCCATTCCTGATACTCCCCAGGCTGTAGGGCAGACTCTGGTCACCTACCAGAGCAGTCACCGGCCCCAGGATCTGTGGCACTTTGTGACCCCGGACTACCGCCGGGCCAATCTATGGATTCAGCTCAAAAGCGGGGACAACAAGGATATGAGCCAGGTAGTCCAGGCCGTGGACAGGCATATGGAAAATAGTCCGCCTCCGATCAAGCTGGAAAAGGACTGGTTCGGGCTGACTTATATCAATGTGGTCTGGCAGGACAAGATGGTCAGCGGGATGCTCAAGGCCTTTCTGGGCAGCTTCCTGGTGGTTCTGCTGATGATGATTGTTCTTTTCCGTTCCGCTATCTGGGGACTGTTGTCCATGGTTCCCCTGACTCTGACCGTGGCTCTGATCTATGGGATCATCGGCCTGGTGGGCAAGGACTACGACATGCCCGTGGCCGTGCTTTCCTCATTGACCATCGGCCTGGCTGTGGACTTCGCCATTCACTTTCTGGTCCGGGCCCGGAGATTGCAGGAGAAGTACGGCAGCTGGCCGGATGCCCTCTCCCATGTGTTCAGCGAACCAGCCCGGGCCATCTTGCGCAATGTGCTGGTTATCGCCGTAGGCTTTACTCCCTTGCTGGCCGCACCTCTAGTGCCCTATCAGACTGTGGGTCTGCTCATGGCTTCCATCCTTTTTCTGTCCGGAGCAGTGACCCTGCTCATTCTGCCGTCCCTGATCCGGCACGGCCAGGAACTCTTGTTCCCGGGCACCGAGCGTCTGGCCTTTGTCTGCCGCTGCGGGACCATGGCTCTGGCCGGGGCCTGCGTGGCCGGTCTGGTGGTGGTCAATCTGATGCAGTTCGTGCGCATGGGCTGGACCGGCTGGACTTTGATCGCTGGGCTTGGGATACTGGTATTTGTTGGCCTGTGTTCCATCATGTCCCGGCGGGCGGGGTGTGGAGCGGAGTAAGGCTGGTGGTTAGTCCCGCCTTTGGCGGGATCAGCGCCGCCTCTGGCTGCGCTGAAACGTTAAATTACTAATATTGTCCAAAAATTGCAGCCTGTTTGATCAAGTAAGAAACAGTTTATGAAGATGGCTGGGCCCAGTAGCCCGGGCCTCTCCGAGGGCCGGGAGTGCGTTGATCAAAGAGGCTGGGCCTCGGAGAGAACCAGCCCTACCCGGAAAAGCCAGAGCCACCTTAGGGATGAAATCTTGTTTCATACGAGTCCCGCCATGGCGGGACCGCTGGCTGTGACCGCCAGTTTGATCGAGAAAGAAACTTTGATTTTCAACCTCCGTCATTCCGGTACTGGATCGGGGTCCAGCACAGGCTCCAGCCGGAATCCAGAGGCTTAAGAAGAACGACTGGACCTGGTCCCGGATCGAGTCCGGGATGACGTACGCCGGGGGTGACGGAAAAAACATATGTTTGTGTCAAGTCTCAGTTACGAAAAGGAATAAAAGGAGGAGATATGTTTCATAATATCTGCCAGGCATGTACAGCCACTGTTTTTGCTCTTCTGATGTTTACAGGTTTGGCCTGGGGGCAGGAAGCGCCTCCAATTATGGATATCGTCTCCAAGGCTAATCATATGGCCTATTACCAGGGTGAGGACGGCCGGGCTCGGGTGGAAATGCAGATTACCGATGAACAGGGCCGGGAGCGGAACAAGGAGTTCACCATCCTGCGCAAGGACTTGGGCGATGAGGATACAGAACAGAAGTTCTACGTCTATTTTCATCGACCGGCCGACGAGCGGGGCACGGTGTTCATGGTCTGGAAGCATGTCGGCAAAGACGACGACCGCTGGCTGTACTTGCCGGCTCTGGATGTGACCAAACGCATTGCCGCCTCGGATGAGCGGACCAGCTTTGTGGGCTCGGATTTTTATTACGAAGACGTCTCCGGCCGGGGCATTCATGAGGACGAGCATGAATTGGCCGAGGTTACGGAGAATTATTACGTGGTCAAAAGCCGCTCCAAGAAACCGGATCTGGTGGAGTTTGATCATTACCTGAACTATGTGCACAAAGAGAGCTTTATTCCGGTCAAGACTGAGTATTTTCGCGAAGACGGGACGAAATACAGGGAAATGACCGTATTGCAGGTTGAGGACATCCAGGGTTTTCAAACCATTACCCAGCAGCAGATGGAAGATCTGGATGCCGGTAGCAAGACGGTGATCACTTATGATACTGTGGAGTACAATCTGGGGCTGCCGGAAGACATATTCACCGAACGCTACCTGCGTCGTGCCCCGCGCAAGCATTTGCGCTAGGCGAATCAGCCTGCAAAAAGCCAGAATTGCAGGCGCAGAGGACAGATGACAGAACATGAAACTTGGAAAATGGAGCACGAGGCGTACGAGAAACTATCTTTTCGTTCCCCTGATCGTGATATGAATTTGACACAGGAGAGTATCTGACAAAACGTACGATGACGGTTAATACTGGAATCATCGCTCATCTCCTGCAATAATAGCCTCAATTGAGACGCTTCATGAATAAACCACAATTTCTCTGCAATACAATACGAGGGACAATACACGTCACGGCCTTGAGCTTGATTTTCCTTTTCTTCGTCGTGTCTTACCCCGCCCTGGCCGCCGAGCCGGACCTGCCTGCCGGCCTGGGCGGGGCAAAAAAAGAGGGGACTGCGGCCGAGCCTCAGCTTCCGTCCGGTCTGGAGGGAACGACCCAGGGCGGTGAGGAGGCTGCAGAAAGTGAGCCGTCTCTTCCCCAAGGGCTGTCTGGAGCTGGGGATGGAGCCGAAACAGAAACTGATGAACAGCAACCCCGGGACACATCCTTCTGGGAACAGGCCCTTGACTGGCCGGTGTACGGTTTTTTTGATGCCCGGGTCGGACCCAGGCTGCATTCGGATGCCGCCCAATCCGAGGATGCAACCCTGGCTGAGGCCAGGCTGCAGCTGGAGACGGAAAAGTACTGGGCCGCGCCAGATATGCAGCTGGATGTGACCTCGGATTTTGTTCTGGATGGAATTGAGGAAGAGGGGGACATCGATCTGCGTCAGCTGCGTCTGACCTGGACACCAACACCCTCTGTGGACATCCGGGCCGGACGGCAGGTCCTGTCCTGGGGCACTGGGGATCAACTGTTTATTAACGATCTCTTCCCCAAGGACTGGCAGTCATTTCTCATCGGCCGGGATGAAGAATATCTGAAGGCTCCCGGGGATGCAGTAAGACTTGGATGGTTTACGGATGTGATGAACTTCAACCTGGTCTATACCCCGCAATTTGACCCCGACCGCTATATCAGCGGGGAACGGCTCAGCTTCTTCCATCCAGGGCTGGGACGGATCGCAGGGGCAAAGAACGAAATCAAAACTGATGAACCGGATGACTGGTTTACGGATGATGAATGGGCCCTGCGGGCCTATCGGACCATCGGCCGGTATACCACAGCCTTGTATGCCTATTTCGGGTACTGGAAGAGCCCCGGGGGGACTGATCCTTCCAGTGGTAAGAGCATTTTCCCCGAGCTTAATGTCTACGGGGCCAGTGTGCAGGGCCCGGCAGGGCCGGGCATCGGCAATATTGAAGTCGGATACTACGACTCTCGCCAGGACAGCGACGGTGACGATCCCTTTATCAACAACAGCGAGCTCCGCCTCCTGGCCGGGTATGAGCAGGAACTGGCCCACGAGCTGACCGGATCGGTGCAGTACTATCTGGAACATATGCTTGATTATGGCTCCTATCGGGATGCCCTGCCGGCCGGAATGGAGGCCAGGGACGAAGACAGGCAGGTGATCACCCTGCGTCTGACCAAGCTTTTGCTCAATCAGGACCTGACTCTATCTCTGTTTACTTTTTATTCCCCCACGGATCAGGATATCTATATCCGGCCCAATGTCAGCTATGAATGGACAGATTCCTGGACTGTCGAAGCCGGGGGGAATATTTTCCAGGGAGAGCAGGAGTGGACCTTTTTCGGTCAGTTCGAAGACAATTCCAATCTGTATGCAGCCGTGCGCTACTCGTTTTAAAAGGAGGGCATGATGAGTATGAACAGGACCCTTCGCGGTATAGCCGGCACTTTTATTTTGCTCAGCCTGCTGCTGGCTGTATTCCATTCCTATTGGTGGCTGCTGTTCACCGCCTTTGTCGGGGCCAACCTGCTCCAATCGGCATTCACTGATACCTGTCCGATGATGAAGGTCTTGGAGTTTTTGGGTTTTGAAAAGGAGAACAGGGCCAAAAGGACGTGAACATACGGCTTAACTGGGGGGATGGACTCATCTTTTCCCTGCTCTGGTTTTGATCCGCTGCAGGAGCCACTTGTAGGCCTGGTTCAGGCGGATGAACATGGCCTGGTCTCCGCCCTGATCCGGATGGTGCTTTTTGGCCAGCCGCCGGTAGCGCCTGGTTATCTGAACCCAGATCATACAGAGTGCGGCTGACAAAGATCCCGTTGTCTGAAACAGACTGCCGGAGCTGATAGCTCAACCGGCCGGAGGAGATAAATCT
>JAWLEI010000086.1:11520-13422 GCA_041686195.1 Desulfovermiculus sp.
ATCTGAACCCAGATCATACAGAGTGCGGCTGACAAAGATCCCGTTGTCTGAAACAGACTGCCGGAGCTGATAGCTCAACCGGCCGGAGGAGATAAATCTGGCCAGGTACATATAACATCCATCTGATACTGGACAGGGAAAAGAGGTGAGTGCTCAGGGATGGTATGTGTTTTTGGCCCTCTTTTGCCCCTGTCCATCTCAGAGCAGAAACTCTCTTATTGACCCAGGGTGCAGGCTTCCCCGCCTGTACAGTAATTGCGGATGAAGCGGCCAAGCTGGACCGCCACATGATAGCACTCCTTGCCGGTCAGACATGCTTCCACGTCCTGTTCTTCTAAGTGGGTGGACAGAGTGTCCTGACCTTTGCTCACTGTGAGCAACCAGGCATCCTGCTGTGGGTCAAACTCCAGATCCATATTCAATCCATACTGTTCGATTTCCGGAAACAGGGCCAGAATCTTTTGCTGTAAATCTTGGGCTTTGACTTGCATGAACTCCTCCTGTCGTAGGTGTTGTCAAATGAATCGGCTGGAATAATAAGTGAGCCAGTATTTCTCATATAACCTTTATTCTCAACATGGGCAAGGGGAAAACTGCTATCGGCTTTGACAATGGGTGGTTTTCCATTTAGTATGTCATCATGATGCATATTCAGGAGGTATCATGATGCGCACTACATTGACAATTGACGATCAAACCATGACCTTGCTCAAGGAGAAGGCCTACAATAGTGGAAAGTCTCTGAAACAGGTCGTAAACGAGGCTTTGTCTCTCGGCATAGGCCGATTAGAACAGCCCGAATCCCGTGCATATTCTCTTCAGCCTGCTTCATTAGGCCAGCCAAATCCCGGACTGAACATAGACAAGGCACTGGAACTGGCTGATGAAATGGAAAACAGGGTAATTTGCGACAAGCTGGAGCAGAGAAGATGATTCTGGTTGATGTCAATTTGTTGCTCTATGCCGTTAACAGGGACCTTCACAGACATGCCCAGGCTCGAACTTGGTTTGAGCAAGCCCTATCCGGAACGGAGAGGGTAGGCTTGCCTTTTGTGGTTATATTGGCATTTTTACGCATTACCACAAACCAGCGAGTGTTTGAACACCCTTTGAGTATTGAAACTGCCGGCTCCTACATTAATGAATGGCTCCAGCAGGCTGTAGTCACCATTGTGGTGCCTGGCCGCGCTCATTGGAATATATTGCGCAGTTTGTTGTTCGTGCATGGGGCCGGGGGAAATCTGACCACAGACGCGCATATTGCGGCCCTGGCCATTGAACATGGCGCTCGGATATATTCTGCAGATAATGATTTCAAGAGGTTTTCAGGTATACACCATGTCAATCCATTGGTTTCATAGCCAGCAATCCAAGAAATGACCTGGAATGATTCTCAATCGTTCGAGGGCGATTTTTTAACAGAAGCAGGAGGAAAGTATATGAACAGGATAGTGACCTATTACTGTTTCATTTTTGTTTGCCTATTGTGTATTTCCGCCTGCGGGAACAAGGCTCAACAAGGGGGTGTGGCCGGAGGATTGACCGGTGCTTTGATCGGTTCCCATCTCGGTCCTGAGGACGATGAGCACAGGCGGGAAAATGCCCTTATTGGCGCCGGGATCGGTGCACTGCTCGGCTATGCAGTCGGCAATGAGCTGGACAAGCATGATCGGGCCCAAATCGGCAACACCCTGGAAAATACCCCGTCCAATCAAACCAGGAGCTGGGTGAATCCCGATACCCAGAACAGGTTTCAGGCCACCCCAAAGCCTGCATACCAGTCCGGGGGACAGGTGTGCAGGGATGTAGTCATAGACGCCTGGATCGATGGCCAGCGAGAAGACGTCCAGGCCAAGGCCTGCCGCAGGTCAAACGGGCAATGGGAGCTTGTTCGCTAGCCCT
>JAWLEI010000087.1:0-12930 GCA_041686195.1 Desulfovermiculus sp.
CCTGCCTGGCCTGCGCAATATCTTCGGTGACCACGGTAGGAGGAATGGGAATGCCGGCAGTTTGCAGGGATACAGTACAGCTGAGGCGATTCACCACCTGCATCATGCTCCTGGGTGGGGAAAAGACGGGCAAGCCCTGGTGATGCAAAAAGCGAAGAATCTCGAGCCGATCCAACAGATCAGGAGAATATTTGCTCCCGATTTTCTTGACCATTAGAGCATCCAGTTCCATGAGGCTTTGGTCCTGAAAAAAAACGGTCCTGCGCTTGAAATCCAAAGTCACGGCATCCATATTAACCAGCAGGCAAAAACCGGTCTGGGCCTGTACTTCATCAGCCAGCCATTGCGAGGATTTTCCTCCCGGGGTTCCAACAACGCCTATTTTATACACACTCGCTCCTGACGATTATAAGATCGTTTTGGATCAATAATACAAGATCTCTGGGGGCAGAACAAAATCGTCCCAGCTTTGCCCTGAATGGCGCACCAGCCGATCAAGGAGATAATGAGAGCGCAGAAACATGCTTTTGGCAAAATCGGCTCTCAACTCAAAGCGGATGGAGGTATAAAAGGACCTGGCCAGGGCCAGGGCCAGTCGGGCCTCAAAGGTTAAATCTCCCTGAGTACGGGCAAAATCCCGGGCAAACTCAAACATGCTTCCGGTCATCCAGTTCAAACGGGAGCGCAGAACAGGATCAAATACCGGGATGCGAAAATTGGAAACCAGAAACACGGAGACATCTTGCACGTAGTCGCTGTGGGTTGAGCGGTGCACGTCTATGAAGTGGATCTTTTGTTCCGCGTGACTGTAAACCACATTATTGGCGTTGAAGTCGCCGTGAATAAATACAGAAAACGGCGCTGCCAGCTGCTTTTCGATCTCTGCTCCTGCCTGCAGGAGCTGGTGCGTGGAGAGGACTGTGGTCTGCCCGATACTCTGGGCTCTGCGTTTGAATTGCGGATGAACCTGCCAGATTGTTTCCAGGCGCTTGTGTACCTGGGCCATATATCGGGATTGAACTCTTTGCTGGATCAGGGTCTGGGTCCACACCTCTTCCAAAACTTCCTGGAGTATGAAAAATGTATTGTGCACTGTGTCCATGTCTGTGGTCAGGACAGTTTCGTCAACAGTGCATCCAGGCAAAAGTTCGAGCAGCAAAGAGGCGGTATCCTGCTCTTTGTCTTCATAATAGCTGAATATCTTGGGCACCAGCCCGGGAAAGATCTTTTGCCACCTTTCCAGGCACTTTTTTTCTCTTCGGATTTTCTTGCAGGCCCCCTCCTTAAAAATTGATTCCTGACTGGACTGGGTAGTATCCTTGTTTTCAATCCGCCCGATCCGGCACCCTGATCTTGAACCCCAGATATACTTAAAGTCAACTTCGGAAAGTTCTGTGGCCAGTCCGGAGTTATGCAAGTTTTCCTGCAAGGCCTGAAATTGATGGATCTTGATCTTTTCCCCAATAATGGCGAACAGAACAGCCTCACCGATATTTAAGAGCGAATCCCCTATCCTTTCTAAATACCGGATAATAAATACGATGGTAATATAATCCCCTGGACGGTGAGGGCCTTGCTGCAATTCGTCCATGATCCGCTCAAAACGGACTTTGCACATCTGGTCCAGGGTATTCTCCGTGCGGCAGATCCTTAGGGCCTGAGGCAGACTTTTGTGTTTTAAAGCACCTGAAATCTCATCCATGCCCATCAGGATTTCCCGGATCATGCTTTGATAATCAAAAGTCTGCAAAAAATCTGTATCCGACAGATATTGCACTTGATGGACGATATTGACGCAAAAGTCGGCGATGCGCTCAAGATTGACCGCAATGGTCTGTATACTGCGATAGGTATTGATAGCCTGGGGGGAGAGCTTGTTCTGGGTGGCTGAGGCTATATGGGTAAAACAGGAGTTCTCGATACTGTTTTTCAAATTATCGATGTAGTCGTCTCTGGATACTATATACTCATAGAGTTCAGCTTCCGGGGCCAAGAGAAATGTAGAGGTCTGCCGGATGTGGCTGACCACTTCCAAAATCAGAAACTGAAAGTTATCGTACAGTCCCCTCCCGGTCATATACCTATCGCCCTGTCACCGGTTACGGAAAGATGCAAGGTCACGAGCGTATGGATAATCCGCTTTGGTATCCGGAATCAGAATTCACAGTATCCTCCCATACAATCTTGATCTGCAGCTTATTGCTGGCCCCTTTCTTTCGAGCTTTAACCGAAAGCTGAAGCAGAGAAGAGGGAGTCAGGATCATTTCCTGCCCATCAGCGGAAAGAATGATGCGTTTTTGCTCCAGGGCCTCTTGCAGGGATTGAAGGAAATCCTTGATTGAAGCTGTATCCTGGACAGACTCATGAAAAAAATCGTTGTTCGCAGCCATGAAATAACTTTTCCATTTTTTTTTCTGAATATGCTCTTGAAATCACCGGTTCTTTACCAATCACTGCTCTTAACCGGGGTCTTAGCCAAGTGCATCTGAACAGATCAACACTCCTGAAGTCTGGCCTTATACTCGGATATGACCGCACCCCGGCTGATGGTGTTTTGAAGCAGAAGCTTGCGCACTGCACAGTCATCCCAGGCCGGCTGATAGCCTACCTCTCTGTCGGCCTTGGATGGATCGGCTTCCTGTTCATCTCTGATTTTCTCCCCCATATGGGTGTCGTCGCCCATGAAGATCAACAGCGGCCGCTTGGATGCTGGGCGTTCCCTGTTCTTGCGCATGACCACCTCGATCAGAAAATCGGTATACCGCCGGGATTGCGGGTTCCATACTTCATACCCATCCACATCGTATTCTGCAAGCAGGATGGGCCAGAACTGCTCCGGATGGGGGACAACAATCCCCGCCCCTAAGCCCCGGGCCTCTTCAATGATCTCTGAGGTGCGAAAGAAATACTGCAGAGGAAACCCCTGCTTCACCTCTTTTTTCACTTCCTGGAGGAAGTTTAAAGCCCTGTCAATGAGTTGATGGCCGAAAACCGGCCGCAGGGCGTGGAAAAAATTTCGCACCATCTTGTTTTTGAGCACATCCACAGGCAGCTCCTGCAGATTATCCTGCACAAGGGTCTCAAGCTTTCGAACATGCAGGGTGACGAACCGGATCAGATCAGGGTCCGCGCCGGTGGCTCTGACCGCTGCATGCAGGCGTTCCTGGACCGGGTGGGTAAACGTGCGCATAAGATCAAAGAGCTGGGACGACCTGTACTGCCTGGTATGCTCCAGCATGGACTGTAACACACCGGCTTTGGGCACCTTGTGTTCACTGAAGTGGAGAAGGAGCTGCACCTTTTGATTAAAGCTCCGGGAATAGCAGTCCACCTCCACTCCGCTGTATCCGTGGTGAGCAAGAAGTGCATTGTGCTGGGTGGGAATCACCAGCTCTTGCTGCCGGTTGGGAAACATGGCCTGCATTCTTTTCACCGCCAGCCGGATAGGCACAAATTCCGGATGCCAGTGTACGGCCAATACTTCCCTCTGCCGGGGATATACATCCGGTGGTGAACACAGCTGCTCCTCCTGTTCCGGGGAAAGAGAGATGCTGCTGATGCGCCAGAATATGGCCTCATCCCGGGCAGTCACCTCTTCCGGAATCCGGGCCGGAACAAGGGATGGAAATTGAGGCGTGGATATATACATAGCTTAATTTCTGGATCTATGAAAGACCAGATCCCTCAATTCGCAACTGGGGCGCAAACGATTTTCACCCCAGGCATCTATTTATATCTGTCATGGCACCTGTCTTTGAGGGATTCGATCCGGTCAAAGGCCCGCTGCATATCCTCGAGCTCTTCGGTGTCAAAAGCCTGCTGAAAATCGCGGCAGGTATGCGTGAAGGCCTTGTAGTATTCATCCCCATAACCTTGAAACTCAGTCATCCTCTCACAATCCTTAAGAAATACTGACACGATCTCCCGGGACGGATGCTGGTTGGCCTGCAGATTTGCCTGCAACTCCTTGTAATAGATCTTCATTCGCCTTTTCAGCCGGGCATATGCGGCCTCCTCCCCCTCTTCCTCATCACTCTCCTGGGCCTGCCAGGGGGTGATCTTCACTTTGACCACAAATGGCTCCTCCGGCCAACTCTTGGCACTGATTTTCATCTTCCGAATATTGGAAAGATCAAGGCCGAAATCCTTGACCTCCGGAGTATCACTCTCCAGGTTTTCGGCCAGAGAACGTAAAAACTGCCCCAGCTCCTTTTTGGTCAACTCATATGCATACCGTCGCTTTTCATTCATACTCGCCTCGCTCTGGTCTTCCCTGTTGTAAAGTCCGCATCTCCCCTGCTATAGACCGCTGCTCTGCTCACCCGGAGAGGCGCATTTGGCATCGAACTGGTCCGAATGCTTCACATTGATCCCCTGAACGATGAAGTAGACATTCTCGGCGATGTTCGTGGACAGATCGCCCACCCGTTCCAGGGAATTTGCCACTATAACCGTATGCACCGCCCTTTCCACGATCAGATTTTCATTGTTCATATAATCAATAAGGCGACGAATGATTTTTATATTCAAATCATCGGCTGTATTATCCTGCCCACACACCTGGGCAGCCTGATCACAGTCCAGCTGGGAAAAGGCGGTGATCACATTGCGGTACATGTCCAGGGAGACATCGGCCAGGGCCTGAACCGCTTGCATCAGGGGAAGCCTGGGCCGCTGGTTGAGCATAATGGCCCGTTCGGCAATGTTTGTGGCCTGATCCCCCAGACGCTCCAGATCATTGGAAATCTTGGAGCAGCCCATAACAAAACGCAGGTCCCTGGCCACAGGCTGCCAGAGAGCAAGAATATGCAGGATTGTCTCCTCAATGTCCACTTCCAGGGCATTGATCACCTGGTCACCCTGGATTACCTCTTCGGCCAGGTCGTCGTCCCTGTCCATCAAGGCTTTGACAGAGGTGTCCAATGCCCTCTCGGTCAAGGCGAACATTTTCATAATCTTGACTTCGAGCTTTTCCAATTCCTTATGTAAATGCATCCCTGCGCTCTCCTCTTAATGGAACTAGAATCCAGAATGAATATTCATGCCCCGCTCTGCTCAGCCTTGTGGCGAAGACAAGCTTCACCCCTACATGTCAAAGCACACGTTTCATCCTTGATCAACCCGGCAAATTTCTTCTTTGCCCGCTTTGAGGCAAAAAAATATTTCAGATTTGCCGGAGGCAAAGCTGAACCTGGACATCAGCCAAATCGGCCGGTGATGTATTCTTCGGTCTGCTTTTGCCCCGGTCTGGTAAACATCGTATCCGTGGCGTCGATCTCTATGAGCTCGCCCATGTAGAAAAAGGCGGTCCGGTCCGAAACCCTGGCTGCCTGCTGCATGTTATGGGTGACTATAATAATCGTCAGTCTGTTTTTGAGCTCATAGATGAGCTCCTCTATCTTTTGCGTGGCCAGAGGATCCAGGGCTGAGGCCGGCTCATCCATGAGCAGGACTTCCGGGTCCATGGCCAGGGCCCTGGCTATGCACAACCTTTGCTGCTGGCCTCCGGAAAGAGAGGTGGCCGGCTGGCTCATACGATCGCCCACCTCATCCCACAATCCAGCCTTTCTCAGCGAATCTTCAACCAGATCGTCAAGCTGAGTCCCTTTCCTGGCCAATCCATGAATGCGGGGGGCATAGGCGATGTTCTCATATATGCTTTTGGGAAAGGGGTTGGGCTTTTGAAAAACCATACCCACTCTACGCCGCAACTCCACCACATCCAAGTGTGAGGCATAAATATCCTCCTGGTCAAGGAAGATATTTCCTTCAACCCTGATCCCGGGGATGAGATCGTTCATCCGGTTCAGACAGCGAATGTAAGTGCTCTTTCCACATCCGGAAGGACCAATCAGGGCTGTGACCTGATGAAGATAAAAGGCGATACTCACATCCTTGAGAGCCTGAAAATCATTATAAAAAAAATTCAAGCCCCGGGTTTCCATCTTGATATCCGCACTCATTTCCCGCTGTCCTTTATTGCCGTTTCATCTGTACCGTCAGCCTTGGGCAGGCTGAAAAAAAATACTGATCCCTGCAGAGTATCCGGAGCCGGGCTCTGGACCCATATCCGGCCGTTGTTGTTGGCCAGGATGTGCCGGCAAATGGCCAGTCCCAGCCCGCTTCCAGCAGCTTCGGTCCCCTTTCGTCCGGATGTGCCCCGATAAAAGCGTTCAAATATCCGTTCCTGCTGCCCGGGATCAATCCCCGGGCCGTTGTCCTGCAGGGCCAGAATCCACTCTTCCCGTCCTTCTCTGGCCGCGGCCCTGATCCAGCTCCGGGCCGGACTGTATTTGAGGGCATTGTCCAGGAGGTTGACCCATACCTGCACCAGCTGATCCGAATCCGCAGTCACCCATACAGTCTGAGGTTCAAATCCAATATCCAGGGATATGCCTTTCTCTTCTGCCAGGGGAGCACAGATCTCCCAGGCCCTGTTCAGGGCAGCATAGGCATCGACTACGGCCTGATTCCGGCTGTCCCGGCCGGCCTCCAGTCTGGCCAGCTGCAGGAGATTGTCCAGCAAATGATTCATCTGGTTGGCATTGCGGACAATAACCTGCAAAAAAGTATTTTTGTGCTCTTCGTCCTGATCCGCAGTGCCGGCCAGGGACTCGGCATAGCCTTTGATGGCCGTCAGAGGGGTGCGCAGCTCATGGGAGACATTAGCCACAAAATCCTTGCGCACCTGCTCCGACTTCTTGAGTTCGGTGACATCATGCAAGACGGCGATGAGCTCACGTTCTCCCTGCTCCGTGAACCTGACCGGAATAAGCGTGGCCTCTACAAACCTGTTTTGGGGAAGGTACAAAAAGATATGCTCGCTCTCAAATCCTTGTCTTTGCAGCAACCGGGCGCATGCGTCCTGCAATTCAGAGCTGCGCAGGAATTCAATAGGTTCTCGATGCTCAATCAAGACCCCTGATCCAGCCATTCGCTGCAAAGCCGTATTGGCCAACCTCACCTTTCCCTTGGCATCAAGGACAAATACGCCTTCATGCATGCCGTTGAGCAGGGTCTCCAGCTCCTCCTTGTGCAGGGAGATCTCATGCAGCGTGGACTGCAGGCGCTTGGCCATCCGGTTGATGCTCTGGACCAGAGGGAGAAAATCCCGGCCAGGTACGTCCTGAATGCGCTGATCCAGATTTCCGGACCCAATGGCCTCGGCCGAACGGCTCAGATCCCTGATTTCCAGCCCCAGCCGGCGGCTGATCAGCCAGCTTAATCCTCCGGCCAGGACAAGCATGCCCACCAGGACCAGGGCGAATTGCCTTTGCATCCTCTCCAGTGCGGATTGTATCTGAGCCGCTGGCATAGCCACCCGCAGCACGGCGGGTTTTAAGCCGCGAATGGAATCCACCTGCAAGGCAACATACAAAAAATCGGTCTTCAGGGTAGAGCTGTACCGCAGGCTCTGACCCCTGCCTGTCTGCATGGCCTCTTGTATTTCCGGGCGCTGAGCATGGTTCTCCATGTCCGGAATTCCAGCCTGGGAAACACCTGAATCGGCGAGGACCCGGCCGGAGGCATCAATATAGGTTACCCGCAGATTGAGCTGCTGCCCGATATCCCTGAGGTTCTGCTGCAGAGTTGCCGGCTCGTCAATCTCAAGCGTATAGTGCAGCAGCCAGTTGATGTGCTTGAGATATCGCAGTCCATTTGTCTGGGCCTGGGCAGTGACCTCTTTGGAGATAACCGAACTGATGGCCAAATAGGCCACAACAAGAGCGGCCAGAATCAAGAGGGCAAAAGGCCAGAAAATTCTTTGTCCAAAGCTCATTCTTTTCCCGCCTTTTTCAATCGGTAACCGACGCCGCGCACTGTCTGGATCCATTCTGAAAATCGGCCCAGCTTGTGCCGCAGACGGTGCATATGGGTATCCACAGTCCGGGCGTAGCCATCGAATTCATAGCCCCAGACCTGATCCAGCAGCTGTTCCCTGGTTAACACCCGGCCCTCGGAACGCAGCAGAGCGGCCAAGAGGTGAAATTCCGTACTGGTCAACTCCGTTTCCCGGCCGTCCAGAAAGAGCTGAAAGGCCTCAAACTCCACCCGCAGACCATCGTACTCCCAGAAATCAATATGTGGGGCGTGCTCCTGAGTGCGGCGCAGAACCGCCTGCACTCTGAGCACAAGCTCGCGGGGGCTGAAGGGTTTGACGACATAGTCGTCTGCTCCGGTTTCCAGCCCGGCGATCCGGTCGTTCTCCTCTGCCTTGGCCGTGAGCATAATTACAGGGATATGCGCTGTTTCAGACCTGGATTTCAGATCCTTGCATACTGCAATCCCATCCATGCCCGGAAGCATAAGATCAAGAACAACGAGATCCGGCTTTTGGCCCCGGGCAATCTTTAGTCCCTCTTCTCCATAACGGGCCTGAAGAACCTTCAGCCCCTGATTCTGGATGGTGAAGCTGAGCAGATTCAGGATATCCTGGTCATCTTCCACAATGAGCACACAAGATGTCTGGGGCATGAAAATCACCACCTGCGTTCATACCGTTTGCGCAAGAAAATGGCAGTGGCGTTGAGCACAATGAGTACTGCAAGTAATACGAGAATGGCTGCAGCTGTACGTTCAGCAAAGGGCCGTAAGGCTTGAGAAGACCAGGAATAAATCTGGGCCGGCAAAACGGTTGTTGAATCTGTAAAGCCGGAGGGTACATCCGGAATAAAGGCCATCATACCCACGATGATCAGGGGAGCGGTCTCTCCCATGGCCTGGGCCAGGGCGATAATGGACCCGGTCAGGATCCCGGGCAGGGAGAAAGGCAGAACATGATGAATAGTCATCTGCCATCTGGAGGCCCCTACTCCGAGAGCTGCTTCCCGGACGGAATCTGGTACTGCCCGGATGGCCGCTCTGGCGCTGATGATAATCACCGGCAGACTCATCAAGGCCAGGGTCAATCCCCCGGCCAGGGCTGAAGACCGGGGAACGCCAAAAGTATTGATGAATATGGCCAGGCCCAAAAGCCCGTACAGAATGGAGGGAATGGCAGCCAGGTTATTGATATTTACCTCAATGATCCGGGTAAACCAGTTGTCCGGGGCGTATTCCTCCAGATAGATGGCGGTCAGTACTCCGATGGGGAAGCTGAACAGCATGGTCAGAAACATGACATAGACAGTCCCCAGAGCTGCGGATTTGATCCCGGCCACCTCTGGATGCTTTGAGTCCCCGTGGGTAAAGAAATATGTGTTGAATACAAGCTTGACCCTGCCCTCCTGCTTCAATTCCTCCACTGCTTCCTTTTCCGCAGGCTTTAACCCATTGGGTTCTCCCTTTAAATACTGATCAACGTCCGCCTTGGCCACAACCCACTGCGTCCGGGTACTGTCCATGATTTCCGGATGGGTGCTCATCTTCCGCGGAAGCCCCCGGTAAAAGGACCGGCTGACCAGAGAACGCCCTTCCTCCTCTACCGCCCGCATCGGCACTTCCTGGCTCTGTTCATTGTAATCCACAGAAACCTTGACCTCGGCCTGCTGGAAGGCTGAGTAGCCTTTACCGACGATGTCGGCCAGAAATACGACCAGGAAGGAACAGCCGAGAATAAGGGCCCCCAGACAATAGAGCTTGAAGCGTTTCTCTGTCCGGTATCGCTTCCGGGTAAGCCGGGCACTGTGTTTGGTGGTTCGGTTCATGATATCTGCCTTCTCATGCCCAGCCTAGAGTTCGTATTGCTGCTTGAATCGCCTGATGACCACGATGGAAATCACATTCAGGGTCAAGGTGACCACGAATAAGGCCATCCCCAGACCAAAAGCGGAAAGGGTCTCAGCACTGTCAAAGGCCAGATCTCCGGTCAGGGCATTGACGATACGCACAGTGACCGTGGTCATCCCTTCCAGTGGATTCCAGGTCAGGTTGGGCCGCAGCCCGGCGGCCATGACTACAATCATGGTTTCCCCCAGAGCCCTGGAAACTCCCAGAAGAAAGGCTGAAACCAGCCCTGGAAGTGCTGCCGGCAGAAGGACCTTTTTTATGGTTTCGGATTGCGTGGTGCCCAAGGCATAGGAGCCTTCACGCATGCTTTGGGGGATGGAGCTGATGATATCGTCGGACAGGGAGGAAATAAATGGAATAATCATAACCCCCATGACCAGTCCCGGGGTCAGGGCATTGGTATAATCTGCTTCTAACCCGAGCATTTCTGCCCCTCTTACCACCAATGGACTGACCGTGATGGCGGCGAAAAAGCCATAGACCACAGTCGGGATGCCGGCCAGTATCTCCAGAATCGGCTTGGCCGTGCCCCGGACACGTCTGGAGGCGTATTCGGACATGTAGATGGCGGACATCAGACCAACCGGCAAGGCCACGCACATGGCGATAAATGTGATCATAAATGTCCCGGCAAAGACGGGTAAAGCACCGAACTTTGGCTCGGACATCGCTTCCTCGCCCCGGCCGGCCCCGGAAAAAAATGCGGATTCCGGAGACCAGGAGGTGCCAGTAATAAAGTCCCAGATGCTCACCAATTGAAAAAACTTGATGGCCTCAAAGAGCATGGAAAAAACAATACCCAATGTGGTCAGAATAGAGATGCCTGAAGCCAGAAACAAGAGCCACTTGATGACCTGCTCCACCCGATGGCGGGCGGCCAGGCCCGGTTGAATGGCCCGCAGTCCGACAATCAGTCCTCCGGCGGCACAGGCCAGTCCGGCGGCCAGGAGCATAGGTCCGGGAGCGGTGAAGACTTGGATCACATGCAAGAAGGCAAAAAACAGACAGGCCCCCAAGGCTGGCAGGACCAGCCAGATTAAGGCAAACCATCCGTAAAATCCGGGCTGGGAATGAAGCCGAACCCCGGAAGAATGCTGGGCCAGGGCCTTGCGACGTCCGAGACGATAGGCAATCACAGCTAAAGGCAGCAATCCGCCCATGAGGTAAAGAAACATGGTGGCGTAGGTCAATTCCCATCCTCCGCAATGGTCTCTGATTTGCGCATACACGCGTTTAAGTGAAAATGATGTGGCCCGCAGGCAAGTACCGGGAAAGTGCCTGCGGGCCGGGGAAGGCGTATAAGCCCCCTGGAGGCGCAGGGCCTATTTGAGGTCGTCTTTGCTCAGGGTTTTGCGGGCCTCCCAGTCTTCGCGGGTCTTCTCCCGATCTTCCTTCGGCAGGGGGATCAATCCCTCGTCCATCAGGTAGCCCATGTCGCCGATCATCTTTTCGGACAGAAACAGATCTACATATTCCTCAATCCCGGGAACCTCATCCAGATGGGCCAGTTTGACGTAAAAGTAGAGGCTTCTGGCCACAGGGTACTCGCCAGAGGAGATGGAGTCTGTCTCCGGGGCTACGCCATCGATGGTTACAGCCTGAATCTGGTCCCGATTGTTGTCCAGAAAGCTGTATCCGAAAATACCCAGAGCCCTTTTGTCCTTTGTCAGCCGCTGGACGATGAGGTTGTCGTTTTCTCCGGCCGGCACATAGGGTCCGTCATCCCGGATCTTGCTGTACTTGCCGTCGTATTCAGGGATGTTCTTGCTGGCAGCCTCCATGACCAGCTCTTCAAAGGCGTCCCTGGTACCGGAAGTGGTTGGAGGACCGTAAATGGTTATTTTGCGGTCAGGCAGATCAGAGTTGATCTCATCCCAGTGAGTGTAGGGATTGTCCACAAGCTTGCCGTCCTGCGGGACTTCAGCCGCTACGGCCAAAAGGATCTCTTCCCGGGTCAGATCCATTTCCGGATTCTCCACGTTCTCGCACAGGGAGATCCCGTCATAGCCGATCAGGACTTCGTGGATCTTTTCCACCCCGTTTTCCTGGCAGCGCTCGAACTCACTGGGCTTCATCCGCCGTGATGCGTTGCTGATATCCGGGGTCTTCTCCCCCACTCCTTCGGAGAAGAGCTTGTAACCTCCTCCTGAGCCTGTGGATTCGATGACCGGGGTGGGATACTCGGTCGTGGCCCCGAACTCCTCAGTCACGTAGCTGGCAAAGGGATAGACTGTGCTGGAACCCACGATCCTGATCTGGTCCCTGGCCTGGGCCGGACCGGCTACCAGGATAAGTGCAGCCGCGCTCAAGGCAAGCAAAGAGAAAAAGCGTTTCATGTCTGTGACCTCCTGTTGGCATGCATTAAAAATCGCCTCTCAAAACAGCAGACACGAATCTACGCACCACAGTTTTCAAGGGTGTCACAGAAATATTACAGTCTTGTTACAATGAAATATTTTTTATATCATTTTGATATAAATGTATTTATTTTCCTAAGACATGATTTTGAAATCTTCGGTATAAAAAGTTTGCCAAAGATCAAAAACCAGTTTCAAGACCGGGATTGATCAGGCAGAAGGGTAAGGATGCCGGATCCACAAATTGATGGCCGGCAAGGGTGAGATGGACACAGCCATTTTGGATCTGCAGCCGGTCTTGGGCCAGCCACTGCACGGCCTGGGGATAGATGCGGTGCTCCAGCTGGAGGATGCGCCGGCTGACCTGGTCCTCCTGTTCGCCGGCATAGACGGGAGCTGCGGCCTGGATAATTATGGGGCCGTGATCCAGGTCCTGATCGACAAAGTGGACCGTAGCTCCACTTATACGCACTCCATACTCCGCTGCCTGCTGCTGGGCATGCAGCCCCGGAAAGCTGGGGAGCAGTGAGGGATGGATATTCAGGATACGATTTTGAAAGGCCTGAACAAATTCCGGACTGATCAGGCGCATATACCCGGCCAGGCAAACAGCCTGAACCCCGAAGTCCCGGAGGATGCCTATTATCGCCCTATCATGGGCCTGTCTGGAGGCGTACTCTGATTGAGGAACAACCCGGGTTGTAATTCCATGCTGGGTAGCCCGCTGCAGTCCTTTGACTTTGGGCACATTGGAGACAACGAGCTGAATGCGGGCATCCAAAACCCCCTGCTCAATACGATCGATCAGGGCCTGCAGGTTGGATCCCCCGCCGGAAATGAGGAC
>JAWLEI010000088.1:0-12921 GCA_041686195.1 Desulfovermiculus sp.
AGCTTTGCCTCCGGCAAATCTGAACTATTTTTGCCCCAAAGCGGGCAAAAAAGGAGAAGATTGCCGGATTGATCAAGGATGAAACTCGGGATTTTAATCGGAGGCGTAAGAGATACTCATTCTTCGTTCCTAGGGTCCTCCCTGGGTACGTCTTCCTCTTATGGCTCCGGCCATACTCTTATTATTTCGATCTGTTACAGGAAGATCGACGAGTAAGCTAACTTCTCGTTTCATGCGAACGTCGCCTCTGGCCGCAGACGCCCAGTTTGATCGAGTATGAAACTTTGAGTCACCCCCTCCGTCATTCCGGCGAAAGATGCCTGCCCCGGATCTCAGTCCGGGGCAGGCGGAGAAAGCAAAGTCTCGTTTCATACCAGCGGCTGCGCTGAGTACATTATAAATATTGCCCCCTGGTTCGGAATGGAGTACACCCTCTGCCGGACCGGGAAGTGGTGGAGAGAGTGCGAGTCCATGAGCAACCAGCCAAAAATACTGTGAGTGTTATGCCCAAAAGGACTGATCTGAAACGAATTATGCTCATTGGTTCCGGGCCGATCATTATTGGTCAGGCCTGCGAGTTTGACTATTCCGGGACCCAGGCGCTCAAGGCCTTGAAAGAAGAGGGCTATGAGGTGGTCCTGGTCAACTCCAATCCAGCTACGATCATGACCGATCCGGAACTGGCCGATCGGACCTATCTGGAGCCTATTACCCCGGAAGTGGTGGCCCAGATCATTGCCAAGGAACGGCCGGACGCTTTACTGCCTACCTTAGGCGGACAGACCGGACTCAATACGGCCGTGGCCGTGGCTGAGCAAGGAGTGTTGGACAAGTACGGGGTGGAATTGATTGGAGCCTCTCTGCCGGTCATTCAAAAGGCGGAGAGCAGGATGCAGTTTCGACAGGCGATGGAGAATATCGGACTTCAAGTTCCCAAGAGCGGTATTGCCCAGGATCTGGAGCAGGTGCGATCCTTTGGGGAATCACTGGATTTTCCCATGATTATCCGCCCGGCCTATACCCTGGGTGGAACCGGGGGCGGTGTGGCCTACAATAAGGAAGAGCTGGAGGCCATTGCCAGACAGGGCATGGCTGCCAGCATGACTTCAGAAGTCATGCTGGAAGAGTCCCTGCTGGGCTGGAAGGAATTTGAGCTGGAGGTCATGCGGGACGGCAAAGACAACTGCGTGATCATTTGTGCTATTGAAAACCTGGACCCCATGGGCGTGCATACTGGGGACTCCATCACCGTAGCCCCGGCCCAGACCCTGACGGACCGGGAATATCAGGCCATGCGCGATGCCTCTTTGGCCATTATGCGGGAGATCGGGGTGGAAACC
This sequence comes from Desulfovermiculus sp., assembly GCA_041686195.1. Classification (GTDB taxonomy): domain Bacteria; phylum Desulfobacterota; class Desulfovibrionia; order Desulfovibrionales; family Desulfothermaceae; genus Desulfovermiculus. The sequence continues at coordinate 1,341 of JAWLEI010000088.1, forward strand.
GGGGGCTCCAATGTCCAGTTTGCAATCAATCCCCAAAATGGTCAGATGATGGTTATTGAAATGAACCCCCGGGTCTCCCGTTCGTCCGCCCTGGCCTCCAAGGCCACGGGATTTCCCATTGCCAAGATTGCGGCCAAGCTGGCAGTGGGCTACAGCCTGGATGAACTGCCCAATGACATCACCCGGGAAACCGTGGCCTGCTTTGAACCTTCAATTGATTACTGCGTGGTCAAGATTCCCCGTTTTACCTTTGAGAAATTTCCCCGGGCTGAAGACATGCTGACTACGTCCATGAAAAGCGTGGGCGAGACTATGGCCATTGGCCGGACATTCAAGGAGGCCCTGCAGAAGGGGCTTCGTTCTCTGGAGATCGGCATGCCCGGGCTGGCCAGGGATTTTAGGCCCCCAAGTCTGGATCCGGAGCTTTTGCGCAGCAAATTGCGGACACCGAACTCCATGCGCATCCTGCAGCTCCGCCAGGCCATGCTGGATGGGTTTTCAGATGCCGAGATCCATGATCTGACCCGGATTGATCCCTGGTTTGTGACTCAGATCAGACAATTGGTGGAGTTTGAACACCAGCTGTTGGAATCAGCTGCGGCATCCCCTGATTTCAGCCCCCAGGGCCCGCTGGCCGATCTCTTTCGGCAAGCCAAGGAGCTGGGATTTTCTGACCAGCAGTTAGGGACAATATTCTCGGTCAGCGAGGAAGATATACGGGACATGCGCAAATCCATGGGCATCCTGCCCACCTATAAACTGGTGGACACCTGTGCTGCCGAGTTTGAGGCTTACACTCCCTATTTCTACTCCACCTATGAACAGGAAAACGAAGCCAGGAGTACAACGGCCCGCAAGGTAGTCATCTTAGGCGGAGGGCCAAACCGTATTGGGCAGGGAATCGAGTTCGACTACTGCTGCGTACACGCCTCATTTGCCCTCCGGGATATGGACGTGGAATCGGTCATGGTCAATTCCAATCCTGAGACAGTGAGTACTGACTATGATACCTCGGATCGTCTCTATTTTGAACCCTTGACCCTGGAAGATACCTTAAACATCATCCACCAGGAAGAGCCGGAAGGCGTGATCGTTCAGTTCGGCGGCCAGACCCCGCTGAACCTGGCCGTTCCCTTACTGGAAAACAAAGTCCCTATCCTGGGCACCTCTCCGGACAGCATCGATCGAGCCGAGGACCGGGAGCGCTTTCAGGACCTGCTGCATGTTTTGGATCTCAAGCAACCGGAAAACGGGACCGCTGTGTCCGAGGATGGGGCCCTGGCCATTGCCACCAGAATTGGATACCCCCTGGTGGTCAGACCCTCCTATGTCCTGGGCGGAAGGGCTATGGAAATCGTGTACGATGAGCAGGATCTCATCAATTATTTCCGGGAAGCAGTGATTATCTCTCCGGATCATCCCATCCTTCTGGATAAATTCATGGAAAATGCCATTGAGATCGATGTGGATGCTGTCTCCGATGGAGAAGATACATATGTTGGCGGCATCATGGAGCATATAGAAGAAGCCGGAGTGCATTCCGGGGATTCGGCCTGTGTCTTGCCGCCGCACACAATTGGTCCGGATATGACCGAAGAGCTGAAGCGTCAGACCCGGGCCCTGGCCAGGGAGCTGCAGGTCAAGGGGCTGATGAATATCCAGTTTGCTATCAAAGACAAGGAGATCTATATCCTGGAAGTCAATCCCCGGGCTTCGCGCACAGTCCCTTTTGTCAGCAAGGCCACCGGTGTTCCCCTGGCCAAGCTGGCCACCCGGGTGATGATGGGAGAGAGGTTACGGGATCTTGATCCCTGGTCTCAGCGCAAGCGAGGATATCTTGCAGTCAAGGAAGCGGTGCTCCCCTTCAGCCGTTTTCCCGGAGTGGACACCATCCTGGGGCCGGAAATGCGGTCCACCGGGGAAGTGATGGGCATAGATAGTTCCTTTGGGTTGGCCTATATCAAGAGCCAGCTGGCAGCTGGCCAGAAACTGCCTGCCCAGGGGACAGTATTTATCTCGGTCAATGATCGGGACAAGGCCCATATGGTGGAGCCGGCCCGCATTTTTATGCAATTGGGACTGCGTCTGGTGGCCACCAAAGGCACCGCTGACTTTTTGGCTGACTATGGGATTGTGGCTGAAAAGGTGAACAAGGTCTATGAAGGCCGGCCCAATGTTATTGACTTGATTAAAAATAAGAACATCGACCTGGTCATTAATACTTCATCCGGGAAATTGACCATTGAGGATTCATCGTCGCTGCGCCAGGCCACGATTCTCTATAACCTGCCCTATACCACGACTTTGGCCGGGGCCAAAGCCATGGCCCAGGCCATGCGCGAGTTGCAGGGCAAAGGCATGGGTGTGCGCAGCCTGCAGGAGTATTACGGATATGCGTAAAGAATATTGCGGTCTCATGGGCATCTACGGCCATCCTGAAGCTGCCAGAATGGCCTATTTCGGGCTGTACGCCCTGCAGCACAGAGGGCAGGAGAGCGCCGGAATTGTGACCTGGGACGGTCAGAAACTGCGGGAACAAAGAGGTATGGGTCTGGTGGCCGATGTGTTCAGCGAACGGCATTTGGGCCATGAACTCAAAGGTCAGGTGGCCATGGGCCATATCCGGTATTCAACTACCGGGGCTTCTCTTTTGCGCAATGCCCAGCCTTTTCTGGTCCGTTTTCGGGATCAGCATATGGCCATAGGCCATAACGGCAACCTGGTGAACACTTTTCAATTGCGCAAGGAGCTGGAAGATGAGGGTTCACTGTTTCAGACCAGCATGGACAGTGAAGTATTTATGCATCTGGTGGCCAAGAACCTGAACGGGAACAGCCTGGAAGAGGCCATAGCCTGTGCTTGCCGTCGAGTGCAGGGCGCTTACTGTCTGCTTATCCAGGTCAACTCCAAGCTCATTGCCGTCCGGGATCCCTGGGGGTTTCGTCCCCTTGTTCTGGGACGGGCCGGCGGGACCTCGGTTTTGGCCTCAGAAACCTGTGCTCTGGATCTTTTGGAGGCCGAATATCTGCGGGAGGTGCGGCCCGGGGAGATGGTGGTCATCGAAGGAGGTCGGTTGTCCAGTATGCAGGCCGTGGAATCACTCCGAAAAACCCCGTGCATCTTTGAACTCATCTATTTCGCCCGCCCGGATTCTATAGTCTTTGGGCAAACAGTGTATATGTGCCGCAAAAATATGGGCCGGGCCCTGGCTGAAGAAGCCCCGGTCGATGCAGATTTCTGTATGCCTTTTCCCGACTCCGGCGTCTATGCTGCAGTGGGATACGCCCAGGCTTCCGGTCTGTCCTTTGAAAATGCCATGATCCGCAATCACTATGTAGGCCGGACCTTTATTCAGCCCTCTCAGGACATGCGCGACTTCGGGGTCCGGGTTAAGCTCAATCCGGTCAAGGAAATGATCAAGGGCAAAAGGATAGTGATTATTGAAGATTCCATTGTCCGGGGAACGACTATCCGTACCCGGGTGAAGAAACTCCGGGAGATGGGGGCCAAGGAACTGCACCTGCGGGTCAGTTGTCCGCCTATTTGCCATCCCTGCTATTATGGGATCGATTTTTCTTCCAAGGGTGAGCTCATTGCCGCCAACCATAGCGTATCGGACATTGCCAAGTACATTGGCTTGGATTCCCTGCACTTTTTGAGTGCTGACGGGCTGCGTCAGGCAGTTGAGGGTGAGCAGGATTATTGCATGGCCTGCTTTGAGGGAGATTACCCGGTGCTTCCAGGAGAGAATTATGGCAAGATGTGCTTTGATTCATGATTCAGCTTTGCCTCCGGCAAATCTGAAATATTTTTTTGCGCCAAAGCGCGCAAAAAAAACAGATTGCCGGATTGATCAAGGATCAAACTGACGAATTGGCTTAGAGGCGTGAATGACTATTTGCCCTTTTGGAGGGCCAGTGCGACCCCAGAATATACATATGACTGATTCTCGATCTGAATATCTTCACCCCAAGACCCCGCCCCGGGATTGGCTGGAGCTGGCCAAAGAAGTTCTGAATACTGAAATTCTCGGACTTGAACAGGTCCGGGACAAGCTGGGACCGGAATTTGAACAGGCCTTAAACATCTTAGCTGCCTGCCAGGGCCGGGTTGTCGTCACCGGACTGGGAAAATCCGGTTTGGTAGGGCGCAAAATTGCCGCTACCTTAAGCAGTACCGGAACTCCGGCCACTTTCCTGCATCCGGTGGAAGGGGCGCATGGCGATTTGGGCATGATCCGTCCCGGTGATGTGGTCCTGGCCATTTCCAACAGCGGGGAAACCGATGAGTTGAACGTAATCATTCCGGCCCTGCTCAGCCTTGGGGCCCAGCTCATCGGTTTGACCGGGAATTGCGAATCGAGCATGGGCCGGTTATGCCATGTGGCCTTGTGCACTCAAGTTCCCAGGGAGGCCTGCACCCTGGGGCTGGCCCCTACAGCCAGCACAACGGCCACATTGGCTCTGGGAGATGCCCTGGCTGTGGCCCTGATCGAATGGAAGGCCTTTGGCCGGGAGGATTTTCAGCGCTATCACCCAGGGGGAGATCTGGGGCGGCAGCTGAGCATGGATATCAGATCACTCATGCACACCACGAACGTTCCAGCTGTAAATACGCAGACTCCAATGGGCCGGGCTTTACAGATCCTGGATCAGGGAGGACTGGGATCTGTGGTGGTCGTGGATCATGCCCAGCGGCTCAAGGGCATCCTGACCGACGGAGATGTGCGCAGAATGATATGCCGGACACAATACAGTCTGGACCAGCCGATCCAGGACTATATGACCAGGGAACCCAAGTATGTCACCCTGGGGCAGAGGGGAGGGCAGGTCCTGGATATGATGGAAAAGGGGGCTATTATGGTCCTGCCGGTGGTGGATGAAGACATGGTCTTGCAGGGAATAGTGCATATGCATGATCTTTTGGGCAAGGGCCGGCTGACATTTAATGGGTTGTCTGATGCGTAAATTCTTTCTGACCATATCCATATTGGTGGGCTTACTCCTCGTGCTTGGCCTTGGGGCTGGTCTGGGAGTGTACCTGTGGGTGGTCAAGGACCTGCCCCAGGTGGAGGGAATTTCCGATTACAGGCCTTCCTTGACCACAACTGTATATACCAAGAATGATGAAGTCTTAGGGTATCTGGCCCGGGAAAAGCGCTTCCTGCGTTCTTTGGATGAAATGAACGAAGTAGTGCCCAAATGTTTTCTGGCGGCTGAAGACCACGCTTTTTACGAACATGAAGGGATCGATCTGGCCGGTATTTTGCGGGCCGCAGTAAAAAATATCAAGGCAGGTTCCATTGTCCAGGGCGGGAGCACCATTACCCAGCAAGTGATCAAAGCCCTGCTCTTGACCCCGGAACGCAGCTATGAGCGCAAGCTCAAAGAGGCTATACTGGCCTATCGGCTGGAAAAAAACCTGGACAAGGATGAGATCCTGACCATTTATCTCAATGAGATCTACCTGGGCCACGGAGCCTATGGTGTGGAGGCGGCAGCCAGGATTTATTTTGGAAAACACGTGGATGAATTGTCTCTGGCCGAGGCCTCCCTTTTAGCCGGATTGCCCAAGGCGCCTTCCCTGTATGATCCATACAAGAATATTCAGCTGGCACAGAGCAGGCAGAAATATGTTTTAGACCGTCTTTTGGACCTGGAATGGATTGGTCCTGAAGAGTACAGAGAAGCCCTGGAAGCTGACATTACTCTGGAGTCAATGCCTGATCCTTCATGGACAGTGGGAGGGTATTATCTGGAAGAGGTACGCAAATGGCTGGTGGATGAATTTGGGGAAGAGCAGACGTACAGTGGAGGATTGAAAGTTACAACCCACATAGACCTTGAGCACCAAAAAGCTGCAGAAAATGCTTTGCGCCAGGGTCTTATCAACTCCAGCAAGAGGCGGGGATGGCAGGGTCCAGTAGCCAGGGCTGATAAAGAAGATGATTTGGCTGCTGTCACAGCCGGGATGGGCTCATTTCAGTGGGCGCCCAAGGATTGGCTGCTGGTCCAGGTGGAGGAGGTTGAGCCTGCCGGGGCCAAGGTGAGCTTTGGCAATCAGACCGGATGGATTGATGTCTCCAGCATGGGCTGGTGCCGTGAACCGGATCCGGAAAAGGCCCCTGAAGATGTGCCCAGGATCAAGGACGCCGGAAAGGTCGTAAGTGTGGGGGATATAGTCTGGGCTTCCCCTGATGAGGATGCAACAGATGAGCAGGAAACAGTCGACTTGGAGCTGCAACAGCTCCCCAGGGTGCAGGGGGCCATGTTCTCCATGGATCCAAAGACCGGTGAGGTTTTGGCCTTGACTGGCGGCTTTTCCTTCCAGGCCAGCCAGTTCAACCGGGCCATGCAGGCTAAGCGTCAGCCGGGTTCGGCATTTAAGCCCATTGTCTACTCCGCAGCACTGGATCATGGCTTTACCCCGGCCTCTGTGCTTCTGGATGCCCCTATTGCATTCACCGACCGGGCCACAAATTCGACCTGGAAACCTGAAAACTACGAGCAGACCATCTTTGGTCCCACCCTGCTGCGGACCGGACTGGTCAAATCCAGAAACCTGGTCACGATCCGGTTGGCGCGGCAGATTGGAATCGATACAGTTATTCAGCGGGCCAAAAACCTGGGCCTGGAATCCGAGTATCCCCGAGATCTGTCAGTGAGCCTTGGATCAGCTTCTGTGACCTTGATGGATCTTTGTAAGGCGTACTCTGCATTTGCCCGGGAAGGAAGTACGATTAAGCCCAGGCTGGTGGACGAGGTGGAGGGGCCCTGGGGGAAAGAGCTTTATGCCTCTGAACCTGAAAGTCAGGACGGGATAAGCGCCCAAACAGCGTATATCATCACTTCTTTGCTCCAGGATGTGGTCAAAAGCGGAACTGGCTGGAGGATTCGAGAGCTTGGCCGGCCGGTGGCCGGAAAGACCGGGACTACGGATGATCAAAAGGATGCCTGGTTTATGGGCTATGCACCGTATTTGCTGACTGGTGTCTTTGTGGGCTTTGATCAGGTTCAGCCCATGGGCAAGTATGAGACCGGATCCCGGGCCGCATCCCCCATATGGCTGCAATACCGGCAGGAAGTGGAAGGGGATTATCCTCGGGTTGAGTTTTCCCAGCCCCGGGGTATCGTCATGGCCAGGATTGATGCAGCCAACGGCCTTTTGGCCGGATCGGGAACGGAAAAGAGCTATCTCCTTCCATTTAAGTCCGGGACGCAGCCCACCCGGATTTCCAAGCGAAAGGCCGCTCAGCCCGGATCTTCAGAATCGCAGGGATCTGAAAGTCAAGGCCGGGACGAAGACGATAAGCTCAAGTCCTTGTTCTAACTCACATGCCTGCCAAAGCACAGGCACGCTTGCGCTAACGAAGCATGAAAAATTGAGGTCTTATAGTAGGCCGCCCTTGCCCTCAAGGGCAGGCCTATCTTCGAGAAGAAATGGACAGCGGTTGAGGGCAACCGCGTCCTACTATAGAGCTGCACCTCGTATTTTCATACAAAGAGCCCACGCCTGAACTCTTGAAAGAAACGAATACCATCCCTTTCATGCACATCAAACTACAGCCCGTATGGGCTTTTCTTCAACAGGCCTTCAAGGAATCCGCTCAGGTCAGCTTTCGGCTGTTTCGGATCATGATTCCCATTCTGATCGGGGTCAAGATCCTGCAGGAAGCCGGGCTGATCGTGTACCTGGCCCAGCCCTTGAATCCGGTGATGCAGGTCATGGGTCTGCCCGGAGAGACCGGTCTGATCTGGGCTACAGCCATGGTCAACAATTTGTACAGCGGAATTATCGTTTTCCTGTCCCTGGCTGATTCCCTGCAATTAAGCGTCGCCCAGGTCACTGTTTTGTCCACGGTCATGCTTGTGGCCCATGCCTTGCCCATTGAAGTCAAGATCGCCCATGCCGCCGGCACCCGTTTTCTGTTCCAGGCCCTGGTCCGGATCGGAGGCGCATTTGTATTGGGCTGGGGCCTGCATCTGGGCTATTCTGTGACCAAAACCCTGCAGCAGGACAATACCATATTCTGGCAGGGTGATGTTCCGGTACAGCCTTCACTGCCCACTTGGGCTGTGGGGCAGGTTAAAAATCTGGTCCTTATCTTTTGCATTATCCTGGCCCTGGTTATCTTGATGCGCATTATGCATAAAGTGCGCATAGTGGACGGCCTGATCTGGGTCCTGCGACCTGTACTGCGCTTTTTGGGCATTGGCCGGGAGGCGGCCACTCTGACCATCATTGGCATGGTCATGGGCCTGACCTATGGGGGAGGGCTGATTATCCAGGAGTCCAAATCCGGAACGGTCGGAAATCAGGACGTATTTTCCGCTGTCACCCTCATGGGCCTGACCCACAGCCTGATAGAGGATACCCTGCTCCTTTCTCTACTCGGGGCGCATATGTCCGGCATTTTATGGGCTCGCCTGGTCTTTTCCCTGGTGGCGGTGGCCCTTCTGGTCCGTATCCTGCCCCATCTCCCCAAGGGCTTTGTGCACCGCTTCCTTTTTGTCGGTCAGGTGCAGAAAGCGGCCTCAGGGTCTGGCGGGAACAGGTGAACGCTCAGTTTTCAGCGCTCCCTCTGGCCGCAGACGCCCAGTTTGATCAAGAAAGAAACAGAGTATGAAAAGCCGGCTCACCAGTAGGCCGTCCTTGCCCTCAAGGGCAGGCCATCTGGGGTATAAAATCTCGTTTCATCTGAGCGCTGCAGCTGGTTGCGCTGAAACATTGACAAAACACATCTATAGCCATGTCATGTAGTTCCTTCGCAGACTCAGGACAGGTTCTTCGAAGACTCAGGACCAGCCCTTGGAAGACTCAGAACATGCTCTGAGTGAGCCTGCGAGCACATGTGTCATCTGGTCAAACCGTGACATCAAATTCTACGTTTCATCCTCGATCAAACAGGGTGTCTCAAGCCAGCGACTGAGCTGAACTCCATGTGACCGGATCCCCGGGCTACTCCCCGCCCTCTTCCTCAATCTTCTTTTTCTGCACCATATGCACATAGGCCGGAGGAGCGGAACCTTCTTTGTCCTGCCCGAAATACATGGTGGTATGCGGAAAGGGGATTTCTATGCCTGCGGCGTCAAAGTGGATTTTGACCAGACGGTTGTAGGCCCGGCCGATGGCCCACTGCATGCCGGGGGCGGTCATGATTCGGACCCGGATGTTGACCGAGCTGTCGGCCAGAGCGATCACTCCGGAGACTTCCAAGGGGGCCAGTATATAGTCCTTGAATTCTTCGTCCGCAGCCAACTCGTCAAAAGCTGCCCGGAGATGGGAGATGGCCTCATCTATATTTTCCCGGTAGGCGATTCCATATTCACCTACGTGAAAGGCAAAATCGCGCATAAAATTGGAGATTGTGTCCACAGAGGAAAAAGGCACGATGTGGTAGGTCCCGGACAGATCCCTCAATCCCACGGACCGAATGCTCAGGCGTTCGGCCACCCCGGTAATCCCGCCGGCAGTGACAACATCTCCGGTATTCATGGCGTTTTCCACCTGGATAAAGACTCCGGTGATGATGTCCTGGACCAGCTTCTGAGCCCCGAAACCGATAGCCAGACCAAGGACCCCGGCACCGGCGATCAGAGGACCGATGTTGATGCCGATCTCAGCCAGGACGATCATAACCGTCATGAGTATCAGGGTGATAGCCAGGGCACTGCGAAAGAGGCTGATCAGTGTTTTGGCCCGGGCATTGGGCTCGCCTTGTCCGGTCTTGGGGCTCAGATAGTGCTCAATCACGCTGGCTAAGGCAATCCAAACAGCCGTGGCAAAGACCAGGATGGTGGCCACGCTGAAGATCTTGCCCATCAGGCTGCGGCCGCCGGGGCTGGCATACCATCCGCTGAAGTCAAAAAGTCCCCAGGCATCCAGAATGAACAGAACCACGCCGACCATGATAAATGCCCGGATAACTTTCAGGGTGTTGGGGATATAGGCATTAAGGCGGTTTTCCAGGAGGGGAAGCTTGTCGCAAACCTCTTTGGAGAGCACGATTCGCCGTCCGATAAGTTGGGACAGGATTCCGGACAGGAGCAGTCCGATACCGGCATAGACCAGGGTCTTGACTGTGGCCAACATGACCACGGACAAAGCGTCCCCCGGGCGGATGATAGTGATGACCAGGACGACCAGGAAATAGGCGATAGCAGCCAGGTGCCAGATACGGGCCAGAAACTGAAGAGAGATGCGGGAGATGCCCAAGCTGGCCTTGTGGGCTCGCTGATCAAGGGCCTCGCCCAGTTTGCCCCGGTTTTTGAGCACAATGCTCAGCACATAGACAAAGGCCAAAACCATGATGATCAGGTTGATCCCCTGGCCCACATGTGCTGAGAGGATTTTGCTGATCATCGGAACGATAAAGAGCAGGCCATACCCCACAAAACCGGACAGCCGGGCCAGGCAATGATTCCAGTACTCGGCTTCCGCATCGCCGATCGGGACCAGACGCAGGCCGGCATATCTGGAGGAAAAGAGCATTCGGATGGCTGCCTTGAACAGCTCGACCATGAAGAAGGCATTAAGAAATAAGGCGATGCGGGTATTAAGGGCCCCGGTTTCTCCTAAGGCAAAAGTAGCGATGAGATTTCCGCTGATATAGGCCAGGACGACCACCAGGATATCGACTGCTGCAGCCAAAATAACAGCTGTCAGGATTCGCAGGAGGACGCTCCTGCCGCCCCCGTAGCGGGACCAATGGCTCAACCTGGAAAATAAGGGCCTGACCAGTCTTCGAAACAGAAAAAAAGCGGCAATGACCGCTAAGATGATCAGGCCCAGATTGAAAAGGGCGAAAACCAGCGCCCCCATGTCCTCTCCTGTCCCCGGACCGGAGGTGAAAACCGCAGCAAGGGCGGACCAGATCTGTTCCAGCCGGTTTCCGATATCTCCGGCAAAATCACTGACAGTCTCGGCCAGGCGCCGGGGCAGGGAGGCCTTGGCCTCTGTGGCGGCCACCTCTTGTCCGGGAGCAGCGAGTTGCTCACTTTCTTTTGCTGCCAGTGAACGCAGTTCCTGGATCAGTTTTTCCCGGGATTGCTCGTTTTCCAGCAGATCGGCCAGAGTGGAATAGGCGGGCGCGTCCTGGTTTGACTGGGCCAGGCTGGTTGTGGTGGATATAGCCATGAAAGCCAGAAAGATCAGAAGCATTGATGTGATATGGGTGAGTCGCTTTCTCAACACGATGATGACCTCAATGTGCGTTTTGCCCTGAAACAGTTGGCGGGCTCAAAGGTTGTCAGAAGATGGGGGACAGGGAGTTTCTCGCATTGACGCTTAAATGGGCTACCAAATGGAGGTGTTAAGTGTCAATAAATCAAGCCCAAGACTAGGGTTACAGCAGCTGTAAATCCCAATTAAAGGTGCTCACCCGTTGCGGAGCGGGCATCTTTTTGGGCCGTTTTTCGTGCAGGTGGATAAACAGGCGATAGCCTGCCTCTTCCAACGCCCGTTGATGGGCAGAGAGATCCAGCTCCCAGTTGGGGAAGTGGTAGACCAGGGGGCCTTTATTGTGCACAAAGGACGGCTCTTTCTTGGGGCTTTGGATCAAGGCGCCGGGCTTGATGTCCTG
>JAWLEI010000089.1:0-12846 GCA_041686195.1 Desulfovermiculus sp.
CCCAGGGCCAGAGCAGCTTTTTTTTCGGCGAAATAGGGGCGGATCAGTGTGTAGGGGTGAGCCATAGAGTATGTTCAGCTGCCAGTGTTCAGTGTTCAGATTTGCCTCCGGCAAATCTGAAATATTTTTTGCCCCAAAGCGGGCAAAAAAAAGAAAAATTTGCCGGGTTGATCAAGTTAGAAACAGTTTATGAAGAGGGCTGGGCCCAGTAGCCCGGGCTTCTCCGAGGGCCGGGAGTGCGTTGATCAAAGAGGCTGGGCCTCGGAGAGGGCCAGCCCGGAAAAGCCAGAGCCACCTTAGGGATAAAATCTCGTTTCATACGAGCCCCGCCGGGGCGGGACCGGGAGCCGTCTGCGGCCGCTTTTGCCTTGGGTCAAAAAAGGTGTCAGATTGTGTCCTGCTCCGGGGGAAAAGTCAAAATGCCTTCAGAGGAGAAGAGATCAATGGCTGAGGAAAACAGCAAAAATTCAAGCAGGAACTGGGTGGACAGGCTGATGAGAGCTCTGCAGAATTTGCCCGGAGCCAGAAAAAAATCCAAGGTCCGGCAGAAGCCGGATCCTGAGGACTACGCCTGGAAAGAGACAGAAGAGGAATACCAGAAGGCCCAGGCCGAATGGCTGGAAAATGTCAAAAACGGCAGGAAGAAAAAGAAGAAATAATTAAGAGTGCTCAGCCGAATCAAAAAAAATGGGTTTCAGTACAACCAGAGGCAGCGCTCGTATGAAACTAGGCACCGTTTAATCCGTCATTCCCGCGCAGGCGGGAATCCAGAACAGACAGAATGGCTTTCCCTAGATTGCCCGGCACTCACTTGCAGTGTGAATGTTCCAGGTAAGCAAAGAAAGTTATCCTGCAAGTGAGTGCCGGGCCGGGCAATGACGGAGGCGGCAAACCGTAAGTTTCATTCATGATCAATCCGGCAAATTTTTTTTTGGGCGCTTTGGCCCAAAAAATAGTTCAGATTTGCCGGAGGCAAAGCTGAAACCTGACAACTCAGAAACAATCCTTAACAGGTGAGACAGACAATGGGCAGACACGGTGGAAATATTCAGGAGCTGGCCGGCCGGGCCGGGGTGGACAAGGCAGAGATTGTGGATTTCAGCGCCAACATCAACCCCCTGGGGCCGCCGGACTGCCTGCGGGCTGTGGTCAGCCGCAGCCTGGACCGGATTGTCCACTACCCGGACCCGGACGGCCTGGAACTGCGCAGGCTTCTGGCCGATAAGCACGGTGTGGACCCGGAACATATCCTCCTGGGCAATGGTTCCACCGAGCTTCTTTTCGCCCTTCCCCGCAGCGGACAGTGGACCCGGGCGGTTATCCCTGCGCCCTGCTACATTGATTATGCCCCGGCCGCAAAGCAGGCCGGACTGGAGGTAGATCACGTCTTCCTGCGCCCGGAGCATGGATTTGTCCTGGATTGGGATCTGATTGCCTCCCACTTGCAGGACAATGAGATCGTCTTTCTGGGCCAGCCCAACAATCCTACCGGGATTTCCCTCCATACGAACACTATTCAGGATATGGCCCGGACCTATCCTCAGTCCCTGTTTGTGATCGATGAAGCCTTTCTGGATTTTGTCCCCGGGCTGCAGACTGCCTTTGATCCGGGTATCTCCAACATTGTTGTCCTCAAGTCCCTGACCAAGATATTCGCCGTTCCCGGGCTGCGCCTGGGATACGGCCTGTTTCCTGTGATGAGGGGGGAAGATGTGCGCCGGGTTTTGCCCCCCTGGAGTGTGAACAGTCTGGCCCTGGACGTCGGGGCGGCTGTGGCCGGGGACGAGGAGTATGTGGCCCGGAGCCGAAATCTGGTGACCGAGCTGCGCCGGGAACTGGTTTCTGATTTGGCCGGCATATCCGGGCTGCGAGTGGTGTCCGGAGAGGCGAACTACCTTTTATGCCGGGTGGAAGATGCAAGCACCAATGCAGTATCCCTGGCCGCATCTCTCCTCAGCCGGGGCTTGGCCATCCGTACCTGTACAAACTACCAGGGCCTGGACGACACATATTTTCGGATTGCTGTCCGCAACCAGGACGATAACCAAGGCCTGGTTCAGGCTCTGGCCAACATTTTGGGGTCAAAACACGCCCGGCAGGTCAGCCGGCAAAGAAAAAACACGGTCAAGCGCCGGGTGCCGGCCCTGATGTTTCAAGGCACTGGCTCCAATGCCGGCAAGAGCATCCTCACTGCTGCCTTGGGCCGCATCCTGCTGCAGGACGGCTTTCGGGTAGCCCCGTTCAAGGCCCAGAACATGTCTTTAAATTCCTTTGTCACCAGAGACGGAGGAGAAATGGGCCGGGCCCAGGTGGTTCAGGCCCAGGCCTGCAAGCTGGACCCGGATGTGCGCATGAATCCCGTGCTCATAAAGCCCAACAGCGAGACCGGGAGCCAGATCATCGTCCGCGGACGTCCGGTTGGGAACATGCAGGTTCTGGATTACGTGCAATACAAAACCACGGCCTGGGAAGCGGTGCAGGAGTGCTATGCCTCCCTGTCCGCGGAGCACGAGGTCATGGTCCTGGAAGGGGCCGGGAGCCCGGCCGAAGTGAACTTAAAGACCCACGACATCGTGAACATGCGCATGGCCAGGGAGGCCGGAGCCAGGGTGCTGCTGATCGGAGATATCGACCGGGGCGGGGTATTCGCTTCTTTTGTGGGCACCATGGAGGTCCTGGCTCAATGGGAGCGGGAGCTCGTTTCCGGGTTTGTCATCAATCAGTTCAGGGGGGATGCTTCCCTTCTGGATCCTGCCCTGGCCATCACCCTGGGCCACACCGGGCGGGAAGTTATGGGCGTTATCCCTTATATCCGGGATCTTGGACTGCCGGACGAGGATTCGGTGAGCTTTAAGTCCGGATGGCGGGCAGTGAACTCACAGCACAAGGAAGGAGTGGAGATCGCCCTCATTGATCTCCCGCACATCTCCAACTTCACCGATTTTGAGCCTTTTTTGCAGGAACCCGACGTTCGCTTGAGGCTGGTGCGCAGGCCGGAGGATCTCAATGAGCCAGCGGCCGTGATTCTGCCCGGAAGTAAAAGCGTGGCCAGTGATCTTGCTTTTTTGGAAGCCAATGGGCTCGGGGCCGGGATCAGGAACCTGGCGGAACAGGAGAAAAGCGAAGTTGTTGGCGTATGCGGTGGTTATCAGATGCTGGGGCAAACGATTGCAGATCCCTACGGTCTGGAGTCGGACACCCGGGAGATGGAGGGATTGGGTCTGCTGCCCATGCGCACGGTTATGGAACCGGACAAGACCTTGACTCTGCGTCAGGGAATACACCGTGCTTCCGGCCTGCCGGTCCAGGGGTATGAAATCCATCACGGCCGTTCCCGGGCCGATGGGGGGCGGCCGGTGCTACGCCTGGACGTGGGCCACGACCGGGGGGTGGAAGCGGAAAACGGGAGCGCTTCCATCTGGGGGGCGTATCTGCATGGTCTGTTTGATGCCGATGAGTTCCGGCGCTGGTTCATCGACCGCTTGCGTGTGAAGCAAGGGCTGCAGCCCCTGGGAGCGGTCCAGGTCCGCTACGATCTGGAACCGGCTCTGGACCGGCTGGCGGATGTGGTCCGGGAGCATCTGGATGTGGATCGGATGAAAAAGGAACTGGGATTGTAGTTTTTGTCGCATGATCTCCCTGGAAATACAAATCATCTGCGCCCTGGCCCTGGATCAGCTCCTCGGCGATCCCCAGGGCTGGCCGCACCCGGTGCGCTGGATTGGAGCCCTGGCCGCAGGGGTGGAGAAGCCTCTGCGCCGGCAGGGTTTGAACCAAGTCTGGGCCGGGACTGGTGGTCTGCTGCTGGTTTTGGTTGTCACCGGGGGGGCTGCTTGGGCCGTGCTCTGGGGCCTGGGGCTGCTGCATCCCCTGGCCGCCGACCTGGGCGGAATCATTATCTTATGGACCACGTTTGCAGCCAAGGACCTGCGCGTTCACAGCATGCGGGTGTATCAGGCTTTGAAAGGCAATGATATCCAGGAGGCCAGACAGGCCGTGTCCATGCTTGTGGGCCGGGAGACTTCGGCGCTTGATGCCCCGGAGATCAGCCGGGCTTGTGTAGAGAGTGTGGCTGAAAACAGTGCGGATGGAGTGGTTGCACCGGTGTTCTTCGCCTTTTTGTTTGGACCCATAGGGGCGGTACTGTACAAGGCAGTGAACACCCTTGATTCCATGTGGGGCTATAAGACCGGCGGATATAAGGAGTTTGGCATGGCTGCAGCCCGTTTCGACGACCTGGTGAACTGGATACCGGCCCGGATTGGTGCCCTGGCCTTGCTGGTCGGGGGAGGGCTGCTGGGCTATCCCGCAGGCAAAGGCTGGCGAATCTTTGTTCACGACCGGAACAAACATCCCAGTCCCAACGGGGGACAGGCCGAATCAGCCATGGCCGGGCTTTTGCAAGTCCAATTGGGTGGAGAGGGCCGATATCACGGCCAGATTTCACATCGACCAGGGTTGGGAGATCCCATATTGCCTCTGAGTCCGGAGCACATCCTGCAGGCCAATCGCTTGGCAGGGGTTGGTGTGGTCCTGACAGTGGTGGGGATGTTGCTTGTCAGGGCAGGGATGTTGTGGTGGATGTAGTCTGAGATCAGACCTTTAAAATTTTTACGCGGCACGAGTGTCGTGTCTTATCCCTCGAGGGGGGACGAAGAGGGAAAACCGACAACGTGCAATTGACGCGTCACTAGCCTTGAAACCAAATCCGGGAAAAATCAAATTCAATGTGACACTTGGAGAGCTCAAAGATGAATCTTTCGTCCTGAAAATCTCCAAGCTTTTGGTATGTACCTTGAATGAGGCGGTATACCTTGGCTTTTTTGAGCTCCGGATAGGTCAGGATATAGTATTTAACTCCCTCCTGCTGGTAGATTTCACGCTTGATCATTTCATCCCGGCGAGCACTGCGGGCAGAAACAACCTCAAAGATGAGCTCCGGAGCTCTGGTCAAGCGCTGGCCGTAAGCCGGATAACAGATGACCACGAGATCTGGCCGGACCACTGTATCTGCGGAGAGCTCCACATCAATCTCAAACAAGGCTTCGCAGTCAGGGCAGTTTTGCAGGGCAATGTCCATCTGGCGGAAGATGGAGGCTATGAGCCTTTGATGCACAATTCCCGGAGACGGGGTCATGGCGAGAGGCTGACCCTGGATGAGTTCCCAATCGCCTTCCCACAGCTCATAATCATGAACAGTGTAGGATTCAATCAATGTTGGAGAGCTCATATGCCATACCCTTTGCCTACCAGACGCCCACCATGTTAAGCTAATGCCTGGAGTTTTGCAATCAGACTACCCGGGTTTCCAGACGCTCAACCCTGACCATGAGATCCTTGACCACATCTTTGTCCGATAATGCTCTATCTAAGGTGCCTTTTACCTCAGACATATCCATCATTAAAGACCGGAATTTTTCCATTGCCCTTTCCCAATCCATACTGGCAAACCCCTTTGAAATGTGTGGTTTGAGTTGTACAAGAATACGGCATTCAAGGTGAAATGACAAGTCGCAAATCAGTTCACAGGCATAGCCTTTCCCCGGTGCAGGCGTAAAGCTCCCCGGATAACCCGGTACATGAACCATATGCCGGCGGCAAGGGAAATCAGGGCTCCCAGCGGCGCAGTGATGAACAGGGCATAGAATACAGCTGCAACCACCGACCAGACCAGAGCCCACCAAAAAGTGCGGATGAGCCAGGAGATATGGCTGGACAGGACCGGGGCAAGGCCGGCGGCCTCTTTTTCCTTGAAATGGGCCATGATCACGCCAATAATGGAGGTAAAACCGGAAATAAGGGTGGCAGCGTAGAGGACATACATGATCCACACCAGCCGCCTGAGCTTTTCTGTCCTTTGGCCGGCTGCTTCAGAGGTCATTGAGGTAAAGGGAGGATATTCAGACATTTTTTATTCGCCATATGGGTTGGGAGTTGTTAGCCCGGTCACGGTAATTTTGTTCTCTGGTGGAAGGGGCCAGAAGTGTCCAGCTTTGCCTCCGGCAAATCTGAAATATTTTTTTGCCCCAAAGCGGGCAAGAAAGGAGAAGCTTGCCAGTTTGATCCAGGATGAAACTGGCGGGTGTGTAGTAGGGGCGAATGATCATTCGCCCTCTGTGGCCAGTCACGCGCTGACAGGTCACTGACGCTTCCGAAGGGCAAGGCCAGTGCTGCTAAGTTATTTGCTTGTTTCATACGAGTTGTTATCGAGATATAAAGAAAACCTACTGAACTTGTCGATTACAGCCTGGCCTGGAAAAACTCGTGAAGTGTTTGGTTGAATTCTTCCATCTGCTCCATGTGGATGAGATGTCCGGCCTGAGGAAGTATTTTGACCCGGCTGTCCGGAATGTGTTCAGCCATACGCCGGGCATTTTCGGCTGGAATGAGCTGATCGTCCTCACCGGCCAGGAGCAGGGTGGGGGTCTGGATTTTTCTCATTTTGTCCGAGCAGTCAAAGCCCTGAATGGCAGCTTGCTGGGCCTGAAAGGCATGTTCCGGTTGTAATACAACGTCGTTTTGCCGGTCGCGGTAGGCCTGGATGGTTTCCGGACGGTTGGCGATTGTGTCCGGACTGAAGAGAATGGGAATGTTCTTTTCCACGATCTCTTCCGGGCTGAGCCCACTGTTGTCCATCAGCCGCTGATAAGCTTCCTGGGAGCCGGAGATGCGCATGTTGCCCCCGGGATGGGTGGCGGCCAGGACCAAGCCCCGAACGCGGTGGGGCAAAATGAGGGCCAATTCCTGAGCGATCATTCCCCCCATGGACAGGCCGACCACAAATGTTTCTTCGACATTCACAAAATGGAGCAAGCGCACGGTATCCAGGGCCATTTGTTCTATCCCGTATGGCCCCGGCGGTGTGCTGCTTTGCCCCACTCCCCGGTTGTCAAAAGTTATCATCTGGTAACGGCGGCTGAAAAAAGGCACCTGGGGCTCCCAGGCCCAGGTTCCCGCTCCCAGTCCGCTGATGAACAGAACGGGAAATCCTGAACCATGAATTTCATAATAGATGTCAACGTCGTTACAGGGTGCGATGGGCATGTCATCCTCCGTTCTCGTCTGCCAGGGTGTATTTGCCGGCGTACCCGCGGGGGGTGAGCAACCAATTGCCCACCCGCCTGGACTGCGAATTGCCGATAATAACCGTACATTTCATGTCCACAGATTCGATGTCAAGCCCGTCCAGGGTGGTCAGAGTGATCTTTTCACTGCTTTTGGAAGCGTTTTGAACCACTCCCACCGGGGTATTCCCGGTCCGGCAGGTGCTGACCAAGGAACGTACGGTGTCTAGCTGCCAGGTACGGGTCTTGGAGCGGGGATTGTACAGGACGATAACGAAGTCGGCCTCGGCTGCGGCCCGGACCCGCTTTTCAATCACCTCCCAAGGGGTCAGCAGGTCGCTTAAGCTGATGCTGGCAAAATCGTGCATCAAGGGCGCTCCCAGGCTGGACGCGGCCGCAGCCAGAGCCGGGATGCCGGGTACGATTTCCACCTCCAGGCGGCCCAGCAACCCGTTTTCTTCGATCATTTCCAGGACCAGCCCGGCCAAGGCATAGATCCCGCTATCTCCGCTGCAGACAACGGCTGTTCGCCGTCCCAGACAGGCCAGGTCCAGGGCGGCCCGGCAACGGGCCACCTCTTTGGTCATGCCGGTGCTGACTACTTCCTTGCCTTGTATAAGTTCCTGATCCAGGAGCTGAATGTATGTTGAATAGCCAACAATGGCCTCGGCCCGGAGCAGGGCCTGTCTGGCCCTGGGGGCCATAAGGTCGGCCGCTCCCGGCCCCAGGCCGACCAGGCTCAAGGGTGCAGTGCCACGGCCAGGGTGGCGTTTCTGCTCTTGGTCTTGGGGATTAGCAGCCGGCCGTGACTGGTGTGCAGAAGGGCTGTTGCTTCGCATATGCTGGACACTCCCATGTGCTTGGAAACTGTGGTGGATGGATTGGGGACTTTGATGCTCTGCAGTCGATGATGCGGGATGCAAATAAGCTCCACCCCCAGCTCCTTTGCGGCCTGGAGCAGACCGGGCTCTTCGGCCTTTTTGCTCGTACTCACCAGACACTCCAGGCTGGCAATGGCCAGGTTATGGCGGATAAATGCGGAGTGGATGAGGTTGAGAATCTCCCGGCTGGAGGTCTGGGTGTTGCAGCCCATCCCGGCCACCAGGCAGCGGGGGCGCAGGAACAAATCGGCCCGGGAAGACGAATCTGCCTGCCAGCTGACTTCCACCAGCGGTCCGGAGTCATTTCCTGCTTGAGCTGAAACATATCCTTGAGGACAATTGGTGCTCCACCCCAGGCGGTCTTCCGGGTCAAAGATCCGGACCGGCCCGTTCTGAAGAAGAGCTGTGTTGATTTTTTTTATGCCTGAAGTCGGCTCCGGAACCATACCCAGATCGCGGGCCACCTGATCTATAGCGGACAGGCCCAGGCAATCCGTGGCTGTGGTGATCACCGCTTGTCCCTGGGTCAGGGCGGCCGCTTGCCGGGCCAGGTCATTGGCTCCACCCAGATGACCGGATACCAGGCTGATGGCAAATCGGCCCTGATGGTCCAGGACTACGACTGCCGGATCCTGATCCTTGGACTGCAGCAGAGGGGCGATGGTCCGGACCACGATACCGCTGGCGGCAATAAACACGAGCTGGGGATAGAGCTTCCAGGCCTGGTCTACAGCGGGCTTGAAGTGGACAAAGCCTGTCTCTTCAGGGCTTGTCAGCTCCTGGGGCAGGAATACGTCGGCCTGCAAGCCGGACCCCAGGGTCCTGGCCAGACCGGCTCCCTGGGCAGTGAGGGCGAATACGGCCCGTTTGCTCATTTTTCGTCCTCTGTGGTGGGGCGAAAGCCGTGGCTGAAGTCCGGGCTGTACAACCGGGATTGTGGGGCCTGCTTTGACTCCTGGCCGGGAAGGACCAGGAACACGGCCTGGCGGGTGAGCCCGGTACGCTCCACTTCGGATTCCAGGTGTTCCAGATCGGTCCATATCAGGTCTTCCCCGGGCCAGCCGATGCTGGAGGCTATGCACACCGGGGTGCTGTCCGGCAGGCCCCCGGCCTGCAGTTCCAGGACCATGTTCCGGACCAGGGAGGCGGAGAGGTAGATGGCCAGGCTGCACTTGTGCGCGGCCAGATCCCGCAGACGTTCCTGCTCCGGAACCGGAGTGCGTCCGCTCATACGGGTGAAGATCAGGGTCTGGGTCTGCTCGGGGACAGTAAAGGAGACGGCTGCTTTGGCTGCAGCGGCAAACGCGGCTGTGATCCCGGGAACTACCTCGAATGCTATTCCTTCCTGTTGCAGCAGGCGCATTTGTTCCAGGATGGCTCCGTACAGGGAAGGGTCGCCGGTATGCACCCGGACGGCCATTTGTCCTCGCCCCGCGGCCTGGACCAGCGCAGTGTGGGTTTGCTCCAGGGTCATGCCTGAGGAGTCCTGGATCTCGGCTTCCTCTTTGGCCCAGGTCAGAATCTGGCTGGGAACCAGGGAACCGGCGTACAATAAGAGATCGGCTTCCCGGATCAGGCGCTGGGCCTTGATGGTTAAAAGCTCCGGATCTCCCGGACCGGCACCGATGAAGTAGACTTGGGGTGATGACATAAAGTATTTTCCGTTTGTGTATATACTCAAGGTTTGTAGTCGTTGGAACGGGGGGCTGTATGCTTATCAGGGTTTATAAACGAACGGCACTGACCAGAAAGACCGGATTCAGAGGCTCCAGGCGTTGGTCCGTACCCACGGGCCGGGAGCGGGAAATGCTGACCTGCTGTACTTCGGCTTCCAGTCCGGCCTGGTGCAATTGCTCCCTGGCTTGGTTCAGGGTGGACAGCAGGGTGCACATGACCACTATCTTTCCGCCGGGGTGAAGGCGGCTGACGGCCTGAGGCAGGAGATCGAGGCTGCGGCTTATCCCTCCGCCGATGATAATGCGGTCAGGGTCGGGTAAGTCCGGAAAACATTCCGGAGCAGAGCGGGGCACTATGTCCAGGGCAAAGGCTTTGGTCCGAATTCTGTTTTTGCGAATATGCTCGGCTCGTTCCGGATTGGGCTCTACGCAGATCACCCTGCCGTCCCAGGCTAGCAAAGATGCCTCCAGACCGATGGAACCGCATCCGGCCCCAATATCCCAAACCGTATGTATGGGCTGGATGTGCAGGCAGCCCAGAGCAGTGGACCGGATCTCCGGCTTGGTGATCAATCCTTGTTCGTGAATAAAGTCTTGTTCAGGAGTCCCGAGGCTGAGAGAGATTTCTGGCTTGGCATTGCGCTGCAAAAGGACAAAATTCAAAGGAGAAAATTTCATTCCAGCCGCTTGTTGGCACTTGAGGCTTTGGATGTCTTCTGTGGGCAGGTCCAGGTCCTGGCAGATATGGAGGGTGAAGTTCTCGATATCCCGGTCCATTAAGGCCTGGGCCAGGGCGTCCGGGGACCAGAATGCATCAGTGTACACACCGATGAGTTCATGCCTGGACATGAGGCGCAGCAGGGGATGGAGTTCTTGCCGGCCGTGCAGGGAGACGGTGCGCATCTGGTCCCAGGGGATCTTCAGCCTGGAGGCCGCGGTCTGCAGGGCAGTGACCCCGGGATAAAAATGCAGGTTCCGGGGAGGCAGGTCTTGAAGCAGCCTGCGGCCGATGCCGAAAAACAAGGGATCACCGTCCGCCAGTACTGCGATACGTTCTCCCCGGGCCAGAGCCGATTGGATTTCGGTCAGGACCTTGTCCAGAGGGGCTTTGATCCGTATCTGCCGGGCCGGATACTCCCGGCAGGCCTCGAGCATACGTTCTCCTCCGACCAGGAGGGTACAGGAGGCCAGGAGCTCGTGGACTGATTGCGGTTGATCCAAGAGGTCGATTCCCAAGCCGATGACATGAATGGACATATGTGAATAGTAAATGGTTATCAGTTACAATTCAATCACCACCTCTCCCTGGTCGTCGAAAACAGCCAGATCAATGCCCTGGCTCCGGCCGGCAAAGCCCTGGAGGCTGGACAAGGCCTTCGAAGCCACGGAGCGGATCACCGGCCGGGGATCAGTTGTGGTGCGGATGATATCCAAAGCCTGGCGGGCGGTGTTGCAGGCCTGGATCTCCCCGGCTATTGTTTGAGACACTCCGGCTTCCCGGGTCCAGGAAGCCAAAGCATAAAAATCGATGCTGCATTCCCGGGCATGAGTATAGGGATGGCCCTGGGCAGCCTTGACCAGTTTGCCAAAAAAACAGGCATAGGTGATGCGGGCAAATTTCCTCTGGGCGGCTTCCTGCAGTGAAAAGGCCAGGAAGTCGGCCACCAGGACACAGGCGGACTGGGGCAGGAGTGGATGCAGCCTGCGCATGTACCGCTCACTGCGTCCCCCGGTACACAGGGCTACCCAGGCTACATCCTGAGCCCGGGCCGCGTCCAGACAGGCAGTGATGGTGTCCCTGTAAGCCTGATGGGAATAGGGCCGCACCGTTCCCCGGGTACCCAGAATAGAGATCCCTCCGGTGATTCCCAGCCGGGGATTAAAGGTCTTCCTGGCAATTTTTTCTCCATCAGCCACTGCGATGGTTACCTGCAAAGGGCCTGAAAGACCGGTGGTCAGCAGGGCTTCGCCCACGGCCAGACGGATCTGGGTTTGGGGCACGGGATTGATGGCCACCTGGCCCACGGGCACGGGTAGGCCGGGTCTGGTGACCAGGCCCACGCCCTTCCCTCCCAGGATGTACACCTGTTCCGGTCCAGCGCCCTGCGAACTGTGGACGACAGTAACGCTGATCCGGGCTAAGTGGGTGGCATCAGGATCGTCTCCTCCGTCTTTGATCACCGTGCATCTGGCCCCATGCTCATCCCGCCTGCATTCCTGAATGGGAATACGCATGCGCTCTTCATTGGGCAGGGGTATCTCCACCTCGGCCGGGATTGTATGACCACCGAGGATGAGGGCCGCGGCCTTGGCCCCGGCTGCTGCTGCCGAGCCGGTGGTGAAGCCGGTTCTCAGGGTTTGCTTTTGGGCCATAGGGCTTTCAAGTTCCAATGCTTTGGCATATCTAAAATGTCAGGCCTCAAGAACCCTCCCCAAACCCCTCCCTCCCGCCTGGAAGACAGGCGAAAGGGGGGAATGAGAGGAAGAGTGTTTTCGTTCCCAAACCAGACAGTGCATAGTTGACGCGGTCCCGCCATGGCGAAACTGAACTATCAATCTGTCTTCTGTCCTCTGTCTTCCGTCCTCTGATTCTCCAGGGCCAGCTCAGCCAGAGCGTTCACGCAGGCCGCAGCCAGGGCAGAGCCTCCTTTACGCCCGCTGATCGTCATCCAGGGAACGGCCTCAATTTTTTGCAACTCCTCTTTTGATTCCGCAGCCCCTACAAAGCCTACCGGCATGCCCACAATGAGCGCAGTTTTTGCGGTTTGGCTTTCAAGGGCCTGGAGCAGGGCGAACAGAGCGGTTGGCGCATTGCCGATGACAAAGAGAGTGTTCTCTTTGGATGCAGCAGCCTTTTGCATACCCGCTGCCGATCTGGTCAGACCTTGCCGGACGGCATCAGCGTCCAGTCCGGGCAGGTCCAGAAGACACTCCACTCGGCAGCCCAGGCCCTGCATGCGGGCCTGGGTGATTCCGGCCCGGGCCATGCGGGTGTCGGTTACAATGCGGCATCCGTTCCGCAGAGCGCTCACTCCGGCCTCCACGGCCCGGGGGTGGAAACGGACCAGGGACAGGAGTTCAAAATCGGCTGAGGCATGGATCATGCGCCGGACCACAGGCCACTGCGAATCGGGAAAGGGTCGGGGTTCCGGAACTTCCCGGTCGATGATGGCTATGGACCGGCTTTCGATCTCCTGGGGAGAAATTGTATGAGAATTGGACATT
>JAWLEI010000090.1:0-12111 GCA_041686195.1 Desulfovermiculus sp.
CAACGAGATCAAGGCCTTGGAAAATTCTTATCAAATACCAGGCCTTACATGCTTATTTGTTGTATACCGCTAGTACTAAATGGTGTCAAGCCATTGTTTCCCTCGTATGCAACTAGGCACCGCTTAATCCGTCATTCCCGCGCAGGAACGTCATCCCGGACCCCGGCTTTCGCCGGGGCAGGCCCCGGATCTTGGTCCGGGGCAGGCTTGATCCGGGACCAGAATTCAGAGCAGAGAGAATGACTTTAGCCTCGATTGTCACGCGTCTCGCGTGATGAGCCTGACCCCAGTGTATTCAAAAGATCCGGGCCGGGCAATGACGGAGAAGGACATCCCAAAGTTTCATCACTGATCAATCCGGCAAATTCTCTTTTTTTGGGCGCTTTGGCCCAAAAATATTTCAGATTTGCCGGAGGCAAAGCTGAACACAGATAAAGGGACCAGGCCAAATATAAAAAACAATGCCTGGAATTTCTTGACAGCTTGATCATATGCACCTAATAAATTGGTCATACCAGCTCAAGACCAACAAGGAGGCACAGGAATCCCATGCGTATCCAGGAACATCCGATCTTAAGTTTTCCCAAAGGGCGCAAAGTAAAGTTTACTTTCAACGGCCAGGAACTTGAAGGATATGAAGGTGAGCCCATTGCAGCCGCCCTGCATGCAGCCGGGGTCCGGGTCTTGCGGTACAGCCCGAACCTGCACAGGCCCCGGGGCTTTTATTGCGCCATTGGCAACTGCTCCTCATGTTTAATGACTGTTGACGGTGAGCCCAATGTCCGGGTCTGCGTAGCAAAGCTCAAAGAAGGCATGGCCGTGGAAATCCAAAAAGGAAAAGGCGAACTGTATGCAAACACATGAAATAGTCATTATCGGAGCCGGTCCGGCCGGACTTTCAGCCGCCATTGCCGCCGCTGAGCTCGGAGCCCAGGTCACCCTGATAGAGAGAAACAGCCGGATTGGCGGGCAACTGATCAAACAGACCCATGCATTTTTCGGCTCGGAAAAGCAGTATGCTTCGCACAGGGGCATAGATATTCCGTCTTTCTTATACCAGAAACTCAAAGACAAAAGCAATGTTCAGATTTTGCTGGAAACCAAGGTTCAGGGCTATTTCCCAGATGATGGAGTCCTGGGCCTGGAAAACAGGGATGCCTTTTTTCCCCTCCAGGCCGATAGGATTATTGTGGCCACCGGGGCTTCGGAAAAGACCCTGGCTTTTCTGAACAACGATTTGCCGGGGATATATGGAGCCGGAGCGGTTCAGACCTTGATGAACGTGCACGGGGTGATCCCGGGCAAAAGGGTTTTGATGATCGGATCCGGGAATATCGGTTTGATTGTCAGCTATCAGCTCTTGCAGGCCGGGGTGCATGTGGCCTCGATCATTGAAGCCGCCCCCGATATCGGGGGGTATCTGGTGCATGCAGCAAAGCTCCGGCGCATGGGGGTTCCCATTCTTACCTCGCACACCATCCTTTCGGCCCAGGGAACAAAAGAGGTTGAGAGGGCCACTATTTGCGGTTTGGATGAGGCCTGGAAGCCCGTCCCGGGCACAGAGCAGGATATGCAAGTGGATACAATCTGTGTTTCTGTAGGTTTATCCCCTCTGGCTGAAGTCCTCTGGCAAATGGGATGTGAGATGAAGTACATCCCTGCACTGGGCGGACATGTTCCAGTACGCAATAAACAGATGGAGACTTCAGTAACCGGGGTATATGTGGCTGGCGATGTGGCCAGTGTGGAGGAAGCCTCATCGGCTATGATGGAGGGGCGCGTAGCCGGGATGGCAGCGGCAGAAAGCCTTGGATACGCCTCTAACCAGCTGGATGCTGAAAAAGCGGATGCCTTGGAGCAGCTGAATTCCCTACGTTCTGGTCCGGTTGGAGAAAAAATCAGATCCGAAATGCAAAATTTGATCCAGGAGGTTTAGGGATCGTATGATAAAGAAAACAGGAGTTCCGAACAGAGAGGACATAGACAGCATTCTGCCCCCACCTGAGAGGCTGGCTCAGGGGCCGGTGGCCATTGTGGAGTGCTTTGAAAAAATTCCCTGCAACCCCTGCCATACCGCATGTCAGTTCGATGCCATACAGGAATTTGCAGACATTAACGACAGGCCGGTCATTGACTTTGCGGCCTGTACCGGGTGCGGGCTGTGCATAAGTGCCTGTCCAGGACTGGCCATTTTTGTTGTCGATCAGACCTATTCAGACACTGAAGCAGTGGTCCAGATTCCTTACGAATTCTTACCGGTGCCTGAAGTGGGAGAAGAGGTCCTCGCTTTGGACAGATCAGGACAGGAAATCACCAAGGGCAGGGTGATCAAAGTCAAAGAGACGAAGAAAATGAACTTTATAAAGATTATCTCACTGGCTGTTCCCAAAGAACAGGCCCTTGAAGTGAGATTCTTTCGCAGGGAGAAATGCCATGGATGATGCAACAATCATTTGCCGATGCGAAGATTTGACTGTTGAGGACATAAGAGACTGGATCCAAAGAGGCTATACCAGCCTGGATGAAATCAAGCGGGTCACCAGATGCGGTATGGGACAATGTCAGGGCCGTACTTGCCGGCCTTTAGTCATGCAGGAGATCTCCAGACAGACCTGTCATCGGATCGAAGATATGCAAATGTCCACTTTCCGTCCCCCTTTGGAGCCCATGCGCATCCAAGCCATCCTTGAACATTCGGAAAACGAATAAGGCATTGCTCGGTTCAACATTAAGACCAGGAGGCAAAAAAGATGTTGTTACTTTCTCAAAACGACGTCCGCCAAGCCATCAGCATGCGCGAGGCCATAGATGCCGTGGAGACGGCTTATATTCAGGCTTACCAAGGAAAAGCGAATACACCTTTGAGAACCCAGATCGACTGTTCCAAGGCCAAAGGGACTATGCTGTTTATGCCGGCATCCATGGAAGAACTGGAGGGTATAGGGATCAAGGTGGTCTCAGTGTTTCCGGGCAACAGCTCTTTAGGCAAGCCTACCATATCCGCAGTTATGCTCCTCAGTGATCCGCAAACAGGAGAACCCTTGGCCTTCATGGACGCCGGCTTCCTGACCGCCTTGCGCACCGGCGCAGGCTCCGGAGTAGCCACCCGGCATTTAGCCCGTAATGATGCTCGAAAGACAGCGGTTTTCGGAGCCGGAACCCAGGCAGTACGCCAACTGGAAGCGGTATTGGAAGAACGAGACATCCAAGATGTCTTTGTGTTCGATGTCGATGCTCAGAGAGCCCAGGCCTATGTTCAGGAATGTGGAAAAGAGCTGAGCCGGTTCAAAATAAACCTGACTGTAGCCGATTCCCCCCAAGAAGCTGTGGCCGACGCGGACATAATTATTGCCGCCACCACCTCGTCCACACCGGTATTTTCCGGGAAGGACATCAAGCCGGGGGTGCATATCAACGGGATCGGCTCATTTAAGCCGGACATGCAGGAAATCGACGAAACCGTGATATCCAGGGCTGGAAAGATCGTCATCGATTCCTTTCAGGCCTCTTTTGCCGAAGCCGGGGATCTGATCATCCCCCTCCAAAAGGGCCTGCTCAGCCAAGGCAATATCTACGGCGAAATCGGCAAGATCGCCTGTCATGAGCTTCCTGGTCGGGAGAACCAGGAAGAGATCACCTTCTTCAAGTCCGTAGGCATTGCTGCTCAGGACATAGCGGTGACCAAGCTGCTGTACCAAAACGCCTTGGCCAAGGGCATCGGCAATTCCTTTGAGCTTTGATCAATCCCATATCTTCAGGTGGTGAATATATGCAGAATACAGCAGAGGTGGTTATAATCGGCGGGGGCGTTCATGGGTGCTCCATTGCCTATCACTTGGCCCAAAAAGGATTTTCCGATATCGCGGTACTGGAAAAAGGTTATCTGGCCAGCGGAGGCACAGGCCGTTCTGCTGCCGGCATACGGCACCAGTTCGGAACTGAAATCAATATCCGCCTGGCTTCTGAAAGCATCAAAATGATGAAGCATTTAAAAGAGGAGCTGGAATATCCCTGTGATTTGGGCTTTCGGCAAGGCGGATACATGATGCTGGCCTACTCCGAAAGCCAGCTCAAGCAGTTTGAAGCCAATGTCGAACTGCAAAACAAGCTGGTGAATGCAGGCAGCCAGATCTTATCCACAGAGGAAATCGGGGAAATTGTTCCGGGAATAAACACCCAGAACGGACTCCTGGGGGCTTCTTTTAATGAAAGGGACGGACATATCGACCCCTTTCACCTCACCCATGCCTATGCAGAAGCAGCCAGACGCCTGGGCGTGAATATTTATACTCAGACCCGGGTCCTGGACATCAAGACCAGTGGGAGCAGGGTGAGCGGGGTGGTCACAGACCAGGGAGAAATAGAGGCCCCGGTAGTGGTCAATGCGGCCGGCCCACATGGGCGGATCATCGCCAATATGGTCGGACTGGATGCTCCCATGTATCCTGAGCGGCATCAGATACTGGTCACTGAACCGATTGAAGAGTTTCTCCCCTGTATGGTCATCTCCCTGACCCATGGATGCTACTGCAAGCAAACGCCCCACGGCAGTCTGCTGATGGGGGTTGGCGATCCAAATGAAGTGAAAGACTTTAATGAGCGTTCCAGTTGGCAATTCCTCCAGGATGTGGCCCAAAAGGTGACCTTCCATATTCCTGTTCTGGAGAGGCTGCGCATTGTCAGGCAATGGGCCGGACTCTACGACAATACAGAGGACAAACAGGCCATTCTCGGGGAAACCGAGGTGGAGGGGTTCTACATTGATATTGGCTGGAGCGGGCATGGTCTGCAGTTGGGGCCTGTTGTGGGCAAATTGATGGCTCAGAAAATCGCCGGCCAGGAACCGGAGATCGACATACGGGCCATGAGTATAGACAGGTTCGCCACCGGCGAGCTCATCCCTGAGCCTGCCTGCGTGTAGGACAGAAGACAGAGGACAGAAGACAGAGGACAGAAGACAGAGGGCAGAGGACTGGGGTTTCAGGTGTCAGCGCCGCCGCTGGCCGCAGACGCCCAGTTTGATCGGGGGTGAAACTGGAAAAGAAGGGCAGGGCCCGGCACTCCCTTTCAGCGTAGACGTTTGTACTTTACGGTGACTTTTCAACTGGAAGTGAGTGCCGGGCCCGCCCTACGAAAAAGCCCGGCTCGCAAGTAGGCCGCCCTTGCCCTCAAGGGCAGGCCCTCTTCAGGGTAAAGTCTCGTTTCATACGAGGTTTCAGACAGAACAGCTGAGTTCTCTCGGGCTCTGAATTTAATGAAACCTAGCATGAAACAAGATACTCATTCAATCTGTGTAGCAGAGAGATCCTTCGCTCGCAGACTCACTCAGGATGACAGACATGCACTCGCAGACTCACTCAGAGCCTGTCCTGAGTCTGCGAAGGAACTCACATGAGAAGGCCAGAGATGTGTTTTGTCATTCTGAACGAGTCTTCGAGAGAAGAATCACTCTTCCCCTAGTCTCTTCTTTTTTGCCCGCTTTGGGGCAAAAAATATTTCAGATTTGCCGGAGACAAAGCTCAAACCTTAAGCCTTTTGGTCGGTTAATACACGATCCCAGCTCGGATTATCAGAAACCTGGAACATTGAACTTACAAGAACAAGGCAGGGAAAAAATTGGTCCGAATACACATCAATGAGAAATTCTGCAAGCGGTGCGGCTACTGCATCGAATTCTGCCCCAAAGAGGTCTTCCGGGCAGCCCGCGACGGCCTGCCCCTTGTGGACAAGCCTGAGGATTGCATCAACTGTGCACAATGCGACTTACGATGTCCGGACATGGCCATAACAGTGGAGGTGGTCGAGAATGGCTAGACCTGAAGGGGAGCAGCTCTTGCAAGGAAACGAAGCATGTGCCTGGGGGGCGATTGATGCCGGAGCCAGGTTTTTCGGGGGGTATCCCATCACACCCTCTTCGGAGATAGCAGAGATCTGTGCCAGAGAGCTGCCCCAATACGACGGAATATATATGCAGATGGAAGATGAGATTGCCAGCATGGCCTCTATCATCGGTGCTTCCCTGTCCGGGAAAAAAGCATTGACTGCTACCAGTGGACCGGGGTTTTCCCTGATGCAGGAAAACCTGGGCGTGGGCATCTATCAGGAAGTCCCCTGCGTGATCGTCAACGTCCAGCGGGTAGGTCCGGCCACCGGACTGGCCACTCGTCCGGCCCAGGCAGATGTCATGCAGGCCAGGTGGGGAACACATGGCGATCACAGCATTATAGCCCTCTGCCCGGCTTCAGTGCAGGAGATGTATACCCTGACTGTGCGGGCCTTTAATCTCGCGGAAAGATATCGAACACCGGTGATCCTTCTCTCTGATGAAGTCATTGGACATATGCGGGAAAACATAATCCTGCCCAATCCCCAAAGCCTGGAAATCATTCATCGGGATCGACCTGAATGCACCCCAAAAGACTATCTCTCCTACCAGGCCCAGGCGGACAAAGTACCTCCCATGGCTGCATACGGAGATGAGCACATCCTGCATGTTACCAGCTCCTGCCACGATGAAACCGGCCGGAGCAACAGCAAGCCGACAGTAAACACTCATCTCCTGCGGCGGCTTCGGGATAAGATATACAAACATGTGGATGACATAGTGGAAGTTGAACACTTTGGACCCCAGGAAGCGGATGTGCTGATCATCACCTTCGGTGTGGCCTCCAGGGTGGGCAAAGAGGCAATTGTCAGAGCACAAAAAGAGGGAATCACGGCCAGGCTGCTGCGGATCATCACCATGTGGCCCTTTCCGGAGCAGGAAGTCCGGCAGGCCCTGGACAAAGCCCGGGCAGCCATTGTCCCGGAGATGAATCAGGGCCAAATGATCCACGAGGTGCAGCGCTTAAATACCAGAAACGTGCCTGTGTATCCCGTGTCCCGCTTTGACGGAGAACTGATTACTCCAGCTGAAATCATGACCCGGATCCGGGAGGTGGTGTAAAATGCCCGCTCCATATACTGATTACCTGAACATGAAGGCACTCCCCAACATGTGGTGCCCGGGGTGCGGAAACGGTATTATCGTCCGTTCTGTGGCTGAATCTCTGGCTCAGTTGGATCTCTCGCCCCACAAGGTGGTCATTACCACCGGGATAGGCTGTTTCGGAAAGGCGGATGACTACTTTGCCACCCATACTTTCCACGGCAGCCACGGCCGGGCTCTGGCCTTTGCCACCGGCATCAAGGCCGGCAATCCTGACGTGCATGTTATCGCTCTGATGGGCGACGGTGATGCAGTGACCATCGGGGGCAACCATTTTATTCACACTGCCCGCCGGAATATGAATATCACTGCAATCATCGCCAACAACCTGAACTACGGCATGACCGGGGGCCAGTATTCCGCTACCAGCCCTCTGGAATCCCTGACCAGCACAGCTCCCAAAGGCGTTCCGGAGCAGGCCTTTGATGTCACCGCTCTGGCCGGAACCGCCGGAGCCAACTATGCGGCCCGGACCACTGCCTATCACGTGCTCCAGCTTAAGAAATTCATTGTCGCAGCCTTGCAGAAGCCGGGTTTTTGCGCCGTGGAAGTGATGACCCCCTGCCCAACGCATTTCGGGCGCAGAAACTACAAGGGACAGCAGGCCATGATGCGTTATTTCAAGGACCGGGTCCTGCCTCAAAGCCGGTATGAGCAAATACCTGCTGAGCAGCGAGAGGGGTATATGGTCAGAGGTGTTTTGGTTGACAGAGACAAGCCGGATTTTTTGACCCACTACCAAAAGATAAATGCAATCCATTCTGAGCAGGAAAAAGGAGGCCAGGGGAATGAGTGAAACCTCTCAGCTGATATTCGCGGGTGAAGGGGGACAGGGGCTCATTGTGGGAGGACGTATTCTGGCCCGGGCAGCCATTATCGAGGGCAAGAATGTCGTTCAGACCCAAAGCTACGGCATTTCAGCCCGGGGAGGATACTCCGAAGCCCAGGTGCTCATCTCGAGCGGTGAAATATATCATCCCCAATGCGACGATCCGGACCTGGTCCTGGCCCTGACCCAGGAGGCGTTTGATCGCTATAAAGACAAAGTCCGCAATGATTGCCCGATTATCTATGAGCAAAAGGCGGTCTCTGTGCCCCGAGGGGGAAATGAAGTTGGCTTTCCCTTTGCCGAAACCTGCCTGGACATAGGGGACAAAAGGACCATCAATGTCTTGTTCCTGGGGGTTGTATTAAAAAACCTTCCCCTGGTGTCCAAAGAAAGCATGCTGCAGTCTATTCAGGAGAGCCTGCCGCCCAAAATTCACGACATCAATGTATTGGCTTTTGAACGCGGATTTTCCGGTCCCTAAGGCCGGTGCCGAGGCAATGAATATGAAAAAAAACGACGTGAGCTTAAAAAGAACAAAACGCCAGAGATTGTACAAAGATATTATCAGTCAGATTCAAAAGCTCATCCAGGACGGCACGCTCAAGCCTGGAGACCAGCTGTTACCGGAAAGAAAATTGTCGGAAAAGCTCGGGGTGAGCAGGACTGCGATTCGGGAAGCCCTTACGGCCCTGGATTCGATGGGGTTTATTGAGATCACTCCAGGTGGGGGGTCTTATGTCAAGGAAATTGACATTGAAAATGTCATAGAGCCTTTGGCTATTATTATGCTTAAAGAAAAAGAGGATGTTCTCCAGCTCCTGGAAGCCAGAGAAATTCTGGAGACAGAGATTATTAAGCTTGCAGCCAAAAGGGCGACAAGCAATGATATAAGCAGGGTGTATAAAGCAGCCCGGGAAATGGAAAATGATGCGAAAAATAACAGGGATGCCGACAACTCCGATGTCAATTTTCATCTTGAAATTGCCATATCCAGCCACAACGATGTCTTGTACAATATCATGAACATGCTGGCAAAGCTGATGAAAGAGGTCTATGGCCCAAGCCGCAAGAAGTTGTTGTCGGATAAACAAAAGGTTCAGATGTTTTGCAATCAGCATTCTGATATGTGCAAGGCAATTGCCGACGGGGATGAAAATAAAGCGGCCCAGCTGATACAAGAGCATCTGCACATCGCCAGGCAGGAATTGAGTCAGATGTGATGCGCGGTTATAAATGCATAGGGCCACAGTAAAACCATGGATGCGCCCTTTTTGATCGGCTGCGGAAAAAGTCCGCAGCCATGGTCTTTAATTTGGTAATTGAAAGCCAAACTCAAATGGGTCCTCAGGTTGGGCAACAAAATGATGAAAGCCGGTAATGAAAGCCTTTCCGGTGACCTCGGGCATGATGGCCGGCATGGACCCAAATGTGGTTTCCTGGACAATGGATCCGGTAAATTGAGTACCTAAAATACCTTGCTGAATATAACTCTGGCCACATTCAAGTTGTCCCTTTTTGTGCAGCAAGGCCATCTTGGCGCAGGTTCCAGTCCCGCAAGGAGACCTGTCTACCTGCCCTGAGCCGAAGATAACAACATTTTTGGCCGGCTGCCCTTCTTCGTAAAACTCAATGAGCGCAACCTGGGAAGGGTCATTGCTTAAAGGATGCACAAGCCGGGTATGCTGGTTGAGTTCGTGGCGCAAGGCCAGGGCAGCTTTTTTCAGCTGTACCAGGTTGTCCATCTCCAGGCGCAAACCAGCCTGTTTTGCATCCACCAGACCAAAGAAATTTCCCCCATAGGCAATGTCTACTGGAATGGTATGTCCGGCCAATGAAGTATCCACTGCAGAGTGCCAAAAGGCCGGCTGGGGATAAACGCGCACCTGTTCAAGTAAGCCCCGGGAGATCAAGGCCCTGGCTTTTATCAGCCCGGATGGGGTATCCACGGTGATGTGCTTTTCAGATTTATCAGCTTGAGCATCAACCGGTATGGCCCCTGTTCCTATGAGTGCAGCTATAGAGCCCATGCATCCGTGGCCGCACATATCCAGGTATCCACCACTGTCCATAAACAACAGGCCGATATCAGCTTCAGGTGATATGGGGTCAGTGACAATAGCTCCAAACATATCCTGATGTCCTCGCGGTTCCCACAGGAGGAATCTGCGGATATGATCTTTATTCCGGGCCAGCCATTTTTTTCTGGCGTACATGCTTGAACCTGGAATAGGGCCGATTCCACTGGTTACCACCCGGGTGGGCTCGCCTTGGGTGTGGGTATCTACGGTGGTGATCAATAAAGAGGTGAACATTGTTCTTCCTTTAGTTACATATAGCCTGTGTATTGGTGCTGAACCACAGAGGTATATACATAGCGAATCATGGTGTTGAAATCGAAAACCGGCAAATGCACTGCCTGTTGGACGCTGTGCGCAAAAGGAGGAAGGTCGCTGCATTCAAAAAGGAGGGCCCCGATATCAGGGGCATCATTTACCAGGTCTTGAGCTGCAGTTGTCACTTCCTTTTCCATCCGGGTGGAGTCCAGAGTTCCTTTCTCTTCCAGGATGGCTTCCCGAAATTCCGTGGACTCCTCCAGGCCCTGAATAACGAGGCCATGAAGGGAGGAGACGCCTGCGGCTGTAAAGTGCTCTTGGGTCAAGGCACCAGCATTGGCGGTCAGAATGCCGATCTTTTTCTTTTCAGGAAGAATCTGGCGTATAAAAGGGATCTGCAACAGGCTGGACATACATACCGGTATGTGGACCGACGCCGCGATTTCCCTTTGGAAAAGGGCCATAAAGCCGCAAGCTCCAGCTATGGCCCGAACTCCTTCGGCTTCAAGTTCCCGGGCGCCCTGGATAAAAGGTTTGACCAGAGCTGGATCCCTTTGCCTGAGAAGGCCGTCAATTGAGGACTCACGTACCTCCTTGTATCGAACAGGAAAAGGGAAGCTGGTGGCGTTTCCGACATTGCCGGGAATGCAGGGATAACTGGCATTGAGGATCAAAATTCCGATTGGAATCCCGTACCAACTCTGGCTTTTTTTTCCTCTTGTGTACTCAGGCATGGCTTACTCCTCAGGCCAAAACGGAAGCTTGTTTGGAAAATTCTTTTTTACAACACTGATATCCTTCATAGTATACCAATGGTATAAAATGAGGTCAACAAGGTTTCGATATTTAAGGATGCTATCTGGCTGAAATATTCGGGAAAGGCAGGGTTGGTCAGGATAAGAGGCTGGAGGTGGCAGCCCGGCGCTACACAAAAATGAGGCTATGAATAGGAGTTGGAGCCTAAGAACTTGGCCTGTATACGTTCGATATGGCTTACCAGGTGAGAGTGACGAACCTTTCCGGTAGCCGGCGGGTCATATGTATTGAGCATCTGAATTGTTTCTGCTATCTCATTTTCAATGGAGTGCACCTCAGCTCTCCAATCGCCTCGGCCCATGGTCAGAAACCACATCCGGAAGGTAATATTGTACAAGAACTCAGAAACGTCTTTTAATACAGGATTGCCGGCTGCCTCGTGCAGCACATGGCGGAACCTGCGATCTATTCCAGCCAAGGCCTTAAGATCTTTGTTTGTTTCAAGCTCCTTGCACTCATTTTGAATGGACACAATCTGCTCTTTCTGGCTGGATGTGACCTGTTCAGCAGCCAAGCGCCCCAAAAGTTCCTCCAGTTCCATCCTGGCCTGATAGGTATGCATCATTTTCTGAAATTCGATTTCGGTGACCATGGTTCCGGTACGCGGCAATATTCTGACCAGCTCTTCCCACTCCAGCCTGTACAGGACTTCACGCATGGGTGTTCGACTGACCTGGAATTCTTTGGCCAGTACATTCTCATTTAAGATCTGTCCGGGCGCATACTCAAGGTATAGGATCTTGTTTTTGACAATGGTGTAAATTTCTTTATTCATGGTGTCCCTTTGCACGGCAAAAGCAATTTCTCATGGTTGCTTATTCCTTACCCGGAACAGGCAAGCAATACAATAGGGCGGGTCCCAGGTATTGTATTTCCTCCGGAAATAAAAGCTTCTACCCAATGAACTGGCCAAAAAACTGGATATCACTTTGAATCTCAATGGGCAACAGCGCCAGGCAGTCAGACCAGGGCTTTGGGGGTCTTTTTATCGCTGTTAACAATTTCAGTGCATTTTCTGTATCCGGAATACACTAACTTTTGTTCAGTCCGGCCTTTGGCTGGATCGGTGTTCAGTATCGCCGCTGGCCGCAGCCGCCCAGTTTGATCAAGAAAGAAACTTTGAGTTACCTCCTCCGTCATTCCGG
>JAWLEI010000091.1:0-11967 GCA_041686195.1 Desulfovermiculus sp.
CAGCCAGAGGCGGCGCTGAACACTGGCAACTTTGTATGTACTTCGTCTCCCTCCACCATCAGATCCGGCTGGATGTCAATCTCCCGGCCCTGGCTCCTTTGGACGCCCGGTCTCAGGACCTGCTGCGCCAGGCGGCCGGGGTCCTCATGCCCAAGTATTTTTCTCCAATCCGCTATCGTCAAGTTGCTGAGCTAGCTCCAAACCATTTTCCCAGACTGGGCCCCAGATATCTCTACCGGGGCAAGGCCAGCCAGATACGCCTTTTCCGGGAGCTTGGCCTACCCCATCCCCGGACCTTCATTTATGATCATCCGGTGCAGCTCCTGCAAGCCTGCTCCCAGCCCGGGCTTCCCTTTATTCCCTGTGTACTCAAGGGAAATCGCGGGGGTGGGGGATCAGCTGTGTTTCCCATCCATTCCTGGTCCGACCTGGAACAAACGATTCAGTTCCTGCCTGAAAATGAGCCGGTTCTGCTTCAAGAATGGGTCCACAATCAAGGCATGGATTTACGGGTGGTCATTGTGGGAGAGATGACCGAGAGCTATTTTCGGATAGGAAACGGCGGTTTTTACAACAATGTGGCCCAGGGGGGCCGAATCGATCATCACCTTTTCCCTGAGAAGCAAACCCTTGGAAGGCAAATGGCCCGCAGCCTGGTGCATGCAGCCGGGATCGATGTAGCCGGCCTGGACATCATGTTTCCGGTCCATGGCTCCCCCTTGTTCATCGAGATCAACTTTCTCTTTGGCCGCAAGGGTATCGGGGGACGATTGGGCTATGACCGGCTTTTTTCTCAAGCAGTCCAGACCTGGATGCAGAAAGGTCCAGCAAGAACCACCCAGGAAGTCACCCACCTCACATCCGCAGATTGACTCGGCCGCCTTTGCTCAATCTCTGCTCCAGTCTGGCCGCCAGGATGCTCATGGCATAGCAGCAGATAAAGTACAAAAAAGCCACAGTACCATAAATCTCAAAGGGATAGACCATAAGCCTGTTATTCAGCATTTGGGCCACAAAGGTCAGTTCCATGACGCCAATGACAAAGGCCAGGGAGGTGTCCTTGAAGATGGCGATAAACTGCCCGACTATAGCCGGTATCATCTGTTTCAGGGCCTGGGGGAGGACGATTCTGCGCATGGTCTGGTAGTAGGTGAGCCCTGTGCTGTAGGCGGCTTCAAAATGCCCGGCCGGGATGTTCATGATCCCGCCCCGTACGATCTCGGCAATATAGGCTCCGGTAAAGACCGTCAGGGCGATGGTTGCGCTCCAGAAGACATTGATAAAGGTGTCAAAGAAGACCGGAATGAAAAAATAGACCCAGAAAATGACAATGATCAAAGGATTGCCCCGGATAAACTCAATATAGGCCATGCACGGCAAACGCAGCAGATTGTTTTTGGACATCCGGCCCAAACCTACTACCAGCCCGATAAAGAAGCTGGCCCCGATGGCCATGACCGACATGAGGATAGAAAAGCTCAGCCCGCCCAGGCCCCAGAGGAATTCACCTTCTGCTGTGGGAAAACGCCAAACCAAAAGGCGGGAGAGATTTTCCCCAATAACCTGCCAGTTAAAGCCCCAAAGGCCTTGCAGCAGCTTGAGCAGGACAAAGAGAAAGCCCAGAATAAAGAACATCTTACAGAGCAGGATCAAGGCCTGCAAAGAAAGCTTGCGCAGACGTATCCAGGCCGCCTTGGCCGGAGAAAGCTGCAGACCCTCCTCTGGGATTTCGGTAAGCAAGGGTACCAGCCAGGCAGCACTTTTTTTCCCCGGCCAGAGCAAAATGCGCAAGGGTGCTGCTGCCCAGGATCTCCATCTGCTCGGTTCGCGATGAGCTGTACTGCGCAGCCTGGAGTTTATTATGTTCATAACCCAGGCTATAATTAAAGACAGGGAGAGATAGATGACAGTCGCCGCTGTGGTGGCCTCAAATCCCCGGAAGGTCAGGGATTCTATTTGCTGGGACTGCCAGGTCAGATCAGCCACCCCGACCACCATAGCCAGGGATGAATTCTTCATGTTGTTCAAGAACTCACTGCCCAGGGGGGGGATGATGGCCCTGAAGGCCAGGGGCAGGATGATGGTGCGCATGACCTGGAGATAGGAAAGTCCACCGGAGTAAGAGGCCTCCAGGAGGCCCTTGGGGATGGATTGCAGGCCGGCCCTGATCACTTCGGCCATGAAGGAGCCAGTATAGATGCCAAGACCAACAGTGGCGCTCCAGAACTCAAAATTCAGCCCGAACACCACAGACTTGATATTCTCAGGCAGGGCCTGAGGCATGGCAAAGTACCAGAAAAATAGCTGGACCAGAAGCGGGGTATTGCGGAAGAACTCCACATATGCGGTGGAGACCCAGTACAGGGGCTTAAACCTTGAAAGTCGTCCTAATCCAAAGAATGTCCCTAGAAAAAGGGCCAGTCCGGCGCTGAACAGGGTAATTTTCAAGGTGACGATAAGCCCGGAAATCAGGTACAGCCCCAGGTATTCGTCATAGGTGGAGCTTTTGGTAAAGATGACGCTCCAGTCAAAATTATAGCCGAATTCAAAGAAAAAGCCCCAGTAACATACTGCTCCGAGCAATACACAGCCCAAAATCAGGTTCTGGACCCATTTTTTTTCCAGCCAGAAACGCCACATAAAGAAAAACTCGAAAATTGGGAATTGGAGAAATGTCTTACTGAAAGGCCTGCCGCATGAATCCGGAGCGGGCTTGCCGGACTCATGCGGCTGTTTATGGAATTTTTGGAATTAAGGCCAGACTTCGATCTCTCTGGTCAGAGGGAAATGATAAGGAGTGTCTTCTCCATACCACTTTTCATAGATTTCATGGTATGTTCCGTCCTTCCACATATCCTGGAGTGCAAAATTGATGGCATCCCTCCAGTCTGAACTATCTTCCGGTACGCCTATGGCGTAAGGTTCATTACTGATAAAATCCCCGACCAGTTCCCATTCTCCTGGCTCCTGAGCGGCGTAGCCCAGAAGGATGGTGCTGTCAGTACTCCAGCCTGCCACCCGGCCTTGCTTGAGAGCCTGGAAACACTCTGATTCCTTTTGGTAGGAGATCACGTTGTCTTTATAGTCGTCATCACCCAGTTCTTTGAGCAGATTACGGATATTGATTTCGGACGTGGTCCCCTGCATAGTGGCTATCTTTTTGCCCACAAATTCTTCGTGATCCGAAAACTCTCCTTTTTTGGCCAGAATCTTCTGGCCGTCAAAGAAATAGGTAATGGAAAAATCGATGGCCTTGTCCCGTTCCCTGGTGTGGGTCATATTGGCCACCGACATGTCGATCCTGCCTTGCTGAACAAAAGCGATCCTGGTCTTGTTGGTCACCGGCACTCTTTCCAGCTCCACACCCAGCCTGTCTGCCACTTCCTTGGCGATGTCCACGTCAAAGCCCACCCACTCATCATCATCATTGTAAAAAGCTCCGGGAATCGAATCGGTCATGATGCCTGCCTTGACCGTCCCCTCTTCCATAACCTGGTCATACAAATCTTCAGACCAGGCTGCCTGCCCTGCAAACACGACAAAAACCACAGACAATACAAGTGCTCTCCACCAGCGCATAGCGTTCTCCTCCTGTGAGTGGTTGAAAAAATACTGCCTGCACATAACACTAATGGGAAAGTATTTTGCTTAAAAAGAGCTGCGCTCTGTCCGTCTGCGGGTTATGGAAGAATTCACTCGGGGTGTTCTCTTCGATCAATTGCCCCTCGTCCATGAAGATGACCCGATCGGCCACCTCCCGGGCAAATCCCATTTCATGGGATACGACCACCATGGTCATCCCTTCCAGGGCCAGGGCCTTCATCACGTCCAGAACCTCGGTGATCATTTCCGGATCCAAGGCTGAGGTCGGTTCGTCAAAGAGCATGATTTTAGGACGCATGGCCAGACCTCGGGCAATGGCTACCCGTTGTTGCTGTCCTCCGGAGAGCTGCTCAGGATAGTCGTGGGCTTTGTCCGGAATGTTGACCTTTTGCAACAGTTCCATGCCTGTCTTGTTGGCCTCCTCCCAGGACTGCTTTCTGACCAGTCGGGGAGCCAGGGTCACGTTTTCCAGCACAGTCATATGCGGATAGAGATTAAACTGTTGAAAGACAAAGCCGATTTCGGCCCGGAGCCTGGTTAGATTCAGCTTGTGGGATCTCAAGTCTTGACCGTCGATAATAATCTGGCCTTCCTGGACCGGCTCCAACTTGTTGATGCATCGGATCAAGGTCGATTTGCCCGAGCCGCTCGGGCCGCAAACCACCACCACCTCACCAGGCTGGATGCGCAAGTTAATGTCGTTTAAGACATGCAGGTCGTGAAACCATTTGTGGACATTTTGAAATTCTATCAAGCGCCTCCTCCCTGGGCCTGATTATGAAAAATTCACGGCAAGATAGTTTTTGGCAGAATCATTGTGCCTATAGCAGGGGACGGGCCTGGGGTCAACTTTTTTTGATCTCAAAGGTCTTTGCGCGTTGCCACCTGTATAAACGGATACCAGAAAACTCACATGCTGTTGAAAAATACAAACAGTGTATTGACATGCGGGCTTTTCTTGAGTATATGTTATACAGTAGCATTTAGACAATAGATTGATTTATCAGGAGAAATGCTCAATGCACCGTGATGGCTGGAGACCCTGGGCCCTTCTTTCCCCTGCTTTGACTGCCGTATTTTTCTTTCTGGTCGTTCCTACCTGCTTTGTCATTGTCTACAGCTTTTGGCTCCGGGCCCCAACGGGAATGGATACTCCTGCCTTTCAATTCGGCAATTATGCCAAATTTTTTGCCGATTTTTTTTATCCCTCCCTTTTGCTGCGCACTATCCGCGTGGCCCTGGAAGCCGTGCTTATCACTTTGGTCATGGGTTATATCCCGGCCTACTTTTTCTCCCATACCACAAGCAAGCATAAAAACATGCTCATCATCCTCCTGCTTCTCCCCTTCTGGGTCAGCTTCATCATTCGGGCCATGAGCTGGATCAATATTTTGGGAGACACCGGGTTGATCAATTTTCTACTCATGCAGGCCCACATCATTTCTGATCCCCTGCCCATGCTCTACAACGAAGCCTCGGTGCTCATGGGTTTGGTTCAGTTTCTCCTCCCGTTTATGATCTTAAACATCTATGTCAGCCTGGAAGGTATCGACAAGAACCTGGTTCCTGCAGCCAAAAG
Source organism: Desulfovermiculus sp. (assembly GCA_041686195.1). Lineage (GTDB taxonomy): Bacteria > Desulfobacterota > Desulfovibrionia > Desulfovibrionales > Desulfothermaceae > Desulfovermiculus. The sequence goes on from JAWLEI010000091.1 coordinate 5,183, forward strand.
CCTGGGCTGTACAGAGTGGCAGGCCTTTAAAGAGGTCACCCTTCCCCTGAGCCTGCCCGGAGTCAGTGCCGGCAGCCTGCTGGTCTTTGTCCTGGCCGCAGGCACCTACCTCCCGCCCATGATCCTGGGCGGGCCCCAAAATGAGATGATGGCCAACCTGGTTTTCAAACGGGTCATTGGCACTCTGGACTGGCCATTTGGCTCCGCCATCAGTGTCATCCTCCTGCTGCTTATTGGATTAATTGTCTACGCCTACAATCGCTACCTGGGTATCAGCCAAATCTTTAAGAGCCTGTCCTGAGGTGTCCATGCGTAAGCCATCTGGTTGGTCCTTGATTAAGCTCTACACTTTACTGGTCTATTTCTGGATGTTTGCCCCGATCATAGTGGTTATTTTATTGTCCTTTAACCCCAAACAGTTCGGTACCTTCCCCATGCAGGGCTTCAGTCTGAAATGGTATGCTGAGCTGTTTTCCAATGCCTCCATCATCCAGGCCTTCAAGATCTCATTGTTATTGGGTTCCTTGACCGCGATCCTGACCACCGCCATCGGCATCCCGGCCGCTATGGCCTTTATCCGTTATGATTTCCCGGGCAAAAACACCTTGAACACCCTGCTCTTAAGTCCAATCATGATCCCGGAAGTTGTTCTGGGTGTAGCTCTGCTCCTCTTTCTGCGCTGGCTGCAGCAACCCAAAAGCTTTCTGCTCCTGCTCATCGGCCACTGTGTGCTCACTCTTCCCTATGTCCTGTTGGTGGTCCAGGCGCGCCTGGTGGGCATAAAAAAGAGTTATGAAGAAGCCTCCCAGACCCTGGGAGCCAATCCCTTGCATACTTTCAGAGAGGTCACTTTCCCTTTGCTCACCCCGGCCATTCTGGCTGGCATGCTCTTTTCCTTTTCCATCTCCTTTGATGATGTCACCGCCACGCTGTTCTGGGCTACGGCTGAGAATCAGACCGTGCCGGTCAAGATCTTTGCCATGCTTCGAAACAATATCAGCCCGGAGATAAATGCCCTGGGCACGATCATGATCCTGCTCACCGTGTCCATTCCTCTTGTGGCCGGATATTTAAGCCGACGTTTAGCCAGCGGGAAGTAACTTTCAACGTGTCTGGCAAGTTCCATTAGTGGTGGTGGTGGAAATAAGACTTCAGTTCCTGAACTCAACCCAGGAGGAAAACATGAGTACGTATTGGCAAGAAAAGATTGACGGGGCGTGGGAAGAGTATAAGGCCGGCGGATGCACCCGGCGTGAGTTTTTGAAAACCGTCACTATAGCCGGTGCTGCTTTAGGGCTCATGGGCGGTCCTTTTGCCTGGACCAGACATGCACTGGCCGCCGATTCCATTCGCTTTGACAGCTGGGGGGGAACAACCTCGGACGCCTTCCGCAAATACGCTTTTGACCCTTTTGAAAAGAAAACCGGGATCGAGGTCCAAGAAGGCGAATTTGGAGACATGGACACCTACCTGACCCGGGTCAAGGCCTCCTATCCCCCAGGGGGAGAATTCAACCTCGCCCATTTGAGCGCTGTCTTTGATTACGCCCGCTATGTGGGCCTGGGCTTTGATTCGACTATTGATGAGGACAAAATCCCGAATCTGAAAAACGTGATGACCGCCATGATCGAGCCCCTGCGCGAGATCACCGACGGCAAACTCTCCGCCGTGCCCTACGATCTGGGCCAGACCGGCATTGCCTATAACACGGAGAAAATCTCCAAGGACAAGGCCGAGAAACTGGGAGCAGGCCTGCTCTGGGACAAGGATCTGGATGGCAAGCTGGGCAGCTGGACCGACTGGCGAACGAATATCTGGTACGCAGCTCTGAAAACAGGGCAAAGCCCCAATAACATTCAGGACATGAAAGCAGTATGGGAGGCCTTGCGCGAGCAGCAAAAAATGATCAAGAAATATTGGAGTTCTGGCGCAGAACTGATGAGCCTGCTGGCCAATGAGGAGATCTACGCCACCGTAGCCTGGTCTGGCCGGGTAGCCAACCTGCAGGAAGAAGGTCATCCAATTGGGTATTTGGCTCCTGAAAACACGTATTCCTGGATGGAATACATCTTTGTGCTCAAAGGCACGGACATGGATACTGCCAGCAAGCTCTTAAACGTCATGCTGGAACCAGAGGCGGCAATTGCCGTGGCCGAAGCCCAAAAATATCCGCCCAGCCTGGATCCGACCAAGGTGGACATGCCTGAGTCGGTGCAAAAGCTGCCGGCTTTTGATCCTACCGGGGAGCTCAAGGGCTATTTGTTTGCCAACCCCGAATACTGGAACAACCACCAGATCGAATGGGCTGAAAAATGGGACCGGGTCATGTCCGGAGCCTAAATGGAAGACAGACGTCAGAGGACAGAGATCAGACGTCAGAGGTCAGTAGTCAGAGACCAGAGCATTGAGGTTTCAGGTGTCAGCACCGTCGCTGGCCGCAGACGCCCAGTTTGATCGAGCATGAAACTGGCAAAGAAGGGCAGGGCTTGGGGGCAAGCCCGCCCTACGAAAAAGCCCGACTCGCAAGTAGGCCGCCCTTGCCCTCAAGGGCAGGCCCTCTTCAGGGTAAAGTCTCGTTTCATACGAGTGTTCGGTTTCAGAAAGAAATGACTTATAATTCATTCGTATTCTTGCTGAAACGTGTTACCACCGCGGGCGGGACTCGCATGAAACAAAATTCAACTTGTTCGTCATTCCAGCGCAGGCTGGAATCCAGAGCAAATAGCATGGCTTTCCCCCTAGATTGCCCGGCACTCACTTGCAGGGTGAAGCTTTGTGCTTAACTACCGTCTCCATACTGCAAGTGAGTGCCGGGCCGGGCAATGACGGAGGGGTTTATCCACAAGTTTCACTATTGAACAATCCGGCAATTTTTTTTACCCGTTTGGGGAAAAAAGTATTTCAGATTTGCTGGATGCAAATCTGAACACTGAACACTCCTTAAAGACCTCTAACCAACGAGAGCAATGGTGTGAGTGACTCCCAACGTTCTGCCATGGTCCAGTTGCGCAATGTGGCCAAATGGTTCGACAATGTCCTGGCTGTGGAACATATGAATCTGGATATTGAAGAAGGCTCTCTGGTCACCCTGCTTGGTCCCTCCGGATGCGGAAAAACGACCATCCTGCGCATGATCGCCGGATTAGAGACCTGCACGGATGGGGATATCTTTATCAAGGGCAGGCGGATCAACGACGTGCCGGTGCATAAGAGAAACCTGGGCATGATCTTCCAGGATTATGCCCTGTTCCCGCACAAAACCATTTTCGATAATGTGGCCTTTGGCCTCAAGTACCGTAATGTATCTAAAAAAGAGATCAAGGAACGGGTAAGCAAGGCTCTGGAGACCGTACGTCTGCCTGGAGTAGAAAACCGCAAGCCGGCCCAGCTCTCCGGTGGCCAGCAGCAACGCATCGCCCTGGCCCGGGCCATTGTCATTGAGCCCGACGTCCTGCTCATGGACGAGCCCTTGTCTGCCCTGGACGAAAACCTGCGCGAGCAGATGCGTCAGGAAGTGGACAACCTGCAGCGCCTGCTGGGGATTACCACCATCTTCGTCACCCACGACCAGCGTGAAGCCTTGAGCATGTCGGACAGGATCATTGTCATGAAAGACGGCCGTACTCAGCAGGAAGGGACCCCGGAAGAGGTCTATGATAAGCCCAGCAACCACTTTGTGGCCGACTTTTTGGGGCACTGCAATTTTCATAAGGGCACGTTATTGGGCCGAGAAGAAGGATTGGTCAAATTGCAAATTGACGACGGAACGATCCTTTATTCTGATCACGATGCCGGCTGGACAGAGAATCAATCCGTAGAGCTCATGGTTCGAGCCCAGAAACTGCAGGTCTTTTCACAGTCTGAAACGCCCTCCGGATCGGCACTTAACACCTTTCCAGGCCAAATCACGAGCCGCATGTACATGGGCGGGGAAGCGTGGTACTTTGTGGAGTTGGAATCCGGGACTGTGATCCACGCCATCAACATCGGCCGGGAAAAACCCTTACAAGAGGGGGACCCAGTCACAGTGCACATCCCTCCTCAGCATTGTCGGATCTTGCCCTTGGAGGAAGGGTAATATGAGTGTTGAGAGAACACACGTTTCTGGTATGAAACGAGACTTGCCCCCGGTGACTGGCCCAAGAGGGCGAAAGATTTTTCGCCCCTACTACCCACGCGCCAGTTTCATCCTGGATCAAACTGGCATTTTCTTGACAAATCAATAATATAGGTTTCAGTGCGGCCAGCGGCGGCGCTGAAACCTCAAAGCAATAGACCTTATGCCCATACAAGACCTCAGCTCCGGCTTTCATACCCGCTTTCCGGATCCGATGGTGAGCATCGACTCCCACACCGCAGGAGAACCCACCCGCTTGGTGGTCAACGGCCTGCCTCCCATCCGGGGAAAAGATATGAAAGCCAAACGGGAATACTTCCAAACCCATCTGGACCATATCCGCTGCCTGCTGACCAGAGAACCCCGGGGCCACCGCGATATCTTTGCCGCCGTTGTCACTGAGCCCGTGTCGGATCAAGCCGCCTTTGGACTCATTTACATGGATCCCCGGCGCTATCCATATCTCTGCGGCCATGCGAGCATAGGAGCGGTGACCACCATGCTGGAACTGGGCGGCATACAAGCCCTGGGGCCGCAAGTGGAACTTATAGTGGATACTCCTTCCGGTCCCATGGCAACGAGTGCTGTATGGGACGGCTCCCGGGTGCAGGGGGTAACCATCCAGACCGTGCCGTCCTTTGTCTACCGAACGGATGAAGAAATATACATACCAAATATGGACACCATTTTGGTAGATACAGTCTGCGTGGGCGGTTTCTTCGTCATGGTGGATATCGACCAGCTTGACTTGACATTGAAGGACACAAAAACGCTGACATCTTTGGGTATGGAGATTATCGGCCAGGCCAACCGCCAGCTGCAGGTGGCCCACCCTACCCGGCCGGAGGTAAACAGCGTTGATGTGGTTGAGTTCTACACCCTAAATCCATCAAATCCACTGGCCGGCCAGAGCGTGGTCATCTACGGGGAAGCCCATGTGGACCGTTCTCCCTGCGGCACCGGCACGGCGGCCAAGCTCACCCTCCTGCACCATCTTGGTTACGTGGAACCTGGCCAGACCTATACAAATCAGAGTCCAACAGGAACAACTTTTCAGGCCACAATTGCAAACACCACATACATAGGCAATATTCCCGGCGTGGAAGTGCGCATTCAGGGAGCCGCTTCCATCACCGGCCGGCACGAGTTTGTTTTTGACCCCCATGACCCCTTTCCTCAAGGTTTTCTTCTGTGAACTGTGACATTGCACCAGATCTCATTATCCACAATGCCCGCATTCATACCCAGGATCCAAGTCTCCCACAGGCTTCTGCCCTGGCCATGGGCTGCGGACGAATCCTGGCAGTAGGCGATACCCGGGATATACTCAAAACAGCCCGGTCCGAAACCCAGGTCTTTGATGCTCAAAGCCGCCTGCTTCTGCCCGGACTCATGGATTCTCACTTTCACTATCAGGACTGGGCCCTGGGCCGGACCGGACTGGAGCTGGCCCCCATGTCCTCTTTGCAGGAAGTCCTGGACAGCGTATCTCAGGCCGCACAGCTGGCCCAACCCGGAGAATGGATCCAGGGACAGGGCTGGAACGAAGGAGATTGGCCCGAGAAGCGCATGCCGACTCGGTACGACCTGGATCGGGCTGCGCCGAATCACCCTGTGGCCCTGGCCAGGTGCGATCTGCATCTTTTTGCCGTAAACAGCACGGCCCTGGATCTGGCCGGAATCACCAGCCAGACCCCTGATCCGCCAGAGGGTCTCATCAGCCGGGACAAGAACGGACAGCCGGATGGAATCCTTAAGGAACAGGCTATCGGGCTGGTCAAAGCTGCCATCCCCGACCCCGGAGAAGAACATTTGCTGCAGGCTATGCGGGCCGGCATTCCGATTCTGCACTCTCTGGGCCTGACCGCTATCCATGATGTTCGTCTCAAAGAGGCGATTGTTGACGGGGCCCGAACCCTTCGTTGCTGGCAGCGTCTGGACCAGGAAGGCGATTTGGCCCTTCACTGCTGGTCCAGTCTGCCTGGGGAGACCGTGGATCGGACTGCAGTTCTGGGGCTGCGGACCGGGTTTGGATCTGAGTGCCTGCGCCTGGGACATCTGAAATATTTTGCCGACGGGGGCATGGGCGCTCGCACGGCCTGGATGATTGCCCCCTATGAGGACGGAGGCCAGGGCCTCCCCCTGATCCCCATGCATGAATTGCGGGATATGGTTCTGCAGGCGGATACGGCCGGACTGGCGGTCATGATTCACGCCATTGGCGACCGTTCCAGCCGGGAAGTGATCTCCATCCTGGAGCAGGTGCATGAACAAAGAACAAAGGATCAATCCCGCCCCTCGGCTCCGCCTCACTTTAATCACCGCATCGAGCATTTGCAGATGGTCCGGCCTGAAGATCTAAGACGTTTGGCCCGTCTGCCGGTGGACGTCTGCGTACAACCCAGCAATCAGGTCATCGATATCGCCCTCTTGGATACCTGCCTGGGCCAGCGGGGAAAATGGGCTTATGCCTTCCGTTCCATGCTCGATGCCGGAGTACGTCTGTTGTTCAGCTCGGACAGCCCGGTCTGCGACCCCAGTCCGCTCATGGGCATCCATGCCCTGTGCACCAGGCAGCGTCCGGACGGCACACCTGAAAACGGCTGGTATCCGGAGCAGCGACTGAGCGTGGCTGAGGCGGTCAACGGCTATACCCTGGCCCCGGCCC
>JAWLEI010000092.1:0-11902 GCA_041686195.1 Desulfovermiculus sp.
TGAGCCTGACCCCGGTGTATTCAAAGGATCTGGGCCGGGCAATGACGGAGAAGGACATCCCAAAGTTTCATCACTGATCAATCCGGCAAGTTTCCCTTTTTTGCCCGCCTTGGGGCAAAAAATATTTGAGATTTGCCGGCGGAAATCTCAAAGGAGAACTGTATGAAAATAGGCATGGTCGGACTGGGCCGGATGGGCATGAATATGTCCAGGCGTCTTTTGGACCACGGACATGAAGTGGCCGCCTTCAACCGGACACCCGAGAAAACAAAGCAACTGGCTGAACAAGGGGCCCAGGCCTGCTTCTCTTTGCCAGAACTGATCCAGGCTTTGAAGTCCCCACGGATAGTGTGGATGATGCTCCCAGCCGGGGAGATCGTGGATCAACATCTGGAGGTCCTCCTGGATCTGGTCGACCCTGGCGACGTGGTCATCGATGGCGGCAACACCTATTACAAGGACGATATCCGCCGCTCGCAGGCAGCGGCCGAAAAAGGGATCCACTACATGGACGTGGGCACCAGCGGAGGAGTCTGGGGGCTGGAGGTGGGGTACTGTCTTATGATCGGTGGGCAGAGGGAGGCCTACGACCTGTCCGAACCCATTTTTACCGCCCTGGCTCCAAAAGATGGCTACCTCTACTGTGGACCCACCGGGGCCGGTCACTTCGTGAAGATGATCCACAACGGGATCGAGTACGGGATGATGCAGGCCTATGCCGAAGGCTTCGGAATTCTTGAAGACTCCCCCTATGCCCAGCACCTGGACTACTGCAAACTCAGCCACCTCTGGAACCAGGGCAGCGTGATCAGATCCTGGCTTTTGGAGCTGGCCGAGCTGGCCTTTGCCAACAGTCCCAAGCTGGACGACATTCAAGGCTATGTCCAGGATTCCGGAGAAGGCCGCTGGACCGTGCTCCAGGCAGTGGAAACCGCCTCCAGCGCCCCTGTCCTGACCCTGTCCTTAATGGAGCGCTTCCGCTCCAGGCGGGAAAACACGTTCCCGGACCGGGTCCTGGCTGCCCTGCGCCAGCAATTCGGCGGCCATGAAGTAAAAAAGGCTGGGTCCGATGAGCCCCAACCCAGATCCAAGGAGTAAACGCAGTCATGGCCGATCAGCCCAACACCCCCGATATGTCAAAAGTTGAGGCCGAAAGTCTGGATCCGGCCCTGTGCCGGCTGGAGAGGGTCCAGGACCCGGCCGTTATCGTCATCTTCGGTGCCACTGGGGACTTGACCTGGCGCAAGCTCTTCCCTTCGTTGTTCGCTTTGTACCAAAACCAGCTCCTGCCGGAGAATGTCTGCATTGTAGGCACGGCCAGGTCCAGGCTCTCCCACGACGATTTCCGGAAGTCCATGCGCCGCAGTGTGGAACCGGAGCCCGACCGGGAACCTACGGGTTGGGATGCCCTCTCCCAGCGTCTCTTTTACCACCCGGTATCCTATGACCAGGAGGAGACTTTCACCAGCTTGAAGAGCTTTTTGGACGAGCTGGACGTCACCTTTGCCACTCAGGGCAACCGGCTTTTCTATCTGGCTGTGCCGCCCAATGTGTACCCGGCAATTGCCCACCAGCTGGGCCGGGCCGGTCTGACCCAGGAAGACTCAAAAGCCGGAAGCTGGATCCGTTTCGTGGTCGAAAAACCCTTTGGTCACGATCTGGAGAGCGCCAGAGAGCTGGATAAGGCTTTGCACTCCAGCTTTGCCGAGCACCAGATCTTCCGCATCGACCACTACCTGGCCAAGGAGACCGTTCAGAACATTCTTATGCTCCGCTTTGCCAACTCCATTTTCGAGCCCATCTGGGACCGGCGATACATCGATTCCGTGAGCATCACTGCCGCGGAGCAGCTCGGGGTGGAGCACCGGGCTGGATACTACGACCGCTTCGGGATCCTGCGGGACATGTTCCAGAACCACATGATGCAGCTTTTGGCCCTGTGCGCCATGGAGCCGCCCTCCATATTTGAGGCTGAGCGGGTCCGGGACGAAAAAACCAAGGTCTACCGCTGTCTGCGTCCTTTTCCCACCAGCGAGCTGGACAATTACCTGGTCCTCGGCCAGTACGCTGCTGGACAAATCAAGGGGAAAAAGGTCCGTGGTTACCGGGAGGAACCCAACGTTGATCCACAGTCCCTGACCCCCACATTTGCCTCCATGAAGGTATTCCTCGACAACTGGCGCTGGCAGGGAGTGCCCTTCTATCTGACCTCAGGCAAGCGGCTGGCCGAAAAGCGAACCGAGATAAAGGTCCAGTTCAAGCACGTGCCCAACTCCATGTTCCGAGGGATTCTGGGCGAAGACATTTCGGCCAACCGGCTGACCCTGGGCATCCAGCCCAAAGAGGAGATACACCTCAGCTTCCAGACCAAGGTCCCCGGTCCCAAGGTCTGCCTGCGCACGGTCAAGATGCACTTTGACTACAACCAGGGCTACACCGGACCGGTTTTGGAGGCCTATCAAAAAGTCCTTCTGGACTGCCTGCTTGGAGATCATACCCTGTTCTGGAGACAGGACGGAGTGGAGCTTTGCTGGGGCTTTCTGACCCCTATTCTCATCGAGTGCGACTGTCCGGACCAGGGCAAACGCCTGCACACATATGAAGCCGGGACCTGGGGTCCGGAAGCGGTCAACAACCTCCTGCCCTCTTTGCCGGGGCCGAACAGGTGATTGGTTACCGTTCAGCTTTGCCTCCGGCGGCGGCCACCTGTTTGATCCAGTATGCAAAGATGGCAGGGCTTGGGGTCAAGCCCGCCCTACTGGAAAAGCCCGGCTAGCAAGTAGGCCGCCCTTGCCCCCAAGGGCAGGCCTCTTAACATTAAGCTAAGTTTCATCCAAGTGTTCAGCTCTGTCCGGACGAATTCACAAGATTTTGAATCGCCTGCTCCAGGTCTTGGGGCAAAGCTGCAGGTAAATCTTGCAAAGGGAACAGACTTTCCAAGTCCTCCAGGGTATCAATATCTCTCAGATTGGGGAGCAAAAACGTCTTCAGATCATGGTCTCCCAGTCTTTTTTGGGTCAGGGCCAATACCTGGGACGTACTCCAGGGGATTTCTTCAAATATCTTCGGATGAAAGCTGCGGCAGTGCAGGCCCAGCAGGTAATAGCCTCCGTCCAGAGCCGGTCCGATGACCGCGTCGTGGTCCTGGAGGCGGGACAGGGCGGATTGGATGTACGCCGCAGGCAGATGGGGAATGTCGCTGCCTATCAGGATCGCCCGGGACAGTCCCTGATCAAAGGCTGTCTCAAACGAGGTGCTCATCTTTACGCCCAGGTCCCCGTCTCCCTGGGATATATACCTGTACTCCCCGCCCAGCCAGTCCCGGTAAGCGGACAAAGGCCGTTGGGGATGACAGCTAAGTAGGATTGGGACGTGCAGGCTTTGCGCAGTGAGCAGTTCACAGGCCACAAAAAAACGATAGAGCTCGGCTGCCCGTTTGGCTCCCACCTCCTTGCCCAGCCTGGTCTTGACCATACCCGGCTGGGGATACTTGAGCATGATTATTATGCCGGTCATTTCATGAGTCTCTGGATGTATTGGCAACTTTGTAGTACCCGGCCAGTTTTTCGGCCGGCACCCCGCAGTGGTACAGGATGCGAAGGACCCAATTCCTCAGCGTACCCGTCAATCTCCCTTCCTGCAGCCAACGCCTGGGAGAGGTCAAAACTCTTTGGGGGAGAATAACGATCCGCCAGCCCTGCCTTTTGACTCGGTGCATGAGTTCCAGGTCTTCCATAAGCGGGATGTCTGGGAATCTTCCTATGTTTATAAAGTCCTTTGTGCGCATAAATATGGCCTGGTCTCCGTAAGGCACCCTGGTCCAGCGGGTTCGGAGATTGGCAACAAAGGCGATGACCCGTAAAAAAGGTTCCCGGGAATCGATGCCTAAGGAAAACGCCCCGCCCACAATTTTTTCCTCTGCCAAGGCCTGAAGGATCACGTTCGGAGCATGGTCGGGCAGACGGGTATCGGCATGGACGAAAAGCAGAATATCGCCGTAAGCCATGCTCGCGCCGTGATTCATCTGCCTGCTTCGCCCGGGAGCAGAGGGCACGGCCTTTATGTCCGGATCATGAACAGCAGCAAGAGTCTCCCGACCCGGACTGCCGTCCACGACAATGATTTCATGCTCAGCACCGGAAAAGACATGGCCTACATGGGTCAAGAAATCGTGTATAGACGCCTGTTCCCGGTATACAGGTACGACTACAGAAATATACGAACCGTGCAAACCTTAGCCCTCTCGTTGACGAACAATGACTGTTTTTAATGCCTTCAGCCCATACGAGGAAACAGGTCCAATCCTGCGCACAATGACGAAAATAAAAACGTATATCCTGAAGTCCACCCTGTGAACTCAACTTTACACATTTGACACCGTGGGGCATGATTCCAGAGTTCAGCTTTGCCTCCGGCAAATCTGAAATATTTTTTGGGCCAAAGCGCCCAAAAAGTGAATTTGCCGGGTTGATCAATTATAAAACGTACGGATCAGCAGGTAGTAGGGGCGAATAATCATTCGCCCTCTTGTACCTTTTCTTCGTTCCCAGGGTCCTCCCTGGGGACGTCTTTGTCTTATGGCTCCGGCCATCTGCTTTTTTCTTCTCTGGTCTCATGCTCTACAGAGATGGTGTAGACGGGGGCTGGAGCCCCAAGAAAAGACGTTACGAGGGGGGACCCTCGTAACAAAGAAAAAGCCAATACCGCATAAGCTAACTTCGAGTTTCATACAAGCGCCGCCTCTGGCGGGAGACAGCCAGTTTGATCGAGAAAGAAACTGGTTACGAAGAGGGCTGGCCCTCGGAGAGGACCGCCCTACCCAAAAAACCACGAGCTGGGTTGCAACCGTAGGCCGCCCTTGTCCCTAAGGGCAGGCCATCTTCACGGTTAAGAGTCCCTTTAAATAAGGTATCAGTGTCATCACCCCAACCACCCCAGGGGTGGTTAAATAGTGACAACTTCCTTACAAAACTCAAAATTTAAATCCTCAAATAAATAACTATGCACCAGAATCCCCAAACCCTGGGCTGGGTCTGTTCCTACACCCCTTTGGAGCTTATTGTGGCCGCCGGTCTGAGGCCTCATAAGCTCCTGACCGATGCTCACCCAGAGGACAGCTCCGGGGCCGAGAGCCTTCTTCCTTCCGCCTTTTGCCCTTATGTCCGCCGCCTGTGCAGCCTGTGCCTGCAAGGATCTGAAAACGTGCCTCCACTTATACTCCTGGTTCTCTCCTGTGACCCCATGCGTCGTCTGGCGGACATCATAGCCAGATACAGCCCCTCTCAGGAAGTCATCAGACTGGATATCCCCAGGAGGCGCGACCCCTTGGCCCAGGAGTTTCTTGGCGCCCAGCTCCAGGCTCTCCTCACCGATCTGGAGATCAGAACCGGCCGGACAATAAACCAGTCCGATCTGAGCCAGGCCATCCAGGATATGAATCACATCCGCTCCCAGCTGGCTGAGATCTCAGACCTGCGCAGCCGGGTCCCGCACCTCCTGCCCGGATCCGGGTTTCTGGATCTGGTCCGCTTCAGTCAGGCCCACCTCCCGGCAGAAACGAAAGACACATTGGCCGGCAGGGCCCAGGAGCTGAGAGCCGGAACTGACACACAGCCGCCACAAGGAAAACCCCGCCTGCTCCTGACCGGCTCGGTCATCGAGGATACGGATCTTGTCCAGCGTATTTCTGAGCTGGGCGGCGATGTCGTCTGTGAGGATATATGCAGCGGAGAACGCGATATTCTTCCCCTGACCGACACCGAACTTCCACCTGTGCAGGCCATAGCCCACAGAATGCTGTCCAGGCCGCCATGCGCCAGGATGCTGGGGTCCAAAGAACGTATTGAACGAACTGTGAACTTGGCCCTTCATCAGGCCTGCCACGGGGTGATCATTCATACCTTGAAGTTCTGCGATCTGTCCCAGGCCGACCTTCCCCGATTGCAAGCTGAACTGAAAAGACACAACCTCCCTTGTGTGCACTTAGAGCAGGACGCCCTGCATGAGGACCGTGGTCAACTAACTACTCGAATTCAGGCCTTTTTGGAGACCCTTGTATGAAACCCAAAATGAGCTTATTGCCCGTTTTGGGGCAATAAAATATATCAGATTTGCCGGAGGCAAAGCTGATCGGAGGCAAAGCTGACATGAACCCGGCAATGCAACGCATGTATGCCAAATGGCTGGTCCGCTCCTATCTGTGGCGCTCTCCTGTCTGGCGCAGCCGGAAACGGCCTGTGGAGGACCGCATACGGTACCAGACGGCATGGCTGCTCAGTCAAAGCTTTGAACGTTCCAGCCTGTCCGTGCTGTCCGGCTTTCTGGTCCCGGCCGAGCTTTTGCATCTCTATCAGGCCACCCCCATGTTCACAGAGTTCCTGGCCCCTATCCTGTCCGGAACCCACATGGCTCCTCCCTGCCTGGAAGCAACTGAAAATCAAGGATTTTCCCGGGAAACCTGTTCCTTCCACCGGGCCACCCTCGGGGCGGCCCTCAAGGGATATCTGCCTGAGTATTCCTTGATTGTAGGGACCTCCCATCTCTGCGACGGACAGAACAAGACCCTGGAAGAGTTGGCCCTGCGCACCAACCGTCCCTATCTCCTCCTGGACGTACCTCAAGAACCCACTCCCCAGGCCATAACCTATCTGGCCGCTCAACTTAAGGAACTGGAGGAAACCTTGCTCCAGCTGAGCGGAAAACCAAGGGCCGGCTTTGAGGACTGGGAAAAGGTCTTCTCCCTGAGCAACCGCACCTCAGAGCTTATGCACCGGGTGAATCAGCTCCGGACCCGGCCGGGGTGCTCTCTTTCCGGCCATTTGGCCTTTACCCTGCATTTGTGCTCCCTGTTAATGATGGGCACCCGCTTTGCTCACGACTGCTATCATGATCTGACAGCACAGTTGAAGGCTGAAAAGAACGAAACAGACCCAAAGGACCAAATGCCTCGCCTGATCTGGCTCCTGGCCTATCCCTACGTGCCGGGAAACGAGATCGTAAACCTGGAAAGTGGGTGGAACATGCATGTAGCAGCTGATGAATTGAGCCAGGTCAACTGGCCGAAGCTGGATCCCCACACCCCGCATGAGAGTCTGGCCCGCAAGATGCTCAGCAATCCTTTTCTGGGGCCGGTCGATAACCGGGTGGATCAAGTTCTCCGGATGGTTGAAGAATTCCAGGCTGATGGGGCTATCCATTTTTCCCATTGGGGATGCCGCCAGGGGTGCGGAGGGGTCAAACCTATTTTCGATGCTTTGAAAGAAAGAAATATACCTTTTCTGGAGATCCATGGGGATTGCATAGACAGCCGGCATGTGGGCCAGGAGCAGATCCGGACCAGACTGCAGGGTTTTGCCGAGCTTTTGAAAAGAGGCAAACGGACTTCTCCGTCTTCTGCCCATCAAGACGGTCAGGTCTTTCTGGGCGTTGATATTGGCTCCCTGACCGCCAAGATGGCTCTTATTTCCGCCCAGGGCCGGATACTTCATACCCATATCTTTTCTACCGGAGCCAGCAGCAAAAAAACAGCCGCCAAGCTGGAAAATATCCTGGAGGAAGGGGGCTGGTCTTCCCGGATCGCTGGCTGCGTATCCACTGGATATGGTCGGGCGGCGGTGACGTTTGCCCAGTCTGAAATCACCGAGATCAGCTGCCACGCCCGGGGCATGGCTCATCTGGTTCCCGGGGTGCGGACCATTATCGACATCGGCGGCCAGGATACCAAGGTCATTGCCGTGGACAGCCAGGGCGGTGTGCGCACCTTCCAGATGAACGACAAATGCGCGGCCGGAACCGGGCGGTTCCTGGAAATGATGGCCCGCACCCTGGAGATCGATTTGGAAGATATGGGTGATATGGCCGTCCACTCCCGAAAGACAGCCACCATATCCTCCCTGTGCACTGTGTTTGCCGAAAGCGAAGTCGTTTCCCTGATTGCCGAGGATACCCCGGTGGAAGTCATCTGCAAGGGGGTCTGCCGCAGCATCGCCAAACGGACCGTATCCATGCTGGACCGGGTAGGACGAGAGCCCAAGCTGGCCATGAGTGGAGGAGTGGCTTTCAATCAAGGGGTGGTCCGGGAGCTGGAACACCTGACCGGCTGCAAGCTGTTCATCCCGGAAAACCCCCAGATTATGGGCGCCTTGGGCGCGGCCTTGTTTGCTGCTGAACCTACTGCAAGCTCATAGCCTTTTCCGGACACAACTCCTGACAGCAGAAGCAGGTGATGCAGGTGTCGGCATCCACCTCCGGAATGTTGTCATTACCCATGGACAGAGCTGATACCGGACAATGCTCAATGCATTCTCCACAGGCTGTGCACAGCTCGGGGTCAGCCTGTGGTTTGAGCCCGGCCTTGGACCCAAGCAAACCCTGAATTTCCTCATTGTCCATATGGTGCTCCCCGCTCAGTGGCGGGAGCTTGAAATCCGGAATTTGTTTCAGCTCACCCATAATCTGTATGGATTGCAGATCATAATCTCCAAGGCCGAGCTCCTTGGCCTTTTGCAGCGAACGGAGCCGGCCCGGTTCCAAGCCCATCATGGCAGCCATTACCGCATCCATGGCCACTGCATTGTCCGCTGCCAGGATACGTCCGATATTACGCAGATCAGGAGAGGCCGGGCCGTTGCCTTCCATGCCCACCACCGCATCCATGATAAACAGATCCGGAACCCGGAGCCGAAAGACCTCCACAATGGCTTCCTGAAAGCGTTCCGGTGTCTTGGAGGCCTTGTGCAGCTTGGCTTTGAGACCACCCGGCAGGATACCGTAGCTGTTCTTGATCGCTCCGGTGATCACGGTCAAGCCGTGGGTCTTGAACTTGGGCAGGCTGATGACCACGTCTGCATCCAGCACTGCCTTGGACACCCCGACCTGAGGCAAAAGGGTGGGATCGAAATCCATTTGCACCGATTCTGTCCCTATGTTTTGGTAACACCCTCCGGCTGCCTGCATCAGCCCGGTCTGTTCAAAGCAGCGTTCATTATCCCCATAGTTGAACAGCCCGGGGTTATCGCCGACGATGATCGAAGCCGGGTGCTGCTCCTCCACCGCCTGGACCACTGCTTGGAGCAGGGCCGGATTGGTCACAATACCTTCATCCGGCTTGGACGTGCGCAGGACATTGGGTTTTATGAGCACCTTTTTGCCGGCCATGTCCTGGGGAAAAATCTGCAGGGCCTTGCGCACAGCCGGCAGGCAGGTGGTATAATCGGCTGGTTCAATGAGTACACGGGACATAGAATACTCCTAACATCTTGTAAAATATTACGAACTTCAATCAGTCGTTGGTCAGAAACTGTACCCTCACTCCCAATTCTGTACCTGCCTGATACAACACTCTATCTGAAGTAACAAATTCTAACTCCTCACAAGAGGCAATGGCCAAATGAAGTGCATCCAGTGTTCTTAAGGCAGTGAAAAAAAGACCAAGCCATCCCCTTGCTAAACGCCAATGTTGATTTTCAACTGCAACCAAAACAAACAAGCCACTGTCAACATGTGCTGAAAATTGGGCGGTAATTCGATGTGCATCAGTTTTTGCAAGCTCCGCAGTGCGTACTTTTCTGGCAACGGCAGAAAAAAGCTCTAATTCAGTCAAAGAACTCAAAGTTGGCTTTTGGTCTCTGAGAATAGCCTGGGCTTGTTGACTCATGGGTTCGGGGCAGTAGTAGGCCGTTAGCACGCTGGTATCAATATAAGCCATTAGTACCTTTCCTCCTCCCTGCCCTGGATCACGGCCTGGCTGAGAGGCTTTCCTTTCACTGCAATCGAATTTCGAAATTCGGTAAGATCAGGCAATCTCTTGGAAGGACCATCAACCGGGACAAGACGAGCAATCTGCTTTCCTCGGCGGAGGATCGTAACCTCCTCCCCTTTTTGGGCTTTATCCAGAAGTGCACTGATTTGTGCCCTGGCTTCTTTGACATTGACTTCCATATGATATTTCCTTTTTGAATTTCTATATAATGTACATCCATATAGTATTTGTACACATAAAAGTCAATCAGGTACACATTGCCGCGTAATAAAGAGCCTGCCGGAGGCAAATCTGGCTATAACCACTAAGAGAAAAACAGGGCTCTCTCAGGGATGGCCATGTTCAACTTGGATCGAGCCACTCAATGACTTCCCAAAAGACCACCACATTGTCTGTACCCATATTTGCCCCTTGACCCTGGGACCTTTCGTCCTTCAGAATGCCTCAACATTTGATCAGTGCAACAAATGCGCCCATATTTTGCAAAACTCTACACGAAAAGCGAGAACAGTTCATGAGCCAGCACGAACCGAATAAGATCATCTACTCCATGATGGGAGTGAGCAAGCACTACAACCACCAGCCGGTAATCAAGGACATCTCCCTGTCCTATTTCTACGGGGCCAAGATCGGAGTCATCGGCTTAAACGCCTCTGGAAAAAGTTCCCTCCTGCGGATCATGGCCGGTGTGGACCAGGATTTTGAGGGTGAGACCCACCTGGCTCCTGGATACATCGTGGGCTACCTGGAGCAGGAACCCCAACTGGACGAAGACAAAACAGTGCGGGAAGTGGTGGCCCAAGGGGCCCAGCAGGCCTTTGATCTCTTGCAGGAATTTGAAGACATAAACGCCAAGTTCGCCGAGCCCATGGACGACGAAGCCATGGATAAGCTCATCAACCGCCAGGCCGAGGTCCAATCAAAACTGGATGCGGTCAACGCCTGGGACATCGACAGCCGCCTGGAAATGGCCATGGAGGCCCTGCGCTGTCCCCCGGGAGACACCCCGGTAGAGATAATATCCGGCGGGGAAAAACGGCGGGTGGCCCTGTGCCGGCTGCTCATCCAGCAGCCAGACATCCTGCTTCTGGACGAGCCCACAAACCACCTGGACGCCGAGACCGTGGCCTGGCTGGAGCATCACCTGCAGACCTACCCGGGAACGGTCATTGCCGTTACCCATGACCGCTATTTCTTAAATAACGTGGCCGGGTGGATTCTGGAACTGGACCGGGGAGTGGGTGTGCCCTGGAAAGGCAACTATGCCTCCTGGCTGGAGCAGAAAAAGGCCAAGATGCAGCAGGAAAAGAGAGTGGACAAGAAATGGAGGACCACCCTGGCCCGGGAACTGGAATGGCTGCACATGAGCCCGGCAGACCGGCACAAAAGAAACCAGGAGCGGATCATCAAGTATTCTGATCTGCTCTCCAGCGCCGACACCCAGAATGAGGAGTTGCAGATCGTTATCCCCCCGGGGCCTCGTCTGGGCGATGTTGTGGTCGAAGCCGACCGGGTCCGTAAGGCCTATGACGATCTCCTGCTCATGGAGGGTATGTCCTTCACTGTTCCTCCAGGTGCCATTGTGGGCATCATCGGACCCAACGGAGCGGGTAAAACCACCCTGTTCCGCATGATCACCGGCCAGGAATTTCCGGACGATGGAACCCTGCGTTTGGGTCCCAGTGTGCAGCTGGCCTATGTGGAACAGAGCCGGGAGAAGCTGGATCCGGAGCAGACGGTGTGGGAGGCTATCAGCGGAGGCCGTGACACCATCCGGCTGGGCAACCGGGAGGTCAATTCCCGGGCTTATGTGGCCCGGTTCAACATCACCGGCGCGGAACAGCAGCGTAAAGTGGGAGAGCTCTCCGGCGGGGTGCGCAATCGGGTCCACCTGGCTATGATGGTCAAGGAAGGGGCCAATCTGCTTCTTTTGGACGAGCCGACCAACGACCTGGACGTGAACACCATGCGGGCTTTGGAAGACGCTTTGCAGAGCTTTGCCGGCAGCGCCATGATCATCAGCCATGACCGCTGGTTCCTGGACCGGGTGGCCACCCACATCCTGGCCTTTGAAGGCGACAGCCGGGTGGTCTGGTTTGACGGAAACTTCAGCGAATATGAGGAAGACAAAAAACGCCGTCT